>JAHISQ010000014.1 GCA_018818125.1 Candidatus Rifleibacteriota bacterium
ACTGGTTCTTGCGTATCTCGACGGCAGAACAGAGCGCCTCGACTGGTTGTCAGCACGTTTCGAAATCGTTGCGGTTACAACAACCGGAAAACTGCTGGCTCTCAAATATTCTTCCGGCGAGAAGGAACGATACATGGAATACAAACATAGCCTGGTCGAGATTGATTTGAACGCTAAAAGCGAAAAAGAGCTTTTACAATTTCCAGAACCAAGCTCAGTTACCGTAATGCCAGCTCAGAATAGTGAAAAAGCTCTTCTATATTTCAATACCAGCAATCTAGAGCCGATGATCTGCAAGTTTATGTCGGTTGATCTGCTTACTGGTCAGCTGAGCGAATTTGCCAGCTTGAACAGCGTTGGTGCCAAATCTTCTTCAAGAGTAGGCATTGCTCTGCAGAATGCTTTTCATATTGGCGAAAATCGTTTTATGGTCGCAGCCGGTAGTTCAATCTACGAAATGGATGTCGCCAGTATGTCGGTCCTCAAGCGCGGTAATTTTGAATCGCTTGTCTATCGCGCGGTGAAAGGCGGTGGCAAATCATGATCAGAATAAACGAAAGCTCGCCGATTCCTATTTACCAGCAGATAATTGAAGGCATGCAGCGCGAAATACTTTCGGGCGTTTTCGGGGCAGATGACCGGCTTCCCTCGATCAGAGAACTTGCAATAGAGTTGAAAGTCAACCCGAATACCATTTCCAGGGCCTATCAGGAACTCTCCACTGCCGGAACCATCTACTTCAAGCGCGGGCAGGGCGCCTACGTTGCGCCAAAATCGGCCGATGATCTTCTCGAACAGGCTAAAAGTGAAATGGCAAAGCATATTCTCGAAATCATCGCCATCGCGCGCAGTATGAATCTTGATCGCATGCAGGTTCGCAAAATCTTTGATGCCGTGCTTGAACAGCAGGAGGTAAAATAACATGGAAACTATCAATATTAATCAGCTGAATATGTCTTACAATGGGCACCCGGTTCTCAATGATGTCAGCGTGCAGATTGAGATGGGGAAGGTTGTCGCTCTTCTTGGGCGCAATGGCGCCGGCAAAACCACGTTGTTGAACATCATAAATGGCGAACTCAAGCCAGTTTCTGGCAATACATCGACTCTGGGTATAGACCCCGAGCAAAACCCGGCTCTGCTGAGGCAAAGCTGCGTGCTGGTGAGCGAAGAGTGCCATCTCTACCCGTGGATGACAGCGCAGACGCTGGCTCGCGTGTTCTCACCGATGTACCCGACCTGGAACCAGGCCCTCTATGAAGCGACTCTTGTGCAGTTTGGTATCAGCATGAGTCAGAAGATCAGTACGTTCAGCAAGGGCACGAAACGCAAGCTGCAGCTGGCTTTCGCGTTGGCGACCGAGGCCAGAATACTGCTGCTGGACGAACCTGTTGGTGGTGTTGATGTTGTAGCGCGCGAAGAGATTCTGAACAGCCTCATTGAGTCTCTGGTCGAAAAAGGCGTAACAGTTGTGCTGTCGTCGCATGAACTCAATGACATATCCGGCGTCTGCGATCATATCCTGATCCTTTCTGGCGGCCGATTTGTCGTTAACAACAGTAAGGATGAGCTTGTCGAAAAGATACGCAAAGTCAATGTGATGCTTGAGAATCCGGTCGAAACCATGCCGGTTCATCCGTCGATACTTGCTGCCAAAGCCAATGGCACGGAGCTTGAACTCGTAGTTAAAGACTATTCAGAACCAGAGTTGAACAAGATACTTGCCAATTTTAAGGTCAAATCTATCAGCAGCTCAGGTTTGAGCCTCGAAGATCTGTTCAAGGCTGTAACCCGTAGCGAAAAGAGCTGATCGTTGAAGAAGCAGGTGCCACCATGTCGGGCCATTTAAGGCCCAACATGGCGGCATTTTCGATTACACGCAAATGAGGTTTATTAGATGAAAATGAAGATTTTTCTAGTTCTTTTTGCCATAGTGGTTCTTTGCATTGCTGCCCTGTTTTATTTTGGCCCATTTCAGCTGAAAAATCCCGCTTACCTCTGGTGGGTAATGACTGGAAGCGAATGTAGCCAGAAATATCTTGAGGATTATGTTTTTGTTGATTGTAACAAGAGTCTCATTGTCAGAGGCCTGACCGAAGACAAAATCAAGAAGCGGTTTCCGGTGCTTTTTGACGGCGACAACTTTCCAGAGGGCTCAAACCGACAAAGAATAATTCAGGATTTGAGAAATACTGAATATAAGGACCAGAACTTCAAAATGCTATGGTTTGATGACCAGTATGAATGGGGCTGGGCAATTCTGCTGGTTGATGGCAAGGGACTGAAAATTGATATGTTCAAGCAATGATGGATGGTTTTGTGATGCCTGCCAAGGGTTTTGCTGTGTCAGCAGCTTTATGATAACATTTGTATGTTGTTAGATTATCAAGGAGAACTCAAAATGCCAGCGACAAGCGTGCCACAGCAGATCGAAGGGCTTTATAAAATTATTCCGCTCAAGATATTTCGTCGGACGCCTGGAGTTAGTTTTGACTGTTTGAACCCAAAGGATATACCAAGAATTGACGCCATAGACCGGGTTATTCATGTGGGTGGAGCTGTCTCTCCCGGGCCGGTTGGTGAGGTTGAACGGCCGTGGTATATGCATCCTTCTCAAGCTGACAATCTCATGGTTCTTGCCGGAGAAAGGCATGTCGATATTTATACGCCTCAGCATGGGCTTATCGTCAGGGTTGATGTAACTGCCGATAAAATCGTGATCGATGGCGAACTTGCTTATGACGGCCCAGGTATGCTGGTCTGGCCCTGCTGCGTTTTTCATCGTATCCGCAGTTGTCAGCAAAAAGGCTCGGCATCACTAAATTTTGCCGTACATTATGAAGGTTTTAACATTCGCAGCAATTTCAATGTTTATGACCTGAATACAGAAACTGGCGAATATAAGCTCATTCGTGAAGGTCATCTTGACCAGACAACTGGCTGATCAAATTATGGCTGCATGAACATAGATCAGGCCATCATTGCAGCCCGTTAAACGATTTTTTCGCACTGACCAGTTTTTGTTACTGAGGCTCTGGCCGGTTTGTAATCCTCTTACTTTGCGTTCGGTTCGCGTAGTGGCAATACACCGTTGCTGCGTGCATTTGCGATGTCTACCACTGCGCATCCTTCTGCAGCCATATTTTCATCTTTTAGAGCAGCTTTCAGATCTCTCGCGATTTCTTTCATCTGCTCTTCTCCCGAACTAAGTGCATCTTCAAAGCTGCCCGCACCCAACTCAGTGGTCTCTATTCCGGTAAGCTCTTTCAGACTGGTGACATCGTCATCGTCATCGTCTTCTTCCAGTTTAATCGCAAGAAACATGTGCTCTGGCAACACGATCAGGTAAACATCCAGACCCATTCGTCTCAGGATAGAGGCCATCAAAACACTGCCATCGACACAATTTGCCTGTTCAGTAGCGAGAACTTCGCCAACCCGCCTGACAAACTGGCTATATACGGCATTCTCTGCAAGAGATGGCGTGGTAATACTGCTGTAGCGCAGGCCTCGTCGTTCCAGTGCATTCCAGATCGATTCTACTTCTGCAAGCACTGTTTCCTTGTCTCCCTGGTATGCGGCGAAGGTCATCGGGTTCCCATCAGCATCTTTAGCTTCTGACATGATGCGATGAATCTCCGGATGGTTTTCGTTTATATAGGCTGCGAAGGTCCAGTTAACTTCTATCGGGTTGCCGTCTTCATCCGGGTAGGAAGAAATGCAGTCGTTAACAGCTCGAACATTAACGGTCTCAAGTTTTTCGGTGGCTGGTTTCCCGTCGATGCTTACAGAGACCTTTATATTTTCCGGAAAGGGCTGTGTTACCTCTGCCAGGGTGTTGTAGTCAAAGTCCAGGCTTGGACGGACAAAGTAGGTGATTCCAGATTTTTTTAAAACAGCCTGGAATTTGCTTGGGCGAAGGATATTCGCGCTGGAAATTGTTAGATTGACCGAACAGTTGTCTTTGGGACTGCAGACCATTATTCCTATTGAGCCAAATGGATCACCGAGCTCGTTTTCTTCGTTAGGCTCTTCTGATTTCATCCCGGCAGTAGAAAGCAGCCATGAAGGATAGATTTCATTATTCATATCCAGCAGGATTTTCCACTCACCGGGAGCAATTGGAGAATCTTTTTCTATGTCGTCTGAATTGTCGTCGTCAATGTCGGTTTCATCAGCAGTTTCTTCTTCGCTATCTTCATCTGCTGTTGTTGCAGGTTTTGCCGTGTCTGGTTGAACTGTCCAACCCTTCGATGATGCTGGCTTTGCAATGCCCGGCTGAACTGTCCAGCCTTGCGATGATGCTGGCATGGGCAATGTTAAAAGAATAAGCAAGAGGCAAAAAAATGACAAGTGTTTGACCAGCATTCGAGACCTTTCTAAAAACAGCTGATTGAATACCATTCTGATAAATTTACCTTTTCTTGCCGGCAAAAGGCAATGTTTTCAATGAAACAACCGGGGAAGATTGCTCCTCCCCGGTTATCTGCAAATTGCCTGAGAATTCTTATTCTGCGTCGTCTTCGTCGCCTTCGTCGCCTTCGTCGCCTTCGTCGCCTTCGTCGCCTTCGTCGCCTTCGTCGCCATCATCGCCTTCGTCGCCATCACTGTCTGTATTAATTGCGGCGGGAGCGGCTTCCATAGGCTTGAGGCCTCTTACGATAGTTGTAATTTCAGCTGCAAACTTTTCTGCTGATTCTGGTGTGTCAATCCAATAAACGCCAAGAGTCTTGCCGGCCGGAGTATCAAGAGCAATAACGTCGATCTGAACTGTACCCTCTTTGGCGGTTCCAACCCACTCTTCACACGCCATTCCATTGATTTCAGCAGGCTTGGGGCTTCCATCGTTTCCCCAGGTGATGGGACCTACAGTTGCTATAAGACCGGCATCGACTTCTTCAAGTGCTTTATTAGCATCTTTGGGGTGAAGAATCATGAATACAACTGCCATTGCCTCATCTGGGGATTTGATAGACAAAACGTCCCCGTCAGCTTCTTGACTCCAGCCTGTCGGTACAGTGATTTGAATCTGCGCATCAGCGTGAGTTAGAACTTCATCAGCAAAAATGGCCGGGGAAAAAAGCGCAAGTGCACATACCATAATTGTAACAAATATTGTTTTCATAAAGAACTCCTATTTTCCATTAAAACTTGTTTCTACAAGTTATTATACGCTTTCGAAAAACGCAACATTTTGCTAAGCACAATTTCTGGGAATTTCTGTACACAATTCCTTTCAAATTCACCGGGGCAAAATCACCTGGGACAACGAAGAGCCTGTGGAAGAGACTTACAATGGATTACAATCCCGTTCCTGGCGGCCATGCGCTGGGAGAAAGTGTGATCGTTATCGTCTGGATCTTTGATGCGCCGGACAACAGAGAACTGATGTTCTACCTCACCGTCGATGTCGAGGCAGTGAACCATTCGGATCTGGCTCCTGGTGAATTCAAGCCCTGGTTAGAACTTGAAGGCGAGATTTTCCCATCATGGATACTCTGCCCGGCAACAATGAAATCTGTTCTACCTGAAGAACCGGACCAGTTTGGCGATCCGAAAGGATCCATCGGCATCCACGTCTGTTCGCCCGAAGATGACGATGGTGCCTTTGAAAAGGGTGGTAACGCCGACCAGTAAAGACTATTAACCGTCAATTTCAGTTGCGAACAACGGATGGAACATAAACCATCCGTTGTTTTTATTATCAGGAATCTGGAAGGCGGGCAAGCACAAATAGTTCTGCGATAGCTTCTCTTTAATAGAGGTTTTCTTGTCTCAATCATCTTTTATGTTTTTTTGTTTTTTGTGCCTTTTTTGTATTTGTGATGATCTTGATTCAGACTAGTTTTTAGATTTTTAGTCGACCTGGCTGAATAGGTCTCGCTCAGGCTGGAGCTTGTCTCTGATATTGCATCAGATGGTGAGTCATAGGAAAATACGAGCTTGTTAAGCGCACCACCACGGAGAGTTGGGATATGGTCATTCCCATGGATGCAGTCGGACATCGAATAGTATTTGCCATCGCGGCTTTTCAGCCGAACAAAAAATTGAGTGATGCAGGTGAATGGGTTGTTCTGTTCTTTGACGAAGACTTTAGAAATCAGAGAATGGCGTTTCCAGACCTCGAAACAATCGATTTGATCGAAGCTGCAGATAGATGTTTCCTTTCGCCAGAACAGAAATCGTGATCGGAAAAGGACCAGACGTTGCTTCATATCAAAGATATAATATTCATCTATCAGCCATAGCCAGGCAGCATATAATGTCATCAGGACAGATGTTGAATCCAGCAGAAACAGATAAATTAAACGAGGGTTTGCCGCAATGTAGGATGCTTCACTGTTGATGATCCAATAGGTGGAGATAATTGAAAGCAGAGTGAGCAGGAAGAGAACGAACTTTTCTTTCATTGTGGGAAGATCAACCTTAACGAGCCCAGATTCAGAGAATTCTAGTGAAACATTAGAGAGTTTTGCTTGCCATAGTGCTTCTTTCAGAGCTGTTTGTGAGCCAAGCGATTCAACGATCTTATCGGTATATGAACACCAGCTTGAAAAATTCTGGTCTTTAAAAAATAATCCTGGTTGAAATTCACATCCGATAAAGCGCGCAAGGTGCTCTGCCTGGGCAGATGCTTCTGCCTGAATCGAAAAACCATCCGTTTTATCTACCGCTTTTCGTGGCAAAGGAAGGATTACTCCGTCTTTCAGTATCAAAGCGACTGAGTAATCAAGTTTGTATAGATGCCATAATAACGGCCAACCAGAGAGTTTTCCGATAGTTGTCACCATCGCTATCTCGTCAAATCCAATCCGGCGTTTCTTATAATATATCGGATTGGTAAATTCTTGATGAATTGCTCTGTCTGCAAAATTGATGAGGTATTGGCATTTAATAAAAAATCTGATTAATATGGAAGCTGCAAAGCCGATCATTAAATCATTTCGAAACCAGGTCGGGATGCCACTCCTGTTAAATGCCAATAGAAGAAAGAAGCAGGCGATTCCTATCAGTTTGGTTATCGTTTTAAGCGTTGAAGGAATGTCGATAACAATTTCTTCTTTGCTTTCAGTCCATTCATCGTAACTGGATCCGGGCAAGGCTGGACTGCGTTCCGCTTCTTGCCCATTGCTGGATATGGGGTGATGAAGCTCCTCTATTGTAAACTCTGAGTTGGTGAGTTTGGAGAGGCCAACTGCAGTAAACATGACAAGACATGCCATGCAGATATCCATCCAGCTCCAGAATTCATTAGCCATACAGGCTGTAAAAAACAAAGATGCGGAGCTCGTAACGATGAGATACCATATATCCATGCTTCCTATCACCACACTGGCATGTTCTAGAAAATCATCGTAGGCATATGTCAGCGGATTTTCGTAGTATATCTCCGGGGCTGGCATCCACTTTAATAAGCCAAACCAGCTGATAGAACAGAAAAAGAACCAGACAATCAGATCTGCAGCATCGCCGAATGGCGCGAGGCCGCATAGTGAAGTAAAAAAATCAGCGATTAAAAGAGCTCCGCTTATGGTGACTGATACTTTTAAGCATTTCTCCGCAAAAAAGACTCCGGAAGCTGCCAGAAAGAACTCCAGAGTTGCCAGATATAAAAGGAGCGCTTTAGTTTGATCATACAGCGAAACTGACACTGATGATGGAATCGAAAATCCACTACTGGAGAGTATGTTTAAACAGGAAAAAAAGGCTATAAAAAATAAGCCGATGAGAAGAAGCCCAAAAATCATTGCTAAAAGACAACTGCGCCTCATGGAATTTGCACTTCCGATTTCAGCGATGTCACGGCATTTATAGGAAATGTAACAATGTCGTGATCAACTTGTTTCCAGGAAGTTTCTGGGGTGACAACAAGAGATGCTGTGTTTTTGTTCATGTGTTTAATTGGTAAAAAACTGTAGTTCGACTTTGGAGATATCAAAAAATTCGGAAAAGAATTGCAGATTGATTTAAGTTACCTGATATCTGATATGAAATCAATAAGATGATATGCCTTGCATGCCATTAATCAGCTGTTGAGAGGCGCAACATTTTGCTAAGCACAATTTCTGAAGATGTGCTGTTGATACAGAATGCCACGTATGTGCGACAACGCTGTCGCACACGCGTGGCAGTGCGTGATGTGCTAGCATGTTTGTGACTGTCTATTAAAGTATATTTTCTGCTGGCACAAGTGTTGCTCAAATTGAATTGCCATTATTTTTTTCTGTTAACTGGAAGGGGAAATTATGAGACGATTATCTCTACTGTTAGGGTTTTTGGTAATGCTGATACCCTGCTCTTATGGAGCTGAAATAGCCGATCAGGAATGGAGTGTGATCGGTAGAATCGCGACACCGCAGGCGATCTGGCAGCGTTTGACTGAGATCGAAGAGATCAAACCTGTTTATGACGTATGCAAGAGCGATCTCGAAAATCTTTTGGCCACAGATCGCCCTGTTATTCCAGCCAGCGCCAGAGTCGAGGATACATTCTATTTTGCTATTGGCACCAGGAAAGGGCGATCAGAATCAGAATGTTTTGTATGGGTAAATGGAGCAGATAAGAAAACACGTTTTATCGGCACTTTCCCGAGCCTCTTTCAATTTATAAATCCTGCATTCAGATCTTATAGAGAAAAGTCCGGCGAGAAACCTGATGAGATGGAGCTGCCACAATCGCTGCTTAAGCTCGATGATAAAAGCCTGCTGTACATAAAATTTCTCAATGAAACATTACTCAGTCAGGTTAGAGGTGCTCTCGAAAAGGAGTTGATGCGCAGTGACCTGGACCTTGTGTCCCAATGTCGCGAAAATGCGCGAAAGCTTACCAGACTTCTGAGAAAAGGCAATGCTCCGGACAATGCTGCAGACGCCATAAAATGCCCGCTTGGCGGGAGTTACTGTGTTAACGACTCCGGTAAAAAGTATGTCTGCAATCATGTTGTCAAAACCATGGATTATCGTAAAACACCCCTGGAAGGCGTAGCAAGAGAGGCTCTGGCTCTTGTTGAATGTCTCGAAAATATTTCTGATATCGAGCTGAGAATAACGGATGACTCTGCTAATACGGCCATTGAGATCTCTTATAATGACGAGGCTCGAAACGCGAGTAAAAAGCTGTTCGAAATGTCCCCCGAAATCAAGTGGTTTAATGATCTGCACAAATATGACCGCTTGAGTCCGACTGACTCAATGCATCTTGCGATTAATCTCGATTTGATCGGTTTCTTTGAGACGTTACGCAAAATCGATCCAATGTATGACTATTTAGCAGGAAAACAGCCAGCAGAAGTCTTGCCTGAAGGTCTAGCCATGCTCTCTATTTCTGGCGGATTTGATCCTTTTATGCGGCGAATCCCAGAAGTCAGTTTATCACTAGGTATGACCGCTGAAAAAATAGCAATTCTCAGAAGCATGCTGCAAGACTTCCAGATTCGTTTCAGTGAATATGAACTTTTGGGCAGAGGTCTCGAATTTTTTGAAATACCTGAGTTTGTCCGCGCGTTTAATGCTGATTCAGACGTTGATCAACGCATATTTATTCTGCCGAGCGACCTCGACAGGGTCAAAATATGTTCAGGAGAAAAGTCTGCCCGTCGTCAGATTGATCTAGACTGTGGAGAGACGCACGCTGTTTCCTTGTGGCATGACATCGATGTTCCAATTAAATTTGCCATGGCTTTCCGTGCTGACGTGACCGCTATGGCATTCCTTAAAGTATTGAATCAGATGAGATTTGAAAATGAGATGCGTGACTGTTACTGCAAAACTACTGAATGGCGTAGAAACAACAATGGCGCTGATGAGAAAATCAAAGAATCGCGCGTGATTCCTGACGATCTTAAAAAGTGCTGCGTTCGCGATGGATTAATACTGGATGAGCGATATGGATATGTTACATGTGCCGTGCATCAATCTCGAAACATTCGATCGATTGAAAACCAGTTCTATCAGGCAAATATTGTTTCCGGCCGCTGGTTGCGCATATACGTGCGTCAAGATAAGGGTAAAAGCCGACTGGTTGTCGATCTGGCGAAAGCTGCGGAGGTGGAATGAGATGAAAAAATACGCAATAATATTTTTTACGCTTGTATTCTCAAGTCTTTCGCTGATCGTTACAGCTAACGGTATCCTTACCTGTGGCACTCAGTGGTCGAAGTCTGTTCCGGTGCATCTGGTTGAGCGTCGTGTCGTAGCAAGTTCGCAGAACGGAATTGTTCTGATGGAGGTCGAGGATACTTTCTATAACCCGACACAGTTTCGCTGCGAGGGTGTTTATAAATTTAAAATGCCGCCAGGCGCCTTTGCCGCCGGATTCTGGATAAACACCGACGAGAAGGAGTGGGTAAAAGGTGAAATACGCGAGATTGCCGAGGCTCGCAAAATTTATCAGACTATCACCAGTCGTCTTACTGATCCTGGAATTCTCGAACAGAAGGATGACGAAATAACAGTGCGGGTTTTCCCAATCGAGCGCGAAAAGAAGGTTGGAATAAGGTTTCGTTGCTTTTTTTCGGCTTATGGCGACAAGGAGCGACTTGTTATTAATTTCCCTATAGGGTTTTCGACAGTCTCCTCGGCTGATGATTTCGAAGGCCGTCCGCCAGAGCCGGCAAAGGCCAAATTAAGTTTTGCCGCGACTATTTTTGACGCTGATGTGATAGTTGACGCAATGGCGACCGACGATCTGGTCAAAATTAAAACGGAAAACAAGCTCTGTAACCTTAGCTATTCTGCTGAGACGACACTATTAAATGATTTTTCGATTTCGTATCGCACTGGTCGCGACGAAAAAGTGTCGGTGGCAACCTGTCTGGTACCGGATGGCAGTAAATACAGTTTGATCAGGGTTCGCAATGTTGAGTATGCCGAACCTGGACGTGGCTGCCGCATAGGAATAATCGTTGATGCGAGCGGTTCCATGGGTTATCGCAACAAGGAACGTGCGCTCAAAGTGGTGAAAGCCATTTCAGCCATGCCACAGGTTAAGGTTGAGATGTATGCCGCTGCCGATGGCGATATCAAGCGTATCGAACCAGCCGATCTTGAGACGACGAAATTCTATGGAGCAACGACATGGAGCGGCCTGGAATCCTTTCCGGCAGATAATAATCTTGACGGCATCGTTATGATAACTGATGGCGACAATCTGCAGTCCAGTCATGTAAAATCGCTCTGGCGCAAAATCGGGTGCCATCCTGTTCATATCATATATTTGCGCTCTGATTACAGTCGGTCACTTGCGGTAATGGCAGAAAATTACGGTGATGGTGTCTTTATAGACAGAAATATCAGCGATGATCAGCTTGTAGTGACACTTAAAAAGTCGGTAGAAATGCTGAAGAACAATCCATTTCTGTCTCTGCCGGATGATCGCCGGGTGTTGCCGCTGTTCGGTTCGCTGAGTGATGTGGCATATTACGTCCAGACCTTCAATGTCGGCAAATTTAACCTTAAAACAGCAATGGGCGAGGATTTACTCAGTTTTGATGTTGGAGAAAACATTGAACCTCAGAAAGTTTCGCCCTGGTTTGCCAGCATCGCTGGTCGCCAGTTGATAAGGCAACTGGAAGGCAATGAGCAGACTTCCGAAGTTATAAAAAAGATCACTGAGCTGGGACTGCGTTATGGGCAGACGACTGATTATACCGCATTTCTTGCTGTTCCCGATGAAGTTGCAAAAACGAACTCGGATGCCATGAACCCAGCTTATCTGGCGATGTTTGCCGCGCCGAACTTCAGAAAAGCCCGTGCTCAGGCACGAGACAAGGCTTGCTATGCAAATCAGCGCGTTATCTTAGGTGCTTTGGAAATGTTCTGCATGGACAATGATTTTAAAGATCCGATTACCGGTCAGGTAAATACTGTGGGACTTGGCAAGCTTGAACATGACCTCGAAACGGGACTTTTCAACATAAAGGAACTGGTAGATCAGAGATTTCTAAAAGCAATGCCGGTCCCTGCAGATAACGATTGCGATTATCGCATTATTGGCGATCTTATGAAAAACGGTTATGTTGCCTGTATGCAGCATGGTTGTTGTGATCAGCCTGGAGTGCCGGTTGCAGAACTGGTTCAAAAGTATTGTTCAGAGAACAATCTGGATTATGATGATTTTGATTTTCCGTATGAGGTATATAGCAATTCAAACTTGTGGTCAGACTCGCTTGAAGTGAAAATGCAAAGTTATATTCTCCTTAGGCTGTTCCTGATACTGATGCTGTAATATCTGCAACCATCGGTCTATTGCCCCGATGTCGTTGCTTGTTTGCTGTTCCTGTGAAAGTGGTCAATGTGTTAATGTGCCGTGCCCATCATCTGTCCTTGACGGTTAAGACTTATTTCACTAGAATGTACAAATGGTCTTTATCTTTGCGTAGTAATAGGAAGTAAAAAATGCATAAAACCTTAACCAGATCTGTAAGTATATTCGCTTTGCTGATGCTTTTGACGGCTTCAACAATTTGTCCGGCAGTTGCCAAGCCTTATGCTGTTCATTACACCCTCAAAGGCGTTGTACATGTTGTTGAGAATGTTCCTTGTCTCTACACTGCTGATGGTCGAGTTTTTCAGCTTCTGATGGACCAGAAGGAAGCAAAAAAATATGATGGCAAAGCAGTTGACATTGCAGGCAAAGTTGGCAAGTCCGACGATATTGAAACTGTAAAAATTAAAGACATCAAGATTATAGAAGAAAAAGACGTTCAGATCGTGGAAGTAGAACACGAAGCTTATCAGCGCCCGGCAAAAATGCTGGCAAACGCAAAAGACAAAATGACTGTTGGCAATATCAGATGGGATATCTCACAGGATCCGAAAAGCGAAGAGAAAAAAGCTCTCCACTCCTGGCAGGATGCGACCATTGATCCGAGCAAAGTTATCAAAGCGTATTTCCTGGTAAAACCATTCGCGCCAAAATTCCTTGCAGCACACACACTGCTGGGCTTCTCGTTTGAGAAAGGCGGCGTAGTGGCAAAGGATGGCAGAGAATCTGATAACATCTTCCTGACCATTGAAGCTTACAAAAAAATTGGCCAGACATATGGTCTCGTCAAGACCATGAAGAAAAATTTCGATATAGTCTGGACTCTTGCAACTTTGAACAACTATGCTGATCTCAACGTTAACTACAATAAGGGCGAAGACAAAGAAATTCATATCTACCCGATTAATCTGACACGTGAACAGACTCGGGCGCTGGTTGTTGAGACCATCAAGCAGTCCTGTGTTAATCGTCAGGGCGAGTATTACCACACTATCCGCAACAACTGCACCAACAATCTCATTATCCTGCTCAACCATGTGCTTGCAAAAGATAAACAGATCAAGCTATGGAAGATTCCCGGCATGCTTTACAACCTCAAGGCCACCATGCCAGTTTCTGTTGTTAAGATGCTTAAAAAGAAGGGTCTGATCGGCGAGCCTTCTCTCACTATCACTAAAGATAATTTTGTGACTGATTTTAACCGAATCAAGTAACTGATTACCAAAACGCGGCGAAGCTATAACAGGCTTTGCCGCGTTTTTTATTACAAGGAGAGTTCTGATGAAAAAGATAGTTATATTTGCATTTCAGGGTGAACTAATGTGCTTTGCCCATGCTCTTTTAAATGTTCTCAATTTCAAGGAAAAGGGTTATGAAGCTAAGCTGGTCATCGAAGGTAGTGCTACTGCCCTGATTGAACAACTGGGCAAAGAAGGCACACCATTCGCAGCTCAATTCGCAAAAGTCAGAGCTGAAGGTTTGCTTGCCGGAATCTGCCGTGCCTGTGCCGGAAAAATGGGCAGCCTGGGCGAGGCCGAGCGCCAGGGAATCACTCTGCTCGACGAAATGCAGGGACATCCGGCATTCTCGACCTGGTTTGCTGATGGTTACGAAATCATAAGCATGTAACTGACAGTCAATAGGGTGGCAATAAAAAGAGCAAAAACCAGGCTAATCCAACGTTGTAAATCACCATCAGCGCCAGCAGAAACATTAAACTTATTGGATTTATCGCTACAAAAAAGAACAGACAACATATCAGCAGGTTGCCGATCAATACCAGTTTAAGGTAGTCCTGAGTGCGGTTCGACAGCCTGAACTGCTTTTTTTCGATCGGTATGTAGCGCGGTTCCTCGACGCTTAATGGCAACTCAAAAACCAGTGGAGTATCAGCAACTTTTAGCCAGTTATCCGGGGTTTTGATGTCTGCTATGCGGTTTTCCATATTCAGGTTGCCGCTGCGCGCAAGATCAACAAGTTCCTGCCAGTTGAACGGACCAAGAGAATCGCCGGTCATACGGTTATGCAAAAGAAATTTCCTATGGGCAAAGACGTTGTTGTCGTCGATCGGGGCTTCTTTTTTCATCTGCTATTGAGCCGCCTCGGTCGGGTTCTGATTGCTTGCTTTGCCTTTGCCATAGATGCATTTTCTCACATATTTCAGCATGCAAGCATATTACAGTATTTTACTGAACCAACACAGGGAATTTTCTTTTGCCGTGCCTGGCATTTGTGATAAAATAATTGCAGCAGCATTATTCTGCCTGCTTAACATTATCAGGAGAGCCGACATACGATGAAAATCAACTGACCTGCCAGCTGAAAACTTAGCTTTTCGCCCCATTTTTGTGGGCTTTGGTTTTGTCAGGAGGTCTGTATGACGATTATCACCGCTTCTAATATTTCTTTTACATTTCCGGGCGCTGTTGCGCCATTATTTACTACCCTGAATTTTTCTGTTGATTCAAACAGCCGAATCGGATTGGTTGGGCCGAACGGCTGCGGTAAAACCACCTTGCTGAGAATTCTAAGTGGCAATTTGGCTGGTTACAGTGGTCATCTCATAATTGAAGCTGGTTTGCGAATTGCCACGCTGTCCCAGGAAACTGGCGAACGCCTGCGCCAGAGCGTGTTTGAGTTTGTCAGGCCGCAGGTGGCTACAGTTCGCTTGAAAATCAGTCGACTCGAAAACATGGCTGAGAGTGCTGCTGCCCTGCAGCTCGCTGACCTGTATGCTGAATACTCTGACATTGACGGCTTTGCAGTCGAGGCTGAAATAGCGCGGCTTTTAAATGAATTCTCATTGCCGCTGGATTCTATAGACCGGCCATTAGAAAGCCTTAGCGGTGGCGAAAAGAACCGGCTTGGACTCATCAGATTGCTGCTTGATAAACCTGATTTTCTACTTCTTGATGAACCTACTAATCATCTCGATGTTAAAGCACTTGAGTGGCTAGAAAGTTATCTGCGGGATATCAAGATTCCATGGCTGGTAGTCAGCCATGATCGCAGATTTCTTGATAATTGCTGTCAGTCGGTATGGGAACTGAAAGACACTTTGCTTTCGCAATACAGTGGTAATTACAGCTTTTATCGGCAGGAACAGGATCAGCTTCTACAGCGTCATCTGCTGGAGGCGAAGCAGGCCGAGAGGCAGATCGACAGATTACAGCAGGCAGCCGAAAAGCAGCGTGTTGAGGCAAATCGTATGGAGAACTTCAAGCCAAAACGAGATCGCAAGAAAAATGGCGGTATATGCAAACGTGATGCAGGCTCAGGTAAGGCTTTGCTGCGCACTCAAAATAAGCAGAAGGCTGCAACTGCGATAGAGCAGCGCCTGCAGCGGTTAGTCGGAAAGGCTCAGGCAGACAAGCCATTTATCGAGAAAAAGCGCGCAATCAGTTTTCCGGATAGGAGTCTTAAAAACAGCTGCGTGCTGAGAGTAGAGCATCTTCATAAAGCTTACGCTGATCAGCAGTTGTTTGCTGATTTTTCGTTAACGCTGCTTAATCACGAGCGACTGGCTGTCATCGGCGCAAATGGTTCGGGAAAGTCAACGCTGATGCGTATGCTTGCCGGCTATGAAGCCTGCGACAGCGGTTCGATAAGCTGGGCGCCAGAGGCTGTAATTGGCTATCATGCGCAGGAGTTTGAGCAGCTCAACTTTTCGGCAACAGTGCTCGAACATGTTCTTGCTGGTGATTATGCCGGTAATACACGCGCCCGCACTATTCTCGGCTGTCTCAAACTTGAGAAAGACAAGGTCGATCAGCAGATTTCTACTCTGAGTGTTGGTGAGCGCAGTAAGACTGCTCTTGCTCGACTGTTGTTTCAGTCTCCAGACATTCTTTTACTTGATGAGCCGACCAATCATCTTGAGGTTGATGCGCGTGAAGCCCTGGAGGCTGCCTTAGTCGAGTTTGCCGGGACAATCATCCTGATTTCGCATGACCGCCTTTTTGTCGAGAGAACCAGCACCCGACAGATTTTGTTGTGAAGATGTTTCTGGCGGTTTGTTTGTCTAGGATTTCTTAAAGAGACCGTTTCCCGGGAGTTTGCTGCCCCTGTCAGACGCCCGCCAGAAAATCCTGTCTTGAATCTGTGGTTATCTGCTGGCAAATTTTGTATAATTGAAAAAAATAAATAGAGGTGGTATATGGGAGCAGAGCAGTGGAATATAGAATTGCAGGGAGTTACTCCTGATCTTTTGCAGGCTAATGGTAGCTATGACACGATTGAATTTAAAAATGTAACCCCGAAGAGGATTGCTGAAGTTCTGCAGATTATCTCGCAGCTTTGCCCGCCAGATTCTAACGATGTTTGCTGGCCCCACTTGATTGTTCGTGGTCCGCGTGGTGATCACCTCTTTTCGATCTATGATGACAGTGGTCAGATATATTGCGATGACCCTGAAGGAGCTGTCTCAATTGGGCAGGCAATTCTCATGATCACTGGTCGCCTGGCTGACTTTAAAATAGACGAGCCAAAAATTGCCGCTACTGCGGTATCTACCGCCGTTGCAGGTATGTGCTCGAACTGTAAAGCAAAACTAGAACCTGACGAAGCTTTTTGTGGCGGTTGTGGTCAGGCTGTCAGTCGTTCTGTTGCTCCGCCTCCACCTCCAGCAAAACCGAAAGCCAGTAAAAAAGCTCCGATAGATGAGCAGACCTATAACGAAATGATTGCGTTAATGGCAAAGCCGTTATCACTACGTGAGTATCGCGAGAAATACCCGTATCTTATGAAAGGCCCGAAAGGGCCGGAATTCCGCTCGGTCATTGACGCGATGTTTCGAACTGACCCGCCACCGGAAGTCCACACACGCCTGACCATGCCGCCGCGCGACTGGGGTATTCGCAAACCTGGAAGTTTCAGGCGTATGCTGACCTTGCTCGTTGATTTTCCGGTTCTGCTGTTCATCATTGTAGCTGGCGCTAATATGGGTAAAGATGCTGGCATAGATTCTGACAGTCTTATGGCTGGCATCATGGCTTTTTCCTGGTTTATCGGGGCATTTGTCGGTTATTACACTGTTTTTGAGATCATGCTTGGAGCCACTCCAGGTGGTTTGTTGATGGGTTTGCGCGTTGTTGATGACTACGGAAACTCGGCCGGTGCATGGGTTAGTATCAGTCGAATGTTTGCCAAGATTTTCTGGATACTGGGCATAGTCGCCATGGTGCTTAGCGCCGAACGTTCTGGCCGGCGATTTCCCGGACAACGCGTTAGTTTGCCAGGCGGAGAGGTTTTGGAGCCCCTCGATTTTGGCGAAGTGGTAATTAACTGAGATCTTGCTAAGCCCGCAGTTTGCTAAACCGTTTTATTTCCGCATTTTGTGCAGAAAGTTTTGCCTGATTTCAGAGCATTGCCGCATTTTGAGCAGAAACTGGGCTTTTCTTCTGCTGGTGCAGCTGGTCGCGGCTTTCCGCAGAACTTGCAGAATCTGGCATCGGCTGCATAAGGTTTGCCGCACTCACAGCGGTCGCCTTGCTCCTGTTCTGGCCCGGCAATTTTGACTGCTTCCGGGTTGGTAAGGAATTCCCGTAGAACGAGCAGCAGTTGCTGCGATGAGATGCCGTTGAGACTGATCTCTTCGCCGGTGGCTTCGATCATAAGCAGGTCGCGCAGTCCGCATTGTATGCTCGTAAACACAACCGCGGAAAGGGCGCCAGAATCGATGCGCATTGATTCGAGCTTGATTAGACTGTTAAACACCAGCATTCGCCGGCAGAGAAAATTCAGGTCCTCTTCTGGGACGTAGCCGTTAGCCGTATTGGTGAGATATCCGCCTTTCTCAAGCGAATCAATGGCCCGTTGCAGCTGGTTTATATCAGGCAGTAATGGTTGCTGTATTACCGACTGGATTACCCAGACCAGGCTTTCGCTGCTTAGATCAGGGTTGTGAATATGCTGATAAATCTGTTCGCAGGTTAATGTCGGATCCTGATCGCTCGCTTTGCCGCCCATAATCTGAAACATTGTCTGTCGCGTCAGGTCGTGGCAGGCGGCGAGTGTAATCGCCTGAATCTTGTCGAAAGCGCCTATCGGTGGAATTACGGCAAAACTGCCGATGCCGGTGAATTCTGCCAGCAATTCAAGCATTGAGGGTACGTCAGCAGGTGCAGTCAGGATGAAGCCGTCTTCGGCGCGGCTCAGCGCCACCGGTTCGCTGCTTTTGCCGAGCCAGAAAACCTGATACTCAAGAAGATCTCCCTCGCAAAGTAGCTTGAGTCGACTGCATCTATCTGCCTGTGCCAGTGTCTGAAGCGGTTTTTTCAGGTCCGGCAAAATATTGCCACGATTATCGAGAATGCCTGCCTGCTGCATTTCGCTGAATGCTGTTGCCGCAGATATCGGATCTATTGCAAAAGCAGGCAGTAGCGCGCTGGCAGTGCAGTCAAGCTTGGCCGGCAGGTGAGGGAACCATTGTGGTTTCAGGGTTATTTCTATTTTATTGCTTTTGTTCATGATTTTTCTTCTTTCAATTTGCAAAAAGACTCTGATTTACAGCGCCTGCAACGTGCCTGTCGACGAAAAATGACTTGCCGCTTGAAGCGGCCCCCCAGATAATATTGCTGTTACGTTCAGCTTTTATGACGTCTTTCATATTCGAAATCTGCCATGCACGTTTTTCGATCTGGATAGAGTTGGTCAGATTCATTCGCAGTTTGATTTGTGGCGGGACCTGTAGCGGGGCCTTTACCAGTCCGGTTGTTAATTTTTTGCCTGAACTGGCGTTGTTCCATAGTTTCTTTACAAGTTCGGCACTGGAAGAGTCACAATGCATTACCTTGGTCGGTGTTTTGCTGAAAACCGTGCGAACTGCGGTCGATCCTACTGCGCTGGCAGCATTGAGTCCTTCACAGACTATAACATTTACAGCACCTTTGCCAAAGCCAGTAACTGCACCTTTGGCTGCGTTTTTCAGAGCCTCAGACGTTGAACTTGAATTGACAAATCCTTCGGTAGCTCCTCCTGCGACTTCGCTGGCGACAGTATAAGCACTGGAGATCAGAGTTCCTGCTGGCCCGCCAAATGTACTGAGAACTGGTATTACGCCACAATCTATTACGGTTTTGGCGCCTTCGAGGACATTGAGCTGAAATTCTTTAGCCTCTAGTGTGATTTCGGCTCTCTTTTGTGCAGATTCAGCCAGCTCCTGAAGGGTTCTATTTATATTTCTGATTTCGTTGCGTGTTTCTTCTCTTTTTATTGCCCACTCTTTAGCTCTTTCGTCTGCCTTTTGCTTAAGCTCTTGGTTGAAGGCTGTGTCGCCCGAGCTTTGGCGCTCAAATTCCCGTTGCTGCCAGGCCTGATTGTCTGCAACCTGCGCCTGGCTTGCCGAATGAGTAGCACTGTCGACCCAGTTGTTTCCATCAAACACCTCTATCCATCTGGTTCCGGTGTCATCGAGGTAGCTGCGCGCTTCTCCAATTTTCGGAGCAAGACTTATTTCAGCCGCTCCGGCGCCACCGGCAGAAGTAGTTGCAGCAGCTCCAACTGCCCCTGCTGTCGCGGCAGTTTTAGCGCCAAACAGCCCCAGGCTCTGCAGCAGAACATAAAGACCGACTCCACCGCCACCTAATAGGGTGAGACCGCCAACAGCGGTTTGAATGAACTCTTTTTCTTCGCTGCTCCAGAATTCAGTTGGTTCTTCGAGCGGAAGTGGGTCGTCAGGATGTCTTTGGACCTGTGGTTTGACAGGCGGTTTGGTCTGAGGCTTTGTTGTTGCCGGCTGCTTAACAGTTGTGGCAGTCTGCCCGGTAGTTCCGGTTTTGCCACCCTGACATTTCGAACATGTTCTTTTGCCCCTGAGATCAATACCGTGCGGACACCATGTATTTAGTGTGCAGGCTGGGCAGAGTCTGGACGAGCTGCAGGTAGAAGTTTTACAGAACTTTGATTTTTCAGTTCCCCAGCCGTCATTGCTTGATTTCGCCGGCTTTGTTGGCGCTGTGTTCCCGACTGGCGCAGGCTCGTTTTCATCGCCGTTGAGAAAAAGATCTGTTGGTAGTGCATCAAGTGGCGGACCGCCGTGCTCTTGCATCTCCTGTTGCTGTTGTTCGAGGGTCATATTTTTCCAGCGTTCACTTTGAGCCATCACCTGCAAAGCTGTCAATGCCACGAAGCAAAGCAATAAAATCACACTGTTGATTTGCCACGCCCAGTGACGTTGGCATAATGAAATCTTCGAATAAACTCTCATGGCAATTCAAGCTCCTGCTGATTAATTCTTTTTATTTGCGTTTCACGACATTTTAGCATCAGCCAGCGTTTTCGCCAATACTTTGCTGTCGAGATATGTAACCAAAATGTATTATTTTAATAAAAAGTGGTATAAATAAAGCAGGCGGTTGCCATTTTACAAATAAACATCTGGCCGCTTGATTTGTGGTGCGAGATCTTAGATATAATGCCTTTTGGGCTGCCAAAAGCATGACCAGCACTTCAAACTTCATAATACTTTTGTTGAGGTTCAGCTCATGGAAAAAGAGAATCGAGAGTGCGCAATTTTTCGCGTGAGGCAGCTGCTGCTGTTTTTTGTTTTTCTTCTCGCTTTTAGCGGTGTTGCCAGAGTGTGTGCGCAGGGTTCCAAAGATTTGCGGACTATAGTTTTAAGCGAGGTTTCGTCTAATTGGCCACAGTATTCCAGCACCCATAATATTGAATATACACTGACTTTTCCGATCAATGGCGGCAAAATCAGCGGAAGTGGCAGAGAAATATATCATTTTCAGGTTCCTGTGGAGTTTTCCAAGGCCGATGGCAGGGCAACAAAGACTGAACCAAAAGAAGCAAATTACACATTCGGGGTACAGGGGCAGTTTAGTGGCGGCGATGGCGGCACTTTGACCGGCAAAATAATACCAAATCAGACAATTTCAGGTGAATCAAGAAACTATAACTTTTCTGGCAAACTCTGGGCAAACGGAAAAGGTAAAATAACAATCAGCGACAACGAGTTTGATGTTACTTTTACACCCTATGGCGAGTGTTGCAACAAGAATCTCAACAGCTATTCGAAAGCGATAAGAGAGATTCTCATCCAGGAATTGATGGATCAGGCAACTCCTTATATGCACGCAAAAATGCTGAAGATAGTGGAACGTGGCATGAAGTTTGGATATAGTCTGGCCCAGAGAATTTTCAATGCTGGCAAAGCCTTGTATGAGGCGGTCAGAACCAAAATCAACCGTATCGCCACCGGCCGTTTTAGCTTGCCACCACTGAACCCGGAAGCAGGCTTTCTTAAAAAGCTCAACGACGCATTCGGAGCTGCCCGCAAAGCCAGAAGTGCCGGCCCCATTCACCCGCTTATCATGAATATGACAGATAATATTGAAAAATGTCTTTCAATACTGCAGACGCTCGATGCCGGATCTGACGGTGCTTATGGTGAAGCTGGTTTTGCCGCTGCTGCCGGCGCAATTAGTGCCTACAGTAATCTGGCCGGGTTGGCGCTTGCTCTCGGGCAGGCTGCCAAGGAAGATTGGGATGGCTTCTGTGAAACCAATTATGAGAGCGAGTTTCGCAAATATTATTGCAAAATTTATTTTGAAAGCGGGCAGGTGCCGTCTGAGCGCATTGGCCGTGCCGGGCAACAGGCTCGCCTCAAAGATTTCATGGAGTATTTCATCCTTAACCTGACATCTGGGAATGTCGCTAGCGCTCTGGTTCGTAATGCTGGTGGCGAAGCAAGATATCTTCCTGGCGGCGCTGAAGGCGCAAGATTGCAAAATATGCTTATCGACTTTGCCCATTACAAGTTGAATCTGAGCAAGAGTAAGAGTGATTTTGCATTGGTCGAGAAGAAAGATAAGCTGGTTCTGGCTAGTCGTGCCGATGCATCCGTTTTGGCTGCGCTTTTTCAGGCCTACGAGCAGGTGTTTCTGATGGATCTTGAAGCCGAGCGTGTTCGCAAAGCCAGTATCAAACGTTACAGTGAAGACAAAAAAGAAATCCGCAATATTCTCAGTGGCTTGACTCAGGCTGAAATAGGCAACTTCGATGATGTCTGGCCCAAAGCGGAATATAACGATATTTTTTGTGAGATGTATCATCGCCTCGAAAAGATGGGTAAACTCAAGGAGGCCGGCAAATGAAAAAGCATTCAACTACTGTATATTTATATGCTGCACTGTTTCTGGCAATATTTTTGGCAACCTCTTTGTGCGCAGTTCAGCCCACTCGACCCGAGCACTTTGCAATTCGCGAAATGCTTCAAAAAAATGATGGTGAACGAGCTTTTAAGGCGGCAAAGTTGTTGGCAGAAAAAGGCGACAACTATGGCAATTATGTCGCTGGGCTTTTATGTATGGGACAATTTGGCATGAAAGCTGATTGGCCCCTCGCCGTCAGATACATGGAAAAGGCCGCAGCCAGCGGCTGCGGCGACGCTGAATCTGTGCTGGGGGCAATCCTATGTGATGGCCCGAAAGTGATCTTCGATGCGAAGAAAGCCGTTGTCTATCTGGAAAAAGCTGCGGCCAAAAACGTGCCAGCTGCGCTTGATATGCTGGCCAGACTTTATTCTCAGGGTCTCGGAGTGCGCAAAGACTTGAAAAAAGCTCGTGAATATTTTGCAAAAGCTGCCGATCTTGGTCATCCACCTTCCCAAAAGCGATTGGGCCTTATGCTCTTTGACGGCGAAGGCGGCAAGGCCGATCAAAAAAGTGCCGTTGTCTGGCTGACTCGTGCCGGTTCTACCGGCAACGCAAATGCTCTTTTTGTATTGGGGCATCTTTGCGAGACAGGAAAGCAGATGCCAAAAGATCTGGTTGAAGCAGCAAAGAACTACATTCTGGCTGCAACAAAACCAGAGGCTGTGACTGCGCTTGAGAAACTGAAAAATAGCCTTTCTGTTACACAATACGAAGAAGCACAGAGGCGCGCAAAAGCCTGGCAGAAAAGTGAACCCTGGAGGGCTGGCTCAACAGCAGTTGCTCAGATGCCAGGGTCATCCGCGACAACTCAGCAGCAAAGAACAGCACTGGTTCGTCAGACATCTACGGCGGCTTCAAAGCCGGCAAAAGGATCTCCCGCGCCGGAAGTCGATCTCGACAATGTATCTGCCTGGCCTCAGCCCGAAAGAATCATGAGTATTGAGCAGATCGAAAAGCTAATAATCAGCGACTACTGCGCCGAATAGCCTCTGTCATTACATCGTTTGCAGGTGTTTGGCATATTCGAAAAGCGCGGGAGCGCCGCCGGTATGCCAGAACAGCACAAATTCGCCTTTTTTGAAAACGCACTTGCGTATCAGATCGATCAACCCGGCCATGGCGCGCCCGGTATAGACCGGGTCGAGCATGATGCCTTCATATTGCGCTGTCAGGCGGATTGCTTCTTTTTCCGCCTCGCCAATTTCGCCATAGCCCGCGCCGGTGTAATTTTTGTTGAGATGCAGCTCGTCTGCAGTAAATTGATGTTCGGCATCAAGGAATCTTGCGGTTGAATTGGCGAGCTCAACTACCTGTTGTATAAATGGTTTGTCGGCGGTGCCAACTTTGTCTATGGCGATGCCGGTAAGCTGGTAATATTTTTTGAGCAATTTCTTGCCGACTGTCAGTCCGGCGTGAGTGCCCCCAGAACTTGATGCAAAGACAATGTGATCAAATTCAATCTGCATTGCAATAGTCTGGTTGTCGAGTTCGCACAGTGCTTCGACAAAAGAAGTTGCGCCAAGCTCGTTTGAGCCGCCGTAGGGAACGATATATGGTTTTCTTCCCTCGCTGCGTAGCTTCTGGGCGAGCTGCGGGATATCTTCGCCTTTGCGGTTGTCGCCTGCCCAGTGAATCTGCGCGCCTAATAGCTGATTGAGCAGCAGATTGCCGTTGGCAATTTCTGGAGCTGCGCCGCCGAGAACCAGATGACAGGGTAGCTGCAGACTTGCCGCCGCCGCCGCTGTCTGCCGGCAGTGATTCGATTGTATCGCGCCGGCTGTAATCAATGTGTCGGCGCCTTCTGCCAGGGCCGCGCCAATGATGTATTCGAGTTTGCGGGTCTTGTTGCCGCCAAAAGCCAATCCGGTCTGGTCGTCACGCTTGATAAAGATACGTGGCCCGCCAAGCACTTTTCCCAGGTTGGCCAGTTCGTGTAAAGGCGTCGGAAAAAAGCCCAGTGGCTGTCTTGGCAGTTCAAGATGTCTCATGCGGCCAAACTCCTTTTTCCCTTGCTCTAGCTGAATTTCAAACTCATTTGCCATGTGACACTCTCAGGATTCTTCCATCATCTTTGGCTATTTCTGCGACAGCCACGCCGCCGACCATTCTTCCTTGACCTGGCAAGGAGCTCTCAACCGTCCAGACTCCGCTGGCTAGAATTGCCTGATAGGGCTTTTCGTTTTCTATTTTATCTTTCCCGTAGATCGGCTTCCAGACAGCCACAGCTATAGCAATAGCAGTCTCAGCATCTGGTACGTAACCTTCTTTTGGCTTGTAGTTGTGCTTGCCCTCGCTCTCGGCGCCGACGAGCAATGCGGCCATAGCAAATACGATACAGACTGTAACGATTATTCTCACATCATCCTCCTTGTCGAATATCTGGCACAATTTTTTAAATTCTATATAGACAGGTTGCTGTCTGTTCTGTAGCATTATTATGTTACATCACTGGAGGTATTATGCAAAAGAAACTGATGTTTGTGTTTCTGGCTCTTATTGTTTTTCTACCATTCACCAGCGTCAGCGCGGTTGAACAGGAAATTCCGAATTTTGAATATCGCCCGGCAACCTTAGGTGATATTGAGGCTTTCATCGTTGAAGTAGAGTCTGCCCTGAATCTTCAGACTGAAAAATTGTCTGAAAAATACGATGGCAAGAAAAAGAAGATAGAAAATCATCAGACTGTCATTGCCTTTAACCAGGTGATTGCTGATGCAAAAGACCTGCGCAACAAAGTTAAAGCAAATGGCAGTAATGAAGTTCTCAAACGTCAATTTATGCAGCTGCAACGCTTGCATTATAGCGTTATGGCTGATATTGGTGGCGCAGAACAACCCAACAAAATTCTTGTTGGTATAAAATTCGCCGGAAATCTTGGACTGGGCCCGATTAAGCTGAGTATCCCAAACATTATCTGCCCCGATCAGAAAATCGGCAGCCGCCAGGCAAAACTGGAAGCTGCAAATCTTTCCAAACCCGGGAAAAAGGGTTCCTATTCTGTTGATGAACTTGCCGAGCTTACCGCCTACGAAGTAAGTCGACTTGAACCACCTGAAAATCATCTTGCATACACCGGCGAAAAGGTCGGAAACAACTTTGACAAGTTTCTCGAAGAAACCCGCGAATTGATTCGCAAGATCGATAAAGACTATGCAAGATTCGACTATTCTTACGCAAAAAGAGTTTTGTTCTATGACGAACTGCAGGGGGAGGCTACTTCTCCAAAAATCACCACCAAAGACCGCTATGGACTGAAGTGGAAACTTAAATGGGGTGACGAAGTTCACACTGATGTCGCCATGACAAGACTTTATATAGATCTTGGCGGCCTCTACACCGATCTCAAGTTTTATTCAGGCCCGGGAGAGACTATCCTGATCCTGGAGAAGGCCGGCAAGAAGGATGCAGTTGTAACCTTTGAAGATCTTGCGACAGCGCTTCTCAATTCGAAGTTTAAATTTCATGCTCATCGCTATCTGCTACCTGAGCCGGTATTGAAGGATAAGACTGGCAGAATTCTTGGCTCCGGGGTGGTTGATGAAAAGATGGCAGAGCGTGAAGCGATTCCGGCTGAAAAAATCGGATGTTTCTATGTGCTTTTCAAAGAATGTCAGCTTTCTTTGTTCAACCCGGCCATCAAACGTCTTGGCGGAGCTGCGTTAAGCAATGTTGGTGCGGTAGAAGACAGGGTGGCGCGAAGCTCTATTGTTTTCAATACCTGGATCAAAAACAAGGACATGAAAGATGACAACAGCCGTGTCGGGCTTATCTATAACGCTAAAACCGGTTCCTTCGATCGGCATGCCGAATTTCAAAGCGATCTGGGCTGCACTCTTGGCGGGCTAAGAGCTTCCGGCGACCTCAATAAATTTGAAAAGAGCCTGGTAATGTTGATGCCACAGAGTATTAACTTTTCCATGCGGCCACTTTATCTTCCCAAGGCATGGAAGAAATGCACCTGGGCAGATGCCAGGTGGATGACCATGAGAATCGCCAGTTTCAAACGTGAAGATTTTGAAAGAATTTTCGGCGACAGCGGTTGGCCTGTTTTCATGCAGAGAATAGCCATCGAGAAGTTGATTAATCGAAGAAACGAACTGGTTAAGGCCTTTAAACTTGAAGAAGACGGTTTCGACAAAATTGAATGTGACCCGGAATTCGATTTCGCTGTTAAAGTAAAAAGCGGAACTGACCAGGTGGTAAAGCATGGCAAGGCAAATGCCAAGAGTGCCACTGTCAAAAAACTGGTAGAAGAAATTCACCCCGAAGGACTTGCTGAAGTTATTCCGAGAGGCAAGGACTAGATCGCTTTCCTGTCAGTCCAGAAGGCAAGGAATAGCTTTGCCATTGAATAGAAGGTTCTTTTTAAGATCCAGCGGACAGAAATGCCGCTGGATCTTTTGTTTTTGGAGGTAATGCTGGTGAGATGCCGCATTTTTATTGCAGATCAGGTCGTGTTTAAGTATTATGTCTAGAGAGTGTTGAGCCATAGTTCCGAAGGCAAAATATTTCTTGTAAAGGCACGTGTTTTGAGCAAAACAAATGAAGTCATTATAGAAAACAATGGTTTTGCTATTATATCTGGCATTGCTGTCATAGCCGTATTGTTTATGGTTTCCCGCCAGAATTTCCTTCTGTTTCATAGCCTGGTTGAGATATTCAGCATTATTATTGCGGCCGGCATTTTCATGCTTGCCTGGAACACCCGCAAAATCCAGGAAAATGGTTATCTGCTCTTTCTTGGCATTGCCTACCTGTTTGTTGGTGGTATAGATCTGCTTCATACTCTTTCATACAAAGGAATGAGCGTCTTTACTGGTCATGATACTGACTTGCCAACGCAGTTATGGATTATTGCCAGATATCTTGAGAGCGTCACACTGCTTTTGGCTCCAGTATTTTTAAGACATAAATTTAAACCAACAATCGTATTAAGCTGCTATACGGCAATTGTTCTGATATTATTGTTGTCAGTTTTTCTATGGCAGATTTTTCCGGCTTGTTTTATAGAGGGAGTCGGCCTTACGGCGTTTAAAACGATCAGCGAATTCATTATCTGCTTTATTTTGCTGGGCGCAATTGCGCTTCTGTTTAATCGTAGAAGCGAATTTAACCGTAAAATTTTCGGACTGATTGTTGCTTCTATTTTCATAAAAATGTTTGCCGAGTTGATGTTTGCATCTTATATGACTGTCTATGGTCTAATAAATGTTGCTGGTCATGTTTTTAAAACATTATCCTTCTACCTTATTTATCTGGCGATTATCTATTCTGGTCTAAAAGAGCCTTTCACCGTTTTGTTCAGAAAGTTGAAAAAGAGTGAGACTGAATACAAATCCCTCTTTGAAGAAAATCTCAGTGGTTTTGCTCTGCATGAGATAATTTGCAACGCAGATGGCCAGCCTGTTGATTACAGATTTCTTGCTGTTAACCCGGCTTTCGAAAAGTTGACTGGTCTTAAAGCGAAAGATCTGGTTGGTAAAACGGTGCTGGAAGCGCTCCCTGCTACAGAAAAATACTGGATTGAACAATATGGCAAGGTTGCTCTGACAGGTGAGTCTGTTGAATTTGAAAATTATTCCTCCGAGCTTGATAAACATTATCTTGTTTTGGCCTATCGACCGGCAGAGAACCAGTTCGCCTGTGTGATTCAGGATGTAACTGATAAAAGAAAGTTTGGAGAAGAGAGAGAGAAGCTTGTTCGAGAACTTCAAAAGGCTCTTGAAGAGGTGAAGACCCTGCATGGAATTATTCCTATTTGCGCCTATTGCAAGAAGATAAGAAATGATAAGGGGGCATGGAATGCTGTCGAGGCTTATGTTTCCGAGCATACCCATGCAGTATTCAGCCATGGCGCCTGTCCGGACTGTTATGAGAAACAGATGGCAGAAATAGATGCCGACGAAGCAAGGACTGATAATTAAGAAATCTCGCTTAATTGCAGGTGCAATTGCAGTAGCAGCGAAATTATTTCAAAAAATCTCAACTCTCAATTATGCAAAATAAAGACTGGCTATGGCTGCTGCTGCTTTCGATAATCTGGGGAAGCTCGTTCATGTTCATCAAGATCGGGCTTCGCAAGTTGTCGCCCTTTGCCATGCTATATTGCCGGCTTGTTCTCGCTTCATTTTTTATGCTGATCGTTTGCCGCATGAGTGGTGTTGCTCTACCGACTGATCGCAAAGTCTGGTTGGGGCTGACCTTTCTTGGTGCTATCAACACGGCATTACCATTTTTTCTGGTAGCCTGGGCACAACAGCACATTGACAGCGCTACTGCTTCGATTCTGAACGCGACTTCACCAGTTTTCGTAATGATTCTGGCGCATTTTTTTACAGATGATGAAAAGCTCACAGTGCGCAAAGTTCTGGGTGTAATGCTTGGAATCGCTGGTATTGTGACAATGGTTTTTCCGTCTATCAAAAACGGCATTGTGCTGGCTGGAATGGCTCAGGCAGCCATGCTCGGCGCGACGTTCAACTATGCTGTTGCCGGCATTTATGCGCGGCGCTTCAAGACCCTCAATCCCATGCTGGTTTCGACAATCAGTTTGCTGGGTGCCAGCCTGCTTTTAACCCCTTTTCTATTCTGGAACAAGCTGCCGTCACTGACTGATTTGAATCTGCAGACGATATTCGCTGTTGTCATGCTGGCGATTGTCTGCACCGGCACCGCGTTTATAATTTATTATCGCGTTATAGCTTCAGCCGGTGCAACCAACGCACTGCTGGTAACTTTGATGATTCCGGTGAGCGCTCTTTCCTTCAGCAGTTTTCTGCTTGGAGAGCAGCTCAAAGTCTACGACATTTTTGGTATGCTGCTTATCTTTTCAGGGCTGCTGATAATCGACGGTCGACTTTTTCAGTATTTGAGCGGTCGGCAGACTGCTGCTTCTGTTGCTGGTCAGGTTGTTGTCAGCGAAGATTCGCGCTGATCAATCCGCCCTGCCAGTTATACGATTGGGCGAATTCTTTTTCGCTGGCAAATACCGCTTTGCGTTGGTGAGGAAAGCCTCTGAGAAAAGCTACAAAGTCGAGCTTCCGGTCTGCTTCGCCGCGTTGGCGCGCAAATGTTTCAACGATTGAATCGGCTGAGACTCCTTGCTTGCCGAATTTTTCGGCAATCGGAAACTTCAGCGCACCGGCTTCAGGGTGGGCATACGCTTTGACCACAAGTTCTGTGCAGACCATTGTCTGCTCTGTATTAAAGCTGAAATTAAAATCATACTCGCGTCCGAAATAGTAAAATGCGGTATAAATCGCCTTTGCTCTTTGCAGGGGACTGAGTCGGGGGCGCATGGCTGACAGATAATCGCCGTGACAGGAAGAAGCCAGTGAGTTAAACACAACTCCTTCACTGATTGCCTCGATTACAACACAGGTTTCATGGTCTTTAAAAGCCGGCGACTGCCAACTTTTGAAGGCAACCGGGAAGCTCTGGCGCAGCAACTGTGTAAAGCTTTCGCATTTCTGATTTTTAAGCCAGCCACGCACCTGTGGGTCTTTATCAAATGCAGCTTTGAGTTCGTCGCTGGTGCCGACGTAAAGAATCGAGTGTGGCCAGAATCCTGGTAAAAAAATGTTAGAGAGATACCAGTCCTGTCTTTCGAGAACTATATCGCCGGGCAGGAGCATTTTGCCGAGTTTTTTGATTTGTCTTTCGGTTATCAAGCGTGTTTTCTGCTGTTTGATCCGGGTATCGCCAACCCATATGAAGATAGCCTTCTGTGCGGGCATAATGAAGTCGAGTGAAACTTTTATTATGCTGCGGCTCAAAAATTTCCAGGATGGGTCTGAGGCAATTTTTTCACTGAGAGAATCTAAAAACTGGCGGTTCGCAAGAATGAAAGCTGCCGGCATGCCCGAAAAATCTTGTCTGGTATCTTTGTTAACCAGTTTTTGCAGTTCTTCAAAATGCGAAATTCTAAACCGGTAAAGGTGGGCCAGGGTTTCGGGGCGCAAAGCACTTTTTACTGTATTGTCGAGCGATCTTGCAGCGAAGCCAAATTCACTGTTATTTTCGTTGAGAATTTCTTCAAGTTTGGAGCGGCTGGCAATAAAGTTCATCAGCTCAGCGGCGGCGGTCAAACGGCAAAGTCGCGCGGCGATACCGAGCACATAGCCTGAATAATAGCGTTCAACTTTTTTATTATGATTAATAACCAGTGGCAATTCGTATTTTTCACTGATCTTTTCGAGGTCTGCCATGAATTTGTTGAATAATGACCAGAAGCGGTATGCTGGACGCAGATGCACCTGATTGGTGAGCTCTTCTTTATTGCTTATGCGGTCGAGGTAAGATCCTTGCTTAAAAGCTCCCTCGCACAGCATCTGCAGTTTTGCTGCCCGCGCTGCAAAAAGTTGCAGATCGTTATTGAGATCCTGGTTGAATTTTATCTGGTCGCTGTTCTGGTTGCTGAATAACAGCTGGCGCAGGCTTGTGCTTTCTTCGTCTGCAGCAACTATATTGCAAATACTGATCAACAATAATACCGCTAAAATCAGTCTCGATAACTTTTGCATATCTGTCTCCATACTCATTGTTCTGCTGCTATTTTATCATTATTGTTCTGCAACGGCAAATCAGTTTTCAGTTATGAAAAAACCCCAACTGACTAGCTGGGGTTTTTCTGAAACAGAACGCAGATTTGTAAGTCTTATTTTTCAGAGCTCGGTTAGCGTTTGCCACCCTTGCTGACTTTGCGGAAATGACCATTGGTAAGGGATTTCTGACCTTTTTTGTAGTGACCTTTTACAAAAGTGCTTTTCTTTTTGCCGGTAATTGCTTTTTTAGCTTTTACTGCGCTGTCTGCAATAGCGTTTTGAACGTTAGCACCAGTTTTGCCAATAGCGCGTCTGGTATGTTTGATTGTTTTTTTGACTTTTCTTTTGATGGTTCTGGTAATTTTTTTAAGGCAGGAGACTTTCTTGGTTGCGGCCTGAATTTCACTGGTTTCACCGGTAATCGCGAACAGGCAAAGGGCCACTAGAAGAACTGAAAGGCTTTTGAATAATTTACTCATATCTTGTTACCTCCTGAAGGTTTACTTATCGAAATCTTATGTCGCTAATACTAATGATAAAATTGCCAACCCGTAACCCCTGTACACATTTTTTTTTTTGTTTTTTGCGTTAGGGGGCTTTGTTTGTGGTCTGTTCTCGGTTTGCTCGGATTATTATTAACAATAATGTCTGTTTGCATAAACAGATTGGCGGCGGGTGATAAGCCCGCCGCCAATATTTTAGCTGAAAATTCCTATTTTTATTCGATTAATCCGATTTTGTTGGCGATAACAACTGCCACGCAGATGGGGGCAACAAACTTGATCAGAAAATTCCAGACGGGGTAGAACCCGCTTCCAAGCTCTTCTTTAATCTGATTAGTTTTTGCCTGGTCTTTAATCATCCAGCCGATAAATAGAGCAATCAACAAACCGCCGATCGGGAGAAGCCAGTTTGAAGCCAGATAATCAAAGGAATCAAACCAGTTTAGTTTTGTATCGCCTTTACTGAGAAGCGTTAGTTCGGTAAAAAATTTGTTTCCGCCGAAACAGAGCGCGGAAGGAACCCCTACCAGGAAGATCACAAAAGAGTTGACGATAGTTGATGTGTGTCTTTTCCAGCCAAATTCATCGTCGGTATAGGTCACCACAACTTCAAGCAATGATATGGTAGAAGATAGCGCGGCAAATGCAACCAGAACAAAGAAAATCGATAGAATGATCGATCCTCCGATGGTATTGGCGAGAAGAGCAGGCAAAGTAATGAAGAGAAGTCCGGCACCGCCAGAAACTTCGGTATTAAAGGTAAACAGGATGGGATACAACGTCAGGCAGGCCATCAGTGCTATCAGTGTGTCTAGGATAGAGACAGTTATAGCTGAAGAGACTACTCCATCCTCTTTTTTCAGATAGCTGCCATAGGTGATCATGGCGCCCATTCCGAGGCTCAGTGTAAAGAACGCGTGGCCAAGCGCTTCGAGAATGGAATGCCGGTTGAGTTTGGCAAAATCAGCGTTGAACAGGAACTTTATGGCTTCCGTTCCCCCGGAAAGGGTTAGCGAGTAGATCATTAGTCCCCCAAGCAACAGAAAGAGAAGTGGCATAAGTATTCTTGAGGCTTTCTCAATGCCGCCGCTGATGCCGCCAAAAACAATGAGGCCAGTAAGAAGCATAAAGACTGCATGCCATAAAAGCATCGGGGTTCCCTTGGCGAGATGATTGGTGAAAACTTCGCTAGCCTTCTGCTGGCGGGAGATCATGAGCGCTGACTCTTCGAATTTTTGTTCGCCAAGATCAGTTTTCGCTTTCTGTATAACCTCGTCGAATATGGATAAACGTGCCGCAGCATGGGCTGTATCGTTGGAATCAAGAAATGCTTTCCAGTTTTCTTCGGTTTTATCGTCAGTGAACCCTGCATTTTTGAGGATGTCGGCTTTGGCTGCGGCGTCATAAACGCCGTGTTTGTTAAAGATCGCTTTTTTCAGTTCCGGTGAGTTGTAATCAACCTTTTCAACAATAAATTCGTTGCAGGTAAGGCTCTTTAACGTGTATTCCAGTGTCCAGCCCGCTACCACGGAGTAATAACTGAGAATAATAAAGCCGGTAAAGACGCCAATTATGCCGATAAACTTGAAAATCTTTTTATCCGGTCGAAAAACTCCAAAAGTACCTACCGCATCTTTTTCGCTGACTTTTCCCAGGACAAATTCCGCGATCATAATCGGGAAACCTACGCATAAAATACAGACAAGATATAACAGAACAAAGGCCCCGCCGCCATTTTCATAGGTAATGTAGGGGAACTTCCAGATGTTTCCGAGACCTACTGCTGAGCCGGCTGCTGCCAGAATAAATCCCAGCTTTGAGCCCCAATGTTCTCTTTTTTCCGGACCGCTGCTATCCATATAACCTCTTTCTAACTAATTAAAGATATTCAGAATAGCAAAAACGCTTGCAGCCTGCTTTTAAAAACATAAGCTGCAAACGTTCCTGCCACTCTTTACCACTTCAGATCAAACACATCGATAATTGTTTTGGTTGCTTCAACCAGGCGCACGATCTTGCCTTCGACTGCGATCAGAACAGTTCCTTCTGGCTGTGGTGGGAGCTGCCGCCAGATGTGATCGGGCAGTTTGCATGAATGATCATACATACTTGTCGGGAAAGTTTTGCCGACTGCCATTTTCTTTTGCCAGCCGGGGGGCAGTCTTTTACCTCTGGCGACTTTTTTTTGCAGCCCCGGGGGAAGGTCTCTGATGTCGTGTTGGTTCATGCCGATGATCTCGTCTGAATGGCGGAGAAGGATGCCTTTTTCAGGAACATTAAGTCTGAACTTAAGCCAGGGTTCTTTTTCTTCGGTGTCTTTCTGTTCAACTCTTTGATCGACGATTTCGTGTCGGTAATGCTTTTTGTTTTCAGCGCCTTTTTTCTTCGCTTCGGCGACGTTGGCTGTCAAACATACCCCTAGAAGACAGACGGCAAGAATTTTTTTCATTCTACACTCTCCATAATTTTATTTGCTCTGTGCTGCACATCTTACTGTTTAATGGCTAAAAAGCGCAAGGGTGATCTAAACAGAATCTAAAATGGAAAGTCGTCGGGCTGACCGGAGTCTGGTAGAGCCTCCGGCTTGGGCATTGTAATAAAAGTCTGTCTGACGACCGGATGTACAATAATCGCGCGATCTGGGCGTACTGGGCAGATATGTTCGCAGCTGCCGCAACCTATGCAGATGTCAGGGTTGGTTTCGGGAATCATCAGGTTGTTATGATACGGAACCATGCGCACAGCCTGTGTCGGGCAGTGCTCAGCGCAGGCGCCGCAGTCATTGCCCTCAGTTTCGACTACGCACAGATGTTTTTTGTATTCAACCTCGCCGATTTTCATGAATTTTTTCTCAGCGGCTGCTACCGGCTGTATCGCATTGACCGGACAAATCTGTGAACAGAGATTGCAGTTCTGCTCGCACATGCCGAGTTCAAAGTTAAGAGCTGGCTTAAGGAGGCTTTTCGGGCTTGCCGGTGCAGCGTGTGGCTGAATAACAGACGATGGGCAGGCTATTACACAGAGATGGCATGAAATGCAGGTTTCATAAAAATGCTCTGCTGTCATCGCACCCGGTGGTAGTATCTGTGCGGTTGGTTCTGTGCCTGCAAGCAGTGTTTTGGGTAATAAATAGCCGCCGGCAGCGCCGGCCAATGCTGCCAGTGCTGCCCGTCGTCCAAATGAAAAGGCTGACTGGTCAGCGTTTGTTCGTGCCCGCTCAAATCTTATCGCCGAAAAATTGCAGCTGGAGGCGCAGTTGTAACAGCTTATACAGCGCGAAAAATCCAGTGCTTTCTGCGCTACATCTATACATCCTGCTTTGCAGGCCTTTTCGCATAATTTGCAGTTGGTGCAGGCTTCCTGGTTGATCGAGAGTCGGAAAAGCGAGAATTTTGCAATAAATCGCAAAATGGCGCCAACCGGGCAAATTGTATTGCAGTATATGCGTCCGGCCTTGTAGACAGCGATTGTCAGCCCGGTCAACAGGAAAAGCGCGACCAGGCTATTGAACAGCGAGAATGGTTTTACTGAAGCCTGCCCGAGCCAGTTTATGTTGCTCGATAGTATTGGAGCCGTGCTGCGAAAAATCCGGGCGGTCAGCGGCTGAAAAACACCGGCAAAAATCTGGCCGAATGTCGAAAATGGTTCGATTATTGCCAGCGGAAATATGAACCCGGCGACGGCTGAACCAACTGCCAGGGCAAAGATAAGGGCATGTAGTGACGAATACGGCGACAGAGTATGATAGGGCTTTTTGTTGAATCGCCGGGTCAGGCGCGCGATCAGATCCTGCAGCAGGCCAAGCGGGCAGAGAGTCGAGCAGTAAACCCTTCCAAACAGCAGAGTGGTGAGCAGAATGGCAATGAGGGCACCTGCTGCCGAGATCAGTGATAGAGCAAAAACGCCGTGGACTAACTGCCACGGTGCCAGCACTGAGACTGCTTTGCCAAAGGTGTCAAAGCGAAGCCAGGCCAGGACAAAGGCAGTCAGAGCTGCCAGCCCCGCCAGCAGTCTGATATTCTTGATTGTACGCATCAGATTAGATCGTTATGCGCTCGATTTTAAGCTTTTCGAGGTCGGCAATGCCGCTATTATGAGCGGCCGCTTTGGCAATATAGGCGATTTCTTCGGGTTTCGCTTCCAGTATGCGGGCAGCTGCGGTATCTATGGCCACCATGTCGGTTGACAGCAGAAGCATTTTTTTGGTGGCGATATCGGCGATACTTGTTCCCCGCGGCCCGTTGCGCATCATTACGTTATAGGCGTCGATGATATTGAGAGTCGGCTTCTTCTCGATGGTAGTAAAGTCAGCGATGCACTGGTGCAGGTCGGTGCGGTGGTAAAATCGGCGATCCCAGACTACGCCCATGAGATTTTTCATCGCCGCAGTCATGCGAGCACCGCCGTGGTGCTTGAGAATCGGCAGGTTGATGATGACATCGCTTTCGAGCCAGGCTTTGTGAATCATAACCTTTTTAAGTGCCACTCCGCGTGGCAGGGCAAGTTCGGTATAATAGCCTTCTTCATGCGCCATCAACATAGTGCCACCAGCGTCTTTAACGGCTTTCTCGATCTGACTGTTGCTGTAGCATGCCTGCCAATTGTTGCAGGTGTTGTCAAATACGTTGACCTCTTTAGCGCCAGCCTTAAAACAGAGTTCGATCAGATGTTTGACCAGGGCAGGTGTAGTGTTGGCTCCTTCTTCGGGAGTTTTATCCCAGCCGATGTTAGGCTTTACCAGAACCTTCTGACCAGTTTTTACAAAGCGCTCGAGTCCGCCGGCTGCGGCCAGCGCGCGATCTAGCATTTCGACAGGGGTTCCGCCCATAACGGCTACAAGATCGGGAAACCCGGTTCCAGCAGCTCCGCTACCGGATAGCTTGACCTCTTCGGCTACAGCCCGATAGGGCAGTTTGAAATTGTAGGCGGCGGCCAGCGAAGATGCCAGCGCGATGAATTGTCGTCTATCCATAATGTTTGCCCCCTGAGTTCTGGTAAGTTTAGATAAATAGCTGGTTCCAAAATATTACTTTTAAGAATATAATTTTCATTAGCTTTAAGTCAACGGCATTCAAATTTTGATGCCCGGTCGAAATAAATATATCGGTTGAGATAGATTTAGGAGTTTCACTTGTTAGCGGGCGAACAAAAAGAAGGTACCTTTGTCGAGCACCTTGAGGATTTGCGTTGGGCAATTATCAGGTCACTGGTAAGCGTTGTTCTGATATTTCCGATCGCATTTTACCTGTCAGACTCACTCATCGACTGGCTGGTCGCATATTTCTGCCCGGCCGGCATGAAGTTGCGCTATTTCTCGCCGATAGAGCCTCTGCTGGTTCAGCTCAAAGTGTCGCTTTACCTCGCTTTGTTCATTTGCGCGCCGTATTTGCTGCGTCAGCTCTGGGGCTTTGTCGCTCCCGGCCTTTATCTTAGGGAAAAGTCGGCAGCCGGCTGGTTGCTGCTGAGCAGCTGGCTGCTTGCTGTGCTTGGCGCTGCTTTTGCCATGTTTGTGATATTTCCAATAGTTATGCAATTTTCGATGGGCTTTGAGACTGCTTATCTTGAAGCAGCCATCGGAATTGCACAGTTCACAGGCTTGTTTGGTATGCTGATGCTAGGCTTTGCGGTTATGTTTCAGTTTCCGGCCGGAGTATTTTTGCTGGTCAGAGTCGGCATCGTCAGTCTCGATCGTCTCAAATCGCTGCGCGCAGTTATTTTTGTCGTGATATTGATTATCTCGGCAATACTGACGCCGCCAGATGTAGTAAGTCAGCTGATGATGGGTATTCCAACCTATCTTCTTTTTGAACTCGGTTTACTGGCGGCTGCTTTTTCAAAACCAGCCGCCAGTAAGGATTCTGAACAAATTGCATCGCAAGCTGTCGGGAATGATCCTGAAGATCCAGCTTAAAGCGTTGAGCATATTTCCTGAAAATCAGCGATTCCAGGTTGTCCAGGTTCCGCCATAAAGTATATTTATTTGTCTGGATGAAACAACATTACATTGAGCTGCACCAGCGAAGCCTGCTATTGAGTAATCAAAAGTGCGCCCATATTTTATCCAGCGACCAATTCCCTGATATCGGGCACCATCTTTCCCGACAATGTTGACAACAATCTGGTTGCCATTAGTGGAAACCTGTATCATGCTTCCGGAAGTCGACTGCCAGTTTCCGGTAATACTGCTGTTGTTCGAAGGTTGCTGTTGAACCGGGGCAGGGTTGTTGTATACGCCGCGTCTCCAGGTGAACCAGTTGCCTTTGGGATCTTTTACGTTTATTTGATTCGAATTGGCGAAAGATGCATTGTGAATTCCTTGTGAGGTTTTATAGGCAAAATTGTCGCTGAATCTGGTCCACCAGCCGTTATATTTATAGGATTGTCCCTGTGGCGTGGTAATAGTAACCATTACCTGTTGCATGTTTGACCAGAGTTTTACTGTTGAACCGGATGATGAGGTCCAGCTGCCGCTAGGATCGCCTGCGAAAGCAGCGCTGCTGAAAAGTAAGAAGATAGCAATTAAAATGCCGTAGTGGGTGCTGAAATAAGGTTTTCTCATATAGTTACTCCTGAAGTTTGTTTTCATTTCAAAAAATTCAATAGCCGCATTCGATTTCTTCTTCATAACTGCCTTTTTCGTCCCAATAGTAATTCGCAGTATAGTCTGAAGATACGATGCCTCCGAAGGGTACGTCACCGCCCTCAATCAAACAGGGAGCAGTGCCGCTGAATATCAGTTTCATACTGTAGTTGCGCTCTTCTTCGACAGGAACGAATTCAATCTTTGCCTCGTATTTGTATTGCCCGTCGGGTTCTGCGGCGCCTTCATTATCCTCGTAGGTCGGCAGTTCACGGGCTGCAATTACTACGCTGTTGTTGTGTTCTGCCAGGACTGTTGCAGTTGTGACAGTGATTCCCTGGTGAGTGCCACCACCTTCAAGAATTACTCCTCGAAGTGCTCGGCCAGTAGTTACAAACTTAGGTGAAACTGGTGCCATGTCGCTGCCAAATTGCAGTAGAGCAGGGTTTGACCAGACAAGTCGGCAGGTTTCACCGTCAGAATCAAATAAAGCCGCGCCGATAACGGGTACATAGCCTTCCTCCGAATTCTGCGGGGCAACCCTGGTTTCAAAGATTATCATTGTTCGGGCGATCGTTTCAGAAACATCATAGGTTGTAAAGCCCGCCGAAACAGTTAATGCCAGCTTTTTACCCGGATTTACCCCGGATGCATCAATGATTGCCCTGGAAGCCTGCCAGGTCGCTTCTCCGTTGGGATTGGGCGGACAAAACAGCATGGCGAGAGCTTTGTTTCCATTAAATGGCGCTGGGAAAGAATCCATTGCAGCTGGTTTGGCCTCCAGCATGGTTTGCCCGAAAAGTAAAATGATGAGACAGACTTGTAATAGGCATTTGATAACATGTCTTACTGATTTTGGCATGTATTACTCCTGGAACAGGTTGTTTTGAAAAATTTCGCTACAGATTTCTTGTTTAAAAAAATGCTTACATTTAATGTAATTGTATATTAAAATCGTGTCAATAATTAACGTTTTAGATGACAGGTGAATTTGCCTTCAAGCCTTTACTCATGGTAAGGTTGGCCGTAATTAATATTTAATTGGAGTGGAAAATGAAAATACTTAAAATGCTTAAGACTCTGTTAATCAACAGGAGAAATCTTTTGCTGCTAGTTGCTCTGATCATCACGGCATCGATGTCTTATGCGTCAGAAGCGCAGTCTGTGTATAGTTACGGCCGGTTTCAGCCCGGATCAACAGTTTATCTGTTCGGCGACAATGTTAATATGCGCGAAAAACCGGCTACCAAGGCACCAATCGTGCGTTTGTTGTCTATTGGTTCAAGGCTGACAATTGTTGGTGAGCCCGATGGAGATTATAAAGCCAACGGTTTTAGCAGTGGCTGGTACAGAGTTCAATTCCTGGATCAGCAAAAGCCGGTAGAGGGTTATGTCTGGGGTGGACTATTGGCTTTTGGAGCGGTTCAATTTGCTGGGGCAGATAAGGAATTGCTGTTGCTGGCAGGCATTACCAAATTTGCTGAAAATAGACCGGCTGGAGAATTGAGAGTTGTAGAAAACAGTAAAGTTAAAGCCAAAACTCCCTTTACCTGGATCGTTACAGATATGAATGAAGGTGACAACTACTCATATTCAGTTGCTGCCGAAGAATTGTCCTGGGCTGGAGTTGCAGATCTTAAAAACGTTTTTCAGATCAGTTGTAATTACGAAGCTTGCGGTTATACAAGAGGAAAGCTGCTTTTTTTCTGGGATGGCAACAATCTTTTCTGTGGTCCAACAGCTGAATCAGTATCAGAAGCCGGCCTGTTTTCAGTTGAGTCTGAATATGTGTTTCCTGGTCAGGAAGGTTGCAAGTCAAATGAGTTGATACTGCGAACCACCTCTATCGAAGAGCCTGCCGAAGATGGGACTACGCCCGGCACAGCAAAGAAAGTTGAAATTCTTCATGTCTGGAACGGCAAAGACTGGGTTGCCAAGGCTCCTGTTGAGACTGAGTTGCCAGCTCCTGTAAGAGAATCCGCATCATCTGGCGATTCAGAAGGCAATTAAAGCGGCGCAGATACAATCTTTACTCAGATTAAAGCGCCCGGTCATGACTCATGACCGGGCGTTGCTGCTTGTAAAAACAACTTCTAGCACGACTATGATTTTCATTTTCTGTTAGCCGACAACATGGCTTCCTGGATGGCATCTTTTAGATTCTTCAATCCATAAGGTTTTTGCAGGAAGACCTGGGGGAGTTCAGAATGACTGCCTTCCATGGCCTGGGACTCGTTGTAGCCACTGGTAAGAATTACCGGAATTTCGGGTGCAATTTTGCGCAGGAGTTCCAGTGTTTTCCAGCCGTCCATGCGTGGCATTGTGAGGTCGCACAGCACGCAGACTATTTCATCCTGGTGCTGCTGGAACAACTCAATTGCTTCAACGCCGTCGCGGGCTTCAATTATTGACACGCCCATGCCTGTCAGTGAGGTCGCAGTCATTCTCCGGATCATTGGTTCGTCTTCTATCAGCAAAATTTTGCCGTTCTTCGGTATGACAGTGAGTTTTTTCACCGGGAGGCTTTGTGGCTCAGTAGCTTCATCTGAGATTGGCAGATACACCCTGAAGATACTCCCCTGACCGAGTTTGCTCTCCACCGTGATGCAGCCATTATGGCTCTTTATGGCACCAAATACGACGGGAAGCCCCAGACCACGCCCCGTAAACCTGGTCGAGTAAAACGGTTCAAACAGTTTTTTGAAATCAGTTTCGGGTATGCCGCTGCCGGTGTCTTTAATTTCGAGGCAGGCATAATCATGCTTTCCCGGCTGAAAGTCGCAAGGGTAGCAATGAACAGAGGCAATGTCTTTTGGGGCAACATCTTTGATGATCATAGAAATAGTGCCTTGTTCTTCAGCTATTGCTTCGCGGGCATTGGTAACCAGATTGCTCAGGATCTGCTTGATCTGGCCGGCGTTTGCATTGACGGACAAAGCCGAAACAGGCAGTGCCGGTTCTATGGTAATGTTTTGCGGTATACTGGTGCCGATGTCGGTCAGGCATCGGCGGCAGACTTCAGAAAGGTCGAGTGGCACGTGCCTGGTCATAGTTTTCCCTATATAGGCAAGCATCAGTCCGCCGATCTCGGCTGCGCGACTGGCAGCGCTCATTGCTGCAGCAAGCTTCTGTTTCGGAAGATTTCCGATAGACGGAAACTCCATGGCCTGTTCCAGGTTTCCCATAATTATGGTGAGGAGATTGTTGTAATGATGGGCGATACCGGCTGCCATTCTTCCCAGGCTCTCAGTTTTCTCCTTTTCCTGGAGTCGTTGTTCAAGATCAAGTCGGATATTTTCTGCCTGCTTGCGCTCGGTAATGTCATTTAATATGAGTCGGCAGACGGGCGTTTCGCTATCCTGCGCAAAAGTTGCTCTGAACTGAATCCAGAGTGGCTGACTATTTTTATGTACCAGTCGCAGATCGCATACCTGCGGTTCTTTTGTCTCAAAAAGTGTTTTGCGGTGAAGGTAGTAGATGTCCTGATCTTCTTTCAGTATGAACTGGGTGATCGGTTGATTGAAAAGTTCGCTTCGAGGTAAACTCAGCATTGAGGCCGCTGTTAAGTTGGATTCCAGGATCAACCCCTGCTGGCTGATGGTGAGGTAGCCGACCGGAGCCATATCAAAAAAATTGAAATATCGTGCCCGTGAAGCTTCCAGTTTATCCTGTGTCGTTCGCAATTCCTCGTTCTGCATCTCAAGTTCGATCTGATGCACATGCAGTTCGTGAAGCACCTGGTATAAGTCTTCAGAAGACTGCCGGTCGGTGAACTCTACTGGTTTAACAGCTCCCTCACTGATCCTCTGTTCAGCTCTTGCGCGCATTTCGGAAGTGTTGAAGGACAGGTCATTTTTGATGGTCAATGTGAGCCTCCATCTGTTTCAGGCTTTTGCGTATCAATCTCAGCCTGTTTTGCTGCGCTCATTTCTACAAAAGTGATTACAGCGCCCTCGATCACGTTCTCAACCGTGCGATAGGGCAAAATGCGCATGCTGTACCATACTCCTGTCTTTGTTTGAACTTCCATCTCCCTGGGGACCAGGTTGTTCAAAACGGCCTGCACGTCGGCCAGCAATGTGTCGCAACCAACCAGATTGAAGACAATGTGGCCGACTGGTCGACCAATGTCAGACGGGATCAGATTTATTATTCTGGTGACGGCTGGAGTGAAGCGCATTATGTGCAGACTGTGGTCAACAAAGACGGTACCGATACCTGTGCCGGCCAGCAGGTTGTTCATGTCGTTATTGGCTCTCGACAGATCAGTCACCTTGGCCTGTAGTTCGGCGTTAACTGTTGCCAATTCCTCGTTTACTGATTGCAGCTCTTCCTTGGAAGTTTCCAGCTCCTCGTTGGTTGACTGCAATTCTTCGTTTATTGACTGCATCTCCTCATTGGAGGACTTGAGTTCCTCGTTGGAGGTTTCGAGTTCCTCACGAGTGGTCTGAAGATATTCTTCTTTGGCCCGTAACTCCTGCATGAGCGCTGTGACCAGTGGGTTCGCTTCTGCACTATCTCCGCTGGATAATGTGATATCCGATGAGGCTGGTACATGCTCATGGGATTTTGCCTGCTCGAGTATAACCAGATAAAGCGGCTCTTTGCGAACTTCGGTGTGGTCGTTTGTCACCAGTCTGACGGTAAGGTTGACCGTGGTAAAGTCGCCATTGGTTTTGACGCGAAGGCCTGAACAATAGATAGTCTCTTTTTCTGTTGCCGCTCTATGCAAAGTCATGGTCAGGTCTTGCCGTAGTCCTTCACGGGCCATCTTGATGATGTTGTTGACGCCTGCCTCGCCAGGCACCGGTTCGAGGTAGAGGCCGGTGCGGCCGTGAAGATAGAGAATGTCGCCGCTGCCAGTGACAAGCGCGGCAGCCGGAACGGCCTGCTGCAAAAGTGCCTGTTCGGCCAGCTCCCGTATTGTCTGTTTTGCTGCCCCGACTACTTTGTTTGCGGCGATCGGGCGCATCATTTCCAACTGTGCCATCGGCGGCACAAATCTACCCAGGGTTTTGTAGTTTATGTCTGTTTTGTGCTGATACAGCTTTGCTTTTCGATCCAGTGTAGTGAAAAGTTCGCCAAAGTCTCCCACGGATTCGGAGGTGCCAACAAGAAGAAAACCGCCCGGTTTAAGGGAATAATGAAACAGGGGTATGAGCTTTTTCTGAAGGTCGCTATCCATATAGATCAGCAGGTTTCGGCAGCTGATCAGGTCTAGTCTGGAAAATGGCGGGTCCTTGATTACATCCTGCTCGGAAAAGATCAACATGTCGCGAATGTTTTTGTTTACACGGTAAATGGCTGGCTCCATTTTTTCATAGCCGGGTTCAGCTGAAAAAAATCTTCCCAGTCGTTCCGTCGATACGTCGGCGGCGATGCTGGTCGGATAGCGTCCGGCGCGTGCCGTGGCAATCGCCTGACTGTCGATGTCGGTGGCAAAAACCTGTATCTTGGGAAAGTGCTTATTTATCTCCTGATGCTCGGCCAGCATTATGGCCAGAGAATAGGCTTCCTCGCCGGTCGAGCAGCCAGCCACCCAGACACGGATAACATGATCCGCTGGTCTGTCAGCAAAGAGCTTTGGAATGACCTGTTTTTCAAGGGTCTGGAAGACTTCCGGGTCGCGAAAAAAGTTGGTAACGCCTATCAACAGGTCGCGAAAGAGAGCCACCACTTCGGTCGGAGTCTGCTGTAAATATATGGTGTATGCTTCCATCGTTTCGATCTGGTGAACGGCCATGCGGCGCTCAATGCGTCGACCTATCGTGCTTGGCTTGTAGTGAGAAAAGTCGTGGCCGGTCTGGCTGCGCAACAGGATAAAAATTTTCTTCAGTGAGTTCTCAGCATGGGGCGGGTTGGCGGAAGTCAGCCGTGGTAGTCTGCCAAAAATGCGCGCCGCATAATCGATAAGCTGGCCAGGCATCTCGGCCGGGGGGAGTTCATAGTCGATCAGTCCGGTGGCAATAGCGTTGCGCGGCATGTTATCGTATTGGGTGGTTGATGGCGTTTGAGCCATAGCCATGCCGCCCTCGCCTTTGACGGCCCGCACGCCAAGAGTACCGTCGCTGCCGGTTCCAGAAAGCACGATGCAGATAGCCCGTTCGTGCTGATCCTGTGCCAGAGACCTGAAAAAGAAATCTATTGGCAGGCGCATGCCGCGAGGGGATGAAGGCTCGAACAGCTGAAGTCGGCCGTTTAGCAGCGCCATGTCGCATTTGGGCGGTATGATGTAAGCGCAGTTGATCTGAACTTCCATTCCGTTTTCGACCTCGAACACCTTCATGCGGGTATAACGACGGATGAGCTCGGTAAGAATGCTCTTGTGATCTGGTGCCAGGTGCTGCACCAGGACAAAGGCCATGCCAGGTTCATCAGTGGTTGGCATGGCGGCGAAAAATTCTTCAAAGGCTGCCAGTCCTCCGGCGGACGCTCCGATGCCAACGACTGGAAATCGCTGTGTTTCAGCTGTTGTCGGGGCTGCGACAACACTGCAATCATCTGTTGATTTTGCGGGCCTGGTTTTGGACTTTCCGGTTTTCGTAGCCATTTTAGGGTTTTCCTTCTGCAAATTGGCTCTCTCTCTCTCTCTCTCTTAGCAATAATCGGCAGGTGTTATTGACACCAGAATTGCATTATAAGAATTCTAGCACTTAGCTATATGCGAGTCAATGAATTGAAAAAAAACGGCTATTAACGCAGTTTTGCAGCGAAATTGTTTAATTCGGGGGACACCTTTAATTCGGGGGACACCTTACTTAATTCTTAGAATTAAGTAAGGTGTCCCCCGAATTCTTCCCGAATTCAAATTCCTCGAATTATAAGAGAATTGTTTATTTTCTGTAACTCTGTCAATGATCAGACCGATTGTCGTTGGATTTTAAGAATATTACTTTTTCTGTATTGACTTAGGAAATCAAGACGTTATATCCTTGAAGGAAGGTGGGAATGTTTTGCTTAAACGACGGTCTTCTATAAGTTTCATAAGTTCGTCGAAGGCAATTGAGTTCTCTGCTGGACGTGTAGATGTGTCGAAAGAGTATTGAAGTATTTTTTTAAGAACTCCCTGTATAAGAAGTAGGGAATAAGAAAGGGGACAAATGTGAAGAAATTTTTTGCAGTTCTGATCATGGTTACGTTGGTTTGTGGAGGAGCTTTTGCCGGTGAGATCAATTTTACTGATGCTCGCAGCAATGGCCTGAATGTGGTCTCTGAAAAGCTGGCAGATGGAAATCTGACACTCGGTATGACATGTGGTCTCAATAAAGTGTCCTTTTATGATGCTGCAACTCCCAAGGGAAATTTCAGCGTTCTTTATTCACCCGAATTTTACTTTGGTGGCGCTTATGGTGCTCCTCAGCTCCCAGTCATCAATAAAATCATCCAGATTCCGTTTGGCGCTGATGTCAGCGTAAATGTTAAGAGCTATGACTCCAAAATTTATGATCTGGCCGAATTTGGCGTAAACAGCCAGGTTTATCCCAGACAGCCTTCAGCTCCCAAAGATGGTTCAGAAGTGCCTTTCGTCTATGAAAAATCTGCTTACATCACCAAGGGTTTTAACGGCCAGCAGCTTGCTTCGATCGAAGAAATCGGTGTTATGCGCAATATGCGTCTTGCTCACCTGACAATTGCTCCGATCAAATATGATGCCGTTGCTAACAAAATTATCGTATATAACAACATTGATTTTGAAGTTGTACTGAACAACTCAGACATGGCTACCAGCAAAGCAAAACATGACACTCTCTGGTCACCTGCTTTTGCCGCCATGGAATCAATGGTAATGGTTCCCGAAGCTCTTCGCTTTGGTTCAAGAAACACCGAACAGACCTATGTTATCGTAGCTGATCCTATGTTCAAGGATGCAATCGCTCCTTTCGCAGCCTGGAAAGCTGAAAAGGGTTTCAAGGTTCACACCGTTTATACTGATCAGTTCGGCACAGGCGCTGCAATGACCGAAGCAATCAAGACCTACATTCATGGTCTTTATAACTCTCCGTCATGCGATCTGCCGGCACCGAGCTATGTGCTTTTCGTTGGCGACAACGACAATCTTCCCGCATTCAAGGGTAAGACTGGTTCTCACATCACTGACCTGTATTTTGTTGCAGTTACCCCGGGCGATTTCCTCCCCGACATTCTCACCGGTCGCTTCTCTGCAAGAAATCTTGATGAATTGCTGCCACAGATCGAAAAGACAATGTCGTATGAAAAGCTCCAGATGCCAGATCCAAGCTATCTTAACGACGTAGTACTGACTGCCGGTTGGGATGCAAGCTGGGCAAAAAGCCATGGCTGGCCGCATATCAATTATGCTACCAAGTATTATTTCAACAAAGACAATGGTTTCAAAAATGTAAATGTTTTCCTCTCTGCAGGTTCTCAGCAGAATACATCTACCATCATCGCTGCTATCAGCAAGGGTGTTGGCTATGTGAATTACACCGCCCACGGTTCTTCAACTTCATGGGCTGACCCCAGCATGTCTATCTCTCAGATCAAAAACCTGGGCAACAAAGACAAATATCCTTTCGTAATTGGTAACTGCTGTCTGACCAGCAAGTTTGAAGTTGGCGAATGTTTCGCTGAAGCCTGGCTGAGAGCAAAAGATGCTGGCGCTATCGGCTACGTTGGCGGCACTAACAGCACATACTGGGACGAAGACATCTGGTGGGGCGTTGGTTTACACTCAATCGTTAAACCAAACGACGCTGGCGTGCCCCCGCTCAAAGAAAAAACTGGCCCAGGCGCATTCGAAGCCATGTTTGAAGGCAATGGCACAAGCAATGCCGGTTTCATGGTAGCTGGTAACCTGGCCGTTGAAGCTTCAAGCTCAAGCCGCAAACAGTACTACTGGGAAGTCTATCACCTCATGGGTGACCCCGCATTGAAGAGCTACATGGGTCAGCCATAATAGCAATCTGAACGTTCATGCTCTGACACTCTAACGGGTGTCAGAGCAGACAAAGTTAAGCGCCGTGCCTGGCAACAGGCACGGCGCTTAACTTTTAATCAGAAGATCCTACTTATTATCCTCTAAGAGTGCTTGTTTGCCGGTAATCGGAGCGACGACTGACTTCAGATAAGCGGGTATCTTGCTGGCATTAAAACCGTAAGACCTGCTTTCCTGTGTTTTGCCATCAACCACTTTCGTTGTGATCCGATTCTCAATGGCACCGCTTTTGAAAACAACAAATGCGATCACAAAAAGCATCATGCTGAGCGCCAGCATAGCCTTGAACAAACCCGAACGATTCTCTGACATACTTTCCCCTTTGTTGAATCTCTAACGTAATCTCTGGTCATTTATATGCTAACACAGCAGTTAAGATACGACCAATATTTGCGACTTGATTTAACTAACTTTCGGAAACAAGCTATCATCAGACGAGGAAATCACCAATCAGACAGGCAAATGTTTGCAAAGATTGATAGCGTCGAGATAGAGAAGATAATGTATTGTGTAATAGGGTGTGTTTCTAAGTTAAAGTTGTATTTTTGAGGTCCAGTCATGAAAAGATTAAAATTTTCGCTCTTTCTAGTTTTCGCATTACTATTTCTGTTCTCCACATCACTTCACGCATGGGTAAAGCCAACCGCTTCAGAGATAGCATTAGACAATGCAATTGCGGATCTTACTGGACTTTTGAGATTCTCTGATCTGATCAATCCCACACCCTCTTCTTCTGCTCAGGAAAAAACAGAATTCCTTGAAAAAAACAGGATTGGCAAGAGATATGAACCTCAATTCTCGTATGAGCCTGTCTCCAAAAAAGCCATGAGGGCAGTTGCAAGACTAAAAAGGGTTCCTGCTCCAGATGGGGTTTACAAAGACTTTCTCGAAAATGCAAGAGAACAACTTTTGAAAAAGGTAGATATTCTCTCTGCACGGGGATCAGATGGTTTTTCCAGGCTGGCGAAAGAATTATATGCCCTTCCCAGCCCCAAAGAAATTGTACAGGCTCGAAATTTCATTGTGAAACATGGGATTGTTACTAAGGCCAAAGAGAAGACTTTGACCGATAAAGACATGGCTAACGAACTGGAGACGGCTTTAAAGGAACATGGGCTTAGCGAATGGGGAGTTCGAATTTCTTCCAAGATGAGCGCTAGCGCATCGGTTCTTCCAGTAAGCCGCACAATTAAAATTCGCGAAGGAGTTTCTTTTTGCACTGACGATGTTGTGCGCCTTGTTCACCATGAAATCGGTGTACATGCCAGACGTGCAGAAAACGGTCATTCCATGCCACTCAAGATTTTCAGTTCTGGTCTGGATGGCTATCTTGAAACAGAAGAAGGAATGGCAGCCATAAACGAAGAACGCCATGATATCCACGAAGGGCTCATGCTTTTCGCTTTTAGAGTTCTGGCGGTAGACTGGGCATCTCGTCTATCATTTTCAAAGGTGTTTGAAAATCTCCGAAAAATGGGTGTAGAAGAACTTCTTGCCTGGAATTTGACACAACGGGTTAAGCGTGGAATGACCGAAACTGGTATTGCAGGCTGTTACCCCAAAGATGTTTCGTATTTCAGAGGCTATCTTACTATCAAAAAAAATCTGGCAGGCAATGGAGACTGGGAAGCTCTTATGCGTTTCGGAAAAGTTTCGATTGAACATGTTCCAGCTCTTTTGAAACTTGAAAACTAATCACAATAATGAATTCCACAGATGGCCCTGCAGCCAGATTACTGCACTCACGTTATCGCCGATTTCAGGCAGGCGTGTTTTTCCCAAAATCTTGGCAGTTAAACATATCTCAATGTCTAATGGTTCATCAGCTTCAGTTTGAGCAATCGTGACCGACAGCAGCCAGACCTGTTGCTGGAGCATCTTGGTCGCCATAGCTTTTATTGTCGTTACCGGTCCCTGGATTTCATAGTGATCTGCGCCAAGATCGGTCCGGGGAAACAGGGCTGACATGGCGCTGTCTTCAGAATTACAAAGTTCGAGGTGGTAGGCGAAGCCGCGCAGAATGAACTGGTAAACAGTATCCTTCTGATACACAACCCTGTCTGCGGCATAGCGCGCGTCATAGAAGGTCAGGCTCAGCAATTCGTCTTCACCCGCTAAAACGACAAGCTGAGCTTCAAGTCGGTTTGAAAAAAGCCTGGTTTCAAGGACTCGACAAGAATATCTGATGCCATCGCTTATAAAGGGAAAAACCGCCACGAAAGAGCTGCAGGTGCCAGCTGCTGCCTGATCACTATGGATCAATGTGGTGAGGCCGCATTGCGGGTCAGGCCACTGCAATAGATAGCCAACTGGCTCGTTGGGCTTGAGAGCGGGCAAACTGTCTTTATGTACAGAAGCGTAGGTTACCGCAAGCTGGCTTGAGGTAATGATTTCAGTTAAGGTCTTAAACAGTTCATCAGTATCTTCATAGAAGAGCTCAAGCTGATCAAGATGACCCGGCGAATTGTCTTCGCTGAGTTCCGTGATAAAGTCGTCGAACAGAAACAGATTGTCGTTCATAGAACCTCTTTCTGGCCCTGGCCAAATTCTGCTGTTTTCATAAGTTCTTCAAGCCTGGCGAATTTGCCCGACTCTACCTGACGATAGCCAAATTTTACAATGTTTAGAATCTGAGATGCCTTGAAAAAGGCGTTTACATCGGCATCCGGGATATTAGCGTAGCGCAGCAGCTTGTTCTCTGCGATATCTGATTTATCAGACTGAGAGGGGCTCTCCGGCAAACCGGATTTACTGGATTTCTTGTATACGGTCGAAACGCAGGCGCTCTTGGCACAGCGCTCTGCCAGCTCGGTTCCCGGATAAATCGACACCGGGAAAAAATTGCATTCGCCCATTCCGAGTTTTTTTAGTTCAACGGCAAAGTTTATCGTTTCCAGCATTTCCTCGGGGGTTTCGTCAGGAAAGCCAAGCATAAAGAACCCCTTGCTGAAAATATCATATTCAGCCAGAAGGCGAATTGAGGCTCTGACCCTGTCAAGATCAAGATGCTTTCTAATAGTTCGTTGTCGCGCCTGATTGCCGGTTTCGATGCCCAGTGCAACGTAAATGCAGCCGCTTTGAGCCAGTCCACGCACATCCTCTTCACAAAGATGGTCGGCACGTCCGATACAGCAGTATTTTACATTCAAAGAGCTTATCCCGTCGAAAAACTCCCGCAACCAGGCTTTATCAGAAAAAAAAGAATCGTCCATAAAGCCAAACTGTGCGCTTGGGTATAGTTGTCGCTGATGTACAATTTCGGCCAGCAGTCTGGGAACAGACTGCCGCCGCATTCCATCCGGCCACAACACTGGAGTGGCGCAAAAGGTGCAGCGCGCATTACAACCGCGCGATGTGGTCAGAAACAGCCAGTTAGACATCTCAATCGAAGCGTGATAGGCAAAGTAGCGTTGAATGTCGATCAGATCAAAATCAACAAACGGAATGCTGTCTAAATCCGTGATGGAAGGCCGGGGTGGGGTGATAACACTTTTTTTGTGATCGACATATCCCAATCCTGAAATTGTGGCAAGACAGGAACGGTCGGCATCTTCGGTTCGCGGTATCGATAGCCCGCTGCGCAAAAGCTCTTCCAGAGTTACTTCGCCTTCTCCTGTTACACAGATATCAATTTCTGGAAGTCTCAGAAGACTTTCGGTAGAGGTTGTCACCAGCGGTCCACCGGCGATCAGCCAGATTTCAGGAAAACGCCCGCGAATCGCACTGAAAAGCTGCAACGCGGTTTCCCTGGTTGCCTGATAAAATGGCACGCCAATAAAACGCGGGCGAACTTCTCCGACAGACAGCAAAATATCAGAAAGAGAAAGCTGCGCAGAGACGGCATCGAGCACTTTTGCCCGCAAGCCTTGTCGATTAAGCCAACTGGCCAGATAGAGCAAGTTCAGCGGTTGCTTCATCTCCGGTCTTGCTTCGTTTTCCCAAAGGAGCGGCGGGGCAATTAGAAGTATGTCAGGCCTGGTCATCAAGCTTTACGTTTCCCAGAAGTTTTTCGCAGCTTGAAAAAAAGTCGTCGGCCGGGTCGAGATTGGTTTTAAGATAGTCGCTCAGCATCATGTTATTTTTGCGGCTTTGGGCGAGAAGCTTTTTGACCAGATGAACCCGCTCTTCAATAGGCTGAGGAATAATTCGAGTAATTCGCTTTTGCCATAAAGACTCGTCAGCGATACTCAATGCCGCGGTTATTGTGTCATGTCTGCGGTGCAGGTAGTATTCGACCAGCTTCAGATACAGCTTATAAGTAGTTTCGGGATCGTCGTGGGGTCGTGCCGACCAGAATTCCCAGGGCGAATCGATGTCTATTCGTGCAAACAGGGCCGTATACAGATCCTCGCCCATATCCGGAAAGTTGGCCAGTATGCGGAAAAGAGTGCTTAACAGCGGAGGTTCCCAATAATACGGGTCAGAGGGTTTGAGCATCATCAGATATTCGTGCAAAGTGTTAGGTAGCAGGCACACGGGCTGAAACTCTACCCGGAATCGCTCGCCATTGCTCCATTGCTTAAGCGTGCGAATCGTGTTGACGCAATCCTCGTAAGATTCTGCTTCGGTCAGCATGGGGCCCTTGACGAGAACATAACCTTTGGCAATCGCGCCCTTGCGACGAATTATTTCCAGGCTGTTTTTGACATCACCGATAGAATCAGGCTTATTATAAAGCGCCCGCACCAGTGGATTGGTCGACTCGAGACCGAGAGTTATTTCGAACTCGGTTTTTCCCAGACGCTTAACAGCCTTGCCGAGATAGTCAGTCGATTTATCATCACGAACGATATCGAGACCATTGGTCTCAATAACCAGTTTTTGCATGTTCAGATCGCACGCCATCTCGAATACCGCCTCACGGGCGCGGGGCGAGATTTCGTTGTCGTTGAAAAAAAAGCCATCATTGTAGATGTGCAGGGATTTTACCGGAGCATCAAGTGAGGCATTAAACTCTGTGACATACTTTCTGACAATTTCGAACTGCGAGAAAAACTCATCATCGGAAATCTGCCGGGCCAGGGCAGAATTTTTGGTTCCGCACATTGTGCAACCACCCGTTTTTCGCGACCACTCGCAGCCGGAATTAGACAAATAGGCCACGACTCGGTAAATAGGCTCACCTCTGAAGTGATCGAAGTAAAGGTTGACGCTTCTCGGCTCACGAGGATCTGCGTTATCGAAGCGGATATTGCGCACTACGGCAGGTGAAACCATATTTGTTCTCCTTGTATGACCCAAGGTCAAGCGTGGCGATGTTCTGTGGTTGCTGTTGTCTTAATTAACTGATCCAGTTCTTCGACAGATACTGTTTCTGCCCGTTCCACTTTTTTCCAGGCGCAGCTCACGATTTCTACCATCTGTCTTTGCGTAAGTAAAGAATTGAAAGGACTGTCAAGCAGAGCGCCATTGGTGTGGCCGATATCAAGGTGATCTCGAATGATCTCGGGAAGATGCGCGTCCAGGCCCAGCTGAAACGATTCGGTTGGGAACTGTTTTGCGAGCTCGGTTCCAGGATATACGGTTACCGGGAAAATGCTGAAGAAGTTCATGCCAAGGCGTTTCAGCGTTACCGCCAGATTAATGGTTTCTGCCATTTCTTCAATGGTCTCATCGGGAAAGCCAAGCATAAAGAAACACTTGGTTTTAACTGGATACTTCGCTAATTCTCGCATGATTGCGCTAAGTGATGCCAGATCAAGATTTTTTCGCAGTTGCTTCTGGCGCTGGACATTACCAGTTTCGACTCCGAAGGCAATGTAGGTCAGCCCTGCCTCCACAAGTTCCTTGATCATGGCAGGAGTAAGATGGTCAGCCCGACCAATGCACTGAAACTGTATTGAAAGCGGCTTGACCAGATCGAGGAATTCGCTTAACCAGGCGCGGTCTGAGAAGAATGAATCGTCGCAGAAGCCGATTTCGGCATCGGGATAACGGCCAAGCTGAAACTTGATTTCTTCAATCATGCGCTGTGGCGAATAGCGGCGAACAGGGCCCGGCCAGAGCACTGGCGTACAGCAATAACTGCAGCGAAACGAGCAGCCCCGCGAAGAATTCAGAAAAATTGTCCGGGGAATGCCCATCTTTTGTTGAAAAGAGAAATAGTAATCGTTATCAACAACCGAAAAATCAAGAAACGGTAATGCGTCAAGATCGGCAATTGGCATTCGTGGTGGATTAACAGTTGGCTGGTTCTCAAACATGAAGACTAGTCCGTTGATCGTCGCCCAGGCTTCTGCATCCGCCGGCGCCGACAAAAGATCATGCAGAGTTTCTTCTCCCTCGCCCATGATGCCGAAATCAAAGCCGCCTTCCCGCATCATCCGCTCGGGTTCCATGGTTAAACAGGGCCCGCCAGCGATCATCCGCGCATGCGGTGCTCGCTGACGGGCCCGTGAAACGATTGCGAAAGAATTGTCCAGAGATGCATAGTAGAGAGGAATACCGACAAAATCAGGAGATCTGTCAATTATGGCTTCAACCGCTTCGTCAACCGAAGTGCTTTCCAGCAGCTCAACCTCATGCCCGCGAGAACTGATATACGCATAGAGATACAGCAGGTTTAAAGGCGGCTGAAAGCTGCGCCGCAGGTGTAGTTCGAAGTGCAGCGGCGGCGAAATGATAAGCAGTTTTCCCATCTACTCATGCTCAACTATAGACTGAAATGGTTATTGTCGATTATAAAGGACGAACTGCAACGGCACGGCCATATCTGCTGTGATCATCAAAATATGACCAACGTGCTTCGCGATAATAGAAGCTGAAATGCCATGCCGAATGAGCATCTCTGGCTTCTGCCCAGACGTAATCCTGGCCAATCGGGCTTTTCTGATCAACTTCGTTGAAAAGCCCAATCAGTTCGGCCTTTGTCGGTGCACGCCAGCCATTGTTAAGAGTTTTGATCCAGGCCTGAGTCTGGGTCCAGTCAATATCAGCTTTTCCAATCATCCACTCCATGTTGCACGCCGTGAAAATTTTGCCATTCAGGGCATCCATATTAGCAACAGACTGGAAAGTGTTTGTTGCATCCTGTTTTTCTGAAGAGAGATTCTTGAGCCAGACCTGAACTTTTTGTCCTGGAGCTACATCACTGCGAAAGCCAGCAAACTTATGGGTTCTGTGCCCGCTGATTGGCCAGGTCAACCAGCCCTTTTCAGGTTCAGTTGTCAGGTCAGAGCTGGTTAAGCTTGCACCGAATTTAGCCGCGATGGCAGATTTGTTTTTGACTTCAACATCCCATATATACTTGTTGGATCCTTCGCCAAGACCATTGCAACGAACCCGGTATTCGAGATTGAGCTTGTCAACCCTTACCCAATCTGTCCACCTGCCAAGATCGGTTCCGGCATGACCGGTGACCGCAAAACCCGTAACCAGAAGCACAACACAAATAAATAATCCCAAAAATCTCTTCATTTTCTCACTCCTCATGTAATTCATCGTCGTGGTGATTCTTCCTGCATAGAACGAGGCTCATTCTACTTAGCTATTCAAGGTGAAGTCAAGAATTTACAGAACCGATAAATCCGAGTATTCTATGTAAAATAGAAGATATGGAACACCAGCAAAACATGAAAGAACCGGAGAAACTGCTTCCAGGAGCCTGCAAACGTCTCGGCGAAGAGACTTTTGTCACCATGGATGCCTTTCCGGTCAGTCCAGATCAGTCCAGAGTGGTTTTTGCCCGAGGTGACCTTCTCAACAGCGTTGACGGCAAGGCAATGACAGCAGATGAGACAAAGGCTTTCGTCGAAGAACATCTGCTGTTAACTCTCGATCGGAATTCAGGCATACCCGGTTCAAAACCTTTGCAGGTTTATGTTGATCGTCAGGACGATCCCATGAATATGTCTCTTAACGGCAATCTCGGCTCGGGTCGTGCTGTTTACTACGGTGACTGTTTCAATCTCAAAGGACTGGGTAAAACTGTTCTCGCTATCTCGGCAGACCGAAACCACTCCAACGGTAACCTCGACCTGGTCAGCGCCATTTGGGAAGCAATCTGTTCAAATGTTTTGTATACCAACCTGCGAACTGGCACTTCGCCTGTTCTCGCAGTTATTAATCCAGTTATAGACGTTGAAGTTCCCTGGCGCGAGGGCAAATACCCTGGCGGAACAATAGTCCGGATCGATAAACATGGCGAACTCGACCGTCCCACTCATCTTTTTCAGAAGAAGACTCCGGTTTCAGCCGAGCGCATACGGCAGTTTGCGCTAAATCTGGGCAGGCAAGACGCTGAGAAGTTTATCGAGCGTATTTTGCATGGCTGCTGGTCGGCTGGCAATGTTTCTCTTGATGGTCATCTCATTGATTACGATACCGTTTTTGCACTGCGTAGTCGAGCTCCACAGTGGTCTTATCGGCCAAACTGGATCAGTAATTTTTTTGGGATGGAAGGGCAGGGGCAGAAAAAGCTTCTGAAAGCCATGGTCAACGACGCCATTAATGCAGATCGGCTCTCATATCGCGAGGTTTGCCATCTGTTCGACTCTGCTCGAAAAGACCAGCTGGAACGTCGTTTTCTCGATCTGGTTGGAATCGAGATGAGCTCTGGTGAAATCCATCTGCCGATCGATGCCGCCGATTATTCTACTCTCGTAAACGGTTTTGAACGGCTCTCAATGGTGATGTATCCAAACTTTAAAGCAACCGCACCCTGGGAGCCTGACAACTCAAGCCTAAGCCTATATGATCTTTCCAGATTTTTGCGACTTCTTCCGATTCTTGCTAATTCAGGAAAAGTTGAGCGGAAAGTCGCGCTTGACCTGATACGCAATCCAGCCGGCCGCATGGTCGAGAGCAAGGTCAGTGGCATGCCGGAAAGTATCGAATCTGCATTGAGGAAAAAGTATGTAGCTTCGTCAGACGAACAATTGCATGCTCTTGATCAGGATGCGCTCAAATTCATCGATTTGTATGTAAGACTCTTAACGGCATGGAAAAATCAACACCCGGAAAGCTGGCAGAGTTTGATGCAACGCGCATATGTCGTGAATGAAGAACGTACATATATGAACTGTCGCCCAGGAAACGATGTCGTTGTAGCCCTCACCCAGAACCTGAAAGCAGAAAAGCTCGACCCGGAAGGTTTCTCGCTGCTCATTCAGCTACTTATCGAAGCCAGCGACAGAATACCTCGCCATGACTATCATGGTCGATGCAAAGCCGATATTCGACTGTTTATGGACGGTTACACGGCAAATCTGGTTGATAGCAGAGGCTATTTTCAGCCAGAGCTAACTATATTGAATGCCGCGAGAACACATGAAAGTGCAGGTGATTTTGCCACGTCTTCATGGGAACTTGAGATTGACGGCCTGAGAAAAAAATGCAGCTCCGAATCCGATGGAAAGCATCTTCACATTGTCGGCCCACGGCTGCCTCTCATCCGACTGGCCATGAATGATGACTTAGAGCCGTTTTGTTTTTTTAAACAGGGTGTTCAATTTAACCTGAAACAGATTGTGCGCACCGACCGCTAATCTCAACAGCTTCAGTTCAGAATTAAACTTGCGCGGCCTGTTCAAGCTGTTTGACAATGTGACTTTCAATTTTTTCCGGTGTGACGGTCGGAGCGAATCTGGCAACAACATTGCCCTGGCGGTCAACGAGAAATTTGGTAAAGTTCCATTTTATTCCGCCGCCTGCAACTGCTTGCGCCACTTTCAGCAGAGCTTTCTGGAAAATCCCGGCGTCAGCATTTTCAGAATCAACTGGAGCCTGCTCTTTCAGATACTTAAACAAGGGATCAGCGCCGTCACCATTGACTTCAATCTTCGCAAAGGTTTTAAAGCTGACTCCGTATTTTAACTGGCAGAAGCTGACTATTTCCTCATCGCTGCCAGGAGCCTGCTGCAGGAATTGATTGCAGGGAAAATCCAGGATTTCCAGTCCCTGGTCGCCATACTTCTTATACAGCGTTTCCAGACCCTCATATTGCGGGGTAAAGCCGCATCCAGTTGCAGTATTAACGATAAGCAGAACTTTGTCCCTGTAATCATTCATTGAGACTATGTTCTGCCCGGTATCTTTAACTTTAAAGTCGTATATTTTTCCAACCATAGTTTCTCTCCTGTTGCCACGTAACTATATTATCAATATTTCCAGACCTGTTAATATGGGCGCAGGTGCCGTGAACAAAAGTGAATGCTGTCAGATCCAGTTTCGTCGTCTAAAAAATTTGAGCATTGTAATTGTCACAATTATGAAAACGCCCCACATGATGAAATAGCTGTATTCGAAATGAATTTCCGGCAGAACATCGAAGTTGGTTCCGTAGACACCGGCAATAAAGGTTAAAGGAATGAATATGGCTGAAAAAATGGTCAAAACCTTCATGATTTCGTTGAGTTTATTGTTCACGCCGGTGTTATATATGTTGAGGTGGTCAGAAAGCATCTCTCGATAGGTGTCGATAATATCCACTACCTGACTGGCAAGATCAAGAAGATCCTTCAGAAACGGCACGGTCTCATCCTGAATGAGATCTGAATCGATCCGGGAAAGCTGCAGCAGGAATTCTCTAGTTGGCCGAATTGACTTGCGAAGATAGCTCATTTCCCTTTTATAATCGTTGATCTTGGCAAGCACCTCATCTGTCGGGTTAGTGAGTATTTCTTCCTCGATATCTTCGATCTGCTCACCCAGTCGTTCAATAATTGAGACATAGTTGTCAACAATTGTGTCGAGCAGGGCATAGGCCAGATAATCGATGCCGACCTTGCGAATTCGTCCTTTTTGCCTTCTGATCCGCTCCCTGACAGGTTCAAAAACATCTCCAGGCCTTTCCTGAAAGGTGATAAGAAAGGTTTTGCCAAGAATCATGGACAATTGTTCGCTCTTGATTTCTCCTTCGGCTTCGTCATAACTCATCATTTTCAGGGAAAAAAACAGGTGTTCGCCGTAGTCTTCCATTTTTGGGCGCTGGCCTGTATTAACAATGTCCTCCATCGCAAGAGCATGCAGTCCAAAGCCTTTGCCTGCCTGTCTGATCAGCTCTAAATCATGTAGGCCGTTGATGTTGACCCAGGTGACCGTATCTTTTTCTTTATAAGGAATGCTGTCCTCAACATCCTTCAGTTCCTGTTCGGTAAGAGTTTCATGATCATAATCAATGACCCGGATGGTTGTCTCGTGCACCTTCTGTTCGCCGATGAAAACAAGTTCGCCAGGAACCTGTCCGATTGTCGCTTCTCTATTTTTAAAAAATCTAGCCATATTCTCCTCCTCTTGAGATAATCGTGCCGTCTGGAACGGTGTTTATTCTTCAGCTTTTTTCCCAAATGGCATGAAAACCAGGTCGTCAGCGGTATTTGGTTTGCCATCCCGACCATTGCATGCCACATAAGGTGGATTGTCGGGTTTGAACTTAAGAGGAATATTCCTTATTATGTCCATTGGCATAGGCTGTCCAAGCCATGTTTCTACTTCACTCAAAGATGCTGGCCATGAACCATTTTCTGCCTTGTAGACGTTGATGGCTATTGCCGCCTCTGCTCCCGCCATCAGTTGCCGGGTTTTGATGTCTATCAATGTGTAAAACGGCAAAACCTGTGTGAATTCTTCCAATATCGTATGACGCATGTTTTTGTCGACATAAAAAATGGAGGTATCTGAAAACATTTCGTTCTGCCTTCTCTGCCACGGATTATACGCGCGCTGGGCAATAAAATAAGGCTTGGAAAACGCAAAAATGAGCGGATCATAAATCTGGTCCAGCTCTGCAGACAAAGTTGTCTGATCGGCGAGTGCCCGGGAGACACTGGTCATTTCCTGCCCGTATTTCGTTAATGCAACTCCGGCTGCAACGTCACTGGCAATCTGCCTGCCAAATTCAATCGGTATCTTCTTATCGTATGCGAGAATCTGATCGATTGGAATGAAACTCTTATCCAGTCGCTCTATTTCAGCGAGGGCGCCTATAAGTTCAGCCTTATCTGAAAACAATTCAGCCGAGGTTTCAATCAAACCTACAGCCGCGACTTCCCTGATAGTGCAAGATTTAAGCCGTCGATCTTTATCCGGGTGTGTGCTGCGGTCATTTTCGAAGGCAGCTGCCAGGCCTATGATTCCTGTGAAAACGCGAAAAGCCTCGGGGCCGCGTCCCTGCTCGGCTAGAAGGCGGCCGGCAATATACCAGAGAATCGCTTCGTCCAGACAACTGGCAAAAGAAGGTTTGATGGCCGAAAATTCGACGGTAGAAGATGCCGGTGGACTGCCGCCAAAAAGAATTCCCGGAGAAGCCAGATGTGCCAGCAACTGGTCTGGAAAGCTTTTCAAGTCAGGAATTTTGGCGCACATAGTTCGAAAGGAGTCTGTGCCAATTGGAGTTGGCGGCGACTCATAATCCTGGCTGGATTCTCGAATAAGGTAGGGCGAGAAAAAAGAAGTTCGCCAGCTGTCCATTTCTTTTGCTGGAATTGGAAAACCTGTTAGATACTTCTCAAGATGGTCATCTATCTTTCCATCACTTAAACGTTGAAGGCCATCGAGGCTGACTGAATCAGATGAATCAATAATTCCTGACAACTCACTGTTCAATTGTTTCATCGAACTTAATGCTCTTGAAAAAAGGGCGTAAGCCGTTACAAAAACAATCAGGGTTATTATTACCCTCAGGTTCCCGGCTCTGGAAGAAAAATGGAAGTGGCTTTTCATTTATTGTTCATCCTCAAAAATAAGTTTGCACTATCAGGATATGAGATATAAGAAAAAAACAGAATGAAAAAGTTTGAATCACGCTATTTTAGTCTGATCGGCCCCGAAAAAGGTTGCAATATTGTGTCTCGCAAACTAAAATCTGTTTGTAGTAATGCTGGTTTTTCTGGCACCAGAGTTCTTTCGCCGGCCAGCTTGATATTATTGTTTTCCGGCAGCTGAATGGAGCAAAGCATGAATTTTCTTTTGGTGATAGGTTTTGCAATATTTATAATTTTCATGACCTTTTATCCAGATATAAAGAAGCGGAACAGACGTAAAAAAACTATCCAACAGTCGTTCCCAGACAATTTTGTTGCGATTCTGGAAAAACAATTACCCTTTTACGCAAGCCTGCCAGAGAAGCTAAGACTTTTGCTGCATCAGAAGATTCTGGCTTTCCTGGATGAAGTCAGATTTGAAGGTTGTGGCGACTTAACCATCACCGACGAAATCCGGCTGACCATAGCCGGTCAGGCCTCAATGCTGCTGTTGAATGATCAAGATTCCTACTTTAATATTCTGCAGGTGGTTCTGGTTTACCCCAGCGCTTATGTAGCCAAAACAGCAAATCCTGATGGAACCTTTGAAGAATCAGTCCGGTTGGGAGAGTCGTGGGTTAGTGGCACGGTCGTTCTTGCCTGGGACGACGTTCTACATGGAATTCAAAATACCAACGACGGTCAGGATGTAGTTCTGCATGAATTTGCTCACCAGCTTGATCAGGAATCTGGCAGCGGAAATGGCGCTCCAGTTCTTAAAGGCCGCACTTCCTATGCTTCCTGGGCAAAAGTTCTTGGCCGGGAATACAAGGAATTGAAAAAACGCAGCGAAAATTTCAAAAAGACCCTGTTAGACAGTTATGGCGCTACTAATCCGGCAGAATTCTTTGCAGTTGCCACTGAAACCTTTTTTGAAAAACCCGAAAAAATGAAGGAAAAGCACCCCGAACTGTATGCCGAGCTAAAGAAATACTACAACCTTGATCCCTGTGACTTTTTTTGAAACTAAAAAGCCAGTGAATCGGCATTTTTCCAAGGTTTCCCCTTAGTTGGTTTTGGAAATATTAACAAATAATGCCTGATTTTCCGATAGGGTCAAGAACAACAATTTTATCGGAGGCATGTATTGAAAAATAGAGTCACACTGTCAGTTATAGCACTTATATTTCTGTCTACGCTCAACATCAGCGCAGCACAACTCGACGGACGGCTTTCACTTGGCTTCACTAGCACTTCTGGCAATACTGATGAGCAGAAGGGTAATTTTAATTTTGATCTGACTCAGCAGCGCAACGAAAAACTTCGTCTAGGCTATAACGGTATGGCTATCTATGGTCGCGCCAATGGTGAAACCAACACTGACAAGCAGAACATAAATGTGGTCAGTGAGTTCATCCAGAATGACCGCGATTCATTTTATCTCAACTCAGGCCTTTTGAAAGATCGCTTTGCCGGTTATGATCAGCGTACCAATCTTGGTCTTGGAGTTTACAGATACTTTTTAAAAAGCAGTGAAGCAAATCTCAGGGGCAGCCTGGGTATTGATATGACCAAGGAGGATTATACCGACGGCACCCGCGACACCCTTAAATGGCTAAAGTTCGGGGTGAACGGCGATAAGAAAATTGGTGAAAATATCAAATTGATTTCTTCCATGGATCTGAGCGCACCAAATGAAGATTATCAGAATAATTATCAGCTTGATACCGCGATTGGTGGTCTTTGTTCAGTCAACAACGAGATTGACATTGAGATCAAGTATCTGGTGAATTACCGTAAAACACCTCTGGTTGTCGGCAAAGAAAAGCAGGACAGCAGTTTTCTAACCAGTCTGGTTTACAAGATGTAACTCAGAGTGTTGTCGAGTCAGGTGTGCCAGTGCACCATAATTGATTTGCTGTCCCAAAGCGGTCTTTTCTGAGATTTGGGCTGGTGGGCGGGATTCAAGACTCACTGGCTACTCATTATCCTTGTTTGCCAATTTCAAACTCTCTACCAGTTCCAGATACAGGTTTTCCACCTTTTTTCTGGCCCAGTTGTTTTTTCGCAAAAAAATCAGACTTGATTTTATACTTGGATGACTAAAAAAGCAGTCGAGTTCTATTTTTCGATTCATTTCTCTCCAGCTATAATGCTCAAGAAGAATTGTTAGAATTTTTTCAAGAGTGAGCCCGTGAAGAGGATTATTAGCTTGCTTTTTCAATTCATTGTCAGCTTTGTCAGTATTTTCCTTATCCATTTGATTCCTTCATTAACGAGTTAG
>JAHISQ010000161.1 GCA_018818125.1 Candidatus Rifleibacteriota bacterium
AGTTTTCGCACCCGCCGCTTGAATTCTGAGAAGGCTTTATCAGACCAACGAACCTTGAATTTCTTGAACACAAAGCCAAGATATTCTGTCCCGTCTGTCGGGCCAACCCTACTCTTTTTCTCATTGACCGTCAATTTTAGACGACGTTCAAGAAAGCGACGAATGCTTAAACTTACCCGTGCACCAGCACGACGACTTTTCACAAAGATAATGAAGTCGTCGGCGTACCTCACGAACCTGAGACCACGCTTCTCTAATTGCTTGTCAAAATCGTCGAGCATGATGTTTGCTAAGAATGGTAACAGAGGACCGCCTTGCGGAACTCCCTTGACCGTCTTCTGATAGCGACCTTTTACCTTCACGCCTGCACGAAGAAATTTCCCGATCAGGCTGAGAACTCTTTTGTCGAGAACTTTTCTGGCAATTCGACACATAAGAGCATCGTGATCTACTGTATCGAAAAATTGCGCCAAATCTGTATCAACGGCTGTTCGATAGCCTTCTCGGATGTATTCTTTCGCCTGCTTGATGGCATCATGGGCTGATCTGCTCGGACGAAATCCGAAACTGAAATTTGAGAAACCCGGGTCAAAGATGGGCGTGAGAATCTGGCATATAGCCTGTTGTATCAACCGATCAAGAACACACGGAATTCCCAGAAAACGGGTTCCACCCGTTGCCTTAGGAATTTCTGCTCTTTTAACCGGTGATGGTTGGTAAGTCCCTGCGAGAATTGATTTGCGAATCTCCTTCCACTGTGGTCGAAACTGAGCTGGAAACTGGTCAATGGAAATATTATCCACTCCAGGTGCGCCTTTATTGGCCTTCACCCGTTCCCAGGCGGTTCTGACATTTTCAGTAGAAAGTATTCGTTCCAGCAGGTGAAGATTTGGGTCGGACGCTCCGTTGACGCGCCTTATAATCGCTCCTCCGTTCGGATTCTTCGCGCTACAAGAGCTCATCGGTGCCCTCCCCGAGTTCATGTTTGGCCCTCGCTCAAATTGAGCTACTATGGCTTCTGCTGAATCCTTCCCGATCACCACGAATGCTGCCACCCGCAGCGCAACTCTATCGAACTGCATGTCGAGAAGGTCTCCTCCCCTCCGGGGACAAGCCAGAGCTGCCGGGCCGGATAAGAACGTGAACCTTCGCTACCTTGCATTTACCATATTCAGTGAAGTCCGGGCTTTGTCTTGTTGTGCAGACTCGCCCCCAAACTTGGCCTTGGCCGAATGAAGGCGACCTCCTGTCGCCATTCGGCACATCGACCGTCCTGGTCTCGTATGCTGTTTCTGTACGTCAGCTCGTGGCTTTGCACTCCGGCTTCCTTCTGACAGAGCTTCACAGCTCCGCCATTGCCTTCGGCTAGTATTGTATGATAAATATTCATCATATGACTTCCAATACAGAGGACTTGACCGCTGAAGTGATCTCACCTCATAAGTTCACACCCATGCCGGGCGTACACAATCGCGTGAACCGGAAATTGGCCGCCGTTCACGGGTCTTGCGGAGCAAGTCCCGCGCCCGTCTGGCCATTTCCGGTTACGACTGGCGTTACCGCAACAAAATTAAAATTTTCGACTGAGTTAATCAATTCAAAGTATGATTTTCTCAGTCAAAATTAAAAAGACAATTAACTCCAAGAAAAGATGAAGAGACAAAAAACCAAGACAATTCAACACTTCAACAATAAATCGAAAAGCGTTAACAAGTGTATCGTAGAAAATTTTGTTTACTGTCAACGGAGAAAAATTCATGGTAAAAAGTTTAGTTTTTGCAGTGCTATTTGGGTTTCTAACCATTTCAGCATCAGGGAAAATTATCGTGCAGGATTCTTTGGATTCTGAAAGTGTTCCAATAGGTCTGGTCCGGCTGAAACAGGCGGATCAATTTGCGAATGTCGGTCGTTTCAAAGAAGCATTGGTCCTTTACGAGGAACACCTCAAGATTATGGGATTGGGATCCGATATGGCTTTTTCATATGCCAAATCTCTGGCATCTGACAGGCAAACTGAGGCTTCGCTTAAAATCCTCAAATATGTAGTGGATAATTCCTTGGCAACTGCAAAGGACATCAAGGAAAACAAGGAACTAGCATTCATGCACGATGATCCACGGTGGAAAGAGTTGCTGGTTTGCGCAGAAAAACATGAAGCTTTGCAGGAAAAAATTTACTCAGCTCCTGCAATCGAGTCAAAATACCGGCCTTTTCTAAGTGAAGTCGAACGCATTGCAGGAGTTTCCAGGATCTGGAGTGAAGTAAAATACAATTTCGCAAATTTCGATCTGGTTCCGGAACTGGATTGGGACAAGGTATATTTGCAGACCCTCCAAACTGTTAAAAACACCATGTCAACGAAGGATTATTATTGCGCTCTTGTTGCCATGGTAGCGCAACTGAATGATGGGCACTCCAATGTATACCCCCCGGCAGAATTGTACGATCAGTTTTTCGCAAGGCCACCAATAAAAACCATCCTGATAGACGGCAAGGTTCTAACAAGTGAAATTCTTGATGAAAATCTGAAAAATGTTGGATTTTCCAAGGGACAGGAAATTCTGGCTATCGACGGCATACCGGTTCATCTGTATGCCCAGAAAGAAATAGCACCATATGTATCCGCCTCAACCACGCAAGATCATTTGAACCGGACTTATTCATACCAATTATTGGCTGGGGATTCAAGCAAACCAATAGTCCTTAGCATGTCTGATCCTTCTGGTAAAACCTTGGAACTAAAAGTTAATCGATATTCGATGAAACAGCTCGAAAATATTCCAAAGCCGCCCCAATTTTCCTGGAAAATGTTGCCTTCAAATATCGCTATTGTTGAGTTGGGAGGTTTTGCTGACGATACAGCATCAAGAGAATACCTGGCTCATTTCGAAGAAATCTGTCAGTCTGATGCAATCATATTTGACCTACGCCGAAACGGCGGCGGCAGTTCAAGTGTCGGAGACCGGATTTTGTCGACTTTAACTCCAAAACCTTTCCTGGCATCAAGATGGCAAAGTCGGAAATATGTTCCAGTCTGGCGCGCTTGGCAGAAGCCTCAGCAGGATGAAGTGAGTAATTCAAAATTTGGGCAGGAAACCATTCAACCTGATTTGGAACATCAATTCGCAAAGCCTGTTGCTGTGCTTACGGGAGTCTGCACTTTTTCTGCGGGTGAAGATTTTGTGGCGGAATTTAAAGGAATGAAACGGGGTTTTGTTATTGGCGAACCTACAGCAGGAAGCACCGGCCAGCCATTGGTTTTCAAGCTTCCCGGCGGCGGGTTTGCGCGGGTTTGTGTCAAACGCGATAAAATGCCTGATGGTACTGAGTTTGTAGGCAAAGGAATTATTCCAGATCTATTTGTTCAGTTAAGTGAAGATGGCTTCAGGGTGGGCCGGGACGAAATTCTTGCTGCTGCCGTTGAACACCTCCGAAAGATAATTGGGCAATAATCAATGAAAAAGTATTATTCACCCATTTTATGGATGGTAAAAACTCCAAAAATGGTAAATCGAAAAGTAAAGGAGCTCAGAAACAAACTGGCAGAACAATTCAAAATATCAATAATGAATTCAAAAGCGGTAACAAGATTCATAGACGCGGAAAATAAGGCCGGATCACGGGTCTTGCTTGCGCAACACCCGCGCCCGTCTCTCATTTCCGGTCACGACAGGCGTTATGCAGAAAGAAAACAATTTAGCAGGCCAATTTAGACACATTCAAATAGATATATCCTTTGACATGGGGCTAAATCGCCGAAGGTTATTCTGCCAGACTTGACAATCTAGTATCATTTTGATATCATAATATTATGCCACCTAAGATTCGTGAACTCATAAAAATATTGAAAGAGAATGAATTTGTTGATCGCGGAGGCAAAGGGAGCCATCGCAATTTTTTGCACTCTTCTGGCGTAAAAATTACAATTTCAGGCAACCTTGGTGATGACGCAAAATCGTATCAGGAAAAGGAAGTTAAAAAGGTAGTAAAGGAGGCCCATGAAAATGCAAAAAAAGGATAAATACGTAAAGATTGTTGAATGGTCAGATGAAGATAATTGCTATGTTGGTTCAATACCTGGGTTTTTAGGCCCCTGCTGCCATGGTGATAATGAGCAAGAGGTTTACAGACAGCTTTGCAAAATTCTGGACGAATGGATTGAAATTCATGAAATGGATCAACTTCCTTTTCCTGAAGAGTCGGTCAAAAAGAATTACTCAGGCAAATTTGTTCTTAGGGTAAATAAAGAACTTCATAAATTACTTACTATAAAGGCTTTACAATCAAATTTGAGCCTTAATCAATTGTGTGAAAATCTTTTGAAAAATTCAATATTAAATAAAAAAACTGCATAACGAAGTGCTTCGAGACGGAACGTCGAAGCTGTCACAAAAAGTTGCGAAAAAATTGCAACTTTTGCGCCAGCTCCGATTCCCTCGTTTGCCGTTGGCGTCACTCGGCATCCGGTCATGACTGGCGTTATGCAGCAAAAACTTGACATACCATATATGATATATATACTATAATTAGTATGTGGAAAATATATGAACACAAAAACGCATTAAAAGAACTTGAGTTGCTACCTATAGACATCGTTAAACGTTATGAAAAGTGGAAGGACATAGTAGCAATTTCTGGGCCTATTGGTCTAAGGCAGATCAAAGGGTTTAATGATGAATCATTGCACGGGGAGTGGAAGGGTTACCGTTCATCTCGCCTCAATATTCAATATCGCATCATTTACAAAATTGAAAACGAGCAATTTTTTGTAAAAGTTATTAAGGTAACGGCCCATGATTATCGGAGGAAATGAAATGAAAGACTATGTAGAGGCAAAAAAAAGAGCAGAGGTGTCTGTTGGCGAATCTGTAAGAATAATTCGGGAGTTACAAGAATTAAGCCAAAACGAATTGTCCCTGCTAACTGGCATCCCTCAATCAACGCTTTCGTCTATTGAGCACGATAAAATTAACTTAGGTGTTGAGAGAGCCAAAATATTAGCCAGAGCATTGAAATGTCATCCAGCAGTCTTAGTCTTCCCTGGTTGGGACGTTAGCCGAGAAATAGCTGCATAACAATCGCGTAGACTCGGAAAATGACCGCTGTTCACGGTCCTTGCGGAGCAAGTCCCGCGCCCATCTGGCCATTTCCGGTTACGACAGGCGTTACCCGGTCAGGAAGCTTGTTTGACTTTGCAAGCTGAAGCAACTTTGCAGGACAGTTTGACTTTTTGGAGGCTGATGTCACTTTGCAATCTTGCTGAAATATGCGGGCAGAAACGGACATTTCAATATTTCTGCCAAATTCCATGGCAATTTGTCGCAACATGCATCAGTTTGTAAGCAGATGATGGATATAATCACGTCATTGGATAAATGTTTTAGAGAGCCGGATGAACCTCTTAACAAGTCGGTTCGAGAGGACAATGATAACTTAATTATGGAAAATCAGAATACGATCAAAATGAGGTTGATGATTTCCCTGTTTATGACGGCACCATCCTTGTTTCTTTTTGCCTTATCCCTTAGTGCATAGTATTGGGGCAGGATATACGGGTTATG
>JAHISQ010000162.1 GCA_018818125.1 Candidatus Rifleibacteriota bacterium
AAATTGAAGAGGCTAACAGGAAGCGCAGGCTAAGGCATTTCTAGTAATCCTGCGAAGCTTGAGAAAAAGGCGTATTAAATCAAACCTGGTTTAAAATTTTGCATTGTCTGCATACCAACAAAGTGCTGATTCTCGTCTTTGACCAGAAGAAGAAGGTTTTCGATTGAGTCAGCGTTTAATGGGCCGAAAACATGGGGAAACATTCGATCAGGTTTGGGATCTCCCGGAACTCTTTCCCATTTCAGCACTCAGGTTTTTTAACGCGCTGAACCGAAGCCCGTTAAAAATTTTTTAACAAAAGCAATATGGGTGCTGTTACACCAGCCTCATCGGCTGATGATCCGAAATTGCGGTTAAGTTCGGTGTGATTAAGGCTTTCATGGGGAAAAAGATGTGCTTTGGCACCGGCTTTTTCCAGGGCAGTCGCCAACATAGTGGCCTGAAGCTTGAAATCCTTATCTGACATGGGGCTGTAAGCCGCCATTCCGCCACTGTAGGCGATGATAAAAAGAGGTTTTACCCCCGTGGCTGATATCTGAGAGACAGGCGAAGCGCTTCTCTGCATTTCCTGGTCTGGACCAAACGTCTCGATCATCCTGTCATGGCTTGAGCCCTTTGCCTCTTCAATGACGTCCGCAACTGGATTATCAAGAAGTATAACAGCTTTTATGACAGCTAATGATTTTCCGGCGTTGATGAGATAGGTGCTGTCCAGGCCGGCTAAGGCGGTCAGATGTGCTCCCGCGGAAAACCCGCAGAGAATTATCCGGTCAGCGCTGCCGCCATATTTTCCGATATTGTCATGAACCCATGCCAAGGCAGATGCCACGTCCTGTACATTTGCCGGGTGCTTGCCGTCGGGTAGCAGGCGATAGTTGGCGCTGACAAATATCCAGTTCCGGGACGTAAAAAACTTTGGCTTGTTATCAACCATCTTTTTGTTGCCTATTTTCCAGGCGCCGCCGTGAATATACACCAGCACCGGCACCCCGGAAGCGTTTTCCGGAGCATAGATATCCAGTTTTTGCCGTTCGTGATTGCCGTAGGCAATGTCTAGATGCATACCCGGAGCTTGCGGTGCCGAGTTTTGTTTTTTTGAACGAAATTCGCGCAACTTTTGCAGACGTTCAAACATCGACACATTTTTGCTTCCCTCATTTCTCATCTGCCGAAAACGCAAAAACCTGTTTTGCAATTCCTCGCGGTCGCCTGTGAATGGCTTTTGTGCCATGGCAGGCTGAGCAATCAGCAATATAAAAATGAGCAACATCGATGTCAGCATGTGTTTACTCCACTTTCAGGAAAAAACGCCGACTGGCCTGGTGAAAATCTCTTCAAGGGCTTGCATGACCGCTGTTCTGGTGCCATATACAGGCTTGACTATGAGCCCGGTTATCAGTTGAACATCATCGATGGCAATGATATTGGTGGGGTCGACCATGGCGATGGTCAGCCTGTTTCCCACTCTGTTTATGGAAATCATCAGATGCCTTCTTGAAATATGCTCGGGAATGATCCGGCCAATCACTGGATCGATCAAATAGTTTTGCAGGTCAACAAAGGGAATTTTCCTGTATAGACCAAGCAATGGCGTGAGGGTCTCTTCGTCAACAAAGTGCAACTCCAACATTGCTTCTTCAAAGAGTCTATTGTTCTTTCTGGCATGCTCCAGAACCTTGTCGTGCTGCTCTTTTGTAAGGATTCCCTCTTCCATAAAAAAGGTTCCGATGGCTTTATTCATGACGGTGGCTCCTTGTTGCAGCAACTATTGGCCCAGGATTGCCAGTATGCCGGAGAGATAGATATCGACCCAGATTGGCCGGTATTTGGATCGGAATTTGCTTCTCCCAGCGGAGTATACCACCCCTCGTTTTTGCCGGTCAAGACGAGCTTTTTTGTTAATATGATATCAATAGTGATTTTTGCTACATAAAAATCATCAATTCAAACCGGGCAGATCATGCTAACATGCCTGAAATTGTAAAAAAATCTGTAGACCAGATTCAGATGGAGCATGGAACTATGCGGTATCCGGAATATATTGCGCTCAGCCTGTTTTTCTTTGGCGGAGCTGGCTATTTCATCAGGCAATGGTTCAAACATCGGCATAAAATTCGCGATATAATTTTAACTCCGACCTCCCCGATTGGTTCTTTGCTGAATATTAAAAAATCCGATGGGCGAATTGTTGAAATCAAGGGATCGGTTGTTGCCACCGAATCACTGCTGACCGCCCCATACACACAAAAAAGTTGTGTATTTTTTCATTCGACTCAGAAAAACAAGTTCAAAGAAGTCTACCGTAACATGGCTGGAGAAAGGGCGACAAAGATTTATTACAAGGTCAGCGAAGAATTGCGAAGCAATGAGCCTTTTTTCGTTGAAGACAAGACCGGAAAAATCGCTGTTTACCCGCAAAAACTTGAGATTGAAGGGCAGTGGGTGCGCAAAATTGAAAAACCTTACCCCGGCGAGATTATTGGCGGGTTTGGCTCTTCCTGTGTTGCGACTCTGGAAGAGGAAATGATTCTGTCGCCGAAGAGATTCGTCTATGTTATCGGTGAGCTATCTCATAATGAGCGTGGTGCCTTCATCGGAACCCCTCTGGACAAGACCAGGACAGCTCTGATCTCTGTTAAAACAGAAGAATCAATTCTGGAAGAAAACCAACACCAAATTAAAATTTACATTGTCTCTGTGATGGCAATGATTATTATCGGCCTGATCTGTGTGGCTATGGCAATTTGAGGCCTGATAATGCAAAGATGTTGGGCTTGGTATTACAATATTCACCTTTAACGAGAAACATCTCACCGTCATACCCAGACTGGAAATTGAAAAGCCTTATGCGAGAGATTAGATTCGCATAGAACTGCTGAAAACGTCCAACTTAGAGGTCTGTTCGTTCCAGTTGGTCAGGCGTTTTTCAACAACTCCAGCAGGTTGGCCGGTTATTTGGATAGGAATTTGCATTTCCCAACGGTGTATACCCCCCCCTCGTTTTTGCCGGCAAGACTAGCTCTTTTTTTAAATCAGGAATTGCGAAGATTCACTTATAAACAAAGGAAACAAGCCTTCCTGTGAGGAATAGACTCGATTATTGAGCATGGCTTTAAGTATTCGCCGAAAAACGTGTTTTGCTCGCTTTATAAACTGAAGCCGGATGCCGACATGGACGCCGAGGGATCGAAAAGGGCTAGATATGTCCTGTTGGTGGGTCTGTCTCTTCTTGGCTTGAGCAAGGAATCGCCTGGCATTTACGGAGGAATATAGATTGTCTCTTCGAATCAACCAAAATGTGTTGTCTATTGCTACCTACGGGATGCTTTCGGCCACGTCCTCCCGATTGGAAAAGTCGATCGAAAAACTCTCTTCGGGCCTGAGGATCAACCGGGCGGCCGATGACGCAGCTGGTTTGGCAATTTCTGAAAAGCTCCGTAGACAGATAAGAGGTTTGTCCCGGGCCGTCCTGAACGCCCAGGATGGAGTTTCGATGCTCCAGACCGGAGAGGGTGCTCTCAACGAATCTCACAGCATTCTGCACAGGATGCGTGAGCTTGCCATCCAATCTGCCAACGATACACTGACCAGCAGGGACCGCCTGGAAGTCCAGAAAGAAGTCACCCAATTGCGGGCAGATCTTGACCGTATAGCACTCAACACCGAGTTCAATACCAAGAAACTACTTGATGGAACCCAGACCGCGCTTATCAGTGCTTCTTCCGGTGCGGTGCAGGGTCTGGTGACCGGGATCGTCCCGAATGGGGGCGATTATGAAGTCAGCATCGCCATACTCAAGGGCGGTATGAAGGAGAGCCAGCGAACCCAGATTTTCACGATTTCCGGGGATGATCCAACAAGCCTTGCCAGGGGGAACACCCAACTGCAAAGCATCGCTCAGTTATATGATCAGAACGGGGTATTCATTCTTTCAAGTCCACAGATCCTTACCATCAACGGAAACGCTCGGACAGTGGACCTGACCCTGGATGGCCAGATGACGCTGGATCACCTGTCGGCAGCCATTCAGAACGGCATGGTTTCTTTAAATGGACTAGGTATAACGAATTCCAAGGTTGGGTATGTTTCCACAACGATGACGACTCTGGCCGGGGTTGGGGGATACCTTGAGGTAACCTCCGGGACAATCGGTGATGCCGGGAGACTCGGGTTCGCCGCCGACCAGGCGTTGCTCAATGGTCTGGGGGTGGTCTAACTACAACAACCCAGCTACTTCAGGGATTGCCGATGGAGAGTTAATTCAGCTTGCTATCGGTGACGGCAACGCCCCACCCACCTTGTTCGATTTCTTCAATTCTCAGCAAGATTTATGGGGGTTCTGGCTGGAGTGGCAGGCTGACATGGTCGTGTTCGACACCTTCCAGGCATCCATCAATCAGCGTCTGGATGCGGCTGGAATCAAGGTTCGGGTCGATCGGGTCGATGATGTGATGGCCTTCACCTCGACGCGAGTTGGCACCGAGCATGTTAACGGCGCCGCGCCCATTGAGAGTCGGATTGATTTCAGCATTGTAGGCTCCAATATTTTTCAGACGCGTGTCACCCAACAGTTCGGATTCGCGCT
>JAHISQ010000163.1 GCA_018818125.1 Candidatus Rifleibacteriota bacterium
AAAAAAAAAAAAAAAAAACATACAACGCAAGCCAACCAAACAATATATGACTCCCTAACTACTCACGCTTACGTCACATTCAAGCCAGCGCGGAAATTAAATTTATATTTATAACATTTCACAATCAACACATGCGACAATGAGTTTAAAGTAGGCGATTTTCATGAAAAACAAATATTTATCTCTACATCAACAAACAGTAAGCCGTTTCATCGGGCTGTGCGCAATAATAAATAAATGTTTATTTTAAATTCAACATTGTTACACTGCCGAAGCAGCGGAAATTAACACGCAAAATCTAAAGCAATATCAATGTTTTAGCTCATATTTTACCAGGCATTGTGATTTTATATGTAGCTTGGCCCTAAAACACGAAGCGGCCCTGCAACGTCTTGCAGAGCCGCTTAAGGCCGACCAGGCGAGATACTATCTTCTGCCGTAACCAATCCCCCGCTGAAGCAGACCGTTAATCCTAGAACTGAGGCTCGTGCCAGAACCACCGTAATAAGGCACAAACTTGTGCTCCGAAACGTCTACCTCATCAGCAGACACCACATCGGCTGATAGGCCTTCCAAAGCCTGTATCGGCGGAACCTCTTCATAATCACGAGACACAGAACTTGATGTATTCGCATCATCAGCATTTTTCTGAACTACCGCCCCAGACTTGAACTCGCAAGCTTCCAGCTTACTTCGCAATTGAGCAACAGCCTGCTGTAGACGCTCAAGACTTGGCGATTTATAGGCAACAGTTGCCTTTGCAATCTCCGGAGAAGCCTTAACAGCAACTTTCCGGCTATGACGCAGTTTGCCCATGCGAGCCAGCGCAGACGCAAACGGCATCTCAGTCGCCAGCACAGGCACAACAGGCGAGGCTGGCTCATCTACCAAGATCGGCGCCGGCGACCTCTCAGGCAGACTGGCAACAACGTTAATCAATCTAATCTCTCTAACATCTCCGGTCGGCACGATCTCAATATTGTCACCAATGATCTCCATCTTCAGAGGAGTGCTGAACCAATCCCACTCAGGTGGAATTTCAGTATCAACAGTCTCTTTTTTGGATCTTCTAGGAGCTGCGACAGAAGCCTTCTGCACGCTTTTTTTACTGACAATCGGCGAAACACTCTGTTCTACCACCAAGGAAGGAGCGGACTTAACAGGAACAGCTGCCACAGAAGATTTTTCCTGAACCTTCACAGCCGGTTTCACTTCTTTATCCAAAGTCGCCACCACAGAAGCCTCTTTGGCTTTCATCGGAGTTTCTTTTATCTTTGCGACAACCGGCTTGACGGGAGTCGGAGTGGCTGCAACCACTGGAGGCGCATCCAAAGGCTCTGCTATTGCAGGCGCCTCAACCATTTTAGATAATTCAACCACCACAGGCTCAGCAACCTCGGCGGGCTCATGTATTTCAGGAGCCGCAACCACTTCAACTGCTGCTGCCTTGGCAATTTCAATCTTTTTCCCAGGCACTGCTCTCAGCTCGCCCTTTCTGGCAGGCGGCATAGTTGGAGGCATCATTGGCGCCTCAAGCGCTTCGGCAGCGCCCCTGAACACCTTGTCCGACCACAACTGAACAGCCAGAAAACTGGCTGACAATATCAATAATACGCCCAGCGCCAACAAAAATGGCAAACCAGGCTGTCTTTTGAGCAATCTCATCGGTACATTCCTCCCCCGTTAAGGGTCGCTTGTGAGACTTTCCGATTCGGCACAAACAACTAGTAAAACTGACACGTTTGTCAAAGACTTTTTTGATAACTCAGTCAATTAAACAGCAATTCGACCAAACTAAGACACTGGAAAAACAGAAGAATCTCAGAGCAAATCCTTGCGAGCGAGAATCATTAGAATAACAGGATATTCTATTTTTTCATTCGCTCGAGATAATCGCCCGTGCGAGTATCAACCCTAATCATCTCACCAGCTTCGATAAACATTGGCACATTAACAACATGGCCACCAACACAAACAACTGGCTTGGTGTTGCCACTGGCAGAATTACCCTTTACATTCGGTGGCGCTTCAAGAACTTCGAGGTCAACAGAAGGCGGCAACTCAACTCCGATCGCCTTGCCTTCATACACCCTTACGTAGAGCTCCATCTGCTCCTTGAGAAACTTAAATTGATCACCCATAATGTCGAGTTCCATTTCCATCTGCTCGTAAGAGTGAATGTCCATGAAATGCAGAAAGTTGTCAGAAGCATAAAGATACTGCATTTGTCGGGTTTCTACAGTTGCTTCATCCACTTTTTCGGTCGTCTGATAGCGCTGCATAAAGATCGAACCATTCTTAAGGCTCTTCAACTTTGTCTGCGCCATAGCCCGCCAGTTGCCCGGACGAACGAACACGACATCTATAACCAGGCACAATTCGCCGTTATAGAGGATCACCATACCTTTTCTCAATTCGTTTGCTGTAATAGCCATAGCCTATCTCTCCTGGCTGGATTTTTATCGGCAGATTATAACATAATTTAAACCATTAAGTTGCAAAAATTCCGATTAAGCTGCTATTTTGTCACACCACGCTCAGTTATCACAAATATCATAACAAAAACACCATTCAACGTCGAAGATTTTATTATCATATTTATATTTAACTACTAATTGTTAGTGTTATCATTAAAATACAATACTTATAGCAAAACCTTATGGATGTTTTTTGCTAATCAGGTTTTTCTTTCAGATGTTGCGCGCATTTTACCGATAACCTATGAAGAGATCCATAGATATCAGATGAAGGCGCGCAAATTGGCTAAAAACCAGCCACAACGCCAGACACAGGAGGCAATTGTTGTTAGATTATATTGCACAGGGCTTAGTCCAGGGCATAAGCGAGTTTTTACCCATTTCAAGTTCGGGCCATCTGGCCTTGCTACAGCATTTTCTCAAACTGGAGAATCTTGATGCTAACCTGCTGACAAGCATTGCATTACATTTCGGCACGCTACTGGCGGTAATCTTTTACTTTCGAGCCGACATCATTCCCTACTTCACAATTTCCGGCTGGAAAGATCCCGACAAGCGCAGAGTTGCTCTATTGGTAATTCTTGGCAGCATTCCAACAGCCATTATCGGGCTCAAGTTCAAAGATCACTTCAAGGCTCTTTTTGCTCACCCGACTGCTATCTGCTTTGCTCTTTTTGCCACCGGCATACTGCTTCTGCTTTGCGAAAAATTCAAGCACAAAGCAGAAATGCGACCACTGGAAGCCGCACCATGGTGGAAAGTTGTTCTTGTCGGCATAGTGCAAGGACTGGCAATCACACCGGGCATTTCACGCTCTGGCTCGACCATTGCAACAAGCCTGCTGCTAGGGATTAAGGGCGAGGATGCAGCCAAACTATCTTTTTTTCTCATGATTCCGGCCGTCAGTGGCGCTACGCTACTAGAAGTAAAAGACGTAATCAAGCTCGGTTTACCCGCATCGATTAACCTCGGCGGCCTTGCAGTTGGCACGCTGGTATCGATAATAACAGGATTTTTGGCACTTAAACTCTTAGTTTTCATGATTAAACAGCAAAAATTGTCTTATTTTGCCTACTATCTTTTTACTGTTTCAACAATCAGCCTGGTTCTGATTCAATTCGCGGGGAAATAACGAGGAAGCAACAATGAGCAGCAAAAAAATTCTCTTGCCAGAAAGCGGCATAAAAGAACGGTCAAGAACCAGAAAGCCGTTGAAAGAACCTTCGGAACGCCGTCAGAGGCCTGCCAGAGCGGGCAACACAAGAACCTTTCCCACAACAATAGACGCACGCCAACGCAACGAGGCCATTGGCCTGGTATTTGTCGGCTTTAGCGCCTTTTCACTATCGCTCATTCATTACCTGAGCTCTTCGAAAGTGCCCGGGCTGATCAATAGCTGCATAGTCTATTTCGGCATGGGCGTATACATTCTACCTGCCATGGTCGGGCTTATTGGGATCCAGCGTTTTATGGATCGCCCCTTCATCAATATTGGCGGTCGCATGTCTGGTATGCTTGGAGTAATGTTCTTTGGCCTCGGCCTGTTAGGCCTTGAGGGTGGCAAACTTGGAGTTTACGCTCTCGATATCGTCGCCAGCATTTTCGGTCCGGTGCCCAGCAAAGTGCTGTTCACCTTCATGCTACTGGCTTCAATGATTTTTGCGCTGGAAATTCTTTATAAAGATCTACTGGCAACCACGCTGATCGTTGCCAGCCTGGCTACACGACTAGTTGTATTCTGTTGGGAAATCACTCTTACCATGCTGGCCATGGCAATCGGAGCCGTAAAAACGACCGCTGATTTTCTGGCCGCCATATATAGGCGCATTAAACAGATATTCTCTGAACAGGACATTAATCCGGCTGCACAGCTTGGGAAATTGCTCTCATTCAAGCCAAGACCTGCTACTGAACCAGCCATTGAATTAGATGATGATGACGATTTCACTACCGAACAAAGCACCAGCAAGGCTTCTACAAGCGCTGAAGAAGAAGACGCAACAGTCATTCCAGTGCCGCAGTGCTGGCAGGACAACAACGAATATTCTGATGACAAACGCTCAGCCGAAATTGTTGCCGACAACAGTTGCCGGTTTCATGTCGCTCACATAACCAATCAGTGTGTAATTGTCGATGCAAATGCCACCAGTATTACAACCACTCCCCCACCCCACCAAGTAATTAATGAAGACTGCGCAGACGAACTCCAGGTCATGGTAAGTTTTGAAGAAGATGAAGACGACGAAAATGATGAGCTGGATGAATCTATCTCAACAGAAGATTGCGAGACAGATCCGTCACACTCAGTCGCCACTGAAAAGGTTTCTCATGAAACAGGCAACTTCGAAGAACCCGTTTATCTTGAAGACAACCGCATAGACGAGGAAATCAAAACCGGTGAATTCACCAGTCAGCCAGAGAAACACAGAAAAACAGTCGAAGTACAGCTGCCACCTGTCTCAATTTTAAAAACTCCGCCGCCGCGCGACAATCACGCAATGCAGTCAGACCTTAGTCAGCGCTCCGCTTTTCTGCTCAAAACTCTCGAAGAATTTGGCATCAAGGCAACAGTAACAGCAATTGTCGAAGGCCCGGCTGTTTCGCGATTTGAACTCAAGCCGGCTCCCGGAGTCAAGGTTTCGCGCATAACCTCCCTGATCGACGATATAGCGCTGGCTCTTGCCGCACCGGCAATACGCATCGAAGCCCCGATACCAGGCAAACCGGCGTTGGGCATCGAAATACCAAACACCAATCCGACCCCGGTATACTTTTATGATCTGCTGAAAAACGAAAATTTTGGGCGCAATACGATACCCCTGAATCTGGCACTTGGAGTAACCATCAATGGCAAACCTGTATTTGCCGATCTCTCTGAAATGCCACATCTGTTGATCGCTGGTTCTACCGGCTCTGGCAAATCGGTATGCGTTAATACCATAATTGCCAGCATTCTCTTTCAGGCCCGGGCTGACCAGGTTAAGTTCGTGATGATCGACCCGAAAATGGTTGAACTCTCTGCATACAACGGGATACCACACCTGATTGCTCCGGTAGTTACTGACCCGGCAAAAGCTTCAGCAGCTCTTATGTGGGCTGTAGAAGAAATGACAAGACGGTATGAAATTCTGGCCGGATGCGGATGCAAAAAAATAGCTACCTACAACGAAGAACTCGTCAGACTGCGCCAGGAAGTAGACCCAGATCTTGAGCCAATGCCATTCATCGTTATAATAATCGATGAGCTGGCAGATCTCATGATGACAGCTTCTGCCGAAGTCGAAGGCTCAATCTGCCGTCTGGCCCAGATGGCCCGCGCCGTCGGCATGCATCTGGTAATCGCAACGCAACGCCCCTCGGTAAATGTTATCACCGGATTAATAAAAGCGAATTTACCAACAAGAATTGCCTTTTCGGTAACATCTGCAGTAGACTCAAGAACAATTCTCGACGCAAAAGGAGCTGAACGACTGCTGGGCAAAGGCGACATGCTTTTCATCCCCAAAGGCCGCAACAAACCGCTGAGACTGCAGGGCGCCTTTGTTTCTGACCGTGAACTGATGGATCTAATTGAGTTCGTAAAGAAACAGGGGCAACCGGAATACATGGACATAGCCCCGACTAAGTCTGACGATGCCGAAGACGGCTATGAAGAAGAAGAAGCAGGCGGAGATGCAGATTCTCCTTTAATACAGCAGATATTGAAGTATCTTGAAACTCAGGAAAAAACATCAACAAGCATGCTTCAAAGAAAGTTTAGAATCGGTTATAATAGGGCGGCCAGAATTATGGATCAACTTGAAGACAAAGGACTGGTCAGCCCCATGGATGGCGCAAATAAACGCAGAGTTCTCATTGGAAGGAGTAACACTCAGGTATGACCAAGGAAATATGCCCTTTTCTGGGTAAACTGAGAGATGACAAAGGCCCGGAAGGCAGCTGCATTCAGGACCAGTGCATGTTTTATCATGCGCAGGATAGCCGCTGCATTTTTCTGGAAATCAGTAATGCCTCGCGCGAATATCTCGATTCGCTGAAGAAACTGGCTGAGCAAAATGAACTTGTGCTGATGAAAGAGCGAGCCAGCTTTTTCTCTGACGATGAGAAGGAAGAACGCGTCAATCTCTATATAGGCCAAGCCAGCATTTTAAAAAACAAGGGGTTATTCGAAAAAGCCCTTCTCGACTATAAAAAAGCCATCATACTTGACCCGGGAAATCCGGCCGTGCACAAGGCGCTCGGAGATATTTATTCGGTTCAGGGCATCTTTGATGAATCAATTTCGTCTTATCGGCAGTGTCTCAAAAAAGAACCTGAAGATGGCGAGACCTGGATTCGACTGATACTGCAATATCGAGCACTGTGTTCGAATATGCCAGATCGCGAACAGCGCTATCAGGCCGTCATCGACAAGCTGCGCGAGGAAATGCGTTTACTCGAAAGAGAATCGATGGCCAACTGTATTTTGGGCAATGCTTATCTGATTCTTCATTCTCACGACAACGACAAATTCATTGATCAGCGCCAGGAAGCGCTGATAATGATGGAACGTGCGCTTGAAATCAACCCCAAAAATCTCTGGGCCCATCTTGGCATCAAGGACCTGCTGATCTACGATGGCAAGTATGACAAAGCCATTGATCAGCTGCTCACAGCCCTTGATCAGGTCGGCGCCGACCCTCGACTCAACTTTGAACTGGGCGAATGCTATCTTATTTCGCAGGTAGAGCACGCAATGATCACCGAAGAAGCGCTGGCAAGCGCGCACAGCAGTTATCGGCAGGCTCTTGAACTCAGCCCCGGATACGCCCCCGCTTATTTCAGACTTGGCTACATCAGCGAACAGAAAGCTAACTACGATCAAGCGATAGATTACTATCAGCAAGGTCTCAACATAAACCCAACCAATGTCTTTGCACATTTCAGACTTGGGAGTATTCACCTTTTGATGGGGATGCTAGAGCTCGCAGTCACCAGATTCCGCGAAGTCATTGAATTGTCACGCAATCGCACACACGACATCTACCAGGAAGGCTATCTTTTCAACAAATTGCGCTTCTTCAAAGAAGCAAATGCCCTCGGAGCATGGATAGAGCTTGGCAAGATCTACGTTAAACGCCGCCAGTATGACGAAGCATTCGATGCATTTGAAAAGGCTCTCGGAATTGACCGCTCAAGCCCTCTGGCTATAATGAACCAGATAGATCTTTATAAGATCAGAACATCTGACAGTAAAGACGCCGAAACTCTTTACAACAGATTTATTGAACAGTATAAAAATGCCGCAATGGTTGACTTTCAGAACCCGGTTTCGCATTTTGCGCTGGCTTACGCCTGCCAGATTCTACCCTCGGTTCTGCCCGAGAAACAGGAAGAGCGACTTGAAGAAGCTCTCAACGGCTACCAGATGTCAATTAACCTCACGCCAGAATTCAAATGGGCATACTGGGGCCTCAAAAACTCTTACATCAGCGCTTACGAGAATTCTATACCGCTCTACGACCAGGCTCTAGAAGCATGCAAACTGGTTACCGAACTTGACCCGGAAGACCCACGAGCCTACTTTGAAACCGGTGACGTTTACCGGAAAATGGGCAATTTAAACAAGGCTTACGACTATTTCTCCCAGGCGGCCGAAAAGGATAAGACCTATATTCCGGCCTACCTGCACATGGCCGAAATAAAATACACAGACAAACACGAGGAAGATGCGATCAAGCTTTATCAAAAAGTTATCCGCATCAACCCAAACTTTGCTCAGGGTTATTATGAGCTTGGTCGCGTTTATCAGGATATAAAAGAAAATGAAAAGGCTCTTGCCAATCTGCGCAAGGCAATCGAGCTCGACATTGATTACACCGAAGCACACTTCGCGATTGGGCGTATCTGTTTTGAAGAAAATCAGGATGAAACTGCCAGAATAAGGCTGACTCGAACCATAGAACTGGATCCCACTCACGACCAGGCACACTATTTCCTCGGAATGCTGCACCACCGGAATGGCAGGTATCAGCAGGCAATCGAAGAGTTCAACAGCGCGATATCACTGGCTACTAACCCTTGCCGCATACAGTTTGACCTGGCCAAGCTCTACGCCGATTCAGGCAACTGGCAGGAAGCCAAAGATATCCTTGAGCAGGTGCTTGAAACCGAACACGAATTTATCGATGCAATCATCCAGTATGCGCTTACACTTGAGCACCTTGAACTGCTCAAGGAAGCAGAAGAAGAATACCTGCGTGCTATCGATCTGCAACCAGACCGTCTGCAGGCACACGAAAGCCTTGCCAGGCTTTACGAATCAACTAATCAAATATACAAAGCCGAAGATGAGTTTAGAAAAGTGGTCGAAATTAAGCCCGACCACGTGGCCGCACAAATGGCGCTGGCAAAAATCTACATCATCAGAGATCTGCACGACAAAGCTCTCGACGCTCTTCACACCGTAGTCGACATTGAGCCCGAAATCTTCGAAGCTCACCTGGAACTCGGCAGAATCTACCATCATCGTCATGCTCTCGAAAAATCTGTCGAGTCCTATAAAAGTGCGATAAAAATCAAGCCAGATGCACCGCAGGCGCATGTAGAGCTGGCAGAAGTCTACCTCGACACAGAAAAAACAGGCATGGCAATTGAAGAATTCAAGCTGGCCCTCAATATCGACCCGTCTTTGTCCGAAGCTCTTGCCAGCCTGGGCGATCTCTACAACATGTCTGAACAATATGAACAGGCAGGAAACTGCTACCGCAGACTGGTAGAAATGGATCCACAGAATCATTCAGCCCGCTTCAGACTGGCAGAAACATGCTATCACTGTGGTCATCTTGAAAAAGCTCTTGATGAATACCTCAAGGTCGCTGAAATTAACGAAGAGCGAACTGACGCATTGATTCGCCTTGGCAAAATCTATGCATCGCTCGAAAAATGGGAAGATTCAGCCAGATACTATGTACGCGTATTCGAAACCGACCCGCAGAACTCAATCATTCACCTTGAACTCGGCAAGGTATACGACCATCTCAACCGTCTCACCGATGCACTGCGAGAATTCGAAGCCGCACTTGAGCACGAGCCGAACAACGCAGACATTCTCACTCATATTGGTTTGATACACCGCAAACAAGGCAATCTCGATCTGGCCATTGAACGTTTCAACCGGGCAATTCAGATTGATGGCAGCAGTCCGGTGCCACATCGAGAACTGGCCATGGCCTATATTAACAAGGGACGCGTTGACAAGGCAATTGGCGAATTCAAAGAAGCTCTTAATTACGAGCCCTCGAACATTGCTGTAAATATTGAGCTGGCAAAAGCCTATGCCAGTCAGGGGATAATCGACGAGGCAGTCGATGCCTATCGCAAGGTAATAAGCCTTGATCCACGCAATGCCAACGCGCATTTCGAGCTTGGCGTCATCTATTCAACCCAGGGGCTCAACGACAATGCAATAAGCGAGTTCAAAACCGTTATTGGACTGGTTCCAGAGCACAAAAGATCACATCTTGAGCTTGGCCGCCACCTGCGCGACACTGGTAGAGTAGACGAAGCTATCGATGAACTTCGCAAAGCAAGTCAACTTGACCCGGAAAACGCAGTGATACATTACGAACTTGGCGATGTTTACTACCAACGCGATGAATATGAGGATGCGCTGAGCATGTTCCGGCGCGCCCTGGAAATACAGGATGACTACGTTGATGTATACCAGAAGCTTGGCACAATCCACAGCTCAATGGAACAGTGGCAGGAAGCAAAGCAATTCTTTGAAAAAGCAATTGAACTAGAGGCCGAAAATTACTCGCTATACAGAGAGCTCGGTGAAACCTGCGAAAAACTTGGCGACGCCAGTGGTGCAATAAGATCATTTGAAAAAGCGCTCGAATTCAAGCCTGGCGACCTCAACATCATCTATCGTCTTGGCGCGCAGTATAAACAGAACAGCAACTATGAAGACATGGTTACTCTCTATTCCAAGGCAGTCGAAGCGGCACCAAAAAATGCGCTGTTCTTCTTTGAACTCGGCGAGGCCTACCGTGGCCTGGGACAGCAAAACGATGCCACCAACAATTTTGAGCAGGCACTTTCTCTTAATGAGAATCTGATCGAATGCATCTATGCACTTGGTAATATTTTCTGGGAAAATCAGAACTATGAAAAAATGATGCGCCTCTACAAAAAGGCAATCAACCGCTATCCAACCAATAGTCGTGCCCATTTCGAGCTGGGCAAAGCGAATTACAAATTACTCAAGGTGGGAGAAGCAATAGATGAGTTCAAAAAAGTCATCAACCTTGATTCTAACCATCAAGAAGTCTACTTTGAGCTTGGTAGACTGTATGTAGACAATGGCATGCTTCCTGAAGCCGCTGAAACTCTTGAAAAAGCCGTTGCGATTACTCCTGAAAACGGTGAGGCATATTTCCTGCTTGGCAAGACTTACGAAGGTCTAAATAACAAGGAAAAGGCGACCGATGCGTTCAAAAACGCTCAAGGGCAGATGGAAGAAAACTACGAAGTATTGCTCAAAGTCGGTGCCGACAGCCTGGAAAAGGGAGCCTTCGAAGAAGCCATGCAGCAACTGACAAAAGCGGCTGGATTTGCCGAAGCTGGCTCAATGGTGTATTATTTGCTGGGAAAAACCTATCGCGGCATGGGTAAAAATGAAGAAGCAGCCAAAGCCTTTGAAAAATCAGACGAACTGAGTGAAGCTGAGGAGGGCGACAACTGATGCCTGCTTCTCGGCGATACAACATGATTAAAGAAACATATACAACACAGCAGGTAAGGAGACAGGTGAATGATTAACCGCTGGGAAATCCTTCTGGAAAAAGGGCAGACATACTACGAACTGCAAAATTACGATAAAGCCAGCAAGGCACTTAGCAAGGTTCTCGAAGAAAAACCTGACTTAGTGCCGGCAATGAAACTGATGGCCGATTGCTATCAGCAGCTTGACAACAAGCTCGAAGCAATCAAAACTCTAGAGCACATCATTTCGCTGTCACCCTCAGACGCACCGGCTCTTAACACTCTTGGCGCGCTATATCTGCAGACAGGCCAGACCGACCAGGCCATAGAAATTTATGACAAAGCAATCAGCCTGGCACCAGATAACAAAGACCTGCAGTTCGGCCTTGGTCAGTTGTATCTGCAACGCAATTCATTTGACAAAGCTGAAATGCATTTCAACAATGCAATCGGCATCGACAATAAATTCACCAGCGCAGTAGTTGAGCTGGCGCGGCTGAAACTTACGCAAAACGATATCGGAAGCGCGATCGCATTATATCAACAGGCCATTGAAAACGATCAGGATAACGCCATACTGCACGCAGAACTTGGCGAAGCCTATGAATTTAACGGCGAATATAACGATGCGATGATGGAATACAAAAAGGCCGAATATCTCGACCCTAACAACCCGGACATCCATTTTAAAATAGCCAAAGATCTTGAATCTCGCGGCAAATTCGAGGAAGCCCTCGAAAAGTATCAGGCGGTAAAAGAACTTGACAATCGCAATGTTGAGTTGTATTACCGCTGCGGAAAGCTCTATCAGAGACTGGAAATGATGGATGAGGCACTGCGCGAATTTGAAGCCATCACCAGCATGAAGCCCGACTGGCTCGAAATAAGATATGAGCTGGCCAATCTTTATGGCGAAAAGGGCAAATACGAGCTGCAGATAAAAGAATACGAGGCGATTGCCGCACACGATACCAGTTCAGCCGAGGTCATGCAAAATCTTGCCGCCTCCTACGCTGCAAATGGAGACCTTAACAAAGCTATAGACAGCTATCTGAAGGCTCTCGAATCATCACCAGAAGACTATGAGATCCTAGAGCGACTCTATGAAATCGTTCAGGCTGGCGGTAATGCTGCGTTATGTCTTGATGCGCTTGAGGCTCTCAGCGTGAGTATCCCTGAAGACTCTGAGCTGGCTTTAGTTTTAGCGAGAGCTTATGGCGAAAAGGGCATGATCGAAGAAGCCAACGCATATTACATGCGCGTTCTTGAGCTGGATCCCGGCCGCAACGACATCAAAGGCGAGCTGCGCCTGATTTATCGAAGCAAAGGCATGGTCAACGAAGAAATCGAAGCCATTAACACTCTGCTCGAAACAGATTCCGCAAACATTGAGCTGCTCAACGACCTTCAGGAGCTTCAGATT
>JAHISQ010000164.1 GCA_018818125.1 Candidatus Rifleibacteriota bacterium
TTAACGATAGTTTCGATCTTTTCGAGTTCGACAGCTCCGATCGACTCAAAATGAGTAAAGTCAAAGCGAAGTCGTTCGGGCGAAACCATCGAACCAGCCTGTTTAACATGATCGCCAAGAACCTGCTGCAGAGCCTTATGCAACAGATGTGTTGCAGTATGATTGCGCATGGTGGCCCGGCGGCTTGGTACATCGACCTGCATCTGAACCTGGGCGCCCTTGGCAAAAGTCTGATTGCCTTGCCAGTGGCCGATGTGCAGAGAAACGCCTTCAGCCGTTTCGGTTGTATCCACTACAAATACTGCCGAACCGCTGCTGATTTGCCCCTTATCGCCAACCTGACCGCCAGACTCGGCATAAAAAGGAGTCTTGTCGGTAATTACCAGAACCTGATCTTTGGCGGTAACGACATCAAGCACACTTGCGGTATCGTTCAAGACCTGATAACCAACAAAAGTGGTTGTCTGATAGTCGCCCGGGTTAACCGCCTGAAAATTTACAAAGGCCGATACAACGTTAGCGCGGCCACGTTTGCGCTGCTTTTCGAGCTCGACGTTAAAGCCTGCCTCATCGACCTTGATATTTTCTTCCATGCAGATTTCTCGGGTCAGATCAAGCGGGAAGCCATACGTGTCGTGCAGCATAAAAGCCCTTTCGCCAGCCAGTGTATCTGCTTTGCTGGCTTTGAGCTGTTCGATATGTTCGGTGAGCATATCGCTGCCGGTTTTAAGAGTTTGTAGAAAGCGCTCTTCTTCGTTGCGAACAATTCGGATCACATGATCGGCATTTTCTCTTACTTCAGGATAATCGCTCATTATTTCGGCCACTGTCGGCACGATCTGATGTAAAAATGGCTTATCCTGCCCGAGATAACTGTAACCAAAACGTGAGGCACGGCGCAAAATCTTGCGCAGCACATAACCGCGACCTTCGTTGCCCGGCAGCCCACCATCAGAAAGGGCGAATGACAATGCTCGCACATGGTCAGACACGACCTTCAAAGCGGTTTTTATTTTGGCTGATTCGTTAAAGCTGTGCCCAGTAATTGCTTCAACCTTGTTCACAATACCGATAAACACATCGTTTTCGAAGTTATCGAATTTGCCCTGCATTATTGAGGCAAGGCGTTCAAGACCCATACCGGTATCTATATTCTTTCGTTCAAGCGGTGTGAGAGTGCCATCTTCGGCGCGGTCATACTGAGTGAATACCAGGTTCCAGAATTCAAGAAATCGCGCGCAATCACAACCTGGCGCACAATCCGGGCTCTTGCAACCTATTTCAGGGCCCTGATCGATATAAATTTCTGAGCAGGGTCCGGAAGGGCCAACGCCGATTGTCCAGAAGTTGTCTTTGTCGCCTAATTTTACGATACGGTCGCGCGGCACACCGATATCGCGATGCCATATTTCGAGAGCTTCATCATCGCTGTTATGAACACTTACGTAGAGGTTTTCAGTCGGCAACCCCATTTCTTTCGTAATGAATTCCCAGGCCAAGGCGATGGCTTCTTTTTTAAAGTAGTCACCGAAACTGAAGTTACCGAGCATCTCGAAAAAAGTATGGTGCCTGGCAGTGTAACCGACATTTTCGATATCAGTTGTTCTGAAACACTTCTGACATGAGGTTGCCCTCGATAAATCCTTTTTCAAACCGAGAAAATAAGGTTTGAAAGGCGCCATGCCGGCACTGATAAAAAGAATAGTCGGATCATCCTGTGGAATCAGGGGCGCCGACTTTTCGATCTTATGATTTTTTCTGCCAAAGAAATCTAGAAATTTTTGTCTGATTGTAGCCGTCTTCACTGGTGTCTCCTGAGTATATGTTCGACAGATCGATGCTTAGTCAAATTTTGCATTAAGAATTCTTGAATATATGCGGGTTACAAATGTTCTCTGTTTGATCGGTTTTCTATCGCTATCAAACATCTCGTGCATTGAAAGCTGAACCTCAACGCCTTTGACCTTTTTCAGATCACGAAGACCGTTGGGTGAGGGATTTGATGGATGATAATAATGCGGACGCAGATAGTTGCGGTAATCAGCCATGCTCTCTTCGGGGTAACGATTGCGAAAGATGGTTCCGTCAGTTCCCCATATTTTTAAATAGTTCATCTGTTTTGTTATGAGCTGTCGCTTGGCACCGCCATCGACCTGACGGGTAATAGTTTTCATCTGCGAACCCTCGCCATACTTATCAGGCCCTTCATAAGTATATGTCACCCGCTCAAAACCGCTGCCATCACGCTTTGGAATGGTCATGGAGATTTTATAAAGCAGTGCATTTTCTTCGTCAAACAGGCTGCTCTTGAATATGGTATCGAGTTCGTCCACTTCAGTCATTTCACGTAGGTCGCGCTCAATGACCATGAGGAAATTGCGTGCTTCATGAAGAGTGTCAAGCGATTGTCGCTGCCTTTCGAGGCTCATGAAAGTACGATTCAGCATAGTGTAGCCAAGTACCAGCACTATGCCAAAAATCATGAATGAAATCATTACTTCGACGAGAGTAACAGCGCGTCTTGAATCTTTCAGCTTTAATCTGTTCATAGTTTACCTCTCAGGGTTTGTTAAGCATCGCCGGAAACGATGCATTCAACCCGGCACCGAGGGTCTCGTCACCGAGAATGGTTGCAAGTTCAAATGACTTTTCGTTATTCTTCTTACCCATGGCCGCCTCATTGAATCTGACAATTACTCTGATACGAACACGTCTTTTCTGCAGTTCATAGTCGGGCTGTGTAGGATCCGGATCAATGTTGGGATAGAAAGACAGGCGGGTTTCACGGGCATATTCTACGCCTGGAGTGTTCCAGACACCGTTGAGTTCAAGCGGTAGTACTACTTCTTGAAATGGTCCTTCTCTGGCGTCTTCTGCAGCAACTTCGATTATCTGGCGCAATTCGCCAAACGGGCGACTCTTGAACTCTTCAACCTTCTGCAGCGCCAGATTACAGGCAACAACCTCGTTGATGCTCTTGTAGGTTATCTTTTCGGTGACGCCGAAAAGAAGTATGATCGGCAACATAACCAGAGAAGCAACCGAAAGAGCCACGAGAATCTCAACCAGCGTGACCCCACCCTTCTCTGATTTCAAATTGATTTCATAATAATTGTTCAAAACAGGTAAACTCCTTCCCGTAATTGGCCGATAGTTAAATCAAACAGATTTACTGAGGTCAAACAAATGAAAGTCAACAAGAAGCATTTCGGACTGATAATTGCGTCGCTGATGGCGCTCTCCTTTAACAGCCAGTTCGCACAGGCAGCTCGCAAAACCGGTGAAGCGTTCAAGCCTGGTAAAGCGTATGCTTTCAAGAAAGTTGGCAAAGAATACGTAAGACTGCCGCAGATTACGCCCGGGCCGGTTGTAGTCAAAAAAACCGGCGTCAGAATCGACCGCAACAACATCTACATTGGCGGCTACATCGTAAACACCACTGATCGCGAAATCAAACATCTGCAAATATTTCCGTCCTTTGCCGATCAAGCTCTTAACAGCACCGAGTTGTCTCAAAAGCTGAGTCACAAAGAAAAAAGCCTGGCACCACATGAAACCCGACGCTTTGTAATCATGCGCCCGGTTTCTGAAGTAGCGCCCCTGCTTTCGCACAACATCCCGCTTAACGACAACTGCATACTCAATTGCCGCGAGCTCGAGGGCTAAGCTGCTCGACATTACCGATCGCTGCATCCCACTCAGGCCCCTGTGATTCAGGGGCTTGTTTTTTCATGAGGTGAAAGATGTTAAGGTAAGCATCTTTAGCCTTTTCCGGCATATTTTTCCGCTCATAAACCTTCGACAGAGAGTCATAAGCGAACACAAGTACATCCAAATCTTCACGGTCGGCACCTTTGGTAAGCAATTTCTCCTCAAGCAGCCGTTCCAGCTTCATAATGCCAAGGTTATCAGAATCTTCCAATGCCAGAACAGCATCTTTCAGCTGCAATGAAGACGGTGAATTCAAACGACGACGCAAATCTTCACGCTCCTGCTGAAAACGATCAGCGACCTCGCGCGTCGCTTCATATTTTTGAATAGCCATGATGCGACGCTGTTCACGCAGATCCTTTGCTTCAACAGGTCGACTGAGTGCCTCAGTTTCTGTAGCCAGACCCATCTTTGCCATCTGCTGCTGATGTTTATTCTGTAGTTCCCGCGAACCAGCTGAGAACCGTGAAGGCTTCAAGAATGACAGTATTCCCCCATCAGACTGATCTGAAGAAGATCTCGCAGTCGGGTCAATAACTCCCGGGCTGACAAAATGGTAAATAACCAGTATCACCAGAACCGTTACCAGCGCCAGCGCTCCCATCAGATATGGATTCTTGTAAACAGGCCCGGCGGGCAGCTCGTTTTTTTTGCCGGGCGCGTTTTTTAATGGATAAAGAGGTCGGACCATGCTTGGCATCCTTTTTCGGGGTCAATTTCTACAGTCAATTGCAGTTTCAGGATCGCCCCTGATTCACAGAGTATACCAGAGAGAGCTTCTACTGTCTATTATTACAGATGTCTGAAAAAAATCGGCACGACTTTGTGCGATATGTGCGGCTTGACCAGAATTATTAACTGTGTTATAAGTTTAACAAGAAGATTGTAATAAATGAAAAACTGCAATCTGACACTTACCGGAGAGCGTGTTGATAACCTCCCATAGTATTAAACAAACCTACAATAGATTCAGCTCACTTTACGACCTGATTTTCAAGCCCTACCTCGATTTTGGCAGAGAGCGTGCCATTAAGCAGCTAGCGCCAAAATCTGGTGCACGGGTTCTTGAAATCGGTGTCGGAACTGGCCTGAGCCTGGAGTATTACCCGTCGAACGTCGAAGTGCTTGGGTTTGACTACTCTTATGGGATGTTAAAAAAATCGAAGATCAAGGCTAGGAATCTGAGCCACTGTCCGGTAAATCTGATGCAAATGGACGCGCAAAACCTTGCTTTTGCCGACAATTCATTTGACTACCTCCTTGGAGCTTACGTTTTAACTGTGATACCAGACCCCGACAAAGCGGTCAGAGAATTATTCAGGGTAGCCCGACCAGGTGCTAAAGTCGTTATCATGAATTATATCCGCAGCAGAAATAAGCTGATGGGATTGATCGAAGACATTTTTCACCCTGTTTTTGCCAGTATTGGCCTGTTTACTCTCAACCACGACCTGCCGGGTCTGCTCAAACAGCACGGTGCACAGGATATCAGAATTGAGCCTACCTCGCTTCTGAATCTGCATTTCATTGTTTCATTCACCGTTCCAGCCTGAATGATTTTTCTTATTCAACTGGAGCATCGTCCCCTGCTTCAAATCGGGAACAAAAGCGCAGACGATTGTTTGCAGCATTTTCCGGGAGCATACGGGATACGTGACTCTAATGGCTAAAGTTCATAAGAGTCGCCGAAATTCAGAAGGCCGAAGATTTTACACTACTGGCTTTCTATCTAAACTGGAGTTTTATTTGTGATCAGAGAAACCAAAAAGTCAGAGCCCCTGACAAAAAAGAACCCAAACAGCGAAGCAGAATTTGGCAAAATCAAGGAAGGCATCAAAGCTAATCCCGCCAGAGTGCTTGAAAGCATCAGACTAAAAGTCGGCGCGGGCGACTGGAAGTTAAGTGAAATAGATGCTCCCATCGACGATGGCAAAGACCATATTGATCTGGTGTTCAGTGCTCCCGATGGCAAAAAGGAAAAGTATGTCATCGTTGACATTTCTGTGCCCCATCTCGGGGTTGGACAGAAATATGCGTTGCCGGGGAAAGCCAAGTTTTTCCAGCATGAACGCCAGGTAACGGCAACAAGAATTAAAAAAGCAATAATACTGATTCGCAAGGGAACAGAAAGCATCAGCACCAGTCCCCTGAAGCTACGCTGCCCAATCATCGAAATATCATATGAGAGCGTGGTCAAAGAACCACCCAAGCCTCGCCCCGCAGAACAGACAGAAAGACCCCGACAAGACAATCGCCCGCAAAGTCGGAGAGACCAACCTCAGACTCAGCCTCAACAGCAACAAACAGAAAATCGACCTGCCCCTGCCAACAATTCTGGAGTCTCTCAGGAGCTCTTGTTTGCTCTTAAGGAGGCAGTCGTTCATGAATGTCTTTCAACAATGCACAAGCGTTGCAATAAATACGTTCGCAAAGGATTGTGGCGCTGGATCGAGCGCGAGATCATGGATCCCAACGTTCACTTTTATCTGATAATATTATCAAGTATCTATCAAGGCAAGACCGGTGAAATTCTTAGCCGCAAATTCAAGACCCCGGAATCCTATTCCAGCAAACCGGATGAAGTCATAGATGCAATTTTTTCAAGAGAAAACAGCCTGGCAGACGAGATAAAAAAAGCTGCCGAGCGCCACAAAAAGGCGCTGAATAAGCTACTTGCCTGCTTCAGCCAGACGCCACCGTTCGAATACCTTAAATCAATTTTCCTGAAAGAGTTTCGAACTCACGCTGATGGACTTAAGGCCAGAATGACAGTTTACTCAACCCTGCTTCAACTCCTTGAAAGATGCGGATTTGAGGGCGAAAAGGAAACACGGTATCCGCTCGAAATCCTTGACGAGCTTAAAATCTTTCAGGGAATTATGACCGGCAATTACGCCAGTCTTAGAACAGACAACGCCTCAAAGAAGCTCAAACATCTGGTTCCACAAATTGAATGGACAGACGAAGACATTTACCAGCTTCGCAACCAACTCGCCAAGGCATTGAATCTGCCATCCCAGGAATTCAATCTAAACGCATTTCTGCCGCAAGCCTTCTTCCACGACGCTAGACATCTGGCTGAATCTAGAAAAGAAGCAATCAGAGCTCCAATCCAGCAATCACAGAGGCCTGCCACACGAGATACTCGAGACACAAGAGACACAAGAGATACGCGAGATACTCGAGACACAAGAGATACGCGAGATACTCGAGACACAAGAGATGCGCGAGATACTCGAGACACAAGAGATACGCGAGATACTCGAGACACAAGAGATACGCGAGATACTCGAGACACAAGAGATACGCGAGATACTCGAGACACAAGAGATACGCGAGATGCGCGAGACACAAGCGAGACACGCGACACACGCCCACCAAGAAATGCGCCCACACACAAACCGCGTGAAGCTTCCGACGAAACTGAACGAAACTTACATAGACCGCGCATCAACCAGCCATTGCGACCGCGAAACCAAGATGTTCATTCTCGACAGGAAGACAGTGCCGAAATCTCTCAGCAGCCTCCTCAAGAAAAACTTCCGCCAAGAATGGACAGAGACAAGGGAAGAGGCAGGGGCGAAGCCAGGGAACCAGCTATAAGCGTGCGCAACCTGGTTGACTCACAAAACGCTGGCCGGGAAGAATCTTCTGACCTGCGAGACAGAAAACGCTATCAGGAGTGTGACGAATCCAAGCACCGCTTTTTCGAAAATTATGGTGGGCATCTCGAAGAAGACCAGGATGCCATCAAACTTGCTCTTGCAATGGAGAAGCTGAAGCTTGAGAACGCGACAAGAAAAGCCGAGTTTGTGCCAAAAGCGTCTGAAGAAGACGAATACGGCATCGACGCATCATACAGGGCGCCGACCAAACCAGCACCTGGCAGGTCGATGGTCGATATGAACCCCAATCCCCCGAGAAAAGTGGCAGGAAACCGTCCCTCAAACGATAATCAGCCCGCCGCGCGAACGGATCGCAAAAGACGTTTCTCAAAAAGTTACGGTCAACGCAATAGAGTTCGCAGACCATCTGGACCCGGAACTGACAGATGAGCCGCCTTCCGCCACACATGATCAAACGCATGATCTTTATGCTCTGCGTCATGTTCCCGGTATTGCTTTACGCAGAATACACCGGGCGCAATTCGATCCTTGTTGCCGCGCTGACCGGCGGCCTGTCGAGCGGAGTCTCAGTTGTTCTCTTCCCTGATCCTGAGCACCTCAAAAAAATCAAATCTGATGACGAAGAAAAATAGCGACGTAGTTATCGGACTAGATCTCGCTCAGAAACTAGGCGTCTGTGCTTTCGACGGCAGCAATCAAAAGTTGTTGTTCAGCGAGAGCATAGTTTTGTATCGCGGTGACACTCAGAAGAGGTTATTGCGACTACACGAGTATCTGTGCGAGATTTTTGCGCGCTATGCCCCCTCTGAAGTTGCTATTGAAGACATCTTTCTACCCGCCAAAACCTCACCGAAAACTCCTATCGCGCTCGGTGAAATGCGCGGCATTGCGCGCCTGTGCGCAGCTGAAAGAAATCTTCCGGTTTTCTTTTACCCACCACGCCAGGTTAAAATGGCAATTACCGGCTACGGGAACGCCAGCAAGCAGGATGTGATTCACTGGATAGAGAATGAGTTCAAAATACAAGTCAAAGACGATAACGAGGCTGACGCGGTAAGCATCGCCTGGACCCACATATTGATGCGCCGCTTTGCCCCGGAAAATCACCCTCAATAACCAAGCTGCAGAGATTTGCAAATGATGGCGCGTTATGATAGACTCCTTGTCGCGGACCTTTGCAGCAGTTTCGCAAAGTTACAGCATTAATCACATCTTCGGAGTTAATCTATGCAAAGTAATGTAAAGTGGTTTGACAACGTCAAGGGTTATGGATTCATTGAAAGCGCCGATGGTCAGGACATTTTTGTTCACTATAAGCAGATCGATGGAGATGGCTATAAAACTCTGCGCGAGGGTCAGCAGGTTGAATTTGAACTTTCTCAAGGCGAAAAGGGCCCGCTGGCAATAAATGTCAAAATTCTCTGAATCAATTACGCGAAACTCAGGGGGCTGCTGCAGATAACTGTATCGCCCCCTGTTTTATTTTAAGCATTACCGAAGGGATACCGGATCATGGAAGAACTGAAACTTAACCAGACACAAGAACAAAGGCTACAGGTAATCGAAGATCTTCGAAAAGAAGGAATAGACCCCTATGGCGCCCGCTTCGACCGCAGTCACAGCGCTGAAGAGGCTCAAGCCTATTTTGCCGATGCTGAAGCAAAAATCGAAGAAAAAGAGCATTTTACCACTGGTCCGGTAAAAATTGCCGGCCGCATTATTTCTAAACGTGATCAGGGAAAGACAGCTTTCATACACATCGCCGATCAATCTGGCAAAATTCAGATTTACATTCGAAAGGATGTACTCGGTGAAGAGCCCTTTGCCATGCTTAAAAGATTCTATGCTGGCGACATAATTGGCGTCGAAGGTCCTGCCTTTCGCACCCGCACCGGCGAAATTTCGATAAGAGCCGAAAAAATAACAATTTTGAGCAAGTCGATCACGCCACCACCGGAAAAATTTCATGGCCTGACTGATGTCGAAATGCGTTACCGCCAGCGCTACGTCGATCTGATGTCGAACCCCGAAGTGCGCGACACCTTTGTCAAGCGCAGCCAGATTGTACAAAGCATTCGCGAATACATGACCGGAAAGGATTTTCTTGAAGTCGAAACGCCAATGATGCACACGGTAGCTGGTGGAGCCGCGGCCAGACCATTTGTAACACATCACAACGCCCTGGACATGGAATTATTTTTGCGCATCGCCCCAGAACTCTATCTAAAAAGGCTTCTGGTCGGTGGCTTTGAAAGAGTGTTCGAAATCAACCGCAACTTCAGAAACGAAGGAATCTCAATCAAGCACAACCCTGAATTTACCATGATGGAAGTCTACCAAGCCTACGGCGACATGGAAACCATGATGGAACTCACCGAAGAAGTCATCTGCCATGCTGCCGGAAAGATCTTTGAAGACCTTCAGGTGCCCTATCAGGAGCAGACACTTAACTTCAAGCGCCCATGGCGCCGCGTACAGTTACTCGACCTGGTAAAAGAGGCGACCGGTTGCAACGAACTTGCTTACAACTGTCCGCGCGACCTGGCCGCGGCACAGGCACACAAACTGCATGTTCCAATAGAGCCAGTCGACAGTTCAGCCAAAATCATTGTAAAAATATTCGACGAAAAAATTGAAGCAACCCTGATGAATCCAACCTTTGTTTACGGATATCCCAAGGAGACATCGCCGCTGGCCAAAGGCAGCAAAGATGATCCAACACGAGTTGACCGCTTCGAACTATTTATCTACGGCCGCGAGATAGCTAACGCTTTTTCAGAACTCAACGACTCAGAGGAGCAACTCAAACGTTTCGAAGGCCAGTTGCAGCAAAGAGATGCCGGCGACGACGAAGCACATCAGATGGACTCTGACTACATCAACGCCCTCAGATATGGTATGCCACCGGCAGGTGGTCTCGGAATCGGCATAGATCGCGTGATAATGCTGTTAACAAATTCAGCTTCTATTCGCGATGTCATTCTTTTTCCGACTCTGCGGCGCCGAGTTGCCGATAGCGACCAGAGTGAAGAAGAAAAACAGAACGCGGTTGAAGAAAAAACGCAGGACGTTACCGAATAAAAGCTTCACGTAATCAGGAAAACAAAAAAACCGCTCAATGAGCGGTTTTTTGTTTGTCTCTATTTCGGTGAGTAGCGCGGGGTATGTGGCTCTAGCGGCTGAGCCACCTGAAGTTTTGAATCAGCGTAAACTACGGCGCAATTGCTTAACTCTCTCTTTAGCCTGCTGCATACGCAATTGAGCGGCCTGAATCTGTTGCTGACCGCTGCCAGAGTTTGCCATCAGACGGTTATAGTCGGCGAATGCCTGATAATAAAGTTCCTGGGCCTTAGCCAGATCGTTAACGCTGTCAAATTCGCCAGTCTGAGTCCCTGGGATCTCAGGGGCGGTTGCACCACCAACCGGCGCTGAGCCGACTGATGGGACATCAACATTGGTTTCGACAGAGGCAGATGGCATCGGCGCAATCGGGCTCTGCGCACTTCCAAACAAACCTGAAAACCAGCTGGAGATTCTTCCCCAGAACGAGGTTGGCTTAGAAGTGGTTGTTGTGTTAGTGGCAGTCGAAGTCGGACGATTACTGGCTGGCTGACCAGATGTACCGGTAGTAGCTACCACCAGACCTGCCTGTGCAAGATAATCGTAAAATGCGCGGCTGACAGTGCGTGACCCACCATTTACGTAATCGAGAATTTCGTTTAGCGTGATTTTACCCTGACTGTTGTTAACCAGTATCTTAGCCAGGGCAACCTTGTCGTCGGGGTAAAGCGCAGTAAACTTGCGGCAGAAGTCGCGCAGAGAAGAATGTGGCCCGCTGCGCGATATCGCGTTAAACACCTTGTCGCGGCCTGAGGTGATGCTGCCAAAACTATCATAGAGCACTTTGCCAACAAACAGTTCGTTTCGTGTCATCTCGGCGAAGCTTTTGTTCTGGAGAAAAGCCAGTGTACTGGTGTTGTTGAGATTGAATGAGAACACCATACCGCTATTTTTCTGGGCAGCAAAGGCGTTGGCCCAGCCCTCAACCCAGGCAGTATTTTCGTTGGGCAGAATTTCGTCGAGATAATGTTTATCATCGTCGCCGTAGTCGAGCCCACTGAATTTGTAATTGCTCGGATAAGCGTTCAGCATGGCGACATGGCCAAATTCGTGCAGAAACAGAAACGTCTTGCTAGAATCAGCCGAAAAACTGTTGATGTATTTGTAAAGGTTCAGGTTGTAGCTGCTCGAACCCTTTTCGGTGTAGGCAGTCATGTTGCGATCGCTTAAGGTCAGCTTAAGAGGCTCGGCAAGATAATCTGCAGTATCGCGGGCATACTCAAAAACCGTCTTGCCATCGCTCAGTTTGAGATTTAAGTAATTGCGCCAGGGCGATCCGACTGGCAGATCGTTGGGACTGCTTATCTGCGTTGAACGATAACCAATTTCGTTGCCCCAAGAATCAGTGATAACCTGCTCATACATCAGGTTCAACTGGGTTGCGAACGCCGGCATGGCGGTCATCATTATGAACACTAAGAAAACCAGCCATTGTCTGGCGCCAGATCGAGCCGTAAAAGTTTTTATCATATTTTTCCTGCTGTCAGGGTTAATTATGAGTTAATTATATGAATCATTGCACCGTACGTCCAGCCACAATACAGTTATTTTTGTAAACTTTTTAGCATATAGCTATAAATGCCGTTATAATGTCGCCTGGAAACTCCTTTGAAGATTAATACTCGCGCGAAAACACAAGGGTGCAAAGAAAATGAATCAACCTGACACCACACCGATGAGAGCTGCAGTAAGCGGTTCTCTGCGAGTTGCTCTGGCTGCGCTTATATGGGGAGCGGCATACCCTCTGACCAAATTGGTTCTGGCTGATACTCCTCCAATTCTGCTTGGGTTTCTGCGTTTTCTGCTGGCCGGACTTTTTTTCATGGTTTCCGAACAAAGCCTGCCCTTGCGCGACGTGGCACAAGAAGACCGCAAATGTTTTATTAAGCTGGCGTTCTGGGGCGTGTTTTTGCTGGTACTTGGCATGAATTTTGGTCTGGTATGGGCACCTGGCATTGCTGCATCACTTCTTTCGGGCACCCCACCATTGTTCACTGTTGTGCTTGCCGCAATTTATCTCGGCGAAAAGCTGCGCCTCGCTCAGTTTGTCTCAATCGGACTGGCGCTGAGCGGGCTGGCACTGCTCGGTGGCGATGTCAGCACCAATCAGGCAGGCCTGCTTCCCTGGCAGATCTGGGTCGGCTGCCTGCTGACTCTGGTTCCACAGTTTTCATGGGCGATGTATGGGATAACCGGCAAGCGCCTGAGCGAGAGATATCACTGGCGCACCATCTGCCGCGACACCTTCACACTGGGAGCTCTTATGCTGTTGCCTCTGGCGCTTATCGAAGTGACTATAGTCGGGTTTGGCAGCTGGAACTGGCAGACTGTCGCCATTCTGTTCTATCTTGCACTTTTTAATTCGGTCGTTACCTACTCGCTCTGGAACAGCGCTCTGAAAAAAATTCCGGTATCGCTGGCAAGCTTTCTAATATATCTGCAGCCGGTGTCTGGCGCCGTTTTATCATATTTCATTTTTGGCGAAAGCCTTGGCTGGGCTGGCGTTGGCGGCACCGCACTGATTTTTGCTGCGCTAACTCTAGTGCTGTTGCCAGAAACAAGAGGAAAAGCACAGATAAAAACGACAGTTGCTCAAAATCCCGGCTGAGAGTAGAATCAAGAACGAAATTAAAAGCAGGAGCTTTTGCATGCCCTTTACCAGAATTGTTTTTCTAACGCTTGTATATTGTCTTTTCATGAACGCTGCTTCGGTGCATGCGGTGACTCCGCAGATCAGACTACCGGAATGGAACCGGACCAGTTTTGCCATTGCCGAATGGAAGCCAGAGCAAGGAATACTGGTGATAAGCGTCTCAATCGAGGCAAATCAGGTGAGCCTCAGCAAGATTTCGTCGCAGCTTCATGCTCCGCCAGAGCTCAACGTTCCGGCTGATCGACACGAGCGTGAGAGTCTGGTCAAAGGCGATAAAACAGTTTTTCTGCACAAAATCAGTGTTAAAGCAGGGTTTACCGGCTGGCTTGAATTAGACGTCAGAGCTCAACCCGCAAAGCAGGGAATGCTTGCTTTGGTTGCCGCAATACATAGCAAAGAGCCCCTTACCTGCAAGATTCTGGAAGAAGAAGTAAATACAATCAACCAGCCGATCTATATCGGCACTTCGCTGCCGGTGCTATTACGAGATGATGCCGCATTAAGCACTATGCCAGAGGCGGCCTTCACCAATGACTTAGAAGAAGGCGGCAGAAAGTATTATCTGTGGTACCCACCTGAAAGTCTAGCCAAAGGCATTACTGGCGAAGGCTTGAAGGTTTACTCTTCGGCACTACGCACAGCCAGTCTGACTAAGTCTGAGTCAGCAGCAAAAATGTTGCTGCGCAAGCTCGAAAACGACAAAGAACCGCTCGTCGTAGAAAAAGCGGGGGGCGAGACCTTTACGCTCCCGGCAATGGTTGCTCGTGAACTGATCAACGCTAATCAGCTAATTATGAGGGCAGTTACTGGCAAAAAGCCCGAAATTCTTTCAGAACATCTGAATACTATGCAGCCGGGTTACACCAGACCTTTTCTCTATTATAATCTGGCGATGCTTGAGAACAGCCTTAAAAAACGAGCGCTGGCTATCAAAAGCCTCGAAAAAGCCTTGGCTGATCAGCCGGCGTGGCCGCTGGCCGAAAAGCTTCTTAAACAGCTAAAAAAATAAGGAGTTAGCAAATGCTCTGGTTTTTCGCCTTTACTACTCTCGGAATAGCAATTTTTGCGTTTTTTCTGGCGCTGCGCAAGTTCTTCGCCCTACCACTGCTGCAGCTTCTGGGCGGCGGAGCGATTCTGGGCCTGTGCGGCCTGCTGGCCGCCAGAATCCAATAAAGCTTACAAATTCAGCCCAGCCCGTTGGCCTGTAACCAGCGCTCAGCGTCGAGCGCCGCAACGCAACCAGTGCCAGCTGCGCTGATCGCCTGCCGATAATGGGGATCGGTTACGTCACCGGCCGCGAACACACCTTCGACTGAGGTGGCGGTTGATGGGGATTTAACCTTGATGTAACCTTTGGCATCGACTTCAAGAGCATTTTTTACAAAGCCAGTGTTTGGAGTGTGCCCAATCGACATAAACAGGCCTTTGCAAGCATAATCACTGATCTGCGAAGTCTTGACGTTCTTGAGCTTGATTCCTTCGAGGAACTGGCCGCCATAGGCCTCTTCTAAAACTGAATCAAATACGATCTCAATTTTAGGGTTCTCAAAAGCACGCTTTTGCATGGCTTTGCTGGCCCGGAATTCATCACGACGGTGAATCAACAGCACTTTTGATGCAAACCTTGATAGAAAAGAGGCCTCTTCAATGGCCGAATCACCGCCACCGATAACCGCAATCACCTGATTGCGAAAAATCGGCAGAGCACCATCACAGGTTGCACAGGCAGAAATACCCTTGCTCCAAAACTTCTTGGCGCTTGGCAGATCAAGCACCATAGCGCTGGCACCGGTTGCAATAATAACTGAATGCGCAGTAATGGTGCGCGTAGAGTTACTCAGAGTGAACGGGCGACTTGAAAAATCTACTGTATCCATGTCTTCCATTATAAATTCGGTGCCAAAGCGAGCAGCCTGCTTTTTCATGCGATCGATCAGTTCTGGGCCATCAATGCCCTCCGGGAACCCCGGAAAATTCTCGACCTCGGTTGTAGTCATCAGCTGACCGCCGGGCTGACCGCCCTTCATGAAGCCTTCGATAACTACCGGCTGCAGATCGGCGCGCGCAGCATAGATGGCTGCAGTCAGTCCTGAAGGGCCTGATCCGATGATTACCAGTTTTTTTGCCATGATTTTTCTCCTGAAAATTTACTCTGTATGATTTTGTGTGATTATACATCGAACCAGCCTAAATTTTAACCCGGATAATTTTGCTGTTCAAATATGGCAAAAAAACATTGTGGATAGACAGATTGCCGATGACAACTTGGAAACTTATTCTCTGATGTTAAACGATGTTAAATCGAGCCTTAGAAGAGCTTGCAATGCTGGAAACAAGACTCTTGAAGGCCTAGTTTGCCGACCGAAAAACAATGAAATGATTGCGCAAAAGCGTTTGCAGAAAATATGTTACAATTTTCTAAAATCATTGAAGGAGCAAATCTTGTCAGCAGAAACAACCTCAAATATCTGGAAATTTGTTGAGCCACATGAGTTTCAATTGCCGGCCGAGCCTGCCAGCAAAACTGCGCGCTCATTTATATATAGAATGTTTTCAGGTTTTTCAGAAAGACAGGAAGAAGATGGAGCCGAGGCAATTCAGTCAGAGTTAAAAAACGCACCAAGCTCCCTCGTCGACTGGCTGGCCCCTTACCCGGACTGGCTGGGAGCTCCTGAGGAAATATATAGAACAATTGAACCCTGGCTGGAAGATGAGAGTCCAGAAGGCTTGTTCCGAGTTTTTATTGGCCCCTATGGTAGCGGGATTGGCGAAATGCTAACATTGCTCGCAAAGGAAAAAGGCTGGCAAACTTTGTCACTGCCTAGTTATAACCAGCTGCTAAAAAGTGATTTCAGCTGGCTCGAAAAAATTTCTGCCTATAATGAAACCCCTCTGATAATTCCCAGGCTTGAAAGCGTTTTTCTGCGGCATTACAATGGACTGGAACACATAAGAAAACTTATCAGGAAACTTTTTCATGGTAAACAGCGCTGTATAATGGGCTGCAGCAGCTGGCTATGGCAGTATCTTGAGTCGGCCATGGAAATGAGGGACAGCTTCTGTAAACATTACTATTTACAAAGTTTTTCGGCCCAGGATCTTCAAGTATTTTTCTGTGAACTTGAAACAAAAAAAACGAACCAGGCAACTGTGTTCAGACAGGCTGATAATGGCAGTTTTGTGCTTCCTCCAGAAATTACCGGAAAGGGCTGGATTGACCAGGACGCTACCGTCAAAGAATACACACCAGCAACCTTTCCGTCGGATTATCTGAAAAAGCTGGCAGTCGAATCAAGGGGCATACCTCTGGTAGCATGGTCAATCTGGCGAAACAGTCTGAAATTAGCTCCTGAAGAGGATGTCGCAGACATTGCCCGAGAAGTCGCCGACAAGGATGCAACCGCCTCTGCAACGGCAAAAACCATCTGGGTAAAAGCTTATAAAGACATCGAACTTCCGCAGTTGCCTTCTGGTCTTGGGCAGCTTACAGCTTTTCTGTTAATGTATCTGCTTCAGCACGATGGATTGGCTTCGCCCGCGATTTTTGACCTGCTGGACTTCGAAGACGATCAATTGATCGGCCTTCTGAACAGATTGCAAAAATCTGGCATTATTGTTAACGAAAATGAACTGTGGCGGGCCAGCTGGCAGGGTTATCCGGCGATCAGACGCTTTCTGGCTGAGCAGGATCACCTGCAGGATTCAATGTGAAAAATCATGACACCTGAAATCATTACCTCCGAACAGATACTTCGAGATCTTGACCAGATACCTTTCTTCTACATAATAATTCTCCTGACGACAGCGCTATTTCTAACCAGCATGGTAAGACGGCTTATACCTGCCCTCGCTTCTGCTTTACCACCAAGATTCAATTATTATCTCCTGCCGCTGATACCTATCTTCAGGCTGCTTATAACAGCCATTGCCATGCTTATGCTGATTCCAACGATAATCAGGCCTACCATGCAGAATTTTATCGCAGTTTTTGGCGCAGTTGGTCTTGCTATCGGCTTTGCGTTCAAAGATTTTGCCTCAAGCCTGATCGCTGGTATCATTGCAGTTTATGAGCAACCATACCGCGTTGGTGATCGTGTAAGCATAAATGGAATATATGGTGAAGTGAAAGCAATTAATCTTCGCTCACTTAAACTGGTTACTCCGGACGACAATGCCGTTACAATTCCTCACAGCTGCATCTGGAATGGCAGCATTCAAAATGCTAATGATGGCAGTCGTGAGCAACAATGCACAACCATGTTTTTTCTGAAACCAGACCATGACGCTGGCATGGCAAGACAGATATTGCGCGACGTTGCGCTGGTCAGCCCTTATACGCAGTTTTCAAAGCCAGTAAAGATTAGCTTGCGTGAGTATCCCTGGGGAACACAATATCGTATCAGAGCCTACCCTGTTGATGGTCGAGACGAGTTTGCATTCATCTCTGACCTGACAACTCGTGGTAAAGCAGCACTAACCGAAGCGGGCTTTAAGTTTGCCAGTGTTCCTGTCGTTGCTGATACAGACAATTGAGCCTAAATAACAGTGTCCGCTCATAAAATTGTTCAGTCTGTAGTATAATTCTGGAAATTTGTAGTACAACGCTGTAAATATAACCGAACCTCTTTTCGACAGGAGCAACACATGAAAAAACTCATTCTGACAGTATTTTTTGCGCTATTTATCACGCTAACCGCCTGGGCGGATAATGCCGACCTTTCTCCGCAGGAAGCTTATGGGCGCATATTTTCGAGCACCGAGAATCAGGTTGCACAATACTTTGCTCCAGAATTTCTCAAGGCAATACCGGCTGAAAAAATCATCGAGATTACAAAAATATACAACCAGGCATTAGGCGCCTACAAAAGCGTCAGACATACCGATGATGGCTACCGGCTTGAATTCGAAAAGGGCGAGGCAGCTTCAAGAATAAGCATAAACGCTGACAATAAGATTGCCAGCCTATGGTTTGGTGCTCCCGAACTTGTCAATGACAACCTCGAAGCAGTTAAAAAGGCTTTTGCAGAGTTGCCTGGCAAGGTCTCAGTCTGCCTTCTTCACCACGACTCGACAACAGGTATTGCCAGCGAAACATTCGTCATAAATCAACTAACTCCGCTTGGCTGTGGTTCTGCCTTTAAACTATATCTGCTCAAAGCGCTGGACGAATCGGTCAAAAGCGGCAAGCGCAACTGGACAGACATTGTCGAACTGCGCGAGGAGTGGAAATCTTTTCCCAGCGGGGTTCTACAAGACTGGCCTGCCGGCAGCAAACACACGCTTGAAACGGTAGCCGGTCTAATGATATCGATAAGCGACAATACCGCCACCGATCATATTTATAATATTCTTGGCAGCGAAACTGTTCGCGCTTACTTTCCTGCCAGCTGTGTCGATCTCTACAACACCAGCCAGTTGCTCAAGCTCAAGTTCTTTTTTCCGGCCAGGGCAAAAGAATTTGTCAAGGCTGATACAGAAGGCAAAAAAGCCATCATCAAAGAGATGGATGCGGTAAAAACCTCTGAAATAGCTTCATACTCAGCCATATACGAAATCGACAACCCAATTCTTGTCGAAGAAATAGAGTGGTTCGTTAGTACACGCAACCTGTGTGATACGATTTATTCTCTGCGAGACAATCACCTGCTGCGCATAAATCCTGCTACTGGCCTGGTCAACAAGCAGGACTGGAATATCGCGGGCTTTAAAGGCGGCAGCGAACCAGGTGTTCTCAATTACACCTGGGTTCTGCAGAAAACACCAACAAGCCCGTTTTACACACTCTCATGCTCGATCAACGACCCGGTTAAACCGGTCGATGACAACAACTTTAACATTGCGGTTGCGCGCATGCTCAAGCTCATTGAAGCTCTCTGAGCTTCGCACCGTTTGTCATCATTCCTATTGCAGCGTTCTTGCGAAAGTAAGTTTGTGAAGAGTCTACGAGCCAGTCCACCTGAACCCGATTCTGTAATCTCGACACAGTCGACCTGCTATGAATTTCGCTGCGGTTGTACATTGACGCTTTGCGGTTTCCTTCTTATAATGAAGAGAAAATCGACAGTTACGGCCAACGATGGAGGTCGCTATGAAAAATAGAACAGGTTACACCAGGTCAATTACATTGGCAGGCGTTGTGCTACTCTGCATGTGCAGCGCAATTCTTTCTGCTGCCAGCATTCAACAGGAGCTTGAAGATGCGCGTTTCAAATACGAACTTCTCTACAAGCAATATACAGAATCAATGAGCGAAGCGGCCAACAGTACGAAGCAAACACTCGCCTATGAAGTAGAATCTGCAAAACGTAAGTATGAAGAAACAAAAAAACGCTTTGCACTCTCGCAGTCTACCAAAGACACATTTAAAGGTGCCGCAGACAAAGTCAAAGAAACTGTTAACAAGCTTTTTTCGACAGGCAGCAACGATGCTTCTGCCCCGACTGCAGTAGCCAGCAAAGCACTGCCCGGCTATGACGATCAGAGGATCAGCATCGATGGCGACAACTATTGCGGTCAGTTTGCCATGACTTCAGTGTTTCATGGCATGGGCATCCCTCAGGATCCCCAGCAGATTTACAAAAACACTAATCCGGCAGGTATTTTCACCGGACCGCCAACCATTGTCGAATACCTCAACATGAATGGCGTCGATGCTAGTCAGCGCCACAAAGCCTCGATCAGCGACATTACCAAAAAAATAGATTCTGGCCTGCCAGTCATGGCATTGGTAAATTCCGGCGGCGGCGTTCCGCACTGGATAACCATCTACGGTTACTCTACTGATGCCTCCGGCAACGTTGTTTCGCTGAAAATGCGTGATTCATACTGGGGCACCAGCAAGGGCTACGAAATGGATATCGAAAGATTCAAAACAGCCTGGAACGACCCGGTTGGCAACAAGTTGCCGAACAGTCTGCTCGGCTATTCAAATCTGATGATCGACATTAAAGGGCCACGCACACCGGCTCAATCACCAGCTGCTCTTAACTTTAACTTCAACACCGCCATGGAAGACAACATGTCAAGCGGTATCAATGACGTAGTCACTGGTTTTAAGCGCCTTGCGCCGATGCAGTTGATTGGTGGCGTGGTCAAGTGTGGACTGGGTATTCCGGGCACCGTGCTTGCCGCAGCCGGCAAAGGAATAAAAAAAGGCAGCGACCTGATTGTTAACTGGGGCAAGGAAAAGCTTACCCAAGGCGGAATTGGCAACACTATTCTCGGTGGTGGCGCCGTCGTAGTTGGCAGCGTAGCTAAGGCAGCCGGTTGGGTTGCACAGGCATCCGGCAACCTTCTCTCAGGCGTAGCAAATCTGGCAGGAAACTTCACCAAAAAATTGGGTTACGTCTTCGCCCGCTAAGACCAATAAAAGATCTCATAAAAAGGCCGGGGCATTGAGCCCCGGCCTTTTTATGTTCTGACATTTGATGTCGTGATTTTGCTGCGGTTGTTATTCCTGCGGCTTTCAATTAGTATGATAGAAAAACTGAAAGGTTGCACAAATGGGAAAAAATAAACTGACCAGGCTGCTGATTTGTCTGTTGGTGTTTTCTTTCTCAGCAGTTATTAACATTATGGCCAAAGAAGGTTACCGTAATCCAGAAAAGCGAATAGTAAAAATCGTAGACAAGCCTAACCCGCCGCAGCTAAGCGTCAATCCGCAAGGTAAAACTGCATTGCTGGTAGAATACACTACCCAGCTCAGCCTCGAAGATCTCGCCGAACCACAGGCAAAACTTGCAGGCATGCGCATTCTCACGCGCTACAATATTCCAAAACGCAGCTATTTTGTGCAAGGCCTGCAGATGCTTGACCTCAAAAGCGGCACCCAAAGCCCCATCAAGCTACCAGAAGGCAAAAAATTTGGACATCCGACCTGGTCTCCTGATGGCAAAATGTTTGCTGCCGCGCTCTATCAAAAAGGCGGTTCAGAAATCTGGGTTTTTGATGCAATAAAAGGAACCAGTCACCGCATTTCGCCGCCACGAGTAAACTCAGTGCTGCTCACTCCGTTCTGGTGGAGCCGCGACAGCAAAACTCTTTATGTGCCACTCTGGCCCGAGAACCGTGGCAATCCGCCAGAAACGCCATTGCTACCTGAGGGGCCTGAAATTCAGGAAACCAGTGGCAGCGTATCACAGGTGCGCACCTTCCAGGATCTTATACAAAGCGACCATGACGAGCGCCTGTTCGACTTTTATGCAACCGCACAGGTTTATCGCTATAATGTTGCGACGGGCAAAGGCACCAAATTTGGAGCTCCCGGCCTGATCAGCAATATCATCAGCTCGCCAGACGGTAAATATTCTCTGGTTAAGATTCTTGAACGCCCATTTTCACGTATAGTTACAGTTGGCCGCTTTGCGCATCGCTATGAACTATGGGATATCAACGGCCGCCATCTTAAAACCCTGGCCAGCCTTCCGGCCGGAGAAGATATTCCAATAGAAGGCGTCAGCGAAGGCATGCGTTCGCCCTTCTGGCAACGCATGCAGCCAGCAACGCTCTGTTGGGTCGAAGCTCTTGATGGTGGTGACCCTAACCGTAGCGCCGAATTTCGCGATGTTCTCAAGGCGCATGAGGCACCTTTTGCCGGCAATCCGCGCGAAGTAATAAAGCTACCGATGCGATATTCCGGCCTCGACCAGCTCAACAAAAAAGACATGGCGATGATCTGGGACTACGACCGCGACACCAAGTGGATCAAGGCCAGAATCATAGATATGAGCCGCAATAATATTGCCTCAGAGAGTCACACACTGTTTTCTCGCAATTATTATGACCAGTACAACGACGAAGGGAATCTGATTTACCGCACCAACAGCGACGGTGAATCTCTCGCCATTCTCGAAAAAGATAAATGGGTATATCTCGACGGCAAGGGTGCAACACCCGACGGGCTGCGCCCGTTTATCAGGCGATTCAACCTTTTTACCGGCGAAAAGAATGACATTCTGGTTTCCGGCGCTGAAACGTTTGAGAGTTTTGTCGACTTTGCCGATAATGACCTCAAAACAATAGTTACTGCTCGCGAAGACGCTGAAACGCCAAGCAATTACTATGTTCGCTGCATCGAAAAATTTATCGCCGGCGAACCTCGCGCGCTAACTGCCTTTGAGCCACCGGCACCAGAACTTGCCAATGTAAAAAAAGAGCTGATTAAGTATGAACGCAACGATGGCGTACCGCTTTCCGGCACCCTTTACTACCCATTAAACTATAGACCGGGGCGACGTTATCCGGCAATTGTCTGGGCTTATCCACGGGAATACACCGACATTAAAACTGCCGGGCAGGTGCGTTCTGCAACAAATCGTTACACCCGCATCGACGGCATTTCGATTCTGTTCTTTCTGCTACGCGGTTATGTTGTGCTCGATAACGCCACGATTCCGGTGGTTGGTGACCCGCTTACCGCTAACGATACTTTTGTTGAGCAGATCAGCGCCGGAGCCAAAGCGGCTGTCGACAAACTGGTTGAGCTTGGTGTGGCCGATCGCGACCGCATCGGCATCGCCGGCCATTCATACGGTGCGTTCATGGTCGCCAACCTGCTGGCACACACAGACCTGTTCGCCGCCGGCATCGCACGCAGCGGGGCCTATAACCGCACTCTAACCCCATTCGGCTTTCAAGGCGAGCGGCGCACTTACTGGGAAGCCAGTAATATCTACAACCAGATGTCAGCCTTCAGCCACGCCGACAAAATTAAAGAGCCAATTCTGCTGCTGCATGGCGCCGACGACCCCAATCCCGGCACATTTCCGATTCAAAGCCAGCGCATGTTTGGCGCGATAAAAGGGCACGGCGGCATCGCCAGACTGGTCATTCTGCCTTACGAAAGTCACAGCTATGATGCACGCGAATCAATTCTGCACACACTGGTTGAAATGTTCGACTGGTTCGACACCTACGTCAAAAACCGTGGGCGCACCCTGAAACGCACCGTTGAAGAAAAAAGTCCGGCTCACGTCGATTAAACGACGATGATCAAAGACTGATCATTCTTTATCGTGCCAGAAAGGCTCAGCTTTATCTACAATCCAGCTGGAGCCTTCTTTTCTGACGGAATAACCATTTCCTAGAACAATTGCTACAAAAGCCTGGGCGGCAGGAACATTCCAAAAACTTCCCCAGATATTAATGCGAACTGGACATGCGGTTTTGTATTCAAACCCGGCCTGACTGGCCAAATCTTTTAAAACGAGGTTAATATCCTTGTCGCTGAATTCGTAGTCAACAAGAGCAGTGACTCCATCACCCTCCAGCCGTTCCAGAAAGAACTCAGCTGCCTCTGGCAGCTTGTCTACGTAGTTTTCTGGTCCCTTGTAAATTCTATACGACGTATATGGCATTTGATAAATGAGAAGAACACCGCCAACATTGCAGGTCGATAAATTGTGCTCGCTGACAATTCTTTCAATAACCTGGCTGGCTGGCTCATTCGAAGCAGAGATGGTAATTTTCTTTCGGACTGATTTATCCAAAACAACGTTAGATTGGCTTTGACGACAAATTAACCTTATCGCGTCTCTGAGATCGACCTGCTGAAGATCGACAGAGACCAGGCTAATATCAGCAGCAGGCATTTCTAAATCCGCAATTGTTTCCTCAACTTCATCGACAGGAGCAGTCAGCTCTTCATTCGTTGCAGTGGGCACAGCGGACTCGGCCCATGAATGAGGCGGGAGAAAAAATGAAGTCACCAACAAGAAAAGAACAGTCCAACGCAGATTTCTCATAAATGAGTGGACTCAGGGATTTGGCAGGCGCATGATCAGTATTTCAACTGATTGTTCCTGAGTTGATTCGATTCTGAACTGGAATTCATCGCCGCCACCGAATGAGGCGGGCTGCTTGAGCAGATAATAGGCCGTGCCCATTGGTGGTATCAGTTTACTAAATGGGGCCGGCGTGTAACCAAGGGTGACAGACTGCTTGGCCATGGTGCTCAAAGCAATGTCTTCGGAGAATTTGTAATTGTTGGTTATTGTCGAAACATTAGTAAGGCCATCGTGCTTGAGGTTCTCGTTAAGAACGGCCAATGAAAAGTCTCTGGTCAGCTCGGCGATGCTTTTGTCATAGACTTCTTCGATGTTTTCCAGCCCAATCACGGTGTTCTGATTCATGTCCTTTATTTTTTGGGCGCCGTATTTTTCGAAGAGATAGTAGTTAAACAAACCCTTCTGGCCATAATGGCCCAACACTCCGGCCCAGCTGGTCATGCCATAGGTTTCTGGCGAACTATTGAGCCACGAATCGAAACGAGCCTCGTGCAACTTGTCATTTTCCCCGGCTTCGATTCTTCTCAATCTGTATCTGGCTTCAGAGCCCACTGACAGGCTTTCGTCGAGCCAGACTGTTTCGAGATAATTATCAGCGCCTGTGCCAACGCCATCACGCGGCTGACCGTTCGGATAAACCTTCGCACTGAAATTGATTGCGTGCTGCATTTCGTGGGCAACGGTTTCGCGGGCATCCATGCGCCATTTTTCGCCGGTCGACTGCTGGCTCGGCGACCATATACCGATCATATCGCGCTGATTGCTGTTTTCCGGGTTAGCCGGGTTCAGGTGCAAAGTATTGAACAGTCCGGCAAATCCTATCTTGGGATAAACCGGCGAAAACACAATTGAAAGCATCTTATCGTTGTCTATATTGTAAACATTGCCGTATTGCTGGTGCATCAGCGGATAAATGTAAGACTCGAATTCAGTCGCAATATGTTCTATATCTTCGTCAGTGATCCTGTATAGGCCATCAACTGCACTCAGCCCGTCGTAGGCGTCCTGATCGACAAAAATTTTGCAGTTCGTAGTCATGCGCACGAGTTTGCATCTTCTCGATACATAACTGCTGCCCCAGCTGTTGGCAACGATATTCAGAAAAACTTCAGTGCCAACAGCCTCAGTCGCATGATCACTGGCACGCAGAGCGCTGCTTTTGCGCATACCATCGGCACCGCCGGCACGACGCATGCTGTCAACGAAATCCTGGCGCATTTTGGCTTCGAAGGGAGCCTGATTAATGCGCGCCTGGTCGAGCGCACTCATCGCCGGCTCAACCACACGCTGTGAAGCTCGCAGAGCTTCGGCTTCAGCCTGAGCCAGCAGTGAGCCTGACAGCACATAAGATTCGGGACGAAACTTGATTGCCTGTGATGAAGTTGATGAATTTAGAACAATCAATGCGTAGTTAACGTCTGTACCCTTCTCAACCGGGAGCTTAAGCGAAACATTGGCAGACTTTGAATCATACTCATATACCGAGGCCGGAGTAGTTAGCGTTGAAACAGTATTGGGGGCCAACACTGAAGTCGGGGCATAATCTGTGCCCGGAGCAACAGGATTGCCACCGCCTCCACCACCGCCACAACCCATGGTCAGCAGAATCGAAAATACTGCGATCAGAGCGACGAGAATCTGTTTAACTGATTTGTTTAGCATCTATTATTTTCCAACCTTGTGGTTAAATTCTAAGAACAAATGTATTTGTTATCACACACTTTTCCAGTATTTTATCATACATTGTCTTACCTTACAAAGACCTAAAACACTCAAATACGCTCAAATAACCAGCCACCCCAAAAAAAAGACATCGCCAAAACAAAGACTCACACAAGTGCCGTCGCGAGCGACTAACAGGCAGGAACCTGGCGATGCAGATCATCATCTGATGCCTGGAGTTTTAACAGAATTCATCTACCGGGTTGCAACTTTTTATGATACAAGTATCACATACAAAATGAGTAGGAGGCCATGTATATGAGCGGTAAAAACTGGTTGAAAATGTATGATTCAGTGGTTCCTCATGAAGTAGACATGGAATTTCCTTCTCTGGTCACTTTCATCGAATCCGCCAGTCAGAATTTTGCCGAAAATGTTGCGATCAAAGATGATAAAGGCAGCATATCCTACCGGGAATTCGCTCGATTAACTGGCGTAATTGCCGGCAATTTGCGCATTCAGGGCATCGAGAAACAGGATCGCATAGCAGTTTTTCTGCCCAATCGAACCGAAACGATACTGGCCTTCTGGAGCATCATCAGAGCTGGAGCAGTCGGCGTCATGACCAACCCGCTCTACATGGAAACAGAGCTGGTACACCAGTTCAATGATTCTGGCGCCCGTTTTCTCATTACCAGTGAGCAACTCTGGCCAAAAGTTGCAGCGATTTTTGGCAGCACCAGACTTGAAAAGGCCTTTATCATCAATGACACCGGCGAAACGGCACCGCAAATCATCGACAACAAACAAACTTTTGCCTGGTCTACACTTTTGCAGGACAATTCAGGCTACAGTTGCAATAAAATCAGCCCAACCGAAGACCTGGCGCTACTGCAATATACCGGTGGCACTACCGGGATTTCCAAGGGCTGCATGCTCACTCACGCCAACCTGGCGGCAAACGCGTTACAGAGCGGAAAGATGTTTCATGTTCTCAAGCCTGGTCAGGAAAAGTTCGTTGGCGTTCTGCCATATTTTCACATCTACGGCTTGACTGTGACCATCATACTGCCAGTGGCACTTGGCAGCACAATGATTCCGCTGACCCGCTTCACACCAAAAGCTTTGATGAACCTTATTGAAACCGAAAGAATCACCTGCATGGCGTCAGCTCCTTCTATTTTCAATGCCTGCCTGAGTCAGAAAGATATCGACAGTTATGATCTCTCGTCGCTCAAGCTTATTATCTCTGGTTCTGCCCCTCTGCCAGTCAGCCAACTGGAACTTTTCGAACAAAAAACCGGCGCTAAAATAATCGAAGGCTATGGTTTGAGCGAAACTTCACCAGTAACTCATTTCAACCCAATTTTGGGAAACAGCAAGCCCGGCTCGATAGGTTTGCCAATTCCTTCGACCGAATCTAGAATAGTCGATGTCGAATATGGCACCCGCGACATGCCACACGGCGAACATGGCGAGATAATCATTCGCGGGCCGCAGGTGATGAAAGGCTATTATCTGCAGCCCGGCCAGACTGAAATGATTTTGCGAGACAACTGGCTTTACACTGGTGACATTGGTTACCGCGACGACGAAGGCTATTTTTACGTGACCGATCGCAAAAAAGATCTGATCATCAGTGGTGGCTACAACATCTACCCGCGCGAAGTAGAAGAAATACTGTTCAAACACCCAAAAATTAAAGAAGCGGTTGTCGTCGGCGTTAAACACCAGACCCGGGGAGAAGCTCCGAGGGCTTTTATTGTTCTGGTCGAGGGCGAAACTATTGAACGCAGCGATCTGATCAACTTCTGCCGCAAACACATGGCAAACTACAAGGTTCCGCGCGATATCGAATTTCGCGAAAGTCTTCCCAAATCAGCAGTAGGAAAAGTGCTGCGCCGTGTATTGCGCGACGAATACAACACCTGAGTTTCATTATTACGACGCCGACCTGATTGCACGATTCAGGTTATTTGAGAAACTGGGTTACCCATAAACGAAGCGGCCATGACATTTTAGAGACGCATTCTTATTTGACAATTATTGCCAGGCATGAGAATAATTACAGCATGGAATTAGATTGGCAAACACAGCGTGATCTTGAGCTTTTTCAAAGCTCAGTCTCTGGCCAATCCATTTTTGAGGTTCTTGATCGAACCCGCACAATGGATGGCAGAAGAAACTTGAAAGAGCGATTTCGGAATCCGCTTTCCAGTCTCAGAGAAATTCAGGAAACCCAGCAGGTGGTAGATTTTATCAGCACTGTTGCACTGGAAACAGAATTTCCCTTTTCTCAAACTGATCTAGACCATTTTCACCTATATCTGCATTCCAATTTTTTTCTTTTTAAACCTGGAACAGGTCTGTTTGAAAGCTTGAGAGCAAAATGGCTATGTCTCCGAAACCAGGAATATACAAGCTTTATCAGACAAGAACCATGGATTGTTATTAAATTCCTGAGAAAAGTGGCCATAATCTACGAGCAACTGGATTCAGATGACTGCCCCCAACAACTTCGGGATGACATCAGCTTTTTCAGAACCATCGAGAGAGTCGACGGAGTAAAGGAATTATTGCAGGTTTCTGAAACAACATCACTCGGATCCCATCATTGGATCAAGTGGGATTACCTCTTCCGCAAAGACCTTAAGAATGATCTTATGAGCCTGCATGAACGACTGATCAATCTTGACGCCTTGCTTTCCATGGGCAAAGCAGTCAAAGAACTTGGCCTGGTAATGCCGATATTTTCTGACACAAACAAGCCTTTCGTTCAGATTTGTGGCCTGTATCACCCATTTGTTGAGAATCCGGTCACAAACGATTATGAAATGACAGAGAATAAAAATCTTCTGTTCCTGACAGGGCCAAATATGGCAGGCAAAACCACCTATATGAAGGCCGTTACCATAAGTCTTATCCTCGCTCATGTCGGCATGGGCGTGCCAGCGACAGAAATGCGACTGACTCTTTTCTCGCGATTTTTCTGCAGTCTCAACGCAGTAGATGATATTCGCGAACGGGTCAGCAGCTTTTTCTCTGAGATTAAGCGTGTCAAAGAGGTTCTGGAAGCTATGCAAAAAGATGGTCGAGTATTTGCCGTCTTCGACGAACTTTTCAAGGGAACCAATGTTAAAGATGCTTTGGATTGCTCGAATGCGGTCATCAAGGGATTAGCCAAATGGCCACGACATGCCTTTCTAATTTCCTCACATCTATTGGAACTCCATGATCTGCTGGCAGAAAGCGCCAAAATCATTTTTTTTCACTTCGATGGCGAAACCCTGGAAGACAAAATCCATTTTGATTACCGATTAAAGCCTGGCGTAAACAGTCAAAGGCTTGGTTTCCGCATCCTTCAACAGGAAGGGATTCTGCAACTTCTGAACGAAGAAAGGCCGGTTCAATAGCAGACACGATTTTCTCTGCTATCATCCCAGCCTTCACTTCAAACGTCTGGAGTCGGACCAAGATTTGTCAAAAAGAAATTATGCCGCCATCTTCTGGAATAAACATTCGCGAAGAAGGTATTTTTGCTTCATCAGCCAGCTGACGAAGCATGGTGCGTTTGACCATACAATGGTCCAATGCTTCCATGTGTATTGCTACTATTTTAGCATTCGGGGCTGAGGTTGCAGTGACAAGGGTCTGTTCCGCATCCATTACAATAGGTTCATGGCCTGGAATTGTTGCGCCACCGGAATGTGTGATGATAACGTCAGGCTTGTACAATTTGATTGCAGCTTCTACCTCTTCACACCAGATACTATCACCAACCCAGTAAACCGTTGGCTTTCCGGCCGCCTGAAATACAAACCCGGAAACTTCGCCCATATATTCAAGTATTTTACCTTTGCCATGTTTACCGCCGACACGAGTTATGGTTATTCCATGCAGGATCTGAGAGTTTTCAATAGGAACAACGTTTAAGAATCCTTCTTTTACAATCTGGCTCTCATCGACTGGCGAACAAAATATTGGTATTTCCTTCGAAATTTCCTTAGATGCAGTTTCATCAAAATGATCCGGATGCATATGCGACACAATAATGCTTTCGACTCCAGGCATAATGTCATTCACCGAAACAGACAAATCAACGGTTGGATTGCTCGCAATGCCGGCAAATGGCCGAAAAGCGCCTTTAGCAGAAAACATCGGGTCAGTAAGAAAAGTAGTGCCAGCATAGGTGATCTTCATGGTTGCATTTCTGATCAACTGAATGCTATTGCTGTGTGGCAACTGCTCATCATTCAGGTCAGAACGGGATGGACTGCTCTTTGCGCTGTCAGCCGGGCAGTCACATGGTGTCAACATCAACATCCCCGCAATAAAAGCCAGGTTCAATAGTGAATTTCTCATATTCAGCTCCAATTAAAATTTATCTGTCGATTTAAATTCTCAAAGTAACCATTTGTATTATTGCAAACACCGAAATGCTATACTAGTGTCAAAACTGACATAAAACATGGCAAAA
>JAHISQ010000165.1 GCA_018818125.1 Candidatus Rifleibacteriota bacterium
CATTGCAAGGCGACAACAGCAGAAAATTTGAAGATTGTTTTCGGATGGCACTCGCCGATTCTGAAAGACTTGTTCACGATATCGAGATGCGTCAGTTTAGAGAGGGTTGCGTCGGACTGGCTGCTGACCTGTTTACCGCTTTCTACGCCGTAGCGACAGAAAAAGCCGAAACTGTCTATCGAGATATACCATGGAAGCTGCTCCACCAGCTCGCATGGCATTTGAACAATGTTTCGAAGAAATACAACGAGGCGTATGGAATTTTAAAAACCATTTTATCCTTGACAACACTTTCACCAACGACTGCGCTGACAGTCGAGCTTGAAAGCAGCATGGGCTTTTTCAAGCGCAATCACTACTGGAACCGCATAGACAGCGCGGCGGTAAGCGGCGATCACGGCACGATGATTCTTTATATCGACAGACTCATGCCAATTGTTACAGCTGGCCATGAGAAAAGCAACCTGATCATGCTGAGAGCAAAAGCAGTAAAGAGCGGCAAAGGACTGCCATGCGGCTGTCTATGGCTCCTGATAGCAGTATTGCTGATATTGTTCGGCATAAACTACATTCTTAACAAATTCGCATTTACCGATCCGGGCGAGAACGCCTCTACAACGATTACTTCTCTACAGCCAACGAATGGTGACCCGATCGAAAGAATATACGCAACGCCTGAATTGGCAAGCATGAGCCTTAAGGTCTTTAATCGCGCCGGGCTCAACGAGATCAAACCACCGCTGCTACCACATGGTCGCAAATTAAATCTGTCTGAGTTGCGTTATGTCATTTTTCAGAAACGGCGACTCGAGTATCTTGGAGAAATCGAACTGTCGCCGCAGGAAAAAGAAATACTGCGCCAACTCTGGGAAGAATGGCGAAGCCGGGGCGAGAACATAGATTTTGAGACCGATGACCGCAAAAAAGTCGAAAATGAAGCAAATCTTTATTCTGCCATGCTCAAGAGCGATGCTGAAGATCAGCTGGAGCGGTCGCTCAAAGTTTTTACAAAAGACGGCTGGAAAAAGGATCCCGACAACGGCGACATTGACGAGAGTCCTCTCGAAATGCGCGACAATGAGCATAAACCAGGAGAGCAACCGTCTGGCGAAGTTTTGTTAAACCTGCGCGTTTCGGCAGACATTCAAAAAGTTCTGCTGCGACTTGAGCAAATCGGATACTACAATGGTCCAACTGATCTGGACAAATGGAACAGGGTCGCGCGCGCCGCCCTGGCCAGATTTAAAGCCGCTAAAATGCTGCGCATCGACGACCAATGGGACCTCGAAACTCAGCAGGCATTATTTGCAGACAAATGAACAAAAACTTTACACATAAAAACGTTACTTAGAAAAATTGTGAGCTATAATGAGAACGATTCTTTTTTTTGCACAGGAGCTGGCACGATGACTGAAAGCGTCATTCGAGAAATAACGCCACCAATTACACCACAGAATGAGGACGTCAGCGAGGTTGAGTCGTCGCATGAACCATTCAAGTTGTGGAATGAAGAAAAGCAATGCATTCTGGCTGTCGATGACATGCCTGAAAACATAGAAATTATCCGCAATTTGCTGGGCAAAGAATACCAGATCAAGGCAGCCACAAAAGGCTCAAAAGCAATTGAAATTGCCAGACGCCACCCGCAACCAGACCTCATCCTGCTCGACATCATGATGCCGGAAATGAGCGGTCTTGAGGTATGTCGCATTCTCAAAACAGATGCTGACACGCTACATATTCCGATAATCTTTGCAACCGGCAAAACCGACGGCGCCAATGAAATTGAAGGCTTTGAGTTCGGAGCAGCCGACTACATTACCAAGCCCTTTCATCCGGCGATCATAAAAGCCAGAGTACAGACCCATCTTATGCTGTTGAAAGAACAAAAAAAAGTCGACCAGCTCCTCGAAAATGTACTGCCGCGAAGAATTATTCAGAACCTCAAGTCGAGTGGTTTCAGCGCACCCGAATTATTTGAACCAGTTACTTTGATGCTTGCCGAAATGATTGAGCTTGATTCCGGCAAGACCAATTTTACTGAGCAAATGGCTGAAGAACTGACTGATATGTTCACAGTAATGGACGGAATCGTGGCCAGACGTGGCGCCGAACGCATTAAAACGTTTAACAACTCCTATCTTGCTGCCAGCGGACTTCCTGTTCCGAATATAGACCACGCCAGAATAATGGTTCAGGTAGCCGTGGATTTCATGAACTTTCTCAATTTCAGCAGTCTTAGCCGCAAAAAGGGCTGGAAAGTACGTATCGGCCTGCATAGCGGCTCCGTTGTCGGCAGCATTATTGGCCGAAAACATTATCATTACGACGTTTTCGGCGACGCTGTCAAAATTGCAACTCTGGTCAGAGACTCAACACCAGCGATGTCTTTGCTGGTTACCGAAACAACGATGCAGCTGGTTAAAAATTCATTTTCATTTGTTCCGCACAAGACGATTAATTTTAAAGAAAACGTAGCAGTCTCTCTATATGAACTCGCCCGCAACAACAGGCAAATGTTACTTGATTAAATTCACAATACTGGTCTGAAACAAAATGAATACAACAAAACCTACAGAATCTTCCGCCACAGAATTCGATAGTCTGCAATTCGAAGATCTATTCTCTCTTGCTGACATTCAGAAGCTGCAGGATTCTTTTGCCAACGCATTTGAGATCGCCGCTATTATTACCAGAGCAGACGGCACGCCAATTACCAGACCCAGTTGTTTTACTAACCTCTGCAGCGACGTCATTCTTAAAACCGCTGTGGGCAGACAAAATTGTAAGATGCTTAATCCCAGGCCTGAACTGCTCAAGCCAGATATGGTGGCTGTCAAATGCGCAGGTTGCGGCAAATGGGAAGTAGAGGCCGGTATATATCTTGGCTCCAGATTACTGGCCATCTGGCGGGTCGGGCAGGTTAGAGACCCCGAAACGACCGACGAACAGTTACTTACCTACGCCGTAAAAATCGGTGCAAATCTCGAAGAATACCGCAGATTCCTGAAAGACGTTCCAGTAGTGCCACGAAAAAAGCTTGAAGCAATCGCCAACGCTCTGTTCGAAACCGCCAGACAGCTCACAAATACCGCGTTCCAGAACTTCCAGCTTAGACAGTTGAGCGAGCGCAAAAACATTGAGAAACAGCTTGAACGCGCTAACTTTCTTGCAAACGAAGCATTCGAACTTGCCAGAGCCGGGTATTGGTATCTGCCATTGGACAACTCCGGGTATTACACCTCAACCGAGAGGACAGCAAAACTCTTTGGCGATCTGCCAAAACCGGACTGGCGCTATCATCTCGTCGATGAATGGCTTGCCAACATCAAGGCTGCCGAACCGGATGCCGCCAGGCGCACATATCAGCATCTGCAGGACACAATAGAAGGACGAAACAAAACCTACGACGTCATCTATCCTTACAAAAGACCGATTGACGGTAAAGTTATCTGGATACACGCCATCGCTTATCTGACCAGAAACGAAAAGAAAAAACAGCTTGAAATGTATGGTGTCGTCCAGAATATTACCCAACAAGTAATAGCAGAAAAAGCACTTAAGGAAAGCCAGGAGCGGCTCGAACTGATATTGAACAGTGCCTGGCTTGGGCTATGGGACTGGCGAATCAATTCTAACGAACTTTACACCAACGAAATCTGGGCCGAAATGCTTGGCTATACAAAGATCGAACTCGATGCCAATTATCGGAACAATGTTGAGCGCTGGAAAAGCCTTGTACACCCAGACGACATCGACCATGTCTGGCAGCAGTTCTGCAGTCACGTATCCAGCAAAAGCCTTGACTACCGAACTGAATTTCGCATGAGAACAAAAAGCGGGAGCTGGAAATGGATTCTCGCCATCGGAAAATGCGTTGAGCGTGATGCCGATGGCAGAGGCACGCGCATGGTTGGGGTTCACATCGATATCGACGCAAACAAACTTACTGAAGAAGCCCTCGCCCGTGCCAAAAACACAGCAGAAACTGCCACAGTTGCCAAATCCAACTTCCTCGCCAACATGTCACACGAAATTCGCACACCGATGAATGCAATCATGGGCATGTCGCAGCTTGCGCTGCAAACCAGCCTTTCTGATCAACAGCGCAACTATATCGAAAAAGTTCACCTGGCGGCGCAGAATCTTCTCGGAATTATCAATGACATCCTCGATTTTTCAAAAATAGAAGCTGACAAGTTGAGCATTGAAACAACAGATTTCTGGCTCGAAGATGTGTTCAACTATTTTACCAATGTAACCAGTCTCAAGGCAGAAGAAAAAAATCTTAAGCTTATTTTTGCCATAGCGCCAGAACTCCCGACGGCGCTAATTGGCGACCCGCTGCGCCTCAACCAGGTTCTGGTAAATCTCGGCAACAACGCGATAAAATTTGCCGAAACCGGTGAAATAGTAGTTGGAGTCGAGCAGACGAACATTGACGAGAATTCAGTAGAACTTCATTTCTGGGTCAAAGACAACGGTATTGGCATTAGTCTTAAGCATCAACAAAAGCTTTTTGAGCCTTTCAGTCAGGTAGACGCTTCAACCAGCAGGAAGTTTGGCGGGACCGGCCTGGGCCTGGCCATTTCAAAAAAACTTGTCGAAAAAATGCATGGAAAAATCTGGGTTTTCAGCGAACCAGACAAAGGCTCGATCTTTCACTTCACTGCCAGATTCGGACTTCAAAGGCAGCAAAAAACACACCTGGCACCTGATTTAGAGCACTTTCAAGGGCGCTGCGCACTGCTTATCGATGACTGCAAAAGTGAGCGCGATGTTCTCGCTGTGAGCCTCAAGTTTTTAGGGTTTGCTGTTGAACCTGCTAACGATGGCAACGATGGTATCAAGCTGTTCGAGAGCTTAGCAGAAAGCGGCAGAAAACCAGATCTGGCTATAATAGACTCCCACATACCTGACATGAGCGGTGTAGAGTGCGCTCTTCGGATCAAAAAATCTCATTACAGCAATACTCCTGTAATTCTGTTAACAAGCGCATATCAAAGCGACAAAGTAATTCAGGACGCCGAAAAACGTGGCCTCACTCCGCTACAGATTTTAAATAAACCAATTTTTTCAGCAAATCTGCTTTTAGCAGTAAAAGTGTCATTTGGGGCAACTCCAGCAACACCTGTTCATGTCAATAAGGTTTTGATAGACATCTCAGCAGCGGCTGAATTCCTTGGTGGTGCAAGGGTGCTTCTGGTAGAAGACAACGAAATGAATCAGGAACTGGCCATGGAGTTGCTGAAAAAAGCGGAAATAGAGGTTGTATTAGCCAACCACGGCCAGGAAGCGCTCGATATTCTCAGCCAGGACAATGATTTTGATGGAATTCTGATGGACTGCCAGATGCCAGTGATGGATGGCTACATTGCAACGCGAACAATAAGGAGCAGAGCAGATCTACGCAACATTCCGATTATTGCAATGACCGCCAACGCAATGGTTGGCGACCGGGAAAAGGCAATTGATGCCGGAATGAATGATCATATCCCCAAACCCGTTGATGTACACAACATGTTTCTTACAATGGCACAGTGGATAAAACCGGCAACTGGACGAAGCAAAGCCGCCAGATTAACTGAAACAGTTGAACAGTTAAGCTTCACAATACCCGAGCTTGCCGGAATCGACACAAAACGATCACTAACCATGCTGTCGAACAACAGCGACCTTTATCAAAAAATGTTGATCAAGTTTTATGACAGCTATGGCAATTTTCGCGAAGACTTTTGGGCGGCCACAAATGATACAGATTCATCAGCAGCAACCCGGGCTGCCCATTCCTTAAAGGGCAATGCTGGCAATATTGGAGCTGCAAGTGTTCAGGCCATGGCTGAGCGGCTCGAAGAAGCCTGTCAGAACAACGCCGACCCTGCCCTCATTTTATCGCTGCTTGAAAAAACGGCGACAGAGATTGCCAAAATAAGACAGGAGCTGGAGAAAGTCACTCTCAAACCAGTCCAGACTGCAGAAGCTCAAACGGTTGCCTACGACAGCTTCGAACTTGACCGGCTATACAAAAGCCTGCATAATCTTCTGCACGAATCTGATTCAGAAGCCATCAGCGTATTCGAAGAGCATCACGAGATGCTTAAATCGGCATTTTCCGATAACTTTGCTGAACTGGCAAAATCGGTTCGCAGCTATGATTTCGAGGCTGCTCTTCTGCTACTGGAAGCGGCCATAAAAAAAGCAACGACCAGATAACCTTTTCTTATCGCCAACACTCGGGAGAACATGATTATGAACAAAGACAGACTATTTAGGGTTTCTTTGACATGGAAAGTCCGTATAGCCTTCATCTTCCTGTTTGTACTCTTCTGTGGTCTGGGCATTTTCTCCCTGACGCTTCTGCAACAACTTGAAAATATCACGAAGAACATACACAACGAAGCAACCGGTTTTGCAGATCTCGACAAAGTCAGCAAAACAATGACTGATGAAAGATATCTGTATGCAAGTCTGATTCTCACCGAATCTGATGAAGAATTGAGCAAAATCGACAAATTATTGGTCAAAACCCGTGAAGAATTTATCCAGGCCTGTAAAATTTATGAAGAGGGCATTTTTTTTGCAGAAAGCAACCAGTTATTCGAAAAATTTTTGACTCTGGCCGAAGCCTATCACCTCGAAACCGATGTGGTATTCGACCTTGCACTCCAGGGCAAGAATGCGCAAGCAAGAACATATATGCAGACAACTGCCAATTCGTCATTTCGAGAGGCTTTCAGCTGCATTGGTCAGCTCAGACAACTCAACAACAGAATTGCCACGCAAGCGTGGAAAAATGCCAACACAGTCTATGGTCAGGGAAAAATTGTCCTGCTCATCGCCACAATCATGGTAAGCATTGGTACAATGCTGATTGCCAGGTTTATGCGGCTAAGTATTTTCAGACCAATTCTAAATTTAACTGGAGCTATCACCCGTCTGGCTGACTGGGAAATGAATGTTGTCATTCCTGAGCAAAATCGCAGCGATGAGCTTGGCGAAATGGCCAATGCCATAGCTGCTCTGCAAATAACGGCCATACAGCAACAAAAGACCAGTTGGATAAAAGCCAAACTGCAGGAAGTTACTCATGAAATACAAAAATCAGAACAGATCGAAGAATTCGCAGCTACTCTGCTGAACAGGCTTGCACCGATTCTGGAGGCTCAAGTTGGTGCATTCTATTCTTTCGATATTCTCGAAGAATCTTTTAATCTGAGCGGAAGATACGGATTCACGCCCAGGTCAGGTCATCCAACACATTTTCGAATTGGAGAAGGTTTAATCGGGCAATGCGCAGCTGACAAAGCATCAATAACTCTAACCAACCTGCCGCCGGATTATATCTCTATCACCTCCGGCATAGTCGATGGAACACCACACGAACTTTTCATCGCTCCGATTCTGGCCTCTGCCGACAAGGTGCTGGCCGTCATGGAATTTGCTACGATAAAAGAAATCGGGCCAGAACAACATGATCTGCTTAAAGAGCTGTTACCAATTCTTGGCCTGAATCTGCAGATAATCGAACGCAATCAGCGCACCAAAGAACTGCTCACAAAAAGCCAGCGCCAGGCTCTTGAGCTGGAAAAACAGGCCGAGCAAATATTTTCTGACCAGTATGATCTGCAAAATCAGCATCACGAGCTTTTAAAGGTGAATGAAGAGCTGGCCAACAAAACCGCTGAGATCGAAGCAACGCTAGAAAAGCTTGAAGAAGCGACCAAGGTTAAAAACATCTTTCTTGCCAACATGTCGCACGAGATACGCACGCCAATGAATGCCGTTATCGGCATGTCGCATCTTTGTCTCAAAACCGAACTTAGCGATAAACAGAAGGATTATGTCGAGAAGATTCAGCAGGCAGGTTTTTCTTTACTTGAAATCATTAATAACGTTCTCGACTTTTCAAGAATTGAAGATGGCAACATGAAAGTGCGCCGATCTCTTTTTATGGTTAGCGAGCTTCTTGATAAAACAACTCTTGAGTTTGCATGTAGAGCCAAAGATAAAGGTCTTGAATTTATCACCCAGGTAGATGAAGGTCTACCGCCAAGTCTGTATGGAGATCATTTAAGAATCAGTCAGATACTTCACCAGTTGCTCGCCAATGCCGTAAAATTCACGGAAAAGGGACGCGTAGAACTCAAAATCAAAATTTTAGAACACAATGACAGTCAGATTAAACTACGCTTTGAAGTTGCTGACACCGGAATCGGGATGACTCAAAAACATCTGACGTACATGTTTCAGCCATTCCGACAAGCCGACAATTCAACCACTCGCGAATTTTCCGGTACCGGTATCGGACTGGCTCTTTCAAAACGTCTGGTAGAAATGATGGGGGGGGAAATCCAGGCAAAATCGCAGCACGGCCTTGGCACTACATTTTATTTCGAAGTCTGGTGCGGCCTTGGCGCTGCGAGTACACCGCAGACCATAAGTTTTTCGATCGAAGACTTTCGCGCATTGATCGTCGACGACAATCCCATCGACCAACAGATCCTGACCGAACAGCTCACCTCTATCGGCTTGCAGGTAAATGTCTGCGCCAGCGGAACTGAGGCAATGGTTAAAATACAAGAAGCTGACAGCAACGATCCGTTCAGGCTGGTATTCATGGACTGGCAGTTACCAGGGGGGAACGGAATTGATATTATCCATCAGATCGAAAATCTTGAAACACATAATCACAAACCGGCCATTATTCTGGTAACTGCATTTGAAATAGATGATGTTCGCGACCAGGCCGAGCTTGCCGGTGTTAAGGCATTTCTACCTAAACCGGTAACTCCATCCAATCTTTGGAGCTCACTGGTTAAAGCCTTTGGCTCACCTATTTTGAAACCTTCTCTGGAAGAAACACAGAAATACTCGCCTAGAGACCTGCATGGCCTGCGCGTCCTCCTCGTCGAAGATAATGATCTAAATCAGCAGATCGCCAAAGAACTGCTGCAATCAGTCGACATCGAAGTTGCACTTGCCAACAACGGCAAAATCGCCCTGGAAATGCTTAAATCTTCGCCAGACCCGCTTCCCTATGATCTGATATTTATGGATATTCAAATGCCGATCATGGATGGGCATCAAGCTACCATTGAAATAAGAAAGGATGACCGTTTCAAAAACCTGCCAATCATTGCGCTTACCGCAAACGCCATGGAAGATGAAAAACAGCAATGCTTAGAAGAGGGCATGAATGGCCATATCAGCAAACCCATCGAACCACCCCAACTCTTCAGACTGCTGACGAACTGGGTAAAAAGGCGGCCAGACACAACCAGCAACAGCAAGTCCGAACTAGACACAAAGGCGGGCCTGCGCCGCGTCGCTGGCAACCGCCAATTATACGCAAACCTTCTACAAAGATTTGCCGAAGGTCAATCGAGTGCTGTTGAATTAATCCGCAAAGCGCTGGCAAATGGCGAGAAAAACACAGCAGAGAGAGTCGCACACACCCTTAAAGGTGTCTCTGGCAATATCGGCGCAACGTCACTGCAAAGCATTGCAGCAACACTTGAGAAAGGATTAAAAGCGGGCAAAGACCTTACTGCGATCGAAACGGAACTTGCACAGTGCGAAGAAATTTTTAATAAGACAATTGCAGCGATTACCCTGTTTACAGCCAATACGGCCGGTGAAAACGCAAAAAAACAAAATATTGCACCGGCCACGGCCGACCTCGACCCCAGCAGTGCTGCAAGGATGCTGAAGCACTTTCATTATCTGCTGGCGCAAAGCGATGGCGAATCCGAAGATTACCTTGAACAAAATGAAGCTTTTCTTAAAGCGCTGTTGGGCGAAGATGCACTCACTAAACTGCAAAACTCACTGAGTCAATTTGACTTTGATGCGGCACTCGCACATCTGCAGAAGACCGCCACCGAAAGAAAAATTGTTATTTAGGGCTCTAACCAGTCGGCGGTCAGATCGGGGGCAGATTTTTGCGCACGACCACCTGATTGCCATTGCCCAGGTAGGTAAGGTCGTCAAAACTCAGACGCGCCAGCATGATGCCGCGGCCATTGGCCGCCAGCAGGTTTTCGGGGTCATTGGGATCGGGCACATTCTGCCAGTCAAACCCCTCACCTTCGTCTGTTATTGTCCATTCGCAGCATTCACCATCCATCTGGAACTGCACCAGAACGCTGCGATCCTTGTATGGCGCCGCAGACATGCGCTGACTGACAAGATTATTCCAGTCTCCTGATTCACCCTCAAGTGCCTCACCTTTTTCGGTATAGTTGATGCCCAGATTACCATGCTCAATTGCATTCATTATGATTTCGAGCAGCCCAAGATGAACACTCAAACGCTCGGCGGCAGGAATTCGGCCTTCGGTTTCCTGCATCAGGCGATCAACCACCTTGCTGACAATGCCAGGCAGATTACCCAGTTGCAACGTCAGTTCACGATGCAGAATCATTCCAAAGACTTCACGCTCTGCCGAACGGGTAGTCAGTACATCTTCATATTTCTTGAGATTGGCAATAACATCCTGCGGCAATACAGGCTTAACCAGATAATCATTGGCATGTAGACGCAAAGCTTTTAACGTGTATTCGGCCGTACCAAAGGCAGTAGTCATTACAACAATTGAATCGTATGACTTTTTGCGAATTTTTTCGAGCATTTCGAGACCATCCATGATGGGCATCGAAATATCAGAAAAAACCAGCTCCGGTTGAAAAGATTCAAAGCATTTTAAGCCCTCTGCCCCATTCGCAGCCTCCATGACGTCGTAGCCTTCGTCACGAATCAGAGTAGTCATAAACTGTCGCGAAGCTTCGTCGTCCTCAACGATGAGAACTTTCATTTTTCGGGTTTTAAAATCCATTGATTCTCCCCTTTTTATAGAGTTGTAGCATGTGATCCATCAATCCTTCAACCTTTTTAACTAACAGGTCGGGAGAAAATGGCTTGGCTATGAACTCGACTGATCCCTCTCTTACGGCTTTCTTTATCATGTCATCAACTGGTTCAGAAGAAATAACCAGCAAAGGAACCTGCTTATATTCTACATCAGCAGCAAGGTTTATGACAAATTCTTTGCAGTCGTCTGCAGAAATATTCCAGTCAATTATGATCAACTGAAAAGCTTTGCCGGCATGCAAAAAAGCACGTGCCTGCTGCGAATCTGCAACAGTCTCTATCTGGTGCAGCCCCATACTTCGCAAAATGTCGCGAATTGCAAACACCAGCATCTCATTGTCATCTATAACAAGCGCTCTTAAATCACCGACACTTCCTTCTGAGGAGTCATGAAGCAAGTCGGCAAAACTTATAAGAATCGTCGTCCCAGAGATCTCATCTGAGGTATAACTCACCGAACCGCCGGCAGTCTCTGCCATCAGACGGGCTGAATATCCACCAAGACCAGTGCCACCCCTTTTCCCGTGCGAAATGAACTTATGCAAAAACTTGTCGCGAACTTCGACCGGTATGATGCCCGGGTTGCTGACAGTTATGTGAGCATGCGGCTTGTCAAAAAATGCAACGCTTACCACTTCGTTTTCCGGGCATGCTTCGAGAGCGTTCTTGATAAAATTGGCCAACATTGCATAAAAGAGCGATTCTTCGCCATTCACAAAAAATTCGCTGCCAGATTGTGCTTCTTCATTGTTGATGCATAGCCGAAACCGGATCGACTTCGCATCCAGAAAGTCTGAAAGCTCAAATTTGATCTGTTCAACAATCTTTACCAGTTCTACAGGCACCGGGTGAATTTTATAGGTGCCCATCTCCATTTTATAAAGATCCATGGACTTATTTATCATGTCGAGCATTTTGGCACCCGACTTTTCGAGCATGCGCACACTTTCCATGACATCGGAAGGCAGATCCTTGCGTCTTTTCAATAAAGCGGGAATACCGATAAAAGCTGTCAGAGGTGTCTTGAGATCATGCCGCATGATGCGCTCAACCTGCTCACGAAGTTTAACGTTTTCGGTAAGAATCTCATTCTGGCGCTCAAGATCCGCCACTGCCTGACGTAGAGCCAGGTGAGTCGCAACTCTGGCCTCGACAATTGAAGGCGTTACCGGCTTGGTAATATAGTCGACGGCACCGGCCGCGAAGCCTTTTTCCTCATCAGCGGCATCCTCTTTGGCGGTTACAAAAATAACCGGAATATTTCTGGTGCTCTGACGATCTTTGAGTCTCCTGCACACCTCATAACCATCAATGCCAGGCATCATTACGTCGAGCAAAATCAGATCAGGCGGCTCAGCACAGTCTGCAAGCGCAAGCGCTTTTTCACCTGATGTCGCGATTTTTATGCGATAGCACGAAGCAAGAATTTTGCGAATAAGCTGAATGTTGTCGGCGACATCGTCAACAATCAAGATTGTCTTCTTCGCTGACGCTTCCTGCACGCGAGAACTCCTCTTAGTCACGATATCCTGAGTTACTGTTCTAACCATTCGATGATAGCATACGACAACGAATACGACAATAAGGCCTTGTCAAAGAGCAACTGTTACATTCTTAGGTGGCTCTTATGGCCTTTGGCCATAAGAGCCCCGTATCCCGTAGTGCTCACAGAGAGTTACAGCCCCCGAAACAAACTCCTCAACCTGTTTATTAACATTTCTTAAGGTAAGCATGCTATTGACTTTCAAACAGCCGCGCTCTAGAATGCACCGATAGACTATAAATTGCCTTTGGCCGCAATTCTTGCCTGGCTAAAAACATGATACCCGATGATCATATCGATGAAAGCAGTATAAATAGATATGAACAATGCACCGACAACCGCCTCAACCGGACAAGAGCTGGCTTATGCAAACCTTCTGGCAAATCTGCCGGGTATGGTTTATCGCTGTCTTAATCAAAAAAACTTCCCCATGGAATTTGCCAGCGAGGGCTGCCTTGAACTAACTGGCTATGCGTCGGCAGACCTCGTCGGCAACGGCGACAATATCGCGTATGGCAAACTGATTCACCCCGATGATCAACAGATGGTATGGGACACTGTCCAGAAAGCCATTCAGACCAACACAGCATTCGTTCTGGAATATCGCATTTTCAGAAAAGACGGCCAGATGCGCTGGGTCTGGGAAAAAGGCTGTTCCGCAACCTCGCAGGATCACATCGGAGTAATCGACGGCGTCATTCTCGACATAACCAGTCGAAAAGAGTCTGAAGAAGCCGCATTTAAAGCCAACGAAAAACTGCAGGACAGTGAATCGCGTTTTAAACTGCTGAACGAGCTCGCACCAAGCGGCATAATTATCTCTGACCAGAATCAAAATATTCTGCATATCAACCAGCGCTTCACCGACCTGTTTGGCTATACCACTGAAGACGTTCCTTCGGTAGAAAAATGGTGGCCACTTGCTTATCCTGACCCGGTACAAAGAGCTAAAGTCCGCGAAGACTGGGCTGCCCTTATGGCAATTGCACAAAGCAATCATTCTGAAATAGTCAGTTATGAAACACAGGTGACCTGTAAAAATGGCAGCACCTGCCAGGTCGATTTTCGCGCCGCGTCAAATGGCGAGCTGATTATTGTATTATTCTCTGATATAACCAAGCGCTGGAAGCTTACAGAACAGTTGCGCATGGCGCACAAAATGGAATCAGTAGGGCGTCTGGCCGGGGGCGTCGCCCACGATTTTAACAATATAGCTGGCGTCATTATTGGCTATGCCGAATTAGCCCTCGAAAAAGTCAAAGAGGATGATTTGCTGCGTGAAGATCTTACAGAGATTCTCGAAGCAGGGAAACGGTCACGCGAAATTACCAGGCAATTACTGGCATTTGCGCGCAAGCAATGTATCAGACCGGTAAAAGTTGATCTCAACGAACTGATCGGCGGCATTTTGAGCATGCTCAGACGACTGATCGGCGAAAATATTGATCTGGCCTGGCTACCAGAAACCGATTTGTGGCCAGTAAATTTCGACCCGGCCCAGCTCGACCAGATACTCGCCAGCATCTGCATCAATGCCCGCGATGCTATTTCGGCCAACGGAAAAATAATTATCGAGACGGGCAATGTTGTTCTTGACAGCTATTATTGTAATGAACACCGTGGATTTGTGCCCGGCGAGTATGCCATGATCGCGGTAAGCGACAATGGTTGCGGAATAGGCAAAGAAGCACTCGATCATTTATACGAGCCATTTTTCAGCACCAAAGAGCAACACCATAACGGCGGCATGGGCCTGTCTGTCGTTTACGGCATTGTCAAACAGAACAACGGGTTTATCAATGCATACAGCGAGCTTAATGTGGGCACTACCATTAAAGTCTATCTGCCGAGGCTCATTGTTTCAGAAGCTCCCCCTAAGGCGATGAAACAGCCCAGTATACCAACGGGCGACAACGAGATGCTGCTGCTCGTCGAAGATGACCCGGGAGTCATGAAAATGACAAAAATGCTACTGGAAAGGCTGGGATACCGGGTAATAGCCGCAGGCGCGCCGAGGGCGGCAATAAGCCTGGCAAAAGCGCATCAGGATAAAATCAAATTACTGATCACCGATGTAATAATGCCAGAAATGGATGGGCGCATGCTTGCGACTCAATTGCAGCTGATCAGCCCCGAGCTCAAAATACTGTTCATGTCGGGCTACACTGCCAACGTAGTTGCCCAACAGAACATACTCGACGCGGATACAAATTTCATTCAAAAACCGTTCTCAATGCGGGACATAGCCAACAAGGTGCACAAAGTCCTGAACCAGTGAAATTGCTTCGTCTGCGGATGCCTCCTTGCAATGACAGATTAAAAGCCACCTTGTCATTGCGAGCGTAGCGAAGCAATCTCATGACAGACAGATGTCATTGCGAGCGTAGCGAAGCAATCTCATGAGAAACTGTTTGTAACTCAATCGATCAACATTTCTACTGATCAATAACCTGACGGACTGCCCGCGATAACTCAGCGTTCGAAAAAGGCTTGCCGATAAAATCAATGCCTTCTTTAAGGATTCCCTGTTGCGCAATCACATCTGCGGTGTAACCCGACATATAAAGACAACGAATACCCGGACGCTTTGCCTGCAGTTCTTCGAACAGCTCACGACCGTTCATTTCAGGCATAACCACGTCAGTCAGCAACAGATCTATTGTCTGCAGCTCCTCAGCCAGCTTGACGGCTTCTAATGGCGACCTTGTAGATATTACCGAATATCCAAGTCCGGTCAGAATTTTGCTGGCCAATCTCAGAATAGAAGCGTCGTCTTCGACAACCAAAATAGTCTCACCTTTGTTTGCAACCTTCTCAATCGTTTTCTTCTTCGCCGTCTCAGCATGGCTAATGTCATACATCGGCAGATAAATCTTAAATATTGTCCCCTGACCGATTTCGCTGTATACGTTGATGAATCCATCATTCTGCTTAACAATACCAAAAACCGTTGCCAAACCAAGCCCGGTGCCCCGACCGAGCTCTTTGGTTGTAAAAAATGGTTCGAAAATCTTTGCTACGGTCGCTTTATCCATGCCACAACCGCTGTCGCTTACCGACAACAGCGCATATCGGCCAGCTAAAGTGCCGGGGTGATCAGCGCAGTATTCTTCGTCAAACTCGCACACTCCAGTTTCGATTATTACTTTCCCTGCGCCAGACATAGCATCACGAGCATTAACACAAAGATTGGTAAAAATCTGATTGATCTGCGACAGATCCATTTTAACAGCAAGAGAGCCCTCCATTGGGATCCACACCAGATCTATGGTTTCGCCAATCAGACGCCGTAACATCTTAAGCATTCCATTTATGCATTCGTTAATATCGAGAATTCTGGGAGAAATGGCCTGCTTCCTTGCAAACGCCAGCAACTGACCAGTTATTTCGGTTGAACGCGCAGCAGCTTTGTGAATCTCGGCAAGATATTCGTTCATCTGCGAGTCTTTATCCTGTATATCATCCATCGCAAGCTCGGTATAGCCAAGTATGACTCCCAGCATATTGTTGTAATCATGAGCAACCCCGCCGGCAAGCTGACCGACAACTTCCATCTTCTGGGCCTGCTGCAACTGCTCATTCAAACGCAAATACTCGGTTATATCATGCTTTACCGCCACATAATTAACGATTTTACTCATGGCAAATACCGGTGAAATAGTTGTATCCTCGACCACAAGGCGGCCATCTTTGCACTTGTTCACCATGCGACCATTCCAGGTCATGCCGTTCGAAATCGTCTTCCAGAGGTCTTCGTAAAACTTCCGGTCATGCTTGCCGCTTTTAAAAATACTGGTTTTTTTGCCAAGCACTTCGGCGCGGCTGAACCCGGTCAGATTTTCGAGAGCGGGGTTCGCATACTGTATGGTTCCATCGATGTCAGTTATCAAAATCACTTCGCCAACCTGTTCAATAGCAGAAGTCAACCGGTCGAGTTCGGATTCAGATTCTTTTCTGCTGGAGATGTTTTTTGCAAAGACAAGCAAACTGCTTTGGCCGAGGTAATTAATAGGTGTAAAGGTTATATCTACCGGAATTTCAGTCTTATCCAGGCGAAGAAATACCATTTCGACTGTCGGAGTGCCTCTTTTATCATGAACTATCGCGTTTATGAGTTTTTGCTGTGCTTCACGGGCAGAGGGATGAACAAAATCCAGAACAGGCTTATTGAGCAACTGGGCAGATGACATAGCACCCAGAAGCCGACAGACCTCGTCATTAAGGTAGGAAAACAGACCATCTGTCTGCACAAATATGCCGGTTGGCGCGCCTTCGACCAGCGTCCTGAAATGCGCCTCACTCTGTGTCAGTTCCCTGGTTTTAAGCGTTACCTGGCGGCGAAGTGTCCACGACCAGAGAAAAACCAGCATCAGAATGCCTGCCAGAGGCATTGTTACAATGGCCACATAACGTAAAACTTGCTCCAGGCCTCTCTGTGGCTCTTCGTAAATTCCCAGCCACTTTGCCTGGATCTTACGAAACTCACCAGAAGCCTCTATTACTTTGAGCCCTTCAGAAAATTTGGCAAGCAAAGCCTTATTGTCATTGGCAAATACAAAGCAGTAATCAGTCGAATTTACTGGTTGCGCTGACAACTCGACATTGTCAATTGCATGCTTCTTCATCATGTAGAGAGCTGTCAGTCTTGAGATTAATATGCAGTCATAGAGGCCCCTTGAGAGATTCACGATAGCTTCTTCCTGGGTTTCGACAACTGTCAGGTTAGTTGCACCAATTTTTTTAACCAGCAGATCGTGCATCAGATCGCCATTTTGCACGGCAACGGTTCTGTCCGCCAGCTCATCAAAGCTTACCGGCGGATTGACAGTGCCCTTACGCCAGGCAATTACGTTGCCGCTAATAATGTACGGCTGCGAAAAACTAAATTTGAGATTGCGCTCAGGCGAATAGAGCATGCCCTGAATGACGTCGATCTTGCCAAATTCGAGGTCACGTACAACGTCTGGCCAGCAGTCAAGTCTGATTTCAACAGCGATCCCGACGGCTTTGGCTACCGCATTGGTGATATCAACATTGAATCCGGCAGGTCGGCCATTCTCGTCGAGGAACTCAAAAGGCGGATAATTGTGGTCGCCACCCACTATTATTCGACGAAACGAAGGAATTTCGAGACTGGCAAACCATTTGGCGTGCAGAAAGCTATGGGTGCCATCGGCAATTGCCAGAGCCAGTCCTTCGTTAAGCAAAGCCAGAGTTCTGCTGTCACCTTTTTTGACGGCAAAACAAAAATCCTGACGGAATTCCATAATTGGCTTGTTCAGAACTCTAAGATTCTTCAGCCCGGCTTCTTCAAGCAGACGAAGCGCTACCAGGCGCTGAATCACCACTGCGTCGCAATCCCCGCTGGCGAGCTTTTCAAATGCTTCAACAAAGGTAGGTTCGGTGATAATATCTATGCCACGGTCGCCGCGGCGCAGAAACTCTTCAGCGTTGTCACCTTTCATAACCGCCACTCTACGCCCGCGCAAGTCGACAAGGTCATTAATATCTTTGTTATCTTCTCTTACGACTATAGCGCCAGTCATGGTCAGATAGGGCACCGAAAAATCGAACAGTTCTTCACGTTCAGGAGTTCTGCCGACCAGGGGTAAAGCCTGAATTTCGCCGCGTTCGAGCTGGCCGCGCACCTCATTCCAGGTGCCAGTATTAAAAGTTACCTCACGGCCCATGATCGCGAGAGATTTTTGCAGCAGTTCAACCGAAAAGCCGTCAGCTCTACCGTCAGGGTAGACAATACAGAATGGCGGGTAATCGGTCTCACAGCCCGAAAGAATGGGTTTGAGAGCCTCTGGCTCTTTTTTTTGAGCGGCAAGGCTGGCTGCTATTAAAACAAAAACAGCCAGACAGCAAAGTAAGATCAATTTTCTCTTTGTTTTCATTAGAACCCTATCAGACAGATAACTGCATCCAGACATATTCTATATTTTTTTAATATAACCGGACAAATCTTCGTGCTCGTGCTCACATGGATGGTGCGGTCGGGCATACTCGCAATACCAGTCCTGAAAAGGATTCACGTAATCGCAGCTGCAGGCAAACAATGAGCGAGATTTCGCACAAAGACGCGGGGACGCAGAGAATACGAGATCTCTCCCTTTGGTCGAGATGACATTCTTCGGCAGGGTGCGCTTCGGCCCGGTGAGCACTGCGGGATACTTGGCTCTAATGTCCACAAAGGCCATAAGAGCCACCTATTCCTGTGGCGCAACGGCATTGCCACAGGATGGAGGCGGTCGTGTGAAAGGCCATCCTTGGCCAAATGGCTTTGTGGCTTAGTGCGAGTATGTTCCTTCCTTATGAGATTGGTATAACTCATGAGTTAACCAGTGTTGGCAGCTGGCCCAGAACTTTTATCAAGGCGTCACGCAGCTCAATTTTCGTGAATGGCTTGGCAACAAAATTCACGTTACTATCCATCAACCCGTGGCGCGCAATAATTTTTTCGCCGTAACCTGACATGAACAGACACTTGATGTCGGGCCGCAAACTGCTGATCTCTTTGGCCAGAGTTCTACCATTCATTTCAGGCATAACCAGGTCTGTTAACAGGAGATCAATTTTTGTCGGATTCGTCTTGACCAGATTGATCGCCTCAGATGGCTTATCAAGAGAAAGAACCTTAAATCCCATAGACTGCAGCATTCTGATCGACATACCAAGCAACGCAACATCGTCGTCAACCAACAGAATAGTCGCATGCCCAGGCATCGCCATGCCAGGGCTGATAGGTTCCTGCGATAGCTTTTCAAAATATCCGGGCAGATGAATCCTGAAAGTGCTGCCCTTCCCCGGTTCGCTGAGAACGCTGATAAATCCGCCGTTTTGCTTAACAATTTCGTTGGTTACAGTCAGCCCAAGACCGATGCCATTACCCTTGGTTGTATAAAGCGGTTCAAATATTTTGCCCATACTCTGCTGGTCGATACCGCAACCGGTATCGCTGACTGTCAATATAACATAATTGCCGGGAGAAAAATCTGGCTGGTCGAGATAATGGCTCTGATCGAGAAAAGCATTCTCAGCACTGATGGTGATCTTGCCGGCACCGACCATAGCTTCGCAGGCATTAACACACAAATTAGCCAGCACCTGATTGATCTGCACCGTATCAGCCTTGACCATACATGAAACCTTGCCAGGCTCCCAGGCAAGCTCTACGTTTTCTCTGAGCATGCGGTGCAAAAGCTTCAAAAAAGCGGCGGCTGTTACGTTTAAGTCCTGTATCTCTGGTACACCGCTCTGCTTTCGCGCAAAGGCCAACAGCTGCCGGGTAAGGTCAGCAGATTGCTCAGCCGTCTTATAGATTTCCTGAAGGTTTTCATATAGGTGATGCGAAGAATCTACCCAGCTCAGGGCTATTTCAGTATGCCCGAGAATGACACTCAGCATACTGCCAAAATCACTCGCTACGCCACCGGTAAGGCGACCGACAATCTCAATTTTCTGAGAGTGGCAAAGCTGCTCTATAAGCCTGCTCTTATCTTCTTCAAGAGCTTTAATCTGTCTTTGCAATTCCCCGTTTTCAATAAGCAAATCATCGTTTTTGTTTACTGCAGACATGTTATATCCTCAGTTTCACAAGTTTTGTCAGCTCTATAAGGCATGACTGAAACCTCTTCTGCTTTTATCGCTGATCTATCTCTACAGTAATTATACACTATATAGCTGCGATGCAAACAGCAAATTTCGGCGAATATCTGCTGAAAACAAACGAACACAGGACTATTCTTGAAATAAACATATAAATGAATTGGGCGCACCTTTGCGTCAAATCTGCACGGGCACATCGGCTCTGCGTAAAAGCTACAGGGCAGTCAGTGCGAGACAAGTCACAGACCATAGTCAGGATGGAGGCTGTTTTAAGGATATCACCGAGCGTGTAAAACTCAACAGGCAAATGCTCCACGCTCAGAAGATGGAATCGGTTGGCCGACTGGCAGGCGGTGTAGCAATTGCCCATCAAGGAGTGCTGGACGAGGGCATACAGTTCATTTCAGAAGCCTTTCCGTGGCAATGATCTCGCTATAAAGGTGCACCAGATTCTTCATAAGAAATAGAAGCAGGAGTCTCGTCACAGCATGTTTGCCTACCGATAACGGCTTGTGTTAGATTTGAAGCGAACATAATTTTACAACCAGCAGTTTACAAGAGGTGAGAGCATGAAAGAAGACAGAGCTTATGAATTCTCGTGGAAGCTGCTTGGCGACCTTGAACTTGGCCGGCCAAACCTTGGCAATCAGACCCGGGTTGAACTATATCGGTTGATGCAATGCACCTTGCGAGACGTCCTGGAGAAGCATTATGACACCGAGACCGCTGACAAAATCTTCTACGAAGCCGGGCTGCTTGCCGGCAAAGCGTTTTATGAAAATCTGCTGGGCAAACCTGCTGACGTTGCAGAATTCATCAAAAAATTACAAGCCCTGTCTGAAGAATTGAAAATTGGCATAATAAGATTCGAAGAAGCTGACTTAGAGCAGCAAAAATTTGTGCTGACTGTTTCGGAAGACCTGGACTGCTCCGGTTTGCCAGAATTGGACTATGAGCTCTGCGTTTACGATGAAGGCTTTATTGCTGGCCTCATGGAGTGCTTTTTCGGCAGAAAATTCAGCGTCAAGGAAGTCGATTGCTGGTGCACAGGCGACCGCACCTGCAGATTTCGTGTACTGCCAATATGAGCGACAATAAGATACTCGATCAGGCATTTTATGAACTGGTCAGTGGCAAAGAACCAACCGGCGAGCTGTCAGGCGAATTACATACTGAACTTTTAAAAAAAGTGGCCCACTTCAATTCAGAATTAGCACAGGCCATCATAAAAATTTCCAATGGCCAGCTTGAAACAGAGTTCGACTACAAAGGCTCTTTGGCTGGTGCCGTCAAAGGTCTGCAGGCGAATTTGCGCCATCTCGCCTGGCAAACCAATGCTGTGGCGAATGGCGATTTGACACAAAAGGTTGCTTTCATGGGCGAATTCTCGGCTTCGTTCAATAAAATGGTCGAAAATCTGGAAGAAAACCGCAGAACAATTGAGAGCAAAGAACAGGAATTAGAAAGAGACCTGGCGTTAGCTGAAGAAATTCAAAAAACAATGCTGGGCGAGATTACAAAAACCGATTTTGTTGATGTAAGATTGCTTTATCATCCGCTGCATGGGGTCTCAGGCGATTTTGTCTTCACCTGCAAAAGTGCCGAGCAACAATTTTCGGCATTTCTTGGAGATGCCAGCGGACACGGGATTGCCGCTGCCTTGATAACAATCATGACCAAAAAAGCACTGGAAACGATTTTACCTCAGGGCGAACCAGACGAAGTCATGAGAAAAATTAATTCTTTGCTCGCAGATTCTGTTCCAGAAGGCATGTATCTGACCGGAGTATTAGTTAAAATAAAAGCAGATGGAAAAGTCTTGTTGGCCAATGCCGCGCACCCTGTAATTCTTGTACAACGAGCTGACAGCGGCTTAATCGAAGAGTTTAGCGGAACCGGGCTGTCTCTAGGCATGTTTGAAGAGGAAATTGAAGCATATTCCACGACTGAACTCTGCTTAAATAGATCAGACCGGATTTTTCTTTTCTCCGACGGGTTGCTGGAAATGAAAATAGACAACGACTTTCTGGAAATAGCTGGTATAAAAGATATTTTAAACCGCTGCCAAAAGGCAAGCCTGGCGGAAACCGTGCAAACTATCGAGGCCGTCATCAAAAAGAGCTCAGCAACCAACTTAATCGCAGACGATTTGACCGTTCTGGCCATAGAATTCATCGGCCAGCAACAATAAAGCAGACATTTGACAATATCTCACGAAATGCTTATTCTCCATAATAGGATTATCGCTATAGCCTGTTAAGGGAAACAAATACAACGCATTTCTCCGGCCCGCGCTTTATAACTGGTAGTATTTTTCAGAAATATTCAACTTTGGTTAATATAGGGGATCTTCATGCGCTTTCAGGACAGCTTGTATCACGAAGTTTTTTACAATTCTCCCAATGCTATTTGTGTGATCGAAGAAACCTCCAATAAGATCACGATGTCAAACAATGCTTTTGCTCAGCTTTTTGAGACAGAGCAGGATAAAGTTGTCGGAAAAAACTTTTTTGAATTTACCAGCGCACTAGGGTTCCCCTGCTGCAAATCGTCGGACAATGCGACAATTGCCAGCTTCTCTGAAAATGGAAAAGAGAGAGCAGAGCATATTCATTTCGCCCACAACGGCGACACAAGAATATTTGAGGTCAAAACAAGCAGACTTCAAGATTCAGACACCGGACTCTCATACATTCTTTTCGCAGCAAGAGACATAACAGAGAAAATGCGAGTTGCTTCTGAGCTGAAAGACTCCACGGCATTACAGGAAGCAATTTTCCAGAGTTCGAGTGACATTATTTCTGTAATTGATGCGAACACATTTGCCATAGTAAAAGTGAACAAAAGATTTCTGGATTCACACGAGATAACAGAGAAAGAAGCTATTGGCAAACCCTGTTACGCAATCACCCATAACCTCATGTCGCCCTGCCAGCCCCCTGATGATCCCTGTCCAATGAGTGAAACGATCAGAACCGGAAAGCCTGCTTTTGCAAATCATATTCATTATGACGATCATGGGAAAAAAATATGTGTTGAAATAACAACATCACTTATCGACCACAGCCCAACAAGCGAGAGCAAACTAATCCTACACACCTGCCGAGATATCACTGAATCAAAACTCGTTGAAAATGCTTACCTTGAGATCGAGAAAAAATTTCAGAAAATCAGTGAAGCAGCTAAGGATGCAATTGTTCTTCTTGATCCCGTCGGCATGGTCTCTTTCTGGAACCCGGCAGCAGAAAAGCTTTTTGGCTACACTTCCGAAGAAGTCATTGGCAAAGAACTGCACAGAATCATAGTTCCAGCAGAGTTTTATTCTGCACATCAGCAGAAATTTTCAGAATTCAAAAAAACAGGTCAGGGCGATGCCATCGGAAAAACTCTTGAATTGCCAGCTATCAGAAAAGGCGGTGAACGCGTTCTCTTAGAGCTTTCACTTGCAAGTTTCGAATTACAGGATGGGTGGTATGCAATTGGAATCTGCCGGGACATCTCAGAAAGAAAGAAAGGTGAGGCAGAGCTGAAGCTCGCCCACGAGAAAACTGAAGAAGTTAACAAAAAGCTCATTGATAGTATTAAAGAGAGCAAGAGATTAGCAAAAATAGCCGACAGCGCCAATCTGGCTAAAAGTCAGTTTCTTACCAGCATGAGTCACGAGCTGAGAACGCCGCTGAACGCGATTATCGGCTACAGTGAAATGCTGGCAGAAGATGCTTGTGAGGATGAAAGCTCAGAACTATATGAAGATCTGCTTAAGATAAAGTCAGCTGGCAAACACTTACTCTCACTTATCAACGATATTCTGGATCTCTCCAAAATTGAGGCCGGAAAAGTTGAACTTTCACTTGAATCATTCTCGCTGAAAGAACTGCTGCAAAGCATAATTGAAACAACACTGCCGCTGGCAAAGAATAATAACAATCGTCTTGAAACGAGCTTTTCCGAAGAGCTTAGCCTTATAACCGCCGACCCGCTAAGACTCCGACAAATCATATTCAACCTGCTCAGCAACGCCTGCAAATTCACTGAAGCAGGCGTGATAACTCTTTCTGTAAACCAGACTCAAGGCGTAAATAACGATCAGGTTACCATTATTGTTGAAGACACTGGCATCGGGCTCACACCTGAGCAACTCACAAGGCTTTTTGGGGAATTCTGTCAGGCAGACAATTCCATTTCTCGAAAGTATGGAGGAACCGGTCTGGGTCTGGCAATCACCAAAAAGCTTTGCGAATTAATGGGTGGCACGATAACTGTGACCAGCAAGCCCGGCGAAGGTACTACTTTTACTGTTTCCATACCTGTCAGCAGAGATTCGAGCCCAATTCCATCAGCGCCCCAAAAAGACGTACAGCTGCCAGAGAATTTATCAGCTAGAAGTCAGCCAGTTATTCTTGCAATTGACGATGATCCAGAAGCACTCGACCTTATAGACAGAAACCTGTCGCGGGAAGGATTCACCATCGTCTGTGCCAGTTCAGGATTAGAAGGCCTTAAGATTGCCAGAGAAATTCAGCCGGATGTCATTCTGCTCGATGTGGTTATGCCAGGCGAAAGCGGCTGGGACATATTGCTGTTAAGCAAAACAGATCCGCTTATATCTCATATTCCGGTCATTCTTCTAACCATGCTTGATGACGCTGAAAAGGGCTTTGCTCTGGGTGCAGCAGACTATCTTATCAAACCGATCGAGACAAAACATTTTCTTGAGGTGCTCAGAAAAATGTGTTTTGGCACAAAAACTGCCCAGGAAAAAGCACTTATTGTCGTTGTTGAAGACGACCCTGAAACGCAGAAGCTTCTGGTGAAAATGTGCAGAAATCAGGGATTTGAGGTAAAACAAGCTTCAAATGGGGTTGAAGCGATGAAGATCCTTGAGAACTACACGCCAGATATAGTTTTGTCGGACCTTATGATGCCGCAAATGGATGGCTTTGAACTTTTCACCTGTTTGCGAAGCAAAGAACAATTCAGTCAGACCAGAATGATTGCTTTAACTGCAATGGATTTGACAGCAGAAGAAAACAAAACTCTGGCCGACAAAATGGTTCAGATTGTTAAGAAAAACGCATGTGGCCCTGAAAAGATATTTTCAAATGTGTCTGCAATTTTGAAAGATTTTGTTACACAATCAAGAAAGTCTGATGAAAAATGATAATATTGATTGTTGAAGACGATGCTCTAAGCCTAGACATGCTGTCACGCCGCTTGCAACGCAAGGGGTTTACTGTGTTATCAGCCTCAGATGGCTCAAGCCTTTTCAAGCTGCTTGAAAACACCCTTCCCGACCTGATAATCATGGACATAGGCTTACCGGAGGAAGACGGACATCAGCTAGCCACACGCCTAAAGGCGAAACCAGAGACAAGACAAATACCATTAATAGCACTGACCGCTCATGCGATGATAGAAGCCAGAGAAATGGCTCTTCAATCAGGTTTCGATGAATACGAGACAAAGCCGGTAGACTTCCCGGCATTACTGGCCAAAATTGAGCTGTTACGAGTAAAAACATGACAACTGAAACACTGGGAAAAATTCTGCTGGTAGATGACGAGCCACTAAACCGGGACATGTTATCGCGGCGCCTGCAGAAGCGTGGGCTACAAATAATTCAGGCGGGAAGTGGCAAAGAAGCTCTTGTGCTTATTGAAAGCGAATTACCAGAATTAGTGCTTCTTGATGTAATGATGCCGGAAATGGATGGCTTGGAGACCTTGCAAAGAATTCGCGAGAAACACCCGGCACAGGAATTGCCGGTGATAATGGTTACAGCCAGAGATGCGACAGATGATATTGTAGAAGCACTTGAACTAGGCGCAAATGACTACTTAACCAAGCCTGTAGACTTTCAGATCGCCCTGGCGCGGATAAGAACACAACTGTCTCTGCGAAAAGCCACTCTCGAAAATGCGCTCTACACAAAAAGAGCTGAGCTGGAAATGAGTGTAGCACGCACTGTTTACCGCGCTCTTCTGCCATCAGGTTTTCCTGAGCTGAAGCAGTTTTCTTTCGGCCTTGTATTTGAGCCATGCTTCTCGATTGGCGGCGACTTTTTTGAAATCATCAGTTACCCCGAAACCAACCAGACAGGAATTCTTTTCGCCGATGTCAGCGGACACGGAGTTTCTGGCGCAATACTTACTGCCATGTTTAAAGCATGGGTTAACATGGCTTTTCGCGACCATGCGTTACCCCAAGATGCTTTGCGTTGGCTCAACGAAAAAATTTCAGAAGATTTTCCAGCCGGTTACTTTGTCTGCGTCTTTTTTGTAATGCTCGATGATCGAACCGGAGAAGCAAGCTATTTTAGCGCAACACCGGATGTTCCTCTGCTGATGCGGAGAAATGGAACTATTGAAGAAATATCCGATGGTGGCCGACCTCTCGGGCTTTTTTCGATGGATATTGACGACAACGAGCTGTTCCCTGCTGGTTCTTTTACACTTGAGCCGGGAGAGACACTCATTCTCTTCACTGATGGCCTACCAGACATTCAAGAAAAAGGCGGCAACAGAATCGGATTAAGCGGCGTTACAGAGTGGCTGAAAGAAACCGGCCTGGTTGCCCCCCAGATCATAACCGACGCTCTGTTCGGGCGAGCTCATACCTTGCTGGCCGGCCGCAATCAAGAAGATGATCTGATGATAATGGCCATCCAGCGCCGACCATAAAAACACAACATACTGCAATTACAGCAGTTTTAGGCCGCCCTGACGCAAAATAACGGGTGGTACAACGGTGAAATCTGCGACTGTAGATGGCAACGAAGGGCTTAAAACACCGTCATCCAGCAACCAGTCAACTTCGCTGGAGAACTCGGCGGCGAGCTGTTCAGGATCGGAATCAGAAGGTGCACCGGAACGGTTGGCACTTGTCGTCAGCAGCTTGTGCTGATAACCAGCCAGGAACTGCAACAACTGCCTATGCGCCGGAATGCGCACACCGATTTTATCGAAGGTAAAGGCGCTAATATCGCTATGGCCAGGCTTATGTAAGATAGCAGTTAACGCTCCGGGCCAATATTGCTGCAAACGCTGCATAAGCGGCAACGGCAATTCAAAGCCTGTCTGTCGCAGCTGTTCGATCTGTTCAAGAAAAAGAATCAGCGGCTTTTGAGCATCGCGGTTCTTGATCTGATAAATGCGGGCAACCGCTACCGGCATATGCGCTGCCACAGCAAAACCATACAGGGTGTCGGTCGGTATTATTGCAACTGCGCCATTGTCGAGATCGTCGTAAAACTGCTTGAGCAAAGCAGCATCAGCCAGCAGTTGCGTTAATTCAACCCGTTTCATTTTCCGCTCCTGATGAGAATAAAGTAACGTTCGTGGCCGCAAAGATCATCACCGGCTCGGTAATCGCTCCAGGCATCGCCGAGCAGTTTTATTATAGCCTGGCGCTGGCCATGACCGTGTTCAAATATCAGCAATCCGCCGACAACCAGTTTTTCTGCCGCCTGCACGATCAGACGTTCGATAATCACGAGACCGTCCACACCGCCATCTAGTGCCAGATGTGGCTCGTGATCTCTGACCTCCGGCATCAATGTACCAACATCAGCAAGGTTTACATAAGGCGGATTCGAAATTATCACGTGCAGGCTCGTGCGGCGTACCGCCGAGAGAAGATCTGACCGTACAACGCCAACGCGAGTGTACAACTCAGAGTACGCCGTAAGATTCTCGCAGGCAATATCCAGCGCAGCTGAAGAAATATCGATGAGCAGTCCGACTGCGCCTTTGAAGCGACGAGCCAATGCCAGTCCGAGGGCGCCAGTTCCAGTGCCGATATCGGCAAACCGGAAATTCTGCGGCAACCCGCCCTGTTCGATTGCCTGCTCAATTGCCTGGGCAGCCGCCAAAAAAACCTCTTCAGTCTCAGGGCGCGGAATCAGCGCCCCGGGGCGTGTAACCAGCGTCATATCAAGAAAGCTCCAGTTCTGCAGAATATACTGCAACGGCTCATTGGCACAGCGGCGATGCACCATGCAACTCAGTCGATCGACAAACTCAGATGTCGCCGTTTCTGGCCAATGCAGCGGCAGTTGGCCGATATCGACGCCAAGAATAGCCGAAGCCATGCAGTTGACGTTGAAGCTGGAATCTTCGATGCCGGTTTCCGTAAGCTGCCGACGCGCCTGCTGCATGAGTTGCTGTATAGTTTGAGCCATCATAAATCACTCATAGCTTGAGATTGCCTTGTTCTGTCCGCAACAAAACAGATTTGGATGACCTGGCTGTCAAAGTCGCCGGCTCTCAGATATGATTACCGTCCTCGGCGAGTTTGCGCAGGTTGTCGGCTTCGACCAGGGCGGAGATAACATCGTCGATATCGCCTTCGATTATTTCGGTGAGACGATAGAGAGTAAGATTTATGCGATGATCGGTAAGGCGCTGTTGCGGAAAATTATAAGTCCTGATGCGCTCTGAGCGGTCGCCGCTGCCGACCTGGCTGCGGCGGTTATCGGCTCGAACGGCATCAGCCTGCATGCGTGCGTTATCAAACAAACGTGCTTTGAGCACGCGCAGTGCCTTGGCTTTGTTTTTGTGCTGGCTCTTTTCGTCCTGGCAGCTGACTGTAATGCCTGTTGGCAGATGGGTCACGCGCACGGCCGAATCAGTAGTATTAACGCTCTGACCGCCGGGACCGGACGATCTGAAAACATCTATGCGCAGTTCTGTTTCATCGATAGTGACATCGACGTCTTCTGCTTCAGGCAAAACCGCCACAGTTGCCGCCGAAGTATGCACTCGCCCGGAAGCCTCGGTCTGCGGAACTCGCTGCACACGATGGACACCACTCTCGAATTTGAGACGACCGAAAGCCCCGGCACCCTCAACCGAGAAAATAACTTCTTTGATGCCGCCAATACCAGTTTCGCTCATACTCATCAGTTCGCATTTCCAGCCCTGGCGTTCGGCATATCTTGAATACATGCGATAAAGAACTGCAGCGAACAATGCGGCTTCTTCGCCGCCGGTGCCAGCGCGAATTTCGAAGATAGTGTTTTTGCTGTCATCTGCGTCTTTCGGCACCAGCAAGAGCTTAAGCTCTTTTTCGAGCTTCTCAATCTCGGGTTCGGTCTCAGAGACTTCGAGCTCGGCCATTTCAACGATCTCGGGATCGGTTTCGCCTTCAAGCATCTGCCTTGCGCCGTCAAGACGTTTAAGCAGCTCGGCATACCTGTGATAGGCTTCAATAATAGGCTCAAGTTCAGCACGTCGTTTAGCAAGACGCTGAAATTCTGACTGATTGCCAATAACCTTCGGGTTCGAAAGTTTGTCTGTCAGTTCCTTAAAATTTTCGTTAATTGATTCAAGGCGATCGAGCATTAGTATCAGAGCCTTTCGAGCATCTTTTCGACAAGTTTGAGAAAATATGGCTGAGCAGCTGCTGCTGCAGCAATTACATCTTCGTGATTAACTTCTTCGTGTCCCTCGCCGGTCGCCATATCAGTGATACAGCTGATGCCAAGGATACGTTTGATTCCTCCATGAACCGCGACAATGACTTCAGGAACCGTGGACATGCCAACGGCGTCAATGCCCATAATTCTGAATGCGCGCAATTCGGCGGCGGTTTCATAGTTCGGACCGCTGACGGCGACATACACGCCACGTTCAACCGGCGCACCGATCTCACGACCGATTTTCATAGCTTCTTCAACCAGAGCAGGCGTATAGACTCCCTGCATCGGCGGAAATCTCGGGCCCACAGTATCGTCGTTGAGACCTCTTAGCGGGTTATCGCCCATGTGATTAAAATGATCAGTCATGATCATCAGGTCGCCGACCTTAAAATTGCGATTCAAGCCACCAGAAGCATTGGTAATGATCAGGTCTACCGCGCCGATTGCCATCATAACACGAATCGGAAAGGTGATTTCCTGCATCGAATAACCTTCATAATAATGGAAACGGCCCTGCATGGCCACAACCGTCTTACCACCGGCTTCACCGATCACCATGCGACTGGCATGCCCTTTAACAGTAGATACCGGAAAATGTGGAATCTGCTCATAGGGTATAGCGACCGCGTTTTTAAGTGAATCAGCGAATTTACCCAGGCCTGAGCCCAGCACAAGCGCCACAGTTGGCTTAGTGGTGATTTTTTGGGTTATAAAGTCAGCAGCCTGCTGAATTTTGGCTTTTATTTCCATGGTCGTTTCCTTTGCACACAAAATTTGGCATCATCTCCCTGTGAGGACTTAGGGATACGTGGCTCTAATGGCAAAGTAAGGTAACACGCCTGCGAACCGCCTGTCAATGATTAACAGGCGCGCTTACGCACAGAAACAAGAACTCGCACAAAGCCTCAGAGACACGAAGAGCAGGAAGTTCTAGATCTCTCCCTTCGGTCGAGATGACATCCTTAGTGGTTTTGCGGCTCAGTGCGAGGATAGGTTCTTCTGCTTTAGCGCGAGGAAAGGACGCGACCGGCGAGGATGAGGTAGTTGCTTTCGGGGAACTGCTGGCGGAGCAAAGCCATGACACGGTCGGCTTCGCTGCGGTTGCCAAGTTCGATGAGAATTCTGATAATGTAGTAAAGCGCACCTTCTTTAACGGCGCTATTGTTAGAGGTCTCAAACGCTTTTTTAAAGCCGAAGTAGGCGTTGGTAACCAGACCCATAGCGTATTCAGAGTAGGCACTCAAAAATTCGTAACGATCGACCGGCACATTACGCGGGTCTGGCTTGAACTGCTTGAGCAGACTGAGTGCACCTTGCGGATTGCGTTCCTGAATGTAACATTCAGCCAGCAGATAGGCCGCAGTCTGGAACTCGTTGTCACCAAGACCGCCATAAAGCGCATCGGTCAAGGCAAGGCGGGCAGAGAGATATTCGCCCTCGTCAAAAAATCTCACACCACGCTGCAGGTTTTCTGCTGAAGCAACCGGTCGCACGTTGTCGAGCAGAGTGGTTTTGATAAAATCCTGCGCATACTGACTCATGACTTCTTCAGTCAAACCGTTAAAGCTGCCTTCCAGCTCCTGCTCTATATTGCCGGACTTCATAAGACGTTTAACAAAGCGATGCAAAGCACTGCTGCCGAAAGTTTTGAGCAAAAATCTTATTCTAAGATAATTTTCGACGTATTTTTCAAGCGAAATCGGGTTTCCTTCGATGTTTTCGTCTTCGCCACCAATTGCGTTAATATCAAAGCCACGACGGGTAAGTGCTCGAATGCGTGCCTGGCCCTGATCGGCTGCATGCACAGCGGTTCCTTCCTTAATCCACATCGGCATACTGTCATATTCGCGTAAACCCATAATGTCAGCCATTACCGCATGGGTCATTTCGTGGGTCATCTCTTCAAAAAGAGTTGCCTGGCCGTTGATAAGAAAATCGAGATCGAGGTGGATATAGTGAACGACAGTCCGGTTGGCAGTACGCATCGACTGGCGTTTGCCGCGCAGTCGAAAACCCTTATAAGTAAGGTGATCTGAAAACATTACTACCAGGTACATCTGCTCACGTGGTGGAATGCCGAGCGAACGCTCTATTTTCTGAAACGCTTCCTGGTAGACAAATGGCAGATCGGCGAGAATTTTTGTGTAACCCGGCGTATTGCGAAACTTGCCGCTATAGCTGGTATCTATATGCAGAACTGCCTGAGATTCGGTGGGCAGCCCTATTACCAGCAGCAACGCGATGAACGAAGCACAGACAAGCATTTTGCCAATACTATTCTTCATCGGGCAGTTCTCCTGCGTCAGGGTTAACTAGTGGCTCAGATTCCAGCTCGGCACTCACAGAAGAAGAGCTCTGCCCTGCCGACTCAGGCGATATATCGGCAGTTGTATCATCTTTGTGAATAGAACCGGCATTTTCTGTGGTGGAAGCGACGGCTACAGTCGCCTCGATCTGGCGACGAGCCTGATATATCTGCTGAAAAAGCTGGTGGTCAGCTGCTATTTCCGGGCGAGCCAGCAATTTATCAAAAGTTTCGAGCGGGTTGTTGAGCATGCCCATCGCCTGCAGGATTAAGACGTAATGAAAATCTACTTCTGGCGAAACCTCACTGCGACCGGAAAAGATATCACTCATTATTTCGAGAGATTCAGCATACTGAGCATTTTTGTAGTAGGCCCAGGCGAGCGTATCAAGGTTAAAAATTCGGCCGGGCATAAGTTCCACCGACACTCTCGCCATTTCAAGCGCCTGCGGAAGTTCAATATTGAGTTCAAGCATGGTAAAGGCAAGATTATTGAGAAGCTGCGGATCTTCAGGAGTCAGTTCAAGAGCTTTTTTATAAGCGTCGATTGCAGCACGGCCGTTTTTATACTTCATGTTGAGATCGCCAAGATACTGCCAGAGATACGCATCATCTGGAAGCAGACTGGTAGCCTCGCTAGCAACTGCCATAGCAGCAGGGCCGTTCTTTTCGCGATCGTAGGCTGTGCTAAGACAATAAAGCCAGGCTGGAACCTTTGGCTTTAGCTCGTTTGCGCGCTCCAGGTGTTTGACTGCATCTGCCGCGCCATATTTACTGTTTGCATAATCAAGAATAACAATGCCTTTCATAAAATGCAGTGGGGCAAAACCCCCGTCAACAGCGAGTGCATCGTCGATGGTCTGCAGAGCCATATCAGGCGCCTGCAACCCATACAATACCCGGGCTCTGATCATGGCCCGCCCGTTTGGCGGTTGAGCAAGATCAAGCACCACAAGCAGAAGCATTAGAGCGATCGGAATTATTACCAGAGCATATTTAAAGAAGAACCGCAGCAAGGGTTTGGCCGCACTCTCAGGGAATCTGGTAACTCGTGCCCGCGCAGAAACTGCCAGTAAACCAGCAAAAAAGACCGGCAAAAAAATGACCACAAGATTTTCCAGGATGGCATAGTGGTATTTTTGCGGCCCAACTTTCATGATCAAACCATCCGCAAAGACTTCGCTGATGACAAGTGCCAACAAAGTGCAGGCGACAAGATTGAAAGTAGAAAGCAACCCGGCCTGCCAATAGCTCTCAGGCAATCCCGGCATCTTAAGAACCTTCGTCATCAGCCAGAATAGCATGGCAGAAAACAGATACACCATAGCAAGCGAGCCACCATAAGCCATACCGTTGTCTACGGCATCAACCACACCGAGCTCAACACTCAACGCGATTGTAGCCAGAATCATAAAGTATGGCGACAACACAAGCAGCAGGCGCTCGCGCCTCGCTTTCGCAGGCTTGCTGATATCGGCACCGCAGGTAGTGCAGTATAGCAGCGAAACCGTAACGGGCTTCTGGCATTCCGGGCATGTTTTCAAATTCAGCTGACCTCGTGAAGTTCTCCGACAAAACACTTCTGCATCATCGAATCGATCGAACCCATATCGTCTGTCTGCCCAAGCACCCACATCAATTTAACCAGAGCAGCCTCGGGCGTCATATCCATCGCCGGTATTGCACCGGCTTCAAGCGCTGACCGACCAACCTGATAAAGTTCCATCTCGGTTGACCCGACAATGCACTGAGTGCAGACAACCACCGGCACGTTGCGTGATATCGCTGAGCTGATCGCAGGAATTAAGGATTTTTCACCGGTAGGAATATTGCCAGCGCCATAGCCTTCGATCACCATACCGTCGTGTGTATTCGCGATATAGTCGATTATCTCAGGCTTCATACCTGGATAAACCGGGAACAACGCCACGTTTTCATTAAGAGAAATACGCAGCAGTGGCTTGCGGCGACTACGCGTTTTTGCAAAACTGCTGAATTTTATGGTCAATCCAATGGTGCCAAGCGGTACATCGTTAACCGAAATAAAAGCCTGCATATCAAAGACCGAAGTCTTCTTAGCTCTGGTACCCCTAATGATAAGAGAACCAAAAACAACAACCACTTCAGCAAGATCAGAGATGGCGACCCGCACGGCATTGATCAGGTTGGTTCTGCCATCTGAGCCAATTTCTTCGAGCGGCACCTGGGCACCGGTTATGATAACAGGCTTATTGAGTTCCTGCAGCATAAATGAGAGCGCAGCAGCTGTGTGACACAGCGTGTCAGTACCATGTGCGATCACGAAACCATCGTAATCCTTTATGCGCTGATAGACGGCGCGCGCGATAGTAAGCCAGATCGTCGGCGTTATATCGCTAGAATCGACATTAGCAAGCGACAGTATATCTATATCAGCCAGCAGTTTGAGTTCCGGTATTTTTTCGAGAAGCTGACCGGCATCTTCGCATGGGTAAAGACTGCCGTTGGCACCACGCAGCATGGTTATCGTACCACCGGTGGTAACCAGCAGAACACGCGGTTTATGCAATACATGTTCGCGCACATGCATATATTTTACTGAGAAATTAGAATTTATATTCAATACCCACGTTCACATCCCTCTTATCCATAGCATCGTCGATGCGCAGTTCGAATCTGATGTTTTCGTTAAACAGATAACCAGCCTTGAGCCGAATTTCTGAATCTGTTGTATCAATGAAGTCGGCACTGAGCTGAACGACATCAGCCAGATAATAGTCAAAGCCAAGACCGATCCTGGAGCTGATAACACCAGCACGCTTAACCAGGTGCGTATCGGCACCTCTGGCCACCATAAGACTGAAAGAATCGCCGCCGCCGATGTCTTCAACTCCGAAGCGATAGAAAGTCTTGTCGCTCGGGTATAGATCGACTGAAAGATCAGAGAAGAAAGATTCGGTTTTGTTGTGGTATCTAAGCAGATATTTGAAGTCAATACGGGTCTGGCGGATATTAAGAAAGACTTTGTCGACAGCCTGCGCCAGTTTGTGAGCATCGTCGAGACCGGTATTGATCTTTTTGCGGATTTCTTTATCGGCAACGATTTCCTTAACATCCTGAGTGATGACGCGGGCGTTGTCAGAAGCGTCTTTGAGAGAATCAATCATATTACGCAGATCATCTGTCATCTTGTTGTTGCGGCTGAGTTCTTCGATCATGCTGTCGAGTTTGTCGGTAGCACTTCTTACGTTGCCTACAATCTCGCGAATGTCAGTGCGTGAATCCTCGGTTATGCTCGACAAGCGGTCGCTGAACAGTCTGAAATTGGCTATAACAGCTCTAATATCATCTCGATTCTTGTCAATTTCGCCATCTACACGCTTAAGAACATTATCTAGACTATCTACAATACTGTCTGTGCGCTTCTGCACTGAGCTGATAATTTCGTTCATTCTTTCAGATGCATCTCTGGCATTTCTGAAAATTATGCGGGTGTTTTCCTTGAGTTCAGGATCGCCAATAATATCTTTGGCGGATGAGGTAAGTTCCTGCAGTTTCTGAATCAGCACGTTGCCCTGCTCGAACAGTTCATCCATGCGGGTCGGGTCAGTACCAGGAACAACCTCACTGTCAGCAACGTAAGGCGAAGTATAATCGCGCGTCGGCATGATCTCGACGAACTTTTCCCCCATCAGACCGGAAGTTGAAATAGTAAAAGTGCTTTTGCGTCTGATATGCATCTTTTTATCTTGAATATAGACATAGACATAGACCTGATCATCGCGAATCTCGATGCTGGTGACCTTGCCGATCTTGACCCCCGACATCGAAACGGTAGAGCCCTTGCTCAAGCCATTAACAGAATAGAAGCTGACGACAAAGCTATAGCCTTGCTCGCTAAAGCTCATATCACCGATGACAAATACCATGTATGAAAGCATAGAGACTGCGATCAGAGTTATTATTCCCACTTTGGTTGTCGATTTCATTAGCTTCTCCTGTATCCCTTTAGAACAGTGTCATCGGGCCCTGAGCTTCGCCACGTATAAACTGCTGCACAACAGGGTTGGGTGAGTTGATTATTTCTTCACGTGTTCCAATTTCGACGATCTGGCCACCATAATGCAAGGCAATGCGGTCGCAGACGCGGTAAGCAGATTTAAGGTCGTGCGTAACCACGATCGAAGTTACCCCGAGTCGTTCTTTAAGACTCAGATGTAGTTCGTCGATCGCTGAAGTCATGATCGGATCGAGACCGGTAGTGGGCTCGTCGTAGAGAATTATTTCCGGTTCCATCGCAATGGCGCGGGCCAGACCGACACGTTTACGCATGCCACCGGAGAGTTCGGAGGGCATGAGATGATTTGTGCCGGGCAATCCGACCATTTCGAGTTTTTCTGAGACAAGGTGATGAATGGCACGATTCGAAAGTTTGGTGTGACGGCGCAGGCCAAAGGCAATGTTTTCTCCGACGTTGAGCGAGTCAAAAAGTGCAGCCGACTGAAACAGCATGCCCATACGCATACGAAGTGCGTCAAGTTGTTTCTGGTTAAAGTTGGTGATATCTTCGCCATCAATGATTACCTGACCGCTGTCTGGCTTCACCAGGCCGATGATATGTTTAAGCAGAACGCTTTTGCCACAGCCGGATGGTCCAAGAATGACAAGCGATTCGCCATCGTAAATTTTGAGATTTACTCCTTTGAGCACCTGCTTTGAGCCGAAACTTTTATGAAGGTTTGATATTATAATCATGGTAAATAAGCCACACAGAAATTGTTGATGCCAACAGTGAGAAAGTAATTAACGGCAAGAATGAGCATGATCGAAACGACAACAGCGCTGGTTGTGCTCTGACCGACGCCTTCGGCGCCGCCCTCAGTGGTAAACCCCTTATAACAACCGATAATGCCGACAATACTGCCAAAAACGGTGGCCTTAAGAAGGCCGCCCATAATATCCCGGATCTGCAGCATATGCAGAATAGAATCTTTAAACGAAATCAGTGTGAGCCCGATCTGATTAACAGCTACAATCGAACCGCCAATCATTCCGACAACGTTGGTAAAAATGGTCAATATGAACAGCATGATTGTGCAGGCCCAGAAACGTGGGACCACGAGATATTCAACCGGGTTGGTTGCCATGGTTTCGAGAGCGTCAATCTGTTCGGTGATTTTCATGGTGCCAATCTCAGCGGCAATGGCGCTACCGACACGGCCTGCAACCACGATAGCAGTCAGGATTGGAGCCAATTCACGCGCCATAGACAGGGCAACAACCCCGCCCACATAGCTTTGCGCACCCATCTGCGCGAACTGAAATCCCATCTGCACGACAAGAACCGCGCCGGTAGATATGCCGGTAATCGCGACCATAAGCAGCGAGTCAACGCCGATACGAGACATCTGCTCAATCAGGTCTGATATGGCAAAACGACCTGTTTTGATATTGTGAAAAGTCCAGTAGATTGTCTGCAAAAACAAAATACTTACTTTGCCAATTGAATCCAGAATATCTTTTGCAGCTTTTTGTAAAAAGCTCATAATTCGCTTCTTTCAATCATGCGTTTCGCTCTTAACATTTTATTCCTCGCTCAGGGTCAAAGTGGTATCGACTCTGCCGGTAACTACAAGATTGGTTGGCTGAATTTCAATATCTTTGCCGCTAAGCTTGATTTTCTTCGATTCATCGCCTTCCACCGAAAGTTGAAAAAGCAGATCCGAATTCTTTGGCGAACTGGCCCAGGTGCGAATAACCGAATCAAAATCGGCAGACTGCGCCTCATCAGTGCGCGCATCTCGCCCAGTTTTGATATCGCGGCTATCAACAGAGGCCTCAGCGTCGTCAACCCTCATATTCAGGCCAGATACAGTAAGAACCAGGTTTTCTTTTCCGATATCCTGAGGAATAGGAATTTTAACCTTTCTAACAAACTTTTTTTCGCGGAACGGGCGTAACGAAACCTCGACATCAAGCACGCCCCCACCAGCGACCTGCGCATTTTTTATCTCGACTTTTTCGATAGACAGCGTGCGCCGACGTTTTTCGATCTCGATTTTGAGCAACAGGCGTGTCGGCATAACCTCTTCTAGTTCGCTTTCGATTACCATTTCGATGAGACTGTTAACTTCGTTGATCAGCGACTGAACGATATCTGTGCGCGAATAAAACATGTTTTCGCGACGAAAGCTGTATTGCTCGCCTGATGCGTTGGCACAATCGAGCGAAATTCCCATCAACGCGGTTCCAGGGCCGGCGCGATCGATAACTCCTTCAAGAGCCTGCACGAGTGTAGAATCAAGCACCATACCCAAAACCGAAGGGTCTTTAACGATCTGATAATTGATACTTTTAGTTATCTGCAAGTTCTTGTCGAGCACGTCGATCTGGACTGGCACCATTTCTGGGAACCGGCCGATTTCGCCGCTGATACCTTTTTCACGATCCTGAGTGATAATACCTATCATTTCGCTGGGTGCACCTATCTTGAATGGCATTTCAACGCTGGCAAATGAGTGATGAATGTAAGCACCAGTCATCAAAAACGAAACCCCGCCCTTTTTGAGAAAGGGATGGGCCAGCGCCAGAATTCGATGATCACTGCGATGGGTCATGGTGCCGAGAGTTGTAATATTTATGTCACCACGCGCGAGCTGGATGCCAATTGAAGATCCGGGTAGATAAGAGCTTGCTCCTGGTTCAATCGGTTCGTCGACAAATTCACGACTTTTTCCTGCCAGATCTTTTTGAGCAAACTTGATGTTGTTTCGCTTCATTTTTGTTTCGAGCACCTCGGCGGCATGGCCAGAAAGGCCTTCAACAAACATCTCAGCCGCTGCTTGTTGAAAAACAAGCTCGTCAGCAGCAGGCTTCATCTGACTGGCAGACTGATTATATGCAACTTCCCACACGGCAGAAACAGTCCTATCACCAATCCTGACCGGCTCATTGAGCTGCCAACGCTTCGGCTCGCCATTGTCTGGTAGACAGGCAAGATCAGGATACGACCAGATTTCCAGCATTTCTTCGATGGGAGTGACCAAGCCGACAGTGTGATCGGTCATTGTCCAGCCAGAACTGATTCCGCCCATCAGTTTGCCGTCGATATATACGGGACTGCCACTCATCCCGGCGGCAATACCTCCAGCCCGGCGTATCACGTCACCACTGACCCTTACCAGAATTGACTTGCCGTTGATCAGAAGGTTTTCGTTAACCTTGTTATTAGCAAGAATCCCAAGAACCTCAACATCGAAAGACTCAATGTGACGCCCCTGAATCACGGTTTTGCCGGTGCCACGCATGCCGACTTTTACGTCTTTGATCTTTAGAATCTCAATGTTATCGGCAAAAGCTGAACAGGCATTCCCCAACAGGAATGCCAGAATAATCGATATCAGGCTGAACAGTTTTCTGTCAGCGGTTAGTAATGAGGATCCCATTAGAAATTCTCCGCTCATTTCCGTCAGATGGTGAATTTACGATTCTACCCTTAACTATCATCGACGACGAACCGCCACCATCAAGATTAATTGCATGACGCGCCCCAAGAATCCTTAAATATACAGCAAGTTCATCAAGTTTCATACCAGCATTGCGTTTTGATCGGCCATCCACGACAACCATCAATAAATCGCCGTCGAAAGTCTGAGCCACAGCCGTGCGTGGATGTCGACCATTGATTATCGAGTTGTCAAATTTCTCCTCGCGACCATTGATATCCTGACGCCCATCGCTGATAAGTCTCGGGCCGCCACATACGGCGTGCTTTATGGTGTTCCAGGGCTTATCGATCGAGTAATCAAGCACCACCGACTGGCCAAGCCTGAGCAATTTAAGCTGCTCTGCCTTTTCGCCGCCGGCCGAAACTACTACGCCGTCAGGCGGAATCAGAGCATCATTAGCATGAATACCGACAATCTTTCCCTTTACCAGAACAATTTCGACGCCGCGCTCTGGAGTCAGAGTGCTTCTTGCATACTCAGGCGTATAAACCACCAACAGGTCGCCACGTCTTGGCTGATTTACCGCGTCGATTGCAATCGAGAGTTTACCAGACCTGAGCACTCCTGAAAAGTCCGGATTTCCAAAAATTAAAGAATCATCTTCGCTGATCCCAAAAACAGAACGACGATAAAGCGGAGAACTTATCAGCCGGCGATTGATGATCAAAGTGCCAATCGGGTCACCACGCGGAGTAAAGTAAGCACCGTTGATCCCGGCAATTGCGCCATAGCGCTTCACCATCGACGAAAGCGTTTCTTTCTGTGCAATACCTTCGTTAGCCAGCACCGGAAAAAGCTTGGTTGAACTCGAAAATGGCTCTACCCGCAAAATATGCACGTCTGTGTGACCAGTGGCAACTTTGGTTCGATCTCGATAGTATGTGACACCCTCGACAACCTTTTCGCCAACTGGCAGAGTAAAGCGCGATTTATCAGACTGGTAAGGAATGCAAAGCCTGAAAATACCCGAAGTCTCAGAAGCTGTATATGGATTGCCGATACGGCCACGAGCGCCAAAAACCAGTTCTGAATACTTATTAGTCTGATGAATCGAAAACTTGTCGAATTTTTTCTGCAACTGCGCAATAAATTCGGGATTGATATCATGCAGCGCCGGCATTAATCTTATTCGCAAAAGCTTGCCACCTTGCGAGCGCCTGAGAACCCGCACACTTTGTGTTAATTCAAATTCAGTGATTTCGTAAGACTCTTCAGTTCTGAAACTCAGGTTCAACACTTCCGGCAAAACCACTACGTCATCAGGCTCGCCAACAGGTTCCGGCATCTGGTCTTCACCGAGCTGGTCAATCTTTTCTTCATCGTCGGAAAGATCAGGTCCGCGCATTTCTATCTGCCTGGAATCATCCTCGTTCCAGTCCTCTGCATCTCTATAAACAACGTTCTCCGTCTGCATGACAGCACCAACCAGAAAAATCTGGCCGATTATCAGCAACAGCAGAAATTGTTTCAAAGTCCTTCTGATAGCAAACCTCAGCTAAAACATTATTATTCCGGGAATAGTATCGGCATTTTGCTTCACCAACCTTAATCTCAAACACATCTCAATTGTGTCGATTTATTGACAACGATGAATCAAAGTGCTAACTAGTTAGTAATACTTTGTGATAGCAGTTGGTGAAATTTATGACCCAAACGGTATTAGAGCTTAAGAACGTCTCTAAAAGTTACTCTCTGGCACCTGGATCCTCAAAGGAAGCGCAAGGTCGCCGGGCCGCCATCGACAATATCAGTCTGACACTCTCTGCCGGCCAGATTTACGGATTTGCCGGCCTCAATGGAGCAGGTAAAACCACTTCTATCAAGGCAGCGCTTGGACTGATCCGGCCAGATTGTGGTTCTATCGAGCTTTTCGGCGAAGCAATCGATGCGGCAGCTTTTAACAAAATCGGGTTCTGCCCCGAGAAGCCAGTTTTTTACGAAACCCTGACCGCTAATGAGATCGTTGATTTTTCAGGTAAGCTTCTCGGCATAGTTGCTGACGACACCCGAAAGAAATACATTCTCGAAAGAGTTGGTCTTTACGAAGACCGCCACAAACGAGTCGGCGCCTTTTCGAAAGGCATGCAACAGAGGCTTGGCATTGCCTGCGCCATGCTGCATGATCCCGCGCTTTACATTCTCGACGAGCCAGCCAGCGGCCTCGACCCTCTCGGCCGCCGCCTGATCAAAGACATATTGAAGGAACTCAAGCAAGCAGGCAAAACAGTATTCTTCAGCACGCACATCATTTCTGATATTACAGAAATATGTGACAAGATCGCGATTATTCATAAGGGTCGCATTCTTTTCGAGGGTTCTGTTGACGAATTCTGCCCTGAACATAAAAATGGCGAAGAGCGCTTTGTAAGAATCGTTCAGGATTATGACCGCAAAGCCCTGTCTGCTGGAGCAGAAGAAGCTTGACATGAATATGAACTACATAGAGGCACGGGTATCGTGTATAACTTCGATTGCCTGGTATTCTTTTATTGAGGCCTTGCGCAACCGGCTTTTTCTCGGCGTGCTTCTGCTCGCACTGCCCTTCACAGCTGCAGCCTGGAACATAGATGTCTACCAACTTGGCTTTCAGACCAAGTTTATCTCTGATGCCGGGCTGACACTCATTTCAACGCTTGGCCTACTGGTTGTGCTGTTTTTTTCCCTGGATCAGATCATACCAGATATCGAAAGACGCACTATTTACTTCATCTTCACACGTGTACCCAGTCGCCACACTTACATGCTCGGCAGATTTCTCGGCATTGTTGCCACTCTGTTCTGTTTGCATGTATTTATGTCAGGCCTGCTGATGCTTATAATAAGACTGCGCGCCGATGCGTGGTTCACTGAGATTCCTATTGCCGGCCTGATAATTTTTCTCAAGCAATCGCTGCTCGTATCAATTGTAATGCTGCTGGCTTCATGCACTTCGAAAATCATTACCGTAAGCCTGAGCGTTCTCATCTATGTTATCGGGCACGGCCTCGATATTTTCCGCATGCTGGCCGAGCAGAGTGGAAACTTCGTTTTCGCCTTTCTGCTTGATCTGGCAGCGATAATACTACCGGATTTTTCGCTTTACGAGACTCGGATCATGATAATGCACGAAATTCCAGCTCAAACCTCTGCGCTGCTGATACTGGCATTTTATACTTTTTCAGCCATAATCTTTTATCTCGCTATTGGCGGTGCAGTGCTTAAACGTAGAGACCTATGATTAAACAGTTTAAAAATAACTCGACTGGTTCGGCCAGATTGTCGTTTCTATTGGTCATGCTGATGCTTGTGATGGCTCTGGCTTCGCAATATACGATGAAAGCCAGACACTGGAACCACTACTACCCAGAAGCACTTGTCACAAGCCTCTCCGATCTGGCATTACAGGCGATTCCGGCGCAGATAAAGAGCTTTTCCGCCGGAGTATTTCGCATCACTGCAGACGAATACATGCATATCGGGCCAAGCAAAAAGACTAAACAAAACTTTGTTGCCGGCAGCTTTGCCGGCAACACTGAAATAATGTCGCTGCTCGAGCTTTCAGTAATTCTCGAGCCCACCAACATGGAAATGTATGCGGTTATGAGCCAAAATCTGGCTTTTCATCTAAACCGCTTTCACGATGCGATCGAACTGTTGCACCGTGGCATTCTGGCCAACAAAAGGTCGCCCGACCTGCACAAACTTTATATGGCAGGAGCTTACTGCTATGGCTTCATTAAAAAGCCCTCATTTTCCAGCCACGAAGAGGTTAAGAAAAATCGTGCCATTGCAGTAAACTATCTCAATGCAGCAATTAGCAGCTATCTGAAAAATGAGTATCGTCTGACCCCGACAATGGCAGATGACTTTGCCAACCTGCAGAATTACTATGTTCTGCAAAGTCGCTTTTTATCAGATATCGGAAAAAGAGAGCTTGCCCTCGAAGCCTGGAATAAGGTCACAGCCGAACGCCAGAAAAGCTATCTCGGCCATTTCTTTACGATGGTGCAGCAGAAAGAAACAGCAATGCCGGAGTTTCCCGATGATCTGCTGACACCGGAATACAAGAGTCTTTTTCAAGTAAGCACCATCAGAATGCCTTATGGCGCTACGGCGCCTTATCGGTTCTGGCTCGTCGATTCTACAAATCTCTATTACCTGACAATATACGCGCGCGGCCTCGGCGCTCTTAGCCTGCTCGAAAAAGACTGCCCACAACACCAGGCCGCCTTAGAAGCCAGCGAAACAAGTATTGATGGGATTAACGACCCGTTTCCGAAACTGTCGGACTGCGGTCACGACCATTCTTCAGAAAACGAGCATGCGCTACATCAGCAACAGACCACAGGAGCCGATCAAGACCAAGATCGAGATCACACACACATTTCACTCGACCATGTCTGTGGCCCAGAATGCGAACACGAACGCCATCACGAAAATGGCGAAGAATGCCAGCACTGCGCCAGCGCCAAATCTTGGAAACAGGCTGGCAACTCAGTAATGCTGCAGGGCATTCTCATGCTTACAGTTGCTGTTTTGATCCGCAAGTTTTTCTGATAATTCATTAAAAGCAAATATATTTTACTCTTGTCGTTGATGATGATAGAATGCCCAATCATACCAACAGACGCTCGACAATTCAGGATTCTTTAGCCAATGGAAAACACCCCGGAATTTAAACTGACCGAAATATTTCAACTGGCGCGCAAGCATCGTTTTGTTGGATTGTGTTGCCTTGTCTTATGCCTGTTTCTTGAAGTGTGGTTCTACAATTACCCGCCCCGAGGCGTAGTCGGCGAAGACATGCTTATCGCCGGCAGTAACATGGGCAATTCACTGGTAGATCTTAATTCTCTATGGGCAAGAATCGTCAATGACGACGCACTTATGCTGGAGATTATCGACCGCTCAGCAATTTGCAAACACACAGAACAAAGCAAACGACTAAGTTTTCTCAAACGCTCAATAAGACAAGATCTTAAATTTCAAATTGAAAACAATACTATCGTTAAAATTTCGTTTAAAAGACCCGCTTCAAATCAAGTCAGACCTTTTCTGAACTACTTTACCGATACGTTTGTCAAAAAACTCGACGCCATTGGCATGGAAGGCCTTGAATTGCGCAGACAGAGTGCCAGCGTTCAGTTTGCAAATGTTATTGAGCGAATGAAATTCGTCGCTTCCATTTTCAGCATTTCAGGAATTCATGAACTGCTTTCCGACTACAGCAACAAACCACTGCAGACCGATAAAATTCTGGCTGTGTTTCAGACAGTTAATGCTGGCAGCAATATAGGTAGAGTACTGCTCGGCGAATTGCTGCCACAATACACAGCAGCAGGAATTCACTATGAGAAGTATTTCAGGAATGACATGCAATTTCTTGATCTTTTCCCGCGTTCTTCAGTTATATTGACCAGCAGGAATATGCCAGCCACTCCGGTACAGCCATTTTACGAGCTGATATTTATTTTGTGTCCAGTTGCGGTAAGCCTGATGTATTTATCTTTATTGATAGTTTTACGAGCTAGAGACTCACAAGATCGCTGCGATGCAAGTTGTTGAATCTAGAGAAGATCTCTCGTGGTGTTGGTCTGCCTATTTTCTTCTGATTCCCTTTGGTTTGCCTTTATTGATGGGACTGGTAATAAGTGATTTGCCGGCGCTGTGCCTGATAATAATCACGGTAATCGGAATACTCAGCGGAAAAACTATCACATTTGGAAAAACCGAAGCCTGGTTTACTTTTTTTATTGGCTGTTCATTAATTGGCTTAGAAATCTTACAGGTCCCCGATTTCTATTTACGAGAGTTAATGGCGATGCTATTTCTCTTTGTTTGCTTTAAAATCACCTCTGATTTTTTAGACAGCAGAGAACGTTTCGACAAAGCTGTTGTCCTGACCGGAAATGCCATGGCTGCGCTGCTGGCAATCAATACGATTACAGTTTTCAGCTATAACACTCTAGCTCAGGAGCTGACTGGCTTTTTTTTTACCAGCGCCAAGTTGAGCTGGCCATTTGAATTTTCTGGTCAGCTGGGCATATCATTGACGCTGCTGTTCCCAGTCTGTTTATGCAGCCGCTCTTTCCCATGGCTGCAAAGAGTGCTTCTTTATGTCATGCTGATAGTAAATGCCGGGGCAATAGCTTCACGCAGCGTGTTCTGGCTCTGCCTGTTCGAAATTATATATATAGAATTTTTTGTTTACGCGAAGAAAGTAGCAGCTCACAACATATTAAAGGGATTGGGGCTCTTCTGCATCATGGCAGCGTTGATAGTATTCTTTGGCGAAGACTTTAATTTTCAGCGCAGTCTCGGCCAGCTGGAAGCAAGCCCTCTGCTTTTCGACGAGCCAAGAATGATGACGCTGCGAAAAACGCTTCAAACAGTGCCAGCGTGGATTCAAGGCTATGGACTGGGCTGTTTCAAAGCCTTTAATGAACTGGAAATACATAACACCCCGCTAAGCATTCTGGTTGAAACTGGCTTCATGGGCTTTATTTCTGCTTTTATGTTCATTGTGACAATTTTTAAAAGCATATGGTGGATCGATAGCGCAAAACACCAGACAATAAAAAAGGGTCTGATAATTTCCTTTGCGGCAATTCTGTTTAACGGCATGTTTCGCAATCTTCTCACCAACCGTGCGTGCTGGTTCATTCTGGCACTATGCTATTGCAGCCGGCACTTTCAAAAAGATCTGGCGACAGATATGGCGACAACCCTGCAAAAAACCACAGCTGCAGTTAAAACCTTTTCAGAAGAAAGTCACCGGATACCTTAAAAGCTTTCTGTTGAGATTTATCCGCCGAAAATGCGATTATGCAATTTTTTAATGCTCTTTTTCAGACCAGGCGGACAACAACTTATAAGAAAGCGGAAGGAAAACTTGATAGAGACAAACAGTGCTGCCAATAAGGCATTCAAGATGCCACTTCCACTGGCAACAGTATTAAATGTAGTCATAATGCAGTGTAATTGCCGATAAAGCAGGCTACCTCGAGCATCTCCCAAATCCAGATACTCAATGTTTTCGAGATCAGTTTTTTGCCTTGAAAGATAGACAAATACGGCATGTGGCGTATAGATAAAGCGGCCCTTTGCCGCAGCCGCCATCATTATGGGTCTATCTGGCGAATAAGACGTATGCGTAAAGGGTATCGCTCTGAGAAATTCAGTGCGCCACAAGCCATAGATGTGATAAAACCGAATAAAAGCGTGTGTAAGCATTCTCAAAAGAGCAAATGGCTGATTGATTGTTTCGAAGTAGTGTGACGTTGCAACGCGTTTGGAATTTAAGCTGGACGTAACTTCCAGATCCGAAAAAGCCAGGGCCATTTCCGGATTGCATTCAAGAGCTTCAAACAGACGTTCCAGAAAATTATGCGAGCGTAAATCGTCATGGGCAGCAAACATAAAATATGGGGCTTGAGCCTTGTCCAAAACGAACTTAAAGTTTTCAATAGCCTTTATTGGCTCCGCTTGCCGATAATATACAATTCTGGCATCGCTGGCAAAAGCCTGGCAAATTTCAGCAGTTCTGTCCGTAGAACAGTTGTCGGAAATAATTATCTCAAAGTCACGGAATGTCTGTTCCAAGAGAGATTCAAGAGCCATATTTAATGTCAGTTCGCCATTAAAAACCGGAAAACCAATACTTATCAAAGGCCTTTTTTCAGAGGGCATAGATGCGATTTCTCCGCTAAAGGTATGGGAATGGTCAGCACATTTTCCGACCAGGTAAATTCAGCTAAGCATTACAATGTTTATTATTAAAAACCTTATACAATTCGAACCAGATGATACTGGAGAAGCCTGCAGCCACACAAGTCAGCGCCTCATAAAAACTTATTCTTTCGAACTGAAACAGTTTCAGCAGAAACGGAACATTCAGTATCAGTATCAGGAAAAAAGTAGCGCCGGCAACTACATATTTAGCAGCCGCATTTGGTGTCATGAGTATCTGAAAAATATTCCGGGTCCATGAGCGGTTCGAAAAAATAACCGCAATATTGGCAGCAATCAGCGCAGTAAAGGCCAGTGCCCGAACTTCCATTTCGGAGTAGTCCATTTTAAGTCCAAAGAAATAAATGGCAAAAACAATGGCCAGAATTCCGATTCCCTGACTACAACTCAGCCAGATTTTAGCTGCGCCAAAAAATGGTTCATTGATATCTTTTGGCGGGCGACTCATCACGTTTTTCTCTTCCTCTTCGGCTTCAAAAACAATGGAACAGGAAGGATCTATAATCAACTCAAGAAAAACGATATGTACTGGCCAGAGTAATAGGGGCCAATCAGCGACGAACACAGGAATCAGCGATAAACCGGCAATGGGAACATGGATTGCGAAGATGTAGCCAAGCGCCTTCTGCAGATTATCGAAAATACGACGCCCCATTTTTACAGCACCAACAATCGAAGAAAAATTGTCGTCCATAAGAACCAGAGAGGAAGCCTCGCGGGCTACATCCGTTCCCTTTTCGCCCATGGCAATACCAATATTGGCGGCCTTCAGTGCAGGCGCATCATTTACGCCATCGCCGGTCATGGCTACAATTTCGCCATTCCGTTTCAGCGCATTCACAATTTTCAGTTTCTGTTCCGGAATGACCCTGGCGAATACGTTCACATCCTTAATCCGCTCGCAAAGTTCATCTTCTGTCATCGCCTGAAGTTCAGGTCCACTGATCGTCGTCTGAGGGTTTTTCAAGCCAATTTCACCGGCAATATTCATCGCCGTAACCGCATAGTCGCCGGTGATCATAATCACGCGGATACCTGCCTGGTAACATTCGCGAACTGCTTCTGGAATGTTTTCGCGAATTGGATCCGACAAGGCTAACAAACCAATAATTTCAAAATCAAAATCATGCTGAATTTGAGGCAGATTTTCGGCGACGATCATTGCTTTTGCGACGCCCAGAACGCGCAGACCAGCAGAAGCCATTTCGGCAACTGCTGCAACATATTTTTCTTTTTGACTATCAGAAAGATGGCACAAATCATAAATCGCTTCAGGTGCGCCCTTGGCGGCGATAGTCTTCTTATTGGCGGCGCTGTCGTTAAAAACTCGCGACATGGCCAGCAGATCCTTTGACAGTGGATATTCTTTTACCATCTGCCAGTCGGTATGAATATGTTCGGTATTCTGCAAAAAAGCTTCGCCCATGGTGGTGATAGCTTTTTCCATCGGATCAAAGGGATTGGCCTGGCTCGACAGAATTCCGTATTCAATGATTTCGTGAAATTCTTCCGGGAACTCAGCATTCTTGCTGACTGAATGAAATTTTTCACCATTAAACAACTGAGTGACAGTCATTCTATTCTTGGTGAGCGTGCCAGTTTTGTCGGTACATAGAACGGTAGCCGACCCCAGCGTTTCTACAGCGGCAGGTTTGCGGGTGAGCACGTTTTTCTTGGACATCCGCCAGGCGCCAAGCGCCATGAAAATTGTCAACACCACCGGGAATTCTTCAGGCAACATGGCCATTGCAAGCGTAATTCCGGCCAGAAAGCCTTTCAGCAGATCTCCACGGGTTAAGGTAAAAACAACGATAACCAGCACGCAAAGGGATATCCCGATAATGGCCAGTCTTTTCACCAGCACTGCCATTTCAACTTTGAGCTTGGTTGGCTCTTCCTTAACCGAATCAAGCGCTTTGCCGATTTTACCGATTTCGGTATTTGAGGCTGTTGTCGTCACCTTTACGATTCCATGGCCCTGCACAACCATTGATCCTGAATATACGAAAGGCAGATCGTCGCCGCCGGGATGAGTATTTTTGTCGCTGCCATTCCATTCAGATTTGCTCACCGGAACTGATTCACCGGTCAGCAGAGATTCGTCGGCCATCAGGTTAATCGAATACAATACAGTTGCATCTGCCGGAACCCTGTCGCCTTCCTGTAAAACTACGAGGTCTTCAGTAACCACATCTCGACCCGCAATTCTTTTTTCAACACCGTCACGAATCACCAGCGCGCGTGGGCTTGCCAGATCTTTAAGAGCATCGAGAGCCTTTTCTGTCTTCTTTTCCTGATAAAATTCGATACCCATTATCACGAAAACAAAACCAAGCAGCATCAGTCCTTCCTGCACATCGCCAAGAACCAGATACAGGGTGCCGCAGGCAACTAACAGCAAGAACATGGGCTCTTTAACCACACCAAAGGCAATCGCAAAAAGATTTTTGGGTTTCGACGAGGGCAACTCGTTAAAACCTTCATTTTTTATTTTCTCTGCTACGATTTCCTCAGTTAATCCCTTGAATTTCTCAGATTTCAGATCAAGCTGCATGTTCTCTACTCCCGTTGTTTTCGAAAAGTCAGGTATCTGACTTATCAGGCTTCACTTTCAGACAAGTGAAGATGAGATATAGTCTTTCACGTTTTCCTGCCAATCATATTGGAAATTTCTGCAAAACACCATCTTATTTCAAGCAATCATTCTAGTTTTCCACTTCCACAGATGTCTAGAATAATCAGCGCATCCAAGTTCAGACAGATTGCGTCAGAAATTTGACGCGCGTCAGATTTGATAGCGTCAAATTTCTGCCACGGCGACACACATTTCCACAGCAATATCAGATTACAAACACTTCTGCAAAGGGGAAACAGGCAATACATGCCTTTATCTGAGTCTACGTCAATCCAGCAGGCTCAGCATCACCCGCCAATAGCGGCTACAAAAAGGCTTCTCGGCAACATCAACACGCATAATCTTCCTGTTTAAAGGCAACTTGAAAGCTGGCACGGCAATTGCAATATTAAAAGTAAGTTCGAAATAACAGGAGGAAATTATGAAAAAGCTGTTAACAGGTCTCGCAATAATGCTCGCGGTGACTGTAGTGGCACCGGTGTTCGCACAGGCCGATGATTCAGCCACAGAAAAAACCGCAAAGGTTGAAAGACAGCAGCGCCAGAAACGCGAAAGAGGCGACAAAGCCGGACCACAAAAAGAAGTTAACGCTGATCAGATGATTACCAAAATCGAAGAGCGCAAAACCAAAATACTCGAAAATATTGCACTGCGTTTCACCAAGCTGAATGAGCGCCTTGCTAGCTTCGACGAGAAAATCAACAAGCTCTCTGGCCGCATGGAAAAAGCCAGGAGCGAAAAAACTGAAGAGAAGGGCTCGGAGAAGCCTGCCATGAGCGAAGAGAAGAACAAGGAACGCAAAGAAAAAATCACCGAACGCTACAATGCATTTAAAAAGAACATTGAATCACGCAAAACCCAGATCATGGAACGCATGGATAAGGTGCGCACCAATCTGATGAAGCGTGCAGAAGCATTGCCTGCCGCAGACCAGGAAAGAATTAAGGCCGCCTACGAAAAAGCCCGCAGTGAAGTGCTGGCCGAAGCAGAGAAGCTCGAAAACGAGGCAAAAACAAAAATGGAGGCAACCTACCAGAAGCGAATGAGTCTCTGAGATACTAGTCCTCGGCAATACCGAGTCTTTTCATCCGATATAAAAGCTGGGTGCGCGGAATCTGAAGGATTTCTGCGGCCCGGCTTTTTATTCCGCCGCTTTCAGAAAGCGCTGCCCGAATCATCTTCTTTTCAAGTTTCTCAAGAGCAGCAGACAGACCAGATTGAGTATCTGCCATTGCCAGCTCGGGAACAAAATCGGCCGAGGCCAGCGAAGGTGTTTCAGCCGTCAGCAGAAAACTTGACGGCCCAAGAATACGGCCATCAGTCATAACCACAGCCCGTTCTAGAGCATTTTTCAACTGCCTGACATTGCCGGGCCAGGCCTGTCTCTGCAGAGCCTGCATCGCTTCTTCGCTGATCGCAAGATTTGGGCGCCCAAGCTCATTGCCGATTTTATGCAACAGAGTCTGACAAAGCACTGGCAGATCAACAAGTCGTTGTCGCAGGGGCGGCAAATGAACATTTACGACACTCAGACGATACAGCAGATCTTCTCTAAAACTGCCGGCAGCAACCATTTCATCAAGTTTGCGATTAGTCGCGGCGATTATGCGCACATCTATTGCTACCGGTTTTGAGCTGCCAAGTCTGGTAATTTCCTTTTCCTGCAGGACGCGTAAAAGTTTGGCCTGCAGGCTCATCGGCACCTCGCCCACCTCGTCGAGGAATACGGTGCCACTGTCAGCCGCTTCGAAGCTGCCGATACGACGCTGTCTCGCATCGGTAAACGCGCCCTTTTCGTGGCCAAACAGCTCTGATTCGAACAGAGTTCCTGGAATCGAGGCACAGTTAACTCTTACAAATGGAGCGTGCTGGCGCGGCGACAGGTTGTGAATTGCCTTGGCAGCGACTTCTTTGCCAACACCGGTTTCGCCAGTTATCAGAACGGTGGTCGGGTAAGCGGCAACCCGTCTGATCATCTGCTTAACCTCAGCAATTTCACGACTTTCTCCGGCAATATCGTCAACAGCCTGATTAAAACCGGCAGCTTCCAGCAGATTTTCGCATTGACGCTCCAGGCGCTGATTCTGGTTGCCGAGCTGTTTTAACCGCTCAATTTTTTTGATGCGAAACGAAAATTCTTCAAGCGAAACCGGTTTGGTCAGGTAATCAGAAGCTCCAAGGCGCATCGCAGTCACTGCCGATTCTACCGAACCAAAAGCGGTCATCAGTATCACTTCGGGCATGGTCTCAAGGCTGCCATCGCGCGCTTTCTCCATTATCTGCAAGCCTTCACCGTCTGGCAGTCTCAGATCGGTTATGAGCAGATCAAAAGAATGTGATTCAAGTAACTCCAGCCCCTGTTTTACAGTGTGCGCGAGCTCAGCTTCATGCCCTTCGCCGGTCAAAAAGGTTTTAAGACCACGGGCCAGAGACGTGTTGTCATCGACAACCAGTATTTTCATGCTGCGGAACCTCGATTAAAAATGCTGCACCACCAGTTTCGTCACCAATATAACTTATTTCGCCGCCATGTGCTTCGACAAGTTTTCTGATCAGTGCCAGACCAAAACCGCTGCCGCCAGTATGACCACTGACAAACGGGGTAAAAAGCTTCTCACAAAGGGGAGCAGCTATGCCGGGGCCATTGTCAGAAAACCAGATTTTGAGGCGGGTGCCATGCAACTCTGCCCTGATAGAGATTTCGGCTAAGCAGTCGCCAACAGCCTGTACTGAGTTATTGATGAGATTTTCGAAAACCTGCTGCATCAGAGTCGGGTCAAACCTGGCCTGTTCAAGATCGGAGAGCGTGATCTCACAGTTGAAGTCTTGCAAGACTGCTTTTCTTGAAGCAATCAATCGCATAAAGAAATCTTTGAGCGCAACACAGGCTATTTTTGGCTGCACTTTACGCGAATAAGCCAGGTAGTTCTCAAGCAGAGTGCGCAAATGACAAAGCTGCTCGTTGATCTCACCCATCGCGGTTGCAGCAGCGTCAGCCTGAGCACCGGCCAGACCAGTCATCTGCCGCTTAAGCAGCCCAAAATGCATTTCTATCGCCGAGAGTGGATTGCGGATTTCGTGCGCGATGGAACCACCGGTAAAGGCAAGCTCATCGAGCTTCTGTTCATACAAACGATGCACCTGCTGACGCTGTTGTTCGAGTTCCTGAGCGAGCAGCTCAATACCGCCACCAAGCAGATCGAGCTCTTTGACATCCAGCTGCAGATGCTGTGGGTGCTGACCCTGTTCGACCGATTTCAGGCTCATATTGAGCTGGTCGATTTTGCGGGTAAAACTGCGAGCAAGCAGTAAAGCAATCACAAAACTCAATGCCATTGCCGTCAGCATGGCTTGAGCAAGCAGCCGCCTGAATTCACCGACCAGATTCAGGTATTCCATATCGGCTTCGATTCCAACAACGCTTTCGAGCATGCCAAACTCATCAAGGACCGGACACAACACGATCTTAAAACGGCGGGAAACTCCGTAGGCATAGGGGTCTGGAAACACCATCTCGCCACGGTCAAGCTCGTTGATATATTCAAGAACGAGTTCTTCGGCTTCGTCAGCGGTTGGCGGCAGCATCTGCGATTCGCGTTCACCCGGCAGGGAATAGGAGGCAATAAATGCCGGTGGTTCAGCGTACATATCAAGCAGATAAAGATTCTGCAGAAGACCACCGGTTTTTTCGAGCTGCCAGAAACTCTGCATGGCCTTAGATCGCCGATTCTCGCGATCATCCGAAACATCTATATTATCTACAAGAATCTCAGCGATGCGCCTGAGTCGCAAATCAGCTTCGCGATTAAGAGACTGATAAAAGCTCTGATAAAGCCATCCCCAGACCATGCCAACAACAAGTAATGCAACCGTCAGCACAGACAAAAACAATCTGCCAAAAAGGCTTTGGGGAAGAACCCATTTTGTCAGTGAAACGAAAGATTTCAAAGAGTGGCGTCTACCTCGCGCCAGCTCAAGATTTCTTTTTGAATGGCAAGCTCGTAAAGGCTTGTATAATCGATTTTCTTATCGACAGTATAATCGTAGCTCGATCTTTCGAGAATTTCCTGCCAGTTGTAGTAGGTTATTCTGACATCGTTGGGCATCTTGCGACGATTGAAATAATCTACCGAGAGGTTGCCGACTATATCCATGTTGGTAAGCTTGCGTATAGAAGAGTCAGTATCGAGCTCAAGACCGCCTTCAGCATGGAAGCTGCCTTCGAGGCGAGGACTGAGGTTTCTGAAAGGATGAGTAATACCAAATCTCGACCAGTCACTGTCGTGATGAGGCTTATAAATAATTCGCCCGGTTTTCGGGTCTTCTACTGATGTATCCCAAGACTTATCACGCAATGCAATTATGCCTACACATGAGTCTAGCCCTGAATCATCCGGCAACGTCAACACATCGCCGCCAATGTAGATATTACCCTCGACGACCAGCAAGCCCTTTCCCTTGACCCAGCCTTCGAGAAAAACATCGCCCTTGATATAGGTCAGGCCATTGATTTCGACGGCACGACTGGTATCATGCGCCTTGGTCGGGTTACCAAAATAGCGACTATATTTATTGGGCACACTGCGCCAGTCACCCCAGCCGTAGAGGGGAATCACGTCTTTATAGGTGACTTCATTGCGGCCAAAGGCTTCCTGAAAGTTTATATCGGTATAATATTTGCCATACTGTGGATTTTCGGTCGGATCGATGAGACGATTTGCCAATCGGCGATATACTTCAGCGGGATAGAGGTTAACCTGCTTATTTTCGTATTCTTCGACCTTGCGGGTCTGCGAATGATAGAGTTCACCGCCTGATTTTATCCACCATGGCCAGGTAAAAAGCCCCTGCCATTTGTAATACTCGCGGTTAATCGGGTTGTCAGTGTATTCCAGCTCAGTTTCGCTCAAATCAGCGCCACCGTTCCAGCCTGTCCAGCCGATGCCCATATCGAGCCAGGGGTGTTCAAGCTCGGTACGCATTTTGGTAAGCATAAGCCACTTGGGCAAATCGACCTTGGCACCATCTTTCATATAAGCCTTACCACCATTGACGATGAAACCCCAGGGATCCCAGAAATCGAAAGTTTCGATTTTAAATGAATCTGCATTAGCCTTATTGAGGAAAAGGCCATGACTGGGCGCAACCATGCCAACAGCGTTGGTGTTGAGCGGGCCTTTGAGAAGCATGGCCTTAAGAGTCTTTTTAACTTCAATCTGTTTGCGAGTGCGCTGAAAAGTGCCTAGTGAATTAACGGTAATGATACCCTGTCGCGCGATCTCGCGCGGCACGCCCTTGGCTACCAGATCTTCAAAAGCCTTGCGATCAAGCTGCCAGGTCAGTCTGGCCTTGACCGCGCCGCCGGCCACCAAAGGAGCTACCGATTTGTTACCTGCTGACAGGCGCGACAGATCGACATCTACACTTCCTTCATCCTGTTTTGTGATCAGGTTATAAAAAGGATTTTCGGGATTATTCATCTGGCTTTTGACCGTGAACAGCGTTTCTTCAACACCGGCTTCAGCCAGCAGCAACGAGGTTGTTGCATCTACGTAGTTTTCGGTTTGATATACCTCACCACGCATGAAATAGATCATGCCGTAAACGATGATACTGATCACGGCGATCGTACATATAGTAAAGAACAGTGCTATGCCCGATTTTCTGTTTCTTGCTTTTATCATAAAACCAGCTTCCTTACGAGGATCTGAATACTTTAATCATAACAATGTACCCCGAGAAACGCAAGGGAAAGTAGTCTTCCGAAAAATAGCGGTAGAGATTTTTCGGGACTGGGTTGTGGGGATTTTTAGCGGACTGAAAAAGATAGACGTTAGTCTTACTTTTGCACCAGGTAAATTCTCTGCATTTTGTGTGATTTGCTGGATTTTGGGCGCAGTAAAGCCTTTGGGGTTCAGTTTTCATTTTGTTTTGACTTTTCAAGGTCCCTGCCATCGAAAACTCTACGAGGCAAAAGCACTGAATCGCCAACCTGTTAATATCAGGTCGGCGATTCAGTATTTTTGCTTAGTCGAATAGAGGTCTAGACGAGTATCAGCTAACAAAGGACAATTGATGTCTAACGAGAAAGGATCCTATTTCAAAAAATTAAATTTGGAGCCAGTTTTGGGCTTTTTATTAGATGCAGTTTTGGTGCGAATGGCAAATCCTCGATAATTGTAATCATTATAATCGCGATTGGTCCAGTGCTCTTTCTTTGCTACATCTTCTCGGAAGCAGAAATACCAGATAAAAGAGCCGTTTTTCTGATTTTCTTTAAGTTCTTTTCCATTGTAAATGTCAGAAGACCATACGGTCCATGCTGTGCCAAGCTTGAAAGCAGAATGAAGCTGGACTTTGACTTTACTGACTGGTTTGGCTTTGGGATCTACTGCGGGGCGAACGGCGCCCGGTACACATATGGTGTGAAGTTCTTTCATGGTAGGAGTTCGCCAGTCGCTGCCGAGAGTCTTAACCCATGCCAACACTTGATTGTAGTCCATGGCCCGATCCGGTCCTTCCATCCACTGGAAACCAGTGCTCTTGTCGGTTATAATCCCCTTGTCGTCACGCGTAAAGCGATCATTTGCCTGGAGATCCTTTAGGTAATCAGAGGTCGGAGTGCCATTGGCGAAAGATGCATTCACAGTAAGAACCATTAAAAATATTGTGAACAGCAAAACCGGAACATGAATTTTTCTCAGCATTTAGATCCACCTTTCTCAAACCGATTGGTCATTTTTTAGATTCAAATAGCTTATCTTTTAGATATAACTGATTATGATCGATTGCGTCAATCAAAAATTGCAGTAGAGATTTTTCTAATTTTCTACTCAAACATCTATTTCTGGGTATACTTGCAAACGTTCGATGATTTTACCGATGTCAGTGTCGCCAGAATGGTATGAATGCAGAGATAATTAGGCGGAATATACTTCTTTGCCTGGTTAATTCGCACGTAGGAGCAAGCGATAAATGAAGCAAAAACATGTGACGGGTTGCATTCTTGGCACAGCAGTTGGCGACGCGCTGGGTCTTCCATACGAAGGCTTGTCAGCTGATCGGGGCGCGCGAATGCTTGGCTCGCCCGACCGTTATCGCTTTATCTTCGGGCGCGGAATGGTTTCTGACGATACCGAACACACATGCATGGTTGCACAGGCTATTATTGACAGCGAAGGCGATGTCAAACGTTTTACCATGTCGCTGGCCCGACGTTTTCGCTTCTGGCTGCTTTTTGTTCCAGTGGGAACCGGCTTCGCCACTTTGAGATCGGTATTCAAGCTCTGGCTGGGCTTCAATCCCGACCAGAGCGGTGTTTTTTCGGCGGGAAATGGTCCAGCCATGCGCGCCGCCCTGTTTGGAGCCTTCTTCAGCGATCACGAAACGATAAAGGCCTATATTAAGGCCTCAACCCTAATTACACACACCGATCCAAAAGCAGAATACGGCTCATTGGCCGTCGCTCTGGCGGCGTTAATGGCCAGGCAAAACGTAAAAGTCAGCCCCTATGACTATCTTGCTGAGCTAAAAACTTTTTTGGCGGGCAAGGGTGAAGAGCTGATAACTCTACTAAGCGCCTCAGCTGATTCGGTACACCGCGGAGAAACAACCAGGGAATTCGCTGATTCAATTGGCCTCGGGAAAGGCGTAACTGGGTATATATATCATACCGTACCAGTTGCAATTCATTGCTGGTTGCGCAACCAGCAGGACTTTCGCCAGGCGATCAAAGAGATAATAGAATGCGGTGGCGATGCAGACACTACGGCGGCCATCGTCGGTGGAATTGTCGGCTGTGGCACCGGTCCGCAAGGGATTCCACGCGAATGGCTCGACAACCTTTGCGAATGGCCAGGAACAGTTGCATGGATGGAGCGGCTCGGGAATGAACTCTCAATGAACGCCGAAGATAAGTCTGACAGTCCAACACCCGAACTTCGCTTCTGGCAAATACTTCCGCGCAACATTTTCGTATTAATCGTAGTTCTACTTCATGGCTTTCGCAGGCTTTTTCCGCCGTATTGATTCACCGTCTGCTTCGGGTGCTCAGGCTGCCCAGAGACAAAAGAGGCAACGCGACACTGCAAGCAACCAGTTTTCCTCACTGGCTGGATTTGGCATGATGCAGATCAAGACGTAGAAGCCACCGCGGCTCCATTTTCTGCGGGTGATCTGAGAGTTCGGCCATTTTATAAAAACCGGATTTTTCCATGTATAATTTCATTGCGGCCAGGTTATTCGGGTTAACGGTCAATTCAAGCCAGGCCAGCCCGGAATCGATTGCCAGCCTGACCAGATATCGCATCAGAATGGCACCAAGCCCTTGCCCATGCCTGGTTTCATCTACCGCAAAACCAAAGACCACGGCACCATCATCATGAATGTTGCGTAAAAGCACAGTTTCGGCAACGACCTTATTCTTGTCGTCAATCAGGCAAAATACAGAGCCACTGCGGGTAAACTGCGAAAGATTAAAAACTGAAATACCGTCGGTGCCAAAAGCCTGGGCATCTATGTCGGCAATTTGCCGCAGTATTCCCCAATCCTGCGCATCTGGGCACATAAAACGATAATCGCTCACGTGGTCACAGCAGCAATACAGCTGAGAGCTTCGTCGGCAAGAACAATCATGCTCATCCTGCGATGGCACGGCAGCATTTTCTTAAGCTTATATGGTGAAGTATAGCGAGCAAGAATCTGGCCCTCACCGCTGATCAGGCCAAGCTGATCAAGGTCGGTACCGATAATTGCACCGGCTTCATGCGCCGTCATATAAGCCGGCCGGCCGGTCAATGCAACCTTGAACATTTCGCCGGTGCGACGGTTTAAAACTATGACATCTTCACTCTCGCAGGCGACAAAAACAGTTTCGAACTCGCGATTGTACTCAATCAGAGTGATCTTGCCTTCAAGCTGATAAGAAAAAATATCTTCAAGTTCGAGGGTGTATAAAATAACCCGCCCACAGGCATCGCCGCAAAGAACGAATTCACCGTTCGAACTGAGATTGGTGCAGCTGATACTGTTTTCGAAATCGATGCGTTTTTCTACGCTTCCTTCTGAACTCAGGAGATACAGAGATTTATCTGATCTCAACAACAGCTTATCGCCAACCACACTGAAACTGACAACTCTTTCTTTTATGTCAACCAGATGCGAAAAATGATCAGAAGACAGATAAAACTTGCACTTACCAAGGCTATCGAGCAACACCATGGCAGCATCAGGAAACAAATGCACGCGCTTGAATTGACCCAAAAATTTAAAAATTTCACTACCAGAAAGATCAAAGCCCATCACACCAGCCGAAGTAACAGCTATAGCCGTGTCAGCCTCTGATGAAACCGCAATATCGAGCACTTTGGTTCCACTAAGACGGTTGTTCCAGATCTCTTCGCCAAGATCGTTTATGCAGAAAAGCTTTTCGCCGCCATCCCAGACCAGGCAGTATTCAACGCCATCCTGACCTTTCCAGATATATACTTTTGACTGCTGCTCGTCACTGCCAACCAGCTCAATGTTCCAGACTTTCATAAATGATGACTTCAGCGTTGCCGGCACCGGTCGTGCAACCGTTTCTTTAAAAACCAGGCAATTGTTGAGTTGACCGGCATCCTGAACCAGCATACCGATCTCACCACGCTCAGTAGCGTAAAATATTGCGCCACCATCTGAACTGATACTGGCTTTCAGCAAACGGTCAGGCATCCAATGTTCCCAAATCGGCAACCCGTTGGTATCTAGCTTAACAAGATGGCCAGCAGCGCTGAAAGCCAAAGACTCAGCACTTTTTGAGGCATAGGAAACTCCAGCCAGATCGTTTCCAAAGGCGCCTTTCCAGATGCCTGAACCGCGCACCAGATGCATGCAGAAAACATGGCCACGCGCAGACAGAGCCAACGCTATCGTCCCATCCTCGCTGAGTGATATCGAAATTACCTTGTCGAGACCCATAAAAGCATCGATAGGACGACCGGCCTGATTAATCGCACCCAGCCCTTCGCCACGATCGTCAGCACATGGAAACGCGACAAATTCGCCACCATCGGAAATTGCCATATCTGTCGGCCGCTTCATCAAGTTACGATAGGCCCACTTTACACGCAGACTGCGGTCAGCGCCGATAATTGCCGGATCTGAGGTAACAAAGCTAAAAACTTCACCAGTTGCGCTAATTCGACCAAGCAGTGCGGGAAACGGGCGTTTTCGCCAAAGTGTAGCCCCGTCCTGACCAAATAAAATTGAGTGCTTATCGTTATCTACCGCGAGTATCTCAAGTGTGTCGGCAATTGAGATACTGACGAGGTCGTAGCCAGTATTTCGGTGCCAGAGTTCCTGGCCGTTGCGGTTGAACAAGCGCAGTTCGGTGCCTTTGTCGTAGACGGCAAAACTGCTGTGATCGCTGGTAAATTCTACCAGCTTGAGACCAGACACTTGTATGTGCCAAGCCTTCTGATAACTTGTTGCATCGGTCTTATCGGGCATAATCACCTACAACGTTTCAACATTTATGCAAAGATACCACAAGCGAACACTCAATTCGATTTTTTTATGCAGCAATCTTCTGTTATACTTTAAAAATAAATCAGTTATTCGGAGTTGAAATGAAAAACAGATCAATCTACCTGCGAACTTTTCTGGCAATTGTTTTATCTCTGAGCATTTATGCAGCAGCTTTTTCGCAGCTTGGCCCGACCATTTCGCAAACTGGCGTCTGGCAGGGAATCAGCTCGCATCAGGTCATTCAAGCAAAGATCGACGACAAGATCGAGCGCGTCTGCCTGCCACGTTTTGAGTTCAAAGACGACATAGACCAGCAGGTTCTGCGTCAGAAAATCAAAGAAGGTATTGTTACTCAGGAAGCAATTTTTCAGCTTTATCACGATGGACTTGGCCGTCCAAAAAAAGAAAACGGCATGTATTACGCGTCCAGCGTTTATCTAAAAGATATTAAAATGACCTATTCCTCCTACCTGCGCCGTGCAGGCTACAATTTTACTATCAGCAAAACCCCGGCATTTGAAGACAAAGAACTTTTGCGCGGCGAGCTCTACAGCGATCACATCATAGCCCGAAAAGCTGAACAGGACAAAATAGACAAGGAATATGATGATAAAAAACCGGCGAAAGTCAGCAACATTTCGACAATGCGCGTAACCACAATTTATGACGTGCTGCCAAAGGGCGTTATACCACCACGAATCCGCAAACAGCAGGAAGAAATTGCACGCAGGCTTGCCGAGCTTAAGAATCGGCCTTACGGGACTGAAATTGTGCAGATCGATCCGCTTCGCTGGGCGAGCGGCCGCATGGGTTTGATTCGCGAAGACGGTGTAATCAGTGGAGCAATCGTAGAAGGCCAGAAGCCAGAACTGCTTATTAAAGCACCTGTAGAAAAGGGCTGGCTGACACCACAAATGATTGGTGAACTGAACGGTCAATCCTGCGAATTCGTTTTACAGCGCTATGCCAACGGTCTGGAAGTATTCGAAAATTCTCGATATCTGGTGCGCGACATCTATTTCAGCAACTGGAAACTGAGCTGGGAAGAATGGCTGGCAAAGCATCAGATCAACTATGTCGAACCTGAACTGCGACCCAACTATGCCAGCGGTACCATTGCACTAGAAGTAAAGCTTGTTTCTGGCACCTTCGGCAGTCTGAGCGCCCCTGTGCTCTGTCAGGTCAATTTTGCCAAACCCGGCGATCTCGTCGATAAAAGCGAATTTTTCAGGATATTTGCACCAGACCCGCGGCCAGAAAACTTTAAACAATTTGCCAACCTTTTCAACAAGCTGTTCAATGGTAAAGAGGCTGATGTCTCAATTCTGGTCTGCCCTGACGGCAAGCCTTACACTGAACTCGGCCAGCGCCGCGCACGCCGCATCTATTTTCCGGAACACAAGGCTACTCTTGACATGGCAGAAAGCCAGGTCATGAGCGGCAAAATCAGATAGTTTACGACAAATACCTGCGATTTGACTTGAGTGCGCTTTTGCAGTAGTTTTGAGCGACAATTTTATTTGGGGAGGGAATGATGAATAACGCTATTTTCAAAATGGTTCCGCCGGCTAATGAGCCAATTTACGGCTATCGGAAGGGCTCGAAAGAAGAGCTGGCGCTTACCGCAGAACTGCAGAAGCAGTCTGAGAATATCATCGAGATTCCGTTGATCATTGATGGCAAAGAAGTTAAAACTGGCAAAATGGGCGAATTCAGGAATCCATCAGACCACAAACAGATTCTCGCCCGTTATCACATGGCAACGGAAAAAGAAGTTAAGATGGCAATCGAAGCAGCCTGTAAGGCCCAAAAAGCATGGGGAGACACACCCTGGCAGGATCGTGCCGCCGTGGCCATGAAAATAGCCCGCCTTCTCGCCGAGAAATACCGCTATCAGGTAAATGCGGCCACCATGCTTGGTCAGGGTAAAAACATCTTTCAGGCTGAAATCGATGCGGCCTGTGAAACCATTGACTTTCTACGATTCAACGCCACATTCATGACTCAGATTTATTCTGAGCAGCCAAATTCTGATGTCGGACAAATGAATCGCCTCGAATATCGACCACTCGAAGGGTTTGTCTTTGCAATATCTCCGTTCAATTTTACTGCAATCGCCTCGAACCTTACCATGTCTCCGGTTATCATGGGCAATGTAGTGGTCTGGAAGCCGGCCACCACCGCAATTCTTTCCAATTATTACCTGATGCAGATTTACAAAGAAGCCGGTCTGCCTGATGGCGTCGTCAATTTCCTGCCCGGTTCTGGGGCAACCATCGGCGCAGGCGTATTTGCTGACCCGCGTCTTGCCGGCATTCACTTCACCGGCTCAACCTGGACCTTCAATTCGCTCTGGTCAGAGATTTCAAAAAACCTCGCCAATTATCGCTCATATCCGAAAATAGTCGGCGAAACCGGTGGCAAAGACTTTATCTTTATTCATGAATCAGCTGATATCGAAACGGCAGCTGTAGGCGTTGTCAGAGGCAGCTTTGAATATCAGGGTCAGAAATGTTCTGCCTGCTCACGCGTCTATGCGCCAGCATCAAAATGGCCTGACCTGAAAAACCGTATTCTGAATATGGTAGCCGACATCAAAATGGGCGACGTACGCGATTACAAAAACTTTGTAAACCCAGTTATCGATGAGAAATCTTTCGACTCGATCATGGGTTACATCGAAAAAGCCAAAGCCGATAAATCAGCGAAAATTCTGGCTGGCGGTAACGGCGACAAGTCAAAAGGCTACTTCATCGAACCGACTGTTATCGAAACCACTGACCCGAACTTCTTGACCATGCGTGAAGAAATCTTCGGACCGGTAGTAACCATCTACGTTTACGAAGACAGTAAATATGAAGAAACTCTCGCCCTGTGCGACCAGACTTCGCCATACGCACTGACTGGCGCCGTGTTTGCCCGCGACCGTCTCGCCGTTCTCAAGGCCAGCGAAATGCTCAAATACGCTGCCGGCAACTTCTATATCAACGACAAATGTTCTGGCGCAGTTGTTGGCATGCAGCCCTTTGGCGGCGCACGTGGCTCAGGCACTAACGACAAGGCCGGTTGCATGTTAAACCTTATTCGATGGACATCTCCGCGCGCCATCAAAGAAAATTACATGGCCCCGACTGACTACCGCTATCCCTACATGAACGATTAAGCCCAGCAAAAAGCCCCGTTGTCACCGACTGACAGCGGGGCTTTTTTATTGTAACAAATCAGCTATAAGCGAGTCTGAGACCTTCTTCTATCGCATCCCAGAGGGTTTCCACCCCTTCGAGGCCGACCGAAATACGCACAAGACCTGCGGTAATTCCTCGTTTGAGACGATCAGCCTCAGGCACGCCAGCATGTGTCATTGAAGCCGGGTGCTGAAAATAGGTAACTGCACTGCCGAGACTCACTGCCAGTTCACCCGGGGTGGTATAAGACGCGAAGTAGTCCATAAGCTGGCAGCCTGGCGCATAACCGTCTTTGAGTTCGAGCGCGATCATACCGCCGGGCAATCGCATCTGGCGTTTAGCCAGTTCATGGTGCGGATGCGATGGCAGACCCGGGTAATAAACGCGTTCGACCTTTTCATGTTTTTCCAAACGGCGAGCCAGTTCAATGGCCGAGGCGCAGACTCTTTCCATGCGCAAATGCAGTGTTTGCAAGCCCTGCCCATTAAGCCACGAATCGAAAGGACTGGGGGTCGGGCCAAAGTCTTTGTAAATATGAAACAGGTGGTCGCTCATAAATTCATAAGGCCCGATAACCACGCCAGCAACGCTTGTAGAATGACCGTTTACGTATTTGGTCAAACTCTGAATCACAATATCAGCACCAAGCCTGAAAGGCTGCTGTAGATATGGTGTTGCGAAAGTGTTATCAATTATCAGAGGAACCCCACGCGACTGGGTAAGCTTACTGATTGCTTCGATATCAGATAGCATCAACGTCGGGTTATCAGGCGTTTCGAGAAAAACCATGGCAATTTTCGGGTTTTCTTCGAGAGTCTTTTTGACCAGATCAGTATCGGTAGTGTCGATAAAGTGCGTTTTTATATTGAATTTGGCGAGAGTTCTGAAAAACCCGTCGGTACAGCCATAAACGCTGCCGCATATTATTTCATCACCGCTTTTTACAAGTGCCAGTGTCGTGCATGAAATAGCTGCCATACCCGACGAACAGACTAGAGACGCAATCGTGGGTCTGCGTTCATCGGCAGCCAGAGCTGAATCTATAATATGCTGACAGTCGAGTTGAAACAAAGCTTTTTCAAGATATTCAGTCGTCGGATTGCCAAGTCTGGTATAAATACGCGCAAACGGCTTTTCTCCACTCTGCGAAATGCCAAGAAAGCGATCGGCGCCATCTTTTACATTGCGAAAGCTGAAAGTTGATTTTTGTACAATTGATGGCAGTCCGATTCCCACCCCAATCGAGCCAAAACGATCGGCTGACAGAAATTTTTCAGTAGTGCGGGCATACTTATCCTTGCGTTCAGCCCAGCCAGCAAACCATGAATGCATAGACATATCTATTGTCTCCTTCAATTATTCGTTCCCTTGATCGTCTGTTCAGTCTATAAGTATTTGCGGTGCTGGTCAACCCGCATAAAAAAGGCGCAGAATACAAAAAAAGGTAGTAAATAGCGACCGCAGAGAGTATCATTCACACCATCCCAAAAGAGAAGGAGCGTAAAAGATGAATCAGGATATCGACGATCATGAATGTAAAAAAAAGCAAGCTCCATCTTTCAACTCTTCTGCAAACACCTGTTTACAACGAAGCAAATCGACAGTGCGGTACGATCACCGACTTTACTCTCACCCTTCGTAAAAACTGGCCGTGCTTTGATCAGGCGATAATTTTTGATTTTAACAGCGCCTGCAATCGTATTGCCGCACGAAGTTGCTTTAAGAAATTTGCGCCCGATAGCTTTGTACTGACCACACCGATGAACGATCTGCCTGTATTACCGGCAGATCTAATCACGCCAACAGCCACTCAGCTCTGGGACAAATCGGTAATCGACACGATTAACGTCAGAACAGTTCAGATCAATGATCTTGAGATTCTCTACGACGAAAGCGCAGAAATCTGGATAAGCGGCATAGACATAAGCTTCAGAGCAGCCTTGCGTCGCCTTGGCATCGAGAAATACCTTGGCGGACTGTTTAACAAGTTGGGCTGGTGCCTTGAAGGCGAAATAATTGAATGGGACAAAATCATCGGTTTTGGCGACGAATTTGAGGCGCTGACACCGGATTCAACCAGCGACAACTTCCAGAATCTGCATCCGGCCGACCTTGCCGACATGCTCGAAGACCTCGATGATTCAGAGAGAATGTCGATCATCGAACAGCTCGACGAAGATGTCGCAGCTGAAACTCTGGCTGAGGCTGACGCTGAGACTCAGTTGCAAATCATCGAGCGACTCGACACCGAGACCGCGTCCGACATCATCGAAGAAATGAATCCTGACGAAGCGGCCGACCTTCTGCAGGACATGGACCAGGATCGTGCCCGCGCGATTCTCGCGCACATGGATCACGACGAAGCCAGCGATGTAAGAAAGCTGCTCGAACATCACGAAGACACTGCCGGTGGTATCATGACCACCGAATACGCAGCAATATTCGAAGATTTCACAGTTGCGCAGGCTTTTACCCATCTGAGGCTGGTAGCAGCTGACATAGAAATAATCTATTACCTTTATGTCATCGACAATCAGGAGCGCCTCAAAGGCGTGGTTTCGATCAGAGATCTGCTCTCTGCCAACCCGGCAACGCTTGTCACAGAGGTCATGGACGACGATCTTGTCTATGTTCATGCCGACACACCACAGGAAGAAGTTGCCAACATTATCGGTAAATACGATTATATGGCAATACCGGTAGTCAACGATAAAGAACAAATCCTCGGCGTTGTCACTGTTGATGACGTAATGGACGTTATGGAAGAAGAAGCGACCGAAGACCTGTTTAAATTCGCCGGAACAACCGACGAAGAGCTCAACTACAGCTCAGCACTGCAGGCCTGCAAGGCACGGCTGCCATGGCTGTTAATCACACTTGCTACCGGATTTGTGACCAGCACCATCCTTAAATTCTTTATGGTTGAATTTAAGGACGTCATTGCGCTTGTATTCTTTGTGCCGGTAGTAATGGGAATGGGCGGCAACACAGGCATTCAGTCTTCGACTCTGGTGATACGCGGCATGGCGCTCAATTCATTTTCAGGCTCAGACCTTTTCAAGCGCCTTATGCGCGAGATAGCCGCCGGCGCAATGATGGGACTGGCGTGCGGGATTATAGTAGGCATCTGGGCTGAGTATCTTACCAGAAGCTCAGAAGCAGCGAGCGCGACCTTTTCAGCGCCACTCATGGCACTGACAGTAGGTATTGCAATGATGAGCGCCATGACTTTCGCAGCAATGTTCGGGGCGTTTGTGCCGATTCTTTTCAGTCGTCTTAAAATTGACCCGGCAGTGGCTTCCGGGCCATTTGTAAGCTCTTCAAATGATATTTTTGCGCTGCTGATATATTACGGCGTGTCGATAACCCTGCTGTCAGTACACTAGATCTCGCCGTCATTTAGCCGAAAAACCGATTTACAGCTGCCCTCAGCGCTTTTGAGCGGGCGGTATAGCCTTGTCTGCTATGCTGGAAGACGGGTTTGGCAGCATATAATCAGTGCGCTCATCTTTACCCAGAGGCTTTTTCCATGCATCGTCTTTGAGCATTTTTTTGAACTTTTTACCAAAAATCGCGCCATAGCGATTGATGTAGTCTTCCTGTTTATCGGCGCCTTCGAGAAAAAATGAACCAAGACTTTCGATCTCGGCGACCGAACGGCTGATCAGATCTGTTCGAACTATCGCATACATGCCGATACCGAAAAAGTGATACCAGGCACCGTAATTGTCGCCCATCTGCACATTATCGTGACGTATATAGGCCAGTTTCTTCTGAACCGGGGCGTTCTCACGATCGACACGATAAGGGTCACCTGCCAGAACGTTCTCGGCAGTCAACATGGTCAGGTAAATATTGCCACGGTTGAGCACATAGCTTTCCATGAACATGTGATGAAGCTGCATCTTACCATCAGGATAGCGCATGATTCGTTCAGTAAGAGCGGCTTCCTGACCAGTAATTGCATATCTCGATGTCCAGCCACAGGCCAACAGCAGAAACAGCTTTGAGCGCAAAAATAATGGACTGGGAAATTCTTTCTGTTTGCGGAAAATGTGCCGCCCAAGTCGGTGCCAGAAGCCATAGGTAAGATAACGCTTTGCCTCAGGCGACCATTGATGTTCTTCACCAGCCACAGGTGTTATATTGGGGTGATAATACTGAATGATCTCGCGACACTTGTTGATCAGACGATCTATATCTATAGGAATAGACTTGCCAACTTTAAAGCCGGCCTCTTCTTTTTGAGATTCTTCAAGTGCTTTGAGTTCTTTCTCTTTTTGAATCTCAGCCTGAGGATAAGAGCTTTTTACCAGCGCCTGCAAAAGTTTCATCGGCACCTGATCGAGTTTGCGTATTAAAAAGGCATCACCCTTCGGATCTTCGAGTGAAAACCCGGTCTGCTGATAGTGCTCGGCCGCAAAATTAGCTTTGATCCACTGTTTGAATTCTCCAGCATTCGCAGGCAAAGAGAGAATCAGCATCATTACTACAATCACTGCCAAAATTTTCTTTGCCATAGACACACCTCATCAGATGAATTATGTACATATTATAATGATTTTCTCTCAAGATGGAAGAAACAGAATTCTTTTCCACCTTACCTTGCTTGCATGACAAAACATTTTCACTAATCTGCTGACAATGGTTTTAAGATGGATATCTGTGGTTCTTTTAAGCCTGACTTCGTTTGCAGGCCGACAATCTGACTCGTGCGAGCTGACGGCCCACAGCAGCGGCAACTTTGCGGGCACGCCCGAGCAACATACGAAATTAGTCGGGGCCTCCTATTGCCAACAACAGTTGGCAATATTGTCTGACTAGTCAGGTATAAACCCCATTTTTCTACAGCAAAAAGCAAAGATCCTTCTGTGAATCCTTACTTTTTGCTGTAAATCAGAATCTATCTATCGCAACAACGCCGCCAACAATGAGAGCTTCAACACGACTGCTGCCAGCCTGGTAGCCTATCTGCCTGAAAGAATCACCAGGAAACAGTGCCAGATCCATACGACGACCAGGTTCTATGGCACCAATCTGTTCACCAAAGCCAAGTGCGTGCGCCGCATGCAAAGTGCCTGCAATCAGTGCCTCTGAAGCGCTTAATCGCAACTGCAACATCGCCAGCGCCTGAATTATGGTAGCGCCAAGAAACTGACAGCTGCCCGGATTATGATCAGAAGCAATTGCCAGTGGCAGACCAGCTTCGATCATTTTGCGAGCAGGAGCATGATGGGATTCCATAAGGTAGGTTGAAGTGCCTGGCAGCACAGTCGGAATGACACCGCTGCCCTTAAGCTTTTCGATACCTTCGGCACCGGTCATGAGAAGATGATCAGCGCTTACTGCGCCCAACTCTACCGCAAGATCCACTCCTCCAAGCACGTTTACTTCGTCAGCGTGAATCTTGGCGCGCAGACCATGTTCCAGACCAGTCTCAAGAATGCGACGCGACTGCGCCACTGAAAAAGCCTTGCTCTCGGTAAAGACATCATTGAACATGGCAAGTTCGAGGCGGGCTACTTCGGGTATCCAGACCCGGCAAATTTCGTCGACAAAAGCCTCGGGATCTGCCCGGCGATCAGCTGGAATCGCGTGCGCACCCATAAAGGTGGGCACGATGCGCATCAAAGACTCATCTCTGAGACGATCGATTACCCGCAGCATTTTCAGCTCGTTTTCGAGATCAAGTCCGTATCCGCTCTTAATTTCAATTGTGGTTACGCCGGTCTGCATCACCTGTTCAAGCCGTTCAAGCGCTTCGACAAAGATCAAGTCTTCAGGAAGATTGCGAATAGCCTCAGTCGTGCGCAAAATGCCGCCACCAGCGGCCAGAATATCAAGATAGCTGCGCCCCTGCACCCGCATCTCGAATTCGTCACTGCGATCTCCGGCATAGACCAGATGTGTATGTGAATCAACAAAGCCAGGCACAGCGGTCAACCCGCAGCCATTGCAAAATCTGGCATTAGCCTCGACATGAACTTCTTCACTCAACCGCGCTGCCGGGCCAACCCAGACAATGACTCCTTCTCTGGAGGCAATACTGGCGTTTTTAAGCTCTTCAGTGCGCCAACCCGGAACAGTACCCTGACCGCGGTAGGGCTCGGGAAACACAACCACCGAAGCCAGGTTGTGAACGATAAAGTCAGCGCTGATTTTTGCCGGTGCTATCATGGAGAAAACCCCTAAATGATTTCTACAAACTTGCTGACGTGATCAAGCAGTTTGTTGTCCCAGAGAAGCTCTTTGGCTACGCGCAAATCCGGGGCGAGAATTCTATCTTCGCCAAGTGCGGCCACATGCTCACGCAAGACCTCATAGGCTTTGGCACTGCCTTTCCCAAGTCTGAGAGGAGATACAAACTCGTAAGCCTGAGCTGCACTCACCCACTCGATCGCCAGCACCTGTGTCGTATGCTCAAGGATTTTCACAGCCTTGCGGGCAGCGATGGTGCCCATACTGACGTGGTCTTCCTGATAAGCGGAGGTGGGAATCGAGTCAACCGAAGCCGGATGCGCCAGAATCTTGTTCTCGCTGACAAGCGAGGCAGCTGTGTACTGAACGATCATTAGGCCCGAATTTACACCGGGGTCAACCGACAAAAATGCGTTGGTTTCGTTAATCAGAGGATTTAAGAGGCGATCTATACGCCGTTCGCTGATATTAGCGAGCTCAGCCATAACAATCCCAAGAAAATCGCCGGCAAAAGCCATGGGTTGACCATGGAAATGTCCGCCGGAAATAATTTTGTCACTGCGTAGTATTATCGGGTTGTCAGTTACTGCGTTGAGTTCGATCGTAACCTGATCGACCAGATGGTTGAGATTCTCACGTGTAGCGCCATGCACCTGCGGAATACAACGCAGACTGTAGGCATCCTGAACCTTGGTGCAGCCGATGTGACTGGCACGCACTTCAGAACCGCTTATGCATGACAATACATTAGCGGCAACCTGCTTCATACCCGGGTATGGGCGCAGCGCGATAAATTCGGGATCGAACGGGCTGGTAGAGCCCTTAACCATTTCCAGAGTCATGCTGGCGATTATATCGGCAGACTTTGAGACATGCAACGAGCGGTAAAGCGCCAGAGCGAGCACGCCGGTCATAACGGAAGTGCCGTTGATCAGAGCAAGTCCCTCTTTGGCCTGCAGTTGCAGGGGTTTGAGGCCGGCTTTTTCGAGAGCAGGTAGCGCAGGGTAACGCTGGTAGCAATCGCCGCCAAGCACTTCTCCCTCGCCCATAAGAACCAGCATGATGTGCGACAACGGTGCCAGATCTCCAGAACAGCCAACGGAGCCCTGTTGCGGCACCCATGGAATAACGTCATGATTGAGCATATCTACGAGCGCCGCGATCAATTCGGGACGAACTCCACTGACACCATGCAGAAGCGAGTTGATACGAACTGCGATCATCACTCGAACTGCATCGCGCGGGAATGCCTCGCCAACACCGGTCGCGTGGCTACGAATGAGATTAGTCTGCAATCTCTCAAGATCGGAACGATTGATACGCGTATTGCAAAGGTGCCCGAATCCGGTGGTAATTCCATAAACGACGCGGTCGTCATTTATCAGCTGATCAACGATAACCCGGGAAGCCTTAACTCTTTCCATGGCCGAGGCAGAAATGCTAACCTTTTCACCGCTGGCTATCTGCCATACTTTGTCGAGATTGAGGTCGTTGCCGTTAAGTTCAATCATTTAATGTATTCCTTTATTCTCTATTATGGGGTCACAGTAGATGACCAAATTCCTTTTCAAGGTCATCAAATGCATCTACAAGCAATTTTAGCGACAGTCGACACACGTCACCAATAGTCGGAAACCATTTGCGCATGAGCTTGACCGCCTGCAGTTTGCAGCGTTTCTTATCCTGACATAACGATGGCAGCTCATTAAAATCCATTTCGAACTTAACAATAATCATCTGCACAATGTGCATCAAATACAGATTAAAGTATTTGCCAAAAGTTATAATCGAGCTACGCGCCCGCGTCATCTCGGCGTGAATCTTGTCGAGATCTTCGTCAGGAAATCGTTCAAGAAAATCGTCGATGTCTTTAAATCCTTCTTCTTCGAGGCGGCGCTCAAAAGCATCGACCATAGCAATGCCCTTCTCGCAATAATCGATGACACCCTCGACCTCTTTGCGTGTATCAACAATGGTTTGCCTGAAATTTCGCCATTCTCTGCGAATCTCATGCGCGGTTGGAAAATGCAATTTTTGCTCAAATCTGGCAAGAACATCAACTGATCTGGTGCAGTGTTTATCAAGAGCTTCGCGCAATGTCATCAGCTTAGTTCCTTCGATATGTGCGCCACCTTCTGTTGCATTTATGCAGGTTCCACGATATGTCGCAATATCAGTCACAAATCCCCGTCGAAACATATCAAAAATCTGATTAGTATAGACAAAATCTTTGTAATTTCCTTTAACCTTTATCAGATCTTTCTCTTTAAGATTAAGATTGGTAACCGAAGGAGCACTTTCAGCATGCGTCTTTTCGGCACTTTCAAACGCACAATCTTGCCCGACCAGAATTATTGGATCACAACCCAAGGCCTCAAGAACCTTGAATGCCAGATTAGAACAGGATGGCCCTACCAACAGAGTTCCCTTCGGCATGTTAATCCAGTCAAAATGGGCAAATGCTCGATATACCATAAAAGTTGGCCCTTGCCAGGCATCGTATGATTCTTTGCGAATTACCGGGGTAGCTGCCAACCAGATCTTCTTTTTATAATCTTCTGGCAGTTCACTGAACATGGTTGCCACATGGAGGTTTCGCTCAAGGCTTGCGGCCGCACTGGGTGTTATACCGTGTTTGAACAGAACCTTGAGCGCCGAATCGGCAGAAATTACAACTGCTTTATCAGAAACACCACATAAGTCTTTTATGTTTTTATCTAGAGAAGGTCCAGTCGAAACAATTACGCCGGGCACACCTTTAAAAGCACCGTAAAGATCTTTAACCCCAGGGCTTTTAATTATTGTGGCAAGATTTTTCATGATGTTCTCAACACCTACCATTGAGTCCTGAGGACAGTTGCCGTAATTAAAAATTATTGAATGTGCCGCTTCACGAAAGCATTTCAGCATGTGCAGATTATATTCACTATGAATTTTGTCGATAACCGGATGAATAAGAACCTGCAGCGTCTTTAGAAAAAGCTGCAGAGTTATGCCAGCCTGCTTGATCATTTCGTGCAGAACCGCATACCCGTCTTCTTCGGGAACTCCGATAACCCAGCGTATTTTGTCAGAGTTCAGCAGATCACTCATATCAACATTTTCGAGTGCTGCTCGAAAAGCCTCTACATCTTTCTCAATCACCACAATAAAAAGGTTCGTATTTTTAAATTCTTCAAGGCAGGCCTTAATGTGATAGCCAAGTCCCAGCCCCAAAACCAGGATAATTTTTGGGTTAACCAGATTCATTCCCAATACCTGCTGTGTCGCTTCACGCTGCGGATCATACCGGCTGTGAATCTGATAGAGCTTGTCGTTATGCTTGATCGCCAGCGTCACAGAGCCATTTTTAGCATCGTCAATCAGGTATTCGCACTCTGATCCACGACTCATCTCAAGCGCCTTTTCCAGCACCGGCATGCGTTTTCTCAGAATTTTCAAGTTTCTAGAATGTATATTGGACTTCATCTTCAGCATTAATCCTTATTTAATTATATGTTTCATCATATATCAATATCTGGCCAGGGTAAAGACCAGCCCTGACACAAACTGTCCTTTATCTACAGTTTTGCAGATAGCTGAGGGAAGCGGCAATCTGAGCCACTGCTGTTTGCAGATTGTGAAACTCAATCGGCAGTTTAAGCTCACCCGGAAAGCGAATAGCAAGATCAAGTATCGCATTCTCGCAAAAATTTATATGAAAAAGCATGCTCGCATCAAAATCGACAACGCTGGTAGCGCTGCCTAAAAACACCTTTACCATAGCCGAAGCATCGCCAGGCAGTGCCAGGCCAGTCGTAGAAAGCAGCTTTTCGATATCTTCAAGCCAGGATGCCTCAGAAAAAAACTGTATCAGAAGCGGCTGTGCACTCACCGCCAATGGCATAACCCAGCATAGCAGAGCAATATCGTTGTTTTTACCTCCACCAGACTGAAAAAAGCCACTTCGCGCAAAAATTTTCTGCGATGGCAGGTTGTCACACATAGTCTCAGCCACCAGAAGAATTGCACGACGGCGGACTTCTTCGTCATTACAGGCCAGGCGAAGAATGCTGCTGCCATAGCCTTGCCCAGACTTATCTGGCGCTGCTGCCAGCGAAATCCGGTAACAGCCTGGCATTTCTGCAGGGTCAAAGCGAATCTGCGCAACCGCCGCGCCTTCATCTTCGAGCATAAAACCGCAACGGGTGCAATCATTCAAAAAGTCATTAAACCAGCGTTCATGCTCGTCAAAAGAAAAAGCTCTCTGGGCAAAACACCAGCGCATTGTAGCAGGATTAATGCGCCAGTCATAAATAAGACGACAATCAGACTCTCGCCAGCGACGCAGCTTTAGATCATTTCCCATGTGAGTATGTCATCCTCTTCGATATCACGACGTGCGACGCGGCCAATTACGATTTCCATGTGCCGCACCGGAATCCCAAACCCAGGACGTTTGACAGCAAGCATTGACTCGGTAATCACTGTGCCGGCAGAAATATCTACAGCCGCTACCAGACTGCGGCGGGCAATTCGATAAAGTTCGTTTTCGGCTTCTGTATGCTGTTTTAAGGGCGATCCCAGAATTTTTTCGGTTTGTCGTATCGCTTCGATCATTGCCTTGAGCTCAGCCGGTTCCAGCGAAAACGGGTGATCTGGCCCTTCCTGCTGACGCGACAGCGTAAAATGTTTTTCGATAATACAGGCTCCACGCGCCACTGCAGCGACATCAGTCACATGCCCCATAGTATGGTCTGAAAAGCCAACTGGCAGAGCAAACGCCTGACGCATGGTATCCATAGCCCGCAGATTTATATCTTCAAACTTCGGCGGATAAGCAATAGCGCAGTGCAGCAGGGCAACATCACTGTTTCCACCGGCTTTAATTGCGGCCAGCGCGACCTCAATATCTTCAAGATTCGCCATACCAGTCGATAAAATTATAGGGAGACCAGTTGCCGATATTTTTTTGAGCAACGGCAGATGGGTAATTTCGAAACTGGCAACCTTGTAAGCCTCTACGCCTACGGCCTCCAGTTCGTCTACCGCAGCCAGATCGAAAGGCGTCGACAGAAATATTATGCCTTTTTCACGGCAATACTGCATTAAATCAGGCATCCAGTGCCGCGGGATTTCTATGCGTTTAATCAGATCCCACAAAGTCTCGCCTTCTTTGACCAGCTCCTTATTCTTGAGATAACTCGCCATTGGCGTTTTCCTGGAATATATCGCTTCGGCCGAAAAAACTTGAAATTTTACCGCATCGGCACCTGCTTCGAATGCCACATCTATAAGTTTTCTGGCACTATCAAAGTCGCAATTATGGTTACTACCAGCCTCTGCTATGATAAAACATGGCTGATCATGCCCGATCTTACAATGACCAATTTTCAAAGCTTTTTCTCCAGTCTGATTCAAGCAATTCGACATCCTGCCAGGTCAGATTATCGAGCACATCTGCGCAGCGACTGGCCCCGGCTCCATCGATCAATGCGCGCTGTTTCATCATCATTTCGTGCCATGGCTCAGGTTCATTACGAAACTCTTGCAAAATCCTGCCGATAAGTTCAGCATCTGTCACATTCTCTTTATCTATAAGCAAACTGGTTTTATCGCGTCTGATCAGTTCACTGACGCTGAAGCTTTCCTGCTGACGACGACGAGCCTCAATTGCCGGAGTAAAACCATTTTTAAACGATCTGATCTCTGATTCAACAAAATCAGACTTCAGCCCCTGATTTATTTGCTCTGCCAGATCGATCAAAAAACTGGTTGCCTGCTCCTTGATTACTACCGAAGTCTGCTTCTGATTGTCAACCCAGACCATGCAAAGGCTGGGAATGCCCAGGCAGTAAACCTCCCACAGCGTCGTGCCGCCGCCGGTTATGGCAAAAGCGCTACTGGCAAGCAATTTTGGAAATTTTTCACTGTCGATATTCAAAAACCGCCGGCATGAATCACGGTTTATCCAGTCGTCAATCTCGTCCCGCGGGCAATTGGCCGAAACCGATACGCAGATCCGGTTTTCAATATTGTCTGGAATTGCCTCCAGAACTCTCATCAAAGGCTTAACCACGTCGCCGCCACCCATGGTCACCATAATTATACCATCGCTGTTATATGGACGGTCACGCAAAGCCACTATTTCAGGGCGAATAAGTGTGTATTTTTCACCGCACAGAATATTGGGAATCTTCTGACGCTTATAGGGTTCACTCGAAAACAGCGGATTTGGGTTGAGCACAACCTGAGCGGGAGTGTCACGATTGGCCAGATCATCGATCACCAACACAGACCGTCGTTCATAGAAGCGCTGCAGTAATACAAAGTCTTCACGCGCATAAAAATAGGTGTCAATTATCAGACAATCAACATCAAGCCTGAACTGGTTTGCAATTAATGCAAACAACTCACCGACGTCGGCAGAACTCGTCTGATGTGGTCCAAATTCAATAAGGTTAATAGCTCCGTTAACCCGGTCGCTTTTTATATTGAGCAATTCCCGGGGTAAGCCACTGCCAATAAAAAAGACAACCCAGTTTCGCCTGATCAACTCCATCGCCAGAGTGCGACATCGCATAAAATGCCCCATGCCCATGCCTGGGCTGGCATCAACCCTGAACAAAGCAGTTTTTGCGGGCAGCAGACCTCTGCGATTAAATCCTATCGGCATTTATTGCTATCTGCTTTTTAAAAAGCCGGGCGGCAGATCAAAAGGCACACCAGCTGAATTGATTGCCAGTATTTCGGGGTGGCCGTTCAGAAACGCAAGCACCTGATACATCGAACAAAGTGGGTTCTGGCGGACACACAGCTCAAAAATCTTTTGCAGCGCCTGATAATCTTCCTGTTTATCGAGAGTCAATCTTATTTCAGGCATATTGAGTCCATAGGAAAGTCCATATGTTTTGAATTCATCTGGAATCATGCGAATATAAGAGGTAACATGCTCACGATGTTGGTCTAAAACAGCTATCGCGTCTACACGTCGCAAAACATCGGCATTTACAACTTCCACATCGTAACCCTTTGGGAAATTCGGCGGCCCAACATTGGATGTATAATCATTCCCCATAGCCTCGTGCAAGGCCAGCACCGCATCAATCATTGCAGGATCAACCAGGGGACAGTCGGCAGTTATCCGAACAAGAGTCTGGCAAGGATAAGTATCAATCGCCTTAATGTAACGAGAAAGCACGTCATCAGAGCTACCTCGCACACAGAGAACATCGTTCGCATTACACCACTGTTCAAGCTGATCATCAGCGGGTAAATCCGGCACGGCAAGAACAACCCGTTCAACACTTAAAGCGGCACGGCAGCGATTAATCACGTGATCTATAACTGGTCTGCCAGCTAGATCCATTAAGGTCTTGCCCGGCAAACGTGAAGAACCCATGCGGGCCTGAATTACAATCTGATTCTTAACTGTTTTCATGTCAAAGTCACCTCAATAACTGAACATACTCTGGCAACATCGGCGTCGCTCATCTGCGGAAAACAGGGCAATGACAATGCTCTACGGTAATAAGCGATAGATTCCGGAAATTCATTGATATCTGCCATGGCAGCATAATATGGCATAAGCGGAATCGGTATGTAATGCACCTGAGTACCTATTCCGGCATGCTTGAGATGATTCATCAACAGAGCCCGGGTTTTACCCACCGATGCGAAGTCGATCAGAACAATTGCAAGATGGTAAGCATGCCCGACACTCTCAGCCACATCAGGAAAACTAACATGCGGATGCCTGTTCAGACGGGCATGGTAAGCTGCCATAATTTCTCGGCGGCGCACGATACCTGCGGCAAGCCGGTGCAATTGCGATTCGCCAAGCGCGGCCTGAATATCGGTCATTCTGTAGTTATAACCCAGCTGCTGCATCTCATAATACCAAGGGTTCGGCGAACCATCATCAGCAAAAGCCTCTGTCTGATTTACAAATTCAGCGGACTCGCGAGTTATGCCATGACTGCGCAGTTGTCGAAGTTTATGAGCGAGCTGGTCACTTTGTGTCAGGACCATGCCCCCCTCACCAGTCGTGATGTGCTTTACCGGATGAAAGCTGAAAACCGTCATATCAGGATCCGGACACTCTCCGACTTTCCAGCGTATGCCCTGATTGTCTTCCCAGGTCGCGCCAATTGAATGACAGGCATCTTGAATCCAGATAAAGCCAAATTCCTGTTTAAGCTGCGAAAAAGCCTGCATATCGCAGGGGTGACCGGCCAGATCAACAGTTACCACAGCTCGAACAGGTTTTTTGTTCGCCACTGCCTGTTCAAGCACTTTTCGGCAGGCAAGCGGCGACATGGTCAGAGTTGTAGGATCAATATCGGCAAACAGAATATTGGCACCCACATATCTTGCACAATTAGCGCTGGCAACAAAAGTTATCGGTGGCACCACCACAGAGTCGCCCGCCTGCAGACCTGCTGCCATACATGCCAGATGCAATGCGGCCGTACCATTACTGCAGGCTATGGCATGACTTGCGCCAGCTTCCAGGCAGACTGCTTTTTCGAAGCTCTCGATAGCCGGGCCCTGAGTCAGATAATCAGACTTTAAAACCCCAACAACAGCTTCGATGTCCTCTGCAGTAATCTCCTGCCGACCATAGGGAATGAAATTCATTCAACGACACCTTTCTGCAACAACAGCTCTTTAAGTCCCGTGATATCGAGCCATTGAGTATTGGTATCACTTGAGTATTCAAAACCCTCAGGCACCGCAACAGCTCCTTCTGGCAAAACAACTTTCCAGAAAGGGAAATCAGGCATCTTGATATAACGATCATTCAATTCGTAAAGATTGCGCGAATCATCGCGGGAAATCATCAACTCGTGCAGTTTCTCTCCCGGGCGAACGCCAATGACCCGATAACGACAGCCGGGCGCTATTGCCTGTGCAAGGTCGGTAAGTCGCATGCTGGGTATTTTGGGGATGTACAACTCACCGCCGGTCATAATATTGAAAGAATCAACTACGAATTTGACCGCCTGCGGCAAAGTTATCCAGAATCTGGTCATGCGTTCGTCTGTTATTGGCAACTCTCCTGCCTCAGCAAGTTTCTGGAACAGCGGCACAACACTGCCGCGACTTCCTATTACATTTCCGTAACGCACAACGGCAAATCTGGTTACCAACTTACCGGAATAGGCATTGGCAGCAATAAAAAGCTTGTCAGAACACAATTTAGTCGCGCCGTAAAGGTTAACCGGGTTGCAAGCTTTATCGGTGCTCAAAGCAACTACTTTTTTAACACCGGCTTCAAGAGAGGCGTTGATAAGGTTCTGGGCTCCCATTATATTAGTCTGCACCGCCTCAAACGGGTTGTATTCGGATGCTGGCACCTGTTTAATGGCAGCTGCATGAATAACCAGATCAACTCCGGCGAGTGCCCGATAAAGCCGTTTTTCATCACGAACATCACCGAGAAAAAATCTTAACCGGTTTGAGGTAAAAGTCTGTGACATCTGATACTGCTTGAACTCGTCACGCGAGTAAACAATAACCTTGTGCGGCTCAAATTCCTCAAAGGCTCTCTTTACAAAAGCCTTGCCAAAAGAACCGGTTCCACCGGTAATCAGAATAGTTTTGCCATTAAGCATGCTTCACCTCCCCAGTTTTTACAGACCGCTCTCAATTGCGCAAGTTTACTGGTTAAGTAAGGTCCTTGCACTCAGATCTATGATGCTGTTATCACCAATATTCATACGCTGAAACTGCCCGGTCAATTCTACCGAATCTCCGATCAACGAGCTCTCAAGAACGGTGTTATGCAAAGATGAATTCGGGTTAATTACCGAGTCACGAATAATCGAATCGAAAATTTTGCAGTTCTTGGCAACCGACACATAAGGTCCGACCACGCTGTGACGGACCTCAGCACTCGGGTGAATTGAGACTGGCGGTATGATTACACAGCCTTCGATACACACATGATTACCGGTTGCCCGCTCCAGTAAAAACCGATTTGTCTGCAACAACGTCTCGGGCTTACCGCAGTCAAGCCATTCCTCAATTTCAGGTGCGCCAAGCAGTTTGCCGTCTTTTATCATCAATTTAAATACTTCGGGCAGATAGAACTCGCCTTTGACCCGCAAGTCCTGCTTAATGGCAAGGGCAATGTAATCCATAAAACTGCGGCCGTCTTTGAGATAATAAAGGCCGACTTGAGCCAGCTTGCTGATCGGCACATCAGGTTTTTCAACCATATCTACTATAATGTTGTCGCGCATTACGTTAACGCCAAAGCGCTGATAATCTTCAACTTCTTTTGAGTAAATAAGCCCGTCGAGTCCATCACAAAGTTTGGAAATACGTGTTAGATCGGTCACAAACAGGGTGTCATTAAAAACCACCAGCACATCATCACCCTGTTGAATGCGCGGCGAAGCCAGCGAAATGGCATGAGCCGGCCCCATAAGCTCTGATTGATGAATGTAAACCGCCCTTAGAGCAGGATAATGCTTTTCAATGTAGCGCTGAATAATTTCGCCGTTTTCATCGGTAATGATAATGTATTCGTCAATATTTTTAAGTTTTTTAAGACCATCAATAACGTGTTGCAAAACGGTCTTGCCAGCAACGCGCACCAGCGATTTAGGCTTGGTGAAGGTATGAGGTCGAAGCCTGGTTCCTTTTCCGGCTACCGGCAAGATAATTTTCATAGTCTCCTCCCGATTCCTTCGTAGTCAAAGCCAAGCTGCAACATCTTGTTAGGCTCGAACAAATTACGACCATCGAGAATGATCGGGGTTTTCAGCAGTAATTTGATCTTATCCATATCGGGCCGTCTGAATTCGTTCCATTCGGTTACGATCACAAGAGCATCAGCGCCTTCAAGAACATCGTAACATTTTTTGCCATAACTTATTCTATCGCCAAAAATCTTGTGAGCTTCCTTTGCCGCTTCAGGATCATAGGCTTTAACAACTGCCCCGGCAGCAAGTAGTTCCTCAATCAACACTATTGCAGGTGCTTCCCGCATGTCATCAGTATTAGGTTTGAATGCCAAACCCCACACCGCAATAGTCTTACCCTTTAAATCAGCACCAAATCGGCGCACTACTTTGCTGAACAGCACTTTTTTCTGTCGATAGTTGACAGCCTCAACTGCTTCAAGAATTTCCAGTCGATAAGAGTTCTGGGCAGCTGTTCTGACCAGCGCCTGCACATCTTTGGGAAAGCACGAACCGCCATAACCGGCACCTGGAAAAATAAACGGATACCCAATTCTGGAATCTGAGCCAATTCCCTGGCGCACTTGTGAAATGTCGACCCCCAGAATCTCGCATAAATTGGCGATATCGTTCATAAATGAAATCTTGGTTGCCAACATGGCATTAGCAGCATATTTGGTCATTTCAGCCGAGGCAATATCCATTACCAAAATGGGTTTTCCGGTTCTGACAAATGGCGAATACAGTTCTTTCATCAGTTCGCCAGTACGCACATCATCACAGCCAATAACTACTCGGTCTGGCTTCATGAAGTCATCGATGGCATTGCCTTCTTTGAGAAATTCGGGATTACTTACCACGTCGAAGGGAATACTCTCGCCGCGCGCGGCCAGCTCTTCCTGAATAACAGCCTTAACCCTGTTGCCAGTTCCAACCGGCACAGTAGACTTGTCGATGATCACTCTGTATTCTGTCATACAGCGCCCAATGCCGCGAGCCACTGCAATTACGTGCTGCAAATCGGCTGAGCCGTCTTCGCCGGGCGGCGTACCAACTGCAATAAAAAGCAAAAGACACTTAGCAACGGCTTCTTCAAGATTGGTGGTAAACGTGAGGCGTTCTTCTTCGACATTTCGCTTCACCAAGCCCTCAAGGCCGGGTTCATAAATCGGAATGACACCGTTTTTCAAATCCTCTATCTTTTTTACATCGGTATCTACGCAGATTACATCATTACCGGACTCAGCGAAACAAGTTCCACTAACCAAACCAACATAACCAGTTCCGATCATGGCTATTTTCATTTTTCTGCTTCCTTTCTCTTTTAAAGTTGAAATATGATAAATTGAAAGTCATAATACCATCTGAGCCAAAAAATTCAAGCTATGAGTTAATCACACAATGATCAGAATATTGGATCGTTATATATTCACCCAGCTGATTGGGCCGTTTTTGTTCGGCTTCTTTCTTTTCGTCACTATTATTGCGATTGATCCGATGATGTCGGCACTGCAAAATGTAGTTAACGAAAACGTCAGCATGACTGTCATGTTTCGATGGTTTCTTAATCGACTACCTCAAGACATGATTTTCACCTTTCCCATGTCAGTGCTTCTCGCCAACCTACTGGTGTTCGGCCGCATGTCTAAAGATTCCGAGACCACAGCTCTGCGCGCCGGGGGCACAAATTTTTTCAGAATTCTGCTCCCCGTTGTCGCTTTTGCACTGACGATCACGATTATCAGCTTTTGTTTCAATGAACTGGTAGTACCAGGCAGCAACGAACGGGCACGCAATATCAGGCGCCAGGAAATATTGCACCTGACCGAGCCAGAAGCCTCTGAAAACACGATCATGCGCTCTTCTGACGGTGCGTTTGTTTATGCGCGCAAAGTTTATGAAAAGCGCGGCCAGATGGAAAAAGTATTGCTTGAATATTACGATAATAACGGCATTCTTAATAAGCGAATCTCTGCTTCAACCGCCGACTGGAACGGCAAGACATGGACACTCAAGCAAGCCGTGCTGCAGAATTACACGGTGGGAACACTCCCGATACCGGTAATCGTCGCCGAAATGCACATCGACTCAATCGAAGAAACACCTGAAGATTTTGCCAGACAAAGCAAGAAACCTAATGAAATGAGCTACAATGAGCTTAAAGAACGAATAGAAGCCTATGAACGTGCTCAGTTCATGGACACCACCGAAATGCGGGTTGGTCTGGCCATGAAAACCTCGTTGCCCTTTGCCAGCTTCTTTTTTGCCATCATTGGCGCCAGCTTCGGACTCACCAACAATAGAAGCGGAGCCTTTATTGGCTTTGGTGTTTCGATTCTGATCATCTTTATCTATTACGTTTTGATGAGCATTTTTTCCGCTCTGGGCAAATCAGGATATATCCCACCGATGATGGCAGCCTGGGCTCAGAATCTTATTTTCGCTTTTGCAGGATTTTACATTGTGAAAAGTATCAATGACTGAAGCAAGACACATTGTAAGCTTGCCCTGCATAATGCTGCTCGTTTTTTTACTGGTTACAAACACTTCTGGCGCCGAAGTTTTCAGACCGTTACAGATTCTGATGCCCGGCAATCTTGGCGGCAATCTGGCAACTCTCGATCGCGACCTCAAGGTTGAGCCCTCACTGTGCTGGCAAGTAGTCGAACTGCTCAACGCTTTTCGAAAACTCAAAGACAAAGACAGCCTGGTAATAGCTCCAGGCAATGATTCGAGCATTTACTCGCCCTTGAATTACCTGTTTCGCGGCGAACTTGAGCGCGAACTGATTGGTCGCTGCCACCCAGATGCGCAAGGTCTGAGCCCAAACGATCTCGAGATGTTCGCAGATTCGAGCCTGAGCAAAGAAATTCGGATGAGGGTCTGGACAAACCATGAAACAATAGATAAACAAGCCATTTTTGCTCCTTATCAGATGCTAAAATCCGGCAATCAACGGATCTGGTTTTTCAACTATATCAGCCATGACCTCTGCCGTTATCTGCCAATCAGCAACTGGGGCAACATAGAAATTGACGGCCCGAAAAGAGGTCTGCGCCGACTCAACCTTGATTTCGCCGATAACGACATTACCATTTCAACCACCTATCTCCCAGAAGATGAAATTAACGAACTGGCAGCTGAGTTAAAGCAAAGACCTGGCTGGCACCTGATCATTCAGATTCCACTTGCGGGTGCACGTCCACTGTTTTCGACCACAATTTTGCAGCAGCAGGAAAACCTCTGGTTTCTGTCAATCGAAGAAGGCCATAAATATCTTCCGCTGATCAATATTTTCAGGCGCAACAATAGCTACCCCAGGCTTACTCTGAGACGCCTTCCTTTAAGCAAATCTGACGGTAAGGTTGCCAGGCAACTGTTCGATATTGCCAGAACCAGAGTAAAACAGAAAATCACCCAACCGCTCAGAGTTATCAGGCCATCTTTTCAGGCATCAACTTCAGCCTTCGGATTTGCAGATCAGCAACACGCCAGACTGATAAACCAGGCCTGCAGAAGCAACGTAACCTTACTGCGAACGCCACACACACAGAATCTAGTTGACAATGTAATCTGTACTGGACATATTTTTGCCACTATGGAGAACGAACGCATTCATAGTTTCAGATTAACCGGCCGCGAACTGTACAAGCTCGTGGGTACAATGGTGAAAAACTCTGATACTCAGCGCACAGTCTTTGCGGGATGTGATGCAACCTGGTTTGCCGGCGAATTAAGCGAGCTAAAGATTGCGGGGCAATCATACAGCCCAGACAAAAGCTATCTGGTAAGCACAACTGAACGAACATTGAGCGACCCGGCGCTGCGATCACTTAGCTTCTCAAGTAAAATGAGCGGCTATGAAGGCAACACCCTCTGGAAAATCTGGAATAATAATTTAAAATCGCTTAGAATTAAAGATGAACAATTGATTGAATAGCGTCGCACGATTCTAAAGCAACGAAAATTGGAAGCCTGATGAAAATTAAATTAAACCGGTATCTCGCAAAGTTACTGTTGATAGCAGTCATAGCTGCTTTTGTCACAAACGCAACCTGGGGAGCTAACAAAAAGGACTATCAACCCGACCCGGCTATCACCGCGCAGATTGCCGCAAACCCCCAAATTATTCATGAAAAGTTGATCTCGGCGATGAATAAATTGCTCGATAATCCCGCATCACTGAGCATAATCATTACTCCTTACACGGAATATGGGGATAAAGACTGCATTGAAGGGCGCTTTAAGAAAGTCGAAGTTCACACTTCGCGTGGTCAGGTTGAAAAGCTCTATCTGCACAAAGCCGACATTGAATTTGAAGATGTTCAGCTCGACACAAAGAAGCTGCTTGAGGAAGAAAAAATCGACCCGGTTTCGATGAAGAACATCAACATGGATGTAATAGTAAAAGAAACCGATATGAACGATTTTCTGGAAGCCAAAAGCAAATCCATCAAGGTACACAAGCCGCGCATCGAGATGCTCCCGGACAGAATAGAACTCTCTGGCGCCACAAAATATGGCATGGTCAGAGTCGAATTCTGGGCAACAGGAAAGCTTTCAGTCAAAGATGGCCGCGAAATACAGTTTTATGCCAGCAAAATGAAAGTAAACCGGATGACTATGCCCAGATCATTCGTAGGCATGATCGTAAAAAAAATCAACCCTGTGCTCGATCTGGAAAAATTTCCATTTAAACTGAACCTGAGAGAAATAAAGGTCGAACGCGGTCAAATGAATTTTACAAGTTACCGCGAAGGCTCCTCCCGGTGAGCACTACAGGATAAGTGACTCTAATGGCCAAAGGCCATTAGAGCCGCCTAATAACACAAAGAAATTCCCATTGCTTTCATACTTCCTGCTAAGTTACAATACTGACTGATCAAAATTACAGGAGGATGTATGAAGAAACTACTGGTTATTCTTCTTGGTTTCTGTTTTGCTCTGCCGGCATTTGCCGCAGACGTTCGCGCCGTTGACAACGAGGCATGGCTCGACCATCTTGCTCAAATGCAGGTGCTCAGGCAACAGATTCTGAGTGTTGTTACTACGACTAACGCCACACCCGAAGACAAAGCACTGCTCGAATCTCTCAACGCAGAATTCTCTGCCAGAAAGGCCGATTGGGATGCTTACCTGGTTAACGTCTCTCAGGGCCAGGAAGTCGTTAAGACGGACACTGGCAAGACCTGCCCCAAGGGTAATAAATGCTGCAAAGTTACCGGAAAAAAATGTGATGGCAACTGCAAAGATTGCGGTGAAATCAAAAAACACAAAAAACACGGTAAAAAGCAATGGGGCCATCACGTATGTGGCGAAGCCTGCAAAAACGGCTGCACTAAAGCAAAAATGAAAGACTGTTGCGGCAGCGCCATGTGCAAAGAAGCAAAAAAAGAATGCGGTAAGGAAGCCCAGAAATCATGCAAAGGCTGCGCTAAAGGATCTAAATGCGGCAAAAAAGCACTCAAAGAAGCCCCAAAAGCTTGCCCCAAAGGCGACAAATGCCATAAGATCACCGGCATAAAATGCGATAAACCCTGCAAAAACTGCAGTGACGCTAACGAAGCTAAAAAAACCGTAAAATCCGGTAAAAAACGCTGGGGCCACCATGTATGTGGCGAAGCCTGTAAGAATGGCTGCATTAAGCCAAAAAAGGCAGATTGCTGTGGCAGCGCTATGTGCAAAGAACTTGGACACTGTATCAGAACCCCAAAAATAGACTAATTACGGAAGTAAAGCCTCTTAAAAAAAGCAGTCTCACACTCGTGAGACTGCTTTTTTTGTTACTGAATTTGCCGAGCAATTTGTCAACTTAAAACAGCCAATATAAAGTCTTTGGCATAGAGATCAGATTGGATGATACCAGTCACGACAGCTGCCGCATGGCAGGTCGTCAGAAAACATCATTTCCAGATGCTGAAAACGAAATTTTTCGGCCGCATGAGAGTTCCAGATCTGCTTCAACGATTGTTCTTCAAGATTACCAAAGACATGGCGACCTTCAAAGTCGTAGGGGCAGATGGTAATGTCTCCATTCGCGAGCACGGTTGCCGATAAAAGGGCATGACGGCAGGGCCGCCGTTTTACCGGAGTAAAATCGACCTTCGAGCTGCGTGAATCCTGGCGGCCATATTCCGCTTCTCCCAGAATCTGATACCATTGAACTGGCTCTGGCGCTAGATCGAAGGGCCAGCGAAAAAAGTTTTCGCGATATACAGGCTTAACCACCTGTTTCCAGTAACGCAAAAATTGCAACTGATGTGCCTCAGTATGAAGGTGACGCAACATCGAGATGCCGATTTCCGGAAATTTATCAGGAAAAGCCTTTTTCTGCTCCCTCGCAAAAGCCAGAAATTTTTCAATATTTTCCCAGTTACAGCCGGGTCTCACCTTGTCGAAATCATCTTTAGCGAGTGAATCTGTGCTTACACGAACATGATCAAGTGAAAACCATGGAAAATCTGGATCTTCTGGCAGTAGCTGAAGTGAAGTCTGCAAGCTGACAGAAAATCGAGCGACCATCTTTAGCATTGCTGCCAGATCTGGATGTAATAATGGCTCACCCATGCCGGCGAACACCCAGCTCACGTCATCGCCAGCAGAAAATTCGCTGATAAAACGCTTTGCCAGATCCAGGGACAGATATTTACGCTCGCGCTGCATATTGCTGTGCGGGCAGTTAAAACAGCTGGCATGGCATTCATTCGTTGGCTCAAGCTTGATTATCATGGGAGCATAGTTGCAAAAATGGCGCTCCCATCCGGAATCTGCCAGCCACTTTTCGTAGGAAAACAGGCTGGTAGCAAAATCCTTGTCGGCAGCCACACTCAGAACATGCTGCATGCGTTCAGAGTTAAGCCGAAGATCCGCAGCGATACGCGGTCTAACTCTCGGGCAGTGCCAGGCGCCCAATTTGAACGGATAAAGAGGTTTTTTAAGAGCCCAGGCCAGCCCACCACGTGCCCACATGAGATCTTCGTGACTACGCATCAGTCCAATAAGAAGCTCATGACTGAATATTGCCCATCCAGCGCCCGATACTCGTTCGTCAGCGAAACAAGTATCGAAAGCCTCGCGACGATACAATTCCAGACTGGCGTAAACTTCTGCAGCTTCTACCAGAAGGTTGGCAAGTGGAATCAGAACCAATGTCTTCCAGGCGGTAAGCTCCTGTGTCTGCGCAAGAACCGCACCGATCAGGGTATCGTTACCGCTGTCGTCTTCGAGCCCCCATCGCTGTTGCTGCAACGATATCGGCTTTTCGACAATCTTTTCCGCGGCAAAAATTACCGGCTTGATTCCCAGAGATTTTGCCTGTTCAATAATTGGTGCATACTCAGGGTTATCTGGCACAGCCAAAGCAAAGCCAGCAATAATTCCACGTCCCTTGAAGCGGTTGTGCAGAATTTGCAAAGCCGTCAACCCGTCAGTTACAGGCGTAACTAGGTTGGCATTGCGACGATACAGGTTTTTAAGACCATCGATATAAAAAACTATACCAGTACTTATGGCTGACTCCAGTCCCGGTGAGCTTACGCGCCCGCCGCCATTCTGTGAATACTTCGATAACATGACTGTAATGGCCAAAGGCGATAAGAGCACCTAATCCCTGTGAACACTGCGGGATGCAAATCGATCAAACTACTATACCAAAAAGCACCACAAAGAAAAGAGAAAAATCCAGAGCGGACTTTTCTCTTTTCTGTCATTGTGCCAATAGCGCACACACCCGGTGGTTTAGTGCACAAAAAGATTCTGCTGGCAGTTCAACCCGTTAAAAAATCAGGCGTACGTATCAACCATTTTTCCAAGCCCGGTGGCTTCTGCTTCAGAGACCTGTGATGCGTTGGCCATTTTAACAATCTTTTGTGCCAATTCAACTTCGGCCTGCATGCTCGTCTCAAGAACTTTCATCAGATCTGCTGCTGACCCTGCGCCGCTTATTCCGCTTGTTCCAGACAAATCGCTCACCTGCCTTTCTGCTTAACCAGCTACATTTAACCTTGGGCGCGGCGGTAATGCCGGCGCCGAGTTTTGATGCTTCTGCATCGCCATTTCCCATGTATTCCGCAAGTTCTGTACCAAAGGCTTTATCTCAACCAGTGGAATTGGATCCTTTTTCATGTTGGCATCGCCCAGTTTTTCGAGAAAAAACACATATAGCCTTTCGAGATTTACCGCAATTTCACCGCCCTTTTCCTTGTCGAGCGCCGACATCAGCTCGGCAAAAATTGCCTGAACCCGGAGCAGCAGATTGCTTATCTGTTCAATATTCTTTTCTTCAAAGGCAATTTCGGCCTGGCTCATAAACCTGAGAGCTCCGTCATAGAGCATCAAAATCAATGCTTCCGGCGAAGCAGTTTCGACCTGGGTCTTACGATAGGCAGTGTTCTGGTTGTAAGGACTACTCATTGGGATAGATCTCCCTCCGATTTGAAATCTGATTCATCTGCCAGGCCCAGAGAAGTGATAGCTTCTTCGAGAAGTGGTATCTGATATTCATGAAAACTATCGAGTGCGGCAAAAAAACTGATTATCTCTTTGATCCAGTCGCCGACCTTAGCCTGCTGCGACGATCTGAGATTATTCAGTTCCATCGTATGACGAGTAATGAATTTGGTCTGATGTATCGAAAACCAGGCAAAAATATCTTTATCTATGCAAATCTCATCATGCAATTTCATTATGTCGTAATACTCTGCGCTGGCCTTGCCAGTTAACTGCGACGGCAGTGCAGAACCATAGGTATTCAGTAGTCGCCGACAAACCGCGACTGATCGACGTGCTTCACTTTCGTTGCGGCGAATCGACTTTCGATAATTAGCCAGGCGGTTCTGCAACGCCTTGCGATCAGCTTTAACAGGCCTTTGCAAGGCTTCATCAATAATTGCACGAACTGGCGCTGCAGATGCTGCATATTTTTCTATCACAGCTGCCAGCGGCATTATTTCGACGTATTTATCTACGACACCACCCTCAGTAGCATTGATTATCTTTGCTGACGTCTGCCTGAACTGGTCTTCGAACCAGTCTCGATATAATTTCATGTTTTCATCGGTGTACAGAATCATACCATCAGACCGAATCAGTTTGTATCTGCCACGGGTATTGATGTAATCCGCTGACTCATGCTCGATCGAAGTAAATGAGTTAATTTTTTCGAACAGAATGTCGTCAGAGTATGATCCGCGTGCATGTAGACGACCATCTTGAAACGAAAGATCAAGGCCAATAAAAACAATCGGGTCAGAGCCCAGGTTGCGCACAAAATCAAAAACTGTAGTTGCAATAGACCCCCAGCAGATCACCGTACCGACAGGCTCACGCAAGTCTTTAAAAATCGGATGCAGACCGCCGCCAAAGGTCATAAGCATTTTGGGGCCCTTGAAACTGGCAAAGATATCAGGGTGTGTCATTGGTTCTACGGCCAGAACCACGTCCATCTCGTTCTCTACACCGACAAAGTCGAGTGAATTTTCGTAAGAAGGATCGGCTGCACACACAACGTCTGGCTTAATACCGTTGGCTACAAGCTGCCTGAGCGCGGTATCTACAGCAATAATCGGAAATTTTCCCTTGACCTGGGCAAGCAGATGCATATTGCGATCAAGGGAAGGGCCAGCAGCCACTATTATTGCCGGAACATTTTTAAACTTGCCGAAAAGTCTCTCTACGCCCGGCAGAGAAAAACCTGCCGCGAGATTGGCAAAGTAGTTCGAATGAAACTCAAACCCTGAATGCATCAGAGTTACCAGATTGCCTTTTGAACGATTGCACAAATATCTGATCTTTTCGACAACCCGCTCAAAATAGGTTTTAGAACGAGCTTTTGCCGGCGGATAATCGATAATCGCCAGGCGCTGAAGAACAGTCCAGTCTAAATTGGCGGTCCAGAAATCGCCGATCTCATCAGGATTTAAACCGACACACAAAGCAGTTCGTGTGTCTTCGAGAAGGCTGACAAGATCTCGAGCATGCATTGCCGCTATAAAAATGGCAGGGTCCGGTTCGACAACAAACAGCTGGGCACCGCCAACCCGTATTTTTATCAGCTTTAGTATCTCTTCGGCCATGTAACCAAGACCAAATCCGAGCAGAAGAATATGAGTCTGTCCTTCGTAACTGGCCGCAACCTGTTTGACGGCTTCCGACAACGGGTCGTAACGACTGTGAAAAGCCAGTGGGCGCGAACCATCTTCGTGCAGGATCAATGTAGGCAGGCCATTCTTAGCGTTTTCAACCCGGTATTTTTCGGGTGCGAAGCTCCCTGCAACACCATTAACCAGATTGAAGGTTGCCGGGTGTCGCCGTAAAGCCGCAAGATTTCGGTTGAATAACACATCGCCCATGCGAACTCCTGTCAGGATTCAAGAATGCTTTTTATAAAACCTTTGCTATCCTGTAAAATTTCAGGATATTCATATTCTAAAAGATCGGCCAGACCAACCCAGTCCTGACTTTCCTGAGCTAGCTGAATCTGGTTCATCTGTTCAATCAATCTTTGCACAATACTCTGGCGATTGCCTTCCATTGATGATTCAGCCATGTTTGAGGCAAAGGCCAGATCAGCATTTTTCAACATAGTAACCAGCCATTCGATACCATCGACAAACTCAAGATAGCTTTCCATGCCTTCTTTAATGTTGCCAATGCGCAAATCAGATGCTATTTCTAGCGCCAGTTCTTCGAGATGCTGCAAACCATCTTCGCCATCAGCAAAAGCATCCCGTATCATTTCCTGAGCGGTCGCAGTAAAAAATTCAATTTTCTGAAAATCGCACACTTTCAGTTCAGAAATTTCAGCGACATCATCAGGTGAAAAACTTTTTTCATCGAGAGCAATTTCGATGACAGTTGCATGACTACCCTTTAAAGAGTCCTCAACAGTCGCGAGAAGCTCAACCACTGTCACATCAGGACTGAGTCCCTCTATATCAAGTTTGCCGTCATTCAATAAGATTTCCAACTTATCACCTTCAATAATAGTTTTGTTTCGATCAACAGACAACTTAGCTTCCTGAAAGCTGTGAAAGCTGACTGGCAAACGCCGATGATTGCGACTGGTAATTAGCCATCGCGGTTTCTAGAGTAGAAAACTGTTTGAGCAGAGCTTCCTCGCGTGTACGCAGGCGCTCTTCCTGTGTAGCAATCTGAGTATTAATCAGCGAAATCTGTTTATCCATTTCGCTGTTCGAACTCGCAACACCTGAACGCCCAGCCCTTTTGGTCAACAGACCATCAGACTTGGTATATTCATTTAACACGTCTTTCAGTCGTCGGGCAATACCCATCTTATTACGATCGGTGGAGTCCTGATTAAAAAGCGCAGCAATCTTATCAGGGTTCGCTTTTAACGCCGCATCCAGAGCCTCCTGGCTCGATATCTGCAACGTTCCTGTCATTGTATCCTTGTAACTCGACCCCACGACACCAGTAGTGATACCAATATCAGAAAGGCTGTCGAACAGCTTATCAATGCCTGGAACTATTGACGACATGGTCAGGCGCATTTGCGACCTGACGCTGCGCAGCGTGTTATCGCCAGAGAGCAGACCAACTTTAAAAGCCTCCTCATAACCAGCAAGGTCGCTTTCAGAAAGAGCACTTTTTTCATCGTCGGTAAGCGCCTGCAATTCCCAGTTGCGGCCTTCGTTAAGTTTGCTGAAGACAATTTCAGTAACTTCGTTATAAGACTCAAGGAAATCGGCAATGGCCTTGCTGGCGACTTCAGTATCGGCCTCAACGTTGACAACGACACCACTGGCGTCGGTTGCGTCATAAAGATTAAAGGTAACACCGTTCACCACATCGCTTATACTGTTATCCTGGCTGACCTGATCGGCTCCGCCAAAAACACCGTCTATGCTGTAAATTGCGTTGCTGCCAACATTCTGCGAAGCGCTCGACAAACCCATTGCTGAAAGAAAATTACTGCTGTCGCTAGAAGAACCCAGCGCAATTGCCCGATTACCGGTTTCTGTTGAGGTCAGCACAAACTTGCCGTTGGTTTTGTCGTAATGCGCTTTAACGCCTACCTGAGTATTGTTATTTATGGCACTGGTAATTTGATCAAGCGTCATACTGGAAGTGCTGTTAATACTGAACTTCACGCCATTGATACTGAAACTACCAGCGGTAACTGGAGAGGCGAAACCAGCACTGGCAAGCGGCGAAGCCGTTTTCACATCTGAAATCGGGCGCGCACTGACAATGCTGGAGCCGGTATCAAGACCATTTACCGGTCCACTGGCAAGGCCTAGAGCGCTGCCAAGCGTGCCAACGCCAACATCCTGAATCTCGAGGCTTACATCAGTACCTTTTTCTTTGGTAGAAATATTGACTTTGCCGGTTGTAGCATCATAGTAGGCCTTATCAACTCCGCTTATCGCAGCAATTTTGTCGACAATGTCGCTGAGAGTTTCGCCCACACCATAACTTATATCGCTTGCCTGACCATTAACCAGTATCTTGAGGGTGCCTGCGGCAACACCAAATTCAGTTGTAATATCATTGGCGCGAGAATCCGCAAATGTTAATCCCAGTCCGCTCGAACTCGACAAGTTGGCGGCAGAGGCCTGACTGCCTGCAATCAGACCGGTAACGCCAAGGAAGTTGCTGGTATCATTAGACGATCCAATACCTATCGGAGCAGTGCTGCCATCTTTACGAGTCAGTGAAATTACATCGCTCTTTGAATCGTAGGTGGCATTTAGATTGGTCATGGCAGTAATGCGCGACAAGACGCCCTGCAGATCATCAGTCGCCGGATTAATACTTATCTGCACACCATCTACGGTAAATATGCCGGCCGAGATACTCTGGGCAAATGTTTCACTGCTGAGTTTCTCGCCCTTATCAAGTGAGGAAACTTTAAGAATCCCTCCAAACAGCTTATCAACAATGCCAGAACTGGCTTCTTCAACACTAAAAAAATTGGTGTCAGCAGAGTTGGTGTTAACCATCTGCAACTTGCCGCTGCCCTGGTCATAACGAAATTCGACCAGCCGGTCAGCCGGATTACCGGTAGCTGCGCCGCCCTTAATCAGACTGTCTTTGCCGTCTATTTGGCTGTTAAGAGACTTTATCAGCTCTTCTACGCTTGTACCAAGCGCCAGCCCGGAAATATCAAATGCCTCTGGAATTCCGGTACCAGCTCTCTCAATTGTAAAAGTGCCCAAGGTAGCCAAGGTCATGCCAAGATCGCCTAAAGTCGTTTCAAGTCCAGATCTGATATCTTTCAGACCCGATTCCATTCCCGGCAGATCTTTGTTCAGATCTATCTGACCATCTGCGTCAAACATTTTAGCGATAACTCCATCAGACGCTACGTCAGCAACTTCCACTGTGAGGCTCTGGTCGAGCAGATTAAAGCGTATGCTGTTGTTACGAGCGTCATAGCTGGCATTGAGCTTGTTCTTCAGTTCAGGCTTATTATTGATACTGGCATTGATATTGGTTATCATTTCCTGAACCGAAGTAGTACCGGTCGCACCGGTGGAAATATTGTAGGTGCCAGAGCCGCCACCAACGATTCTAACTTCGAGATTGCCAGGAGTAATATCAAGTGCATCAAGAGAGGTCGAAGAACCTCCAAGCGGCTTAGTGCTCGCCAGATTGTAACCAAGTTCAAGAGCGCCCGCCAGCTTCCCCTGAGAAGAAACCGTGGTGGCGGTAGCGATCTGCTTAACATGCATGGTGTAGCTGCCTATAGCCGCGTCAGTAGTCGCACTCGCGTTAACTGTTCGCGGGTCGCTGGCATCTATCTTTTTCGAGTTGAAAGTGCGGCTGAAGGTCAGGTCAGTAGCCTTATTCTGTAATTCAAAAAGCTTAAGATTGACTTCCTGAAGCATGGTACGCTGATAGTCCATGGTAGTGCGTTTGCGCTGCAGGCTGTATTTGGAATAGCTTTCTGCTTTCATCATTTGATCGATCAAAGACTGGGTGTCAAGTCCTGAAGAGAGCCCGCCAACCCAGTTTCTGCTTATACTGCTGACCATATTAAACCTCCTGATGCAAATCAGACCTGCTGATTTTCTTTTCTATTCTATTTATGCTTTTTTGTCGAAAATAAGCCCCATGTAATCTTCCATTTTCGCTACGAGATCGAGAACTTCCTCGTTCGGAATCTGGCGAATAACCTTGTCATTAGCAATATCTACCACCGACACCATTGTTCTGTGTGTCGCACCATGAACCTGAAACCGCAACGATCTGTCAAAAATCATCGCAGTCTTATTCAATTTATCGACAGCTTCCTGAAGATCTTTCTCTGTTTTCTCGCGATTCTCTTTGGGCGTCTCGAGTTGCTTGTTGTCCAATGGCTTAAAAGCCGTTGTCTCGCCGGTTTTATCAGCATTGGTCTGCCCCTGAACCTGAGAGGGATCCAAGACTGGTTTTAAATTACCTACTTCCATTTTAAACACTCTCCTTTCATAATCTTAAAACTATTTCTCAAAAACTCTCACCAGCCAAAATATATGCGCAACAAAACACTCCGCAATACCTATACAAGATGATATCTAACGCTGACTGTGAAAACACGTCAAAACGGTCGCCCCGTTCATACTGCGGAAAACGCGACCTGCCCGCGAGTAATTCGCAAGGTTGACGCCTTACGGCCAGACTTTTATCCGATACCGACTGCTTCACAAGATTCCTCCTTGAATCTACGCTTTTGCATCCTTGCATACTGCGCAACATAAGAGCCACCAAATAGACACACTTATCCTGTATCCTAGTATATTTATCGACATGATTTACCAGATCATTACCAGCTAATTCAACGTTTTTAGATGAAAAACAGCTGTTAAAGTGTTTTTTCACAGCGAATACACCTATATTAAGCCAATTTTCTTTTAATATCAGCGCAATAGACCTAGTATCCCGGCAGCGTTGGTATTTGCCTGGGCCAGCATCGCATTGGCAGACTGACTTACTACCTGATTACGTGTATATTCTATCATTTCGCTCGCAATGTCTGCATCTCTTATTCGAGATTCAGCTGCCGTACCGTTGACGTGCATATTACGCAAATTTGTAATTGTGTATTCAAGCCGGTTTTGAAAAGCCCCAAGCTTTGATCGTTCCGCAGAAACCCTGTCAATCGCCTTATTCAGTTTACCGATAGCCAACTCTGCACCTTCAACTGTAGTCATATCGAGATTATCAACACCCAGTGCGCGGGCTGACATTTCTGAAAACGAAACTTTCATTGCTTCCATCTGGTTGGCGCCAATATGATACTGGTTTTCATTCTGCGCGACATGAAAACGGAAGTTGGTATCGCCAACGCCGCTTTTTGTACCAGCAGTCATTCCGAAATAGCGCAACATGCTTTCGCCAGCCTCGACAGTCGCGTTGAGTGCAGTAATTGTTACCGCCTCGATTGTAACCATACTCGAATAAGCAGTACCAGCCGCTACATTATTCCGCCCGATAAGGGTTGAAGTAAACATCATTGCACCATCAGTCTGATCAACACGCACATTAACTCCGGCATCAACAAAGTCCTGGTTTGCCTTGTTTTTGAGCTCTTCAAAACTTACCATGTCAGCAACAGTAGCAACACCCGGTTTCGCCGAAATTGATGTACAAAGATTTATCAGTATTGATTTCTGACCATCGCCGACCTCCAGCGTTGCCACTGTGCTGACAGCTATGTCTGGCTGATACATGCTGAAACCCCACGCCAGTTTATCAGCATCCTTGCTGCTATCAACAAAGCCGCTATACATACCATTTTGAAAGCCAAGAACCGAAGAAGGCCCGGCAAAAGTAATTTCCATAGCATTGCCAAAAGCCGATGATACAGATACAGGCCTCTGATATGCCAACCTGATCTCGCCTTCAGCAACACTGGCAAACAAGCCATTGAGCGACATTCCACCACCTGCAGTACTGATCTGCATGTTAAAACTGCGCGCAATACCTTCGAGAGTGCTGTAGCCGCTGGCAACTATAAGTCCCATCAGCTGACCACCTGCCTCAACCATAAAGCTCTCAGTCGAAGAAAAGTATAAACCCTGTTCCAGACCACGACTACCAGCAATTTGAGCCGCCTGTGAATCAAATTGTATGTCTATACCATTAAGCAGACCAGAAGCTCGATCACAATCAATCTGAGTAACCCTTGTCTGCTTGTCTTTATCGGTCAAAGCAACTTCAATCTGGTTGTCTTTGGCTGCACGAGCAGTAGATATCCCCAGAGCATCGATAAGACTCTGATCACCAGCCACGCTCACGCGGCCTTTTTCCCCTATGTACCCCGAAGTGATTTCGAGATAGCCACCCAGTCCGGAAACCATACTTTGCGCAGTAATTGCAACGTTAACAACTGAGTTAGCCATGCCAAGACCTTCGCTTTTACTTATCATGGCTCTCTGCAGGCGCGAAGCAAATTCATCGAGGCTGGTATAAGCATCGATAACCATTTCAGCAGTGCGAGAATTACCGTTCAGGGTAATTGTCTGCGGCTCTTCGAGACAAAATACCCCATTGGCATCATAGAACTGCGCGATACTGAGCAGCATGGTATCGCCCTGCGCCAGTTCATTGCTGTCGCGCAGAGAGAAAATATGCGTAGTCTGCAGCTGAGCCGAGCCGGCCTGCAAAAGCGCCAGACTGACCTGATAGTCGCCACCTGTTGAGACAGAACCGGTTACCAAACCACGAGCATAAGCAGAGCTCGTGCTGATAGCTGCGTTCTGACTGCCGTCAAGCAACTTTTTGGTATTGAATTCAGTGTTGAAGGCAATACGGTTAATGTCGTCACGCAACTGCACGACCTCTTTTTGAATTTCGAGACGATCGCGACTGGTGAGCGTGTCATTTGACGCCTGAACAGCAAGTTCACGCATGCGATGCAGAATACTGTGAGTTTCGTTGAGAGCACCTTCGGCCGACTGAATCATTGAGATTCCGTCTTGAGCGTTCATGGTGGCACGGGCAAGACCGCGCACCTGACGACGCAATTTTTCGCTGATGGTCAAACCCGCTGCGTCATCGGCAGCGCGGTTTATTCTTAAGCCAGAACTCAGTTTTTCAACTGATTTTTCGAGTCTGTCCGACACTCCCAGCATCTGATGGTAAGCAGAGACCGCCGGGATATTATGATTAACTCTAAGTGACATACTGATTCCTCCTTGAATCTTATTGGGTTCGCGCATCCATGCGCGATTGGCTCACAGCTATTCTGCGATTAAGTTGTCAGTTAAGGAACCAGTGATCACCTCCTGAACTTCAGCAGAAACATTAATTTTCTGCCATCATACTTAACGGCATCTTTTGTTTTTTTTTAACCGACGCGCAAAAAAACCGCCGGCAACCCCGGCGGCTTTTTTTTGCGCATGTTCGCAACTCAGCAAATTGACCTGCCAGATTTTATGGCAGCCGGTATCCCGGCCGCCACAAAATCTGACTGATTATTTGAGCAACTGCAATATGCCCTGCGGAACCATGTTGGCCTGAGCCAGCATAGCTGTCCCTGACTGAGACACGATCTGATTGCGAGTGAACTCAATCATTTCCATCGCGATATCAGCGTCTCTGATGCGTGACTCGGCAGCAGTCAGATTGCTTGAGGTATTGCGAAGATTGTTAATTGAGTATTCGAGACGGTTCTGGAAAGCACCAAGCTTAGCTCTTTCAGATGACACAGTATCAATGGCCTTACCAAGCTTAGCCAGCGACAACTGAGCGCCTTCAACGCTGGTCATATCGAGTTTATCGACACCCAGAGCGAGAGAAGACATGTCACCCATTGAGATCTGCATGTTCTGACCGGCATCGGCACCGATCTGAAACTGCGGCTTGTTATCAACAACATGAATTCTGAAGTTAGTATCGCCAGTACCCCTGGCTGTGCCGTTGGTAAAACCAAACTTAGTCAACGCCTCAGTATCATTGACACCCAGAGAAACTAAGCTCTTAATTGCGGCAGCGCCATCCTGGTTTTCCTGGCCAACTCTTGTCGAGGTAAAGGCAAGAGAGCCATTAACCTCATCAAGTCTTACATCCACAACTACACTAGTGCTACTGAGCTGGATATTAACGCTGGCAACAAAGTTGCCAATTTCCTTCAGATCTGCTACTTGTTTGGAAACTACGGTGCTGTATCCGGTAATGGCTAAGCTGTCGTTGTCCCCATCAGCGACTGTGAAGATCACCGTAGCAATTACGGTAATCTCCGAATACATACTGAAGCCGCTAATAGCCTTCGACTCATCTTTATCGCCTTGCACAAAGCCGCTTTTAACGCCATTGTAAATACCAAGCACATCAGCGCTGGCAGATGTAATAGTTATGGTCGAAAGACCGGTGGAAGTTGGCGGTTCGTAGCTGATGCGCAATTCGCCGTCAGCAATGCTAGCTGAAAGACCAGTCACGCTAGCTGCTTCTGCCTGATCGTTAAATGATCTGGCAATACCCTCCATTGTCCAGTCGCCAGAAACGATAGTAAAGGTAGTCGTAGTGGTGCCAACTTGAATAGTGAATACCTGGGAAGCCGCAAACCTGATACCATCTTGCATACCGCCGTTACCGGCAACCTGAGCAGCCTGAGAGTCGAACTGCAGATCTATGCCTTCAAGCAGACCAGCTGCACGATTAGAGCTGGTTCTGACATTGCGGATATTACCCTGGCCATCGTCAATAGTCAGCTGCACCAGGTTGTTTTCTGACTGCCGTGAAGTCGCGAAACCAATGGAATCAACAACAGACTGTGGGCCGGCAACCGAGAATTTGCCAGAATCACCAACAGAACCGGAAACGACCTCAATGTAACCGCCCATCCCCGAAACACCTGTAGCGACAGTGCCAATCACACCTGCGCTGGTGTTTTTGATATCCAGGCCAGCATCACTGCTGATAGCCTGTTGAATGGCAGCGGCAAGTTCATTGAGACTCATCTGAGCATCAATGGTAATAGTAGATTCTTTTGAGTTCCCTGTAATGGTAAGCTGCTGCGGTGAGTCGAGAGTAAATGTACCGTTCGTATCATAGAACTGGGCGATGTCCTGCAGTTTGGTACTGCCTTCAGCAAGATCACCAGAATCTTTATTGGTATACACCTGGCTTCTCTGCAATTGCGAAATACCACCGCTAACAAGAGCTATACTTACAACGTAATCACTGCCATCAATGACATTTCCGGTTACAATACCGTTAACGTACTTCGAACTTGAGCTGAGATGAGCAGATTGGCTACCATCCAGAAGTTTTTTGGTATTGAATTCGGTATTCTGAGAAATTCTGTCAATTTCAGAACGAAGCTGATTAACTTCTTTCTGAATCTCGACGCGGTCATTACTGGTAAGCGTATCATTCGAAGCCTGAACGGCAAGTTCACGCATACGCTGAAGAATACTGTGAGTTTCGCCCAGTGCGCCTTCAGCGGTCTGTATCATGGAAATACCATCTTGAGCATTGAGAACTGCACGGCCCAGACCTCGGATCTGACGCCGCATTTTCTCGCTTATAGCCAGACCAGCGGCATCATCAGAAGCACTGTTGATGCGCAGACCTGAACTGAGTTTCTGAATGGATTTTTCCAGACGTGAAGCGGTTTGACTTACCGCACCATAGGTATTTAGCGACAACACATTTTGATTTATACGTAATGTCATAATAGATTCCTCCATGAATCGATTTAATAGATTTAGCGCATCCCTGCGCCATAGAGCAGTAAACCTTGGAAAACTCACTCCTTCCTGATCAATCGATCATATTGTGTTTTTAAACTATTGGTACACTGCTTGCGAAGCTGACAGATTTACAGCAGCTTCGAAGCAAATTCCTCCATGAATCAACCAGATTAAATTAACGCGGCTCTGCGCCGTCAGGTCAGCAAGAGTTGTAAATGATAACTTTCTCCTTTCTCAATAAAATGTAAACAACATTAGAGCCACGTATCCCGCAGTGCTCACCGGGAATTACACAAAGCCTCGCCATATTTTTCAGTCCGTCTCTGCAATTGAGAGCAAAAATCATATTTTCCCAATAACACGGGACTGGCCCGCGTTTTTTCACACTACTTCCCAGCCGTGCTCGTAATCAAACTCTACCGATTCCATCCTGAAGTGATCAAGTGTGCCCATATCCATGTGAACACAACACAGCTTCATCAAATACAGGATACGAAATTACATCGAATCATCTGGGGGCTCTTATGGCTTTTGGTCATAAGAGCCACACACCTCACAGTTCCATATCTGGAGCCTGACAGCGCAAAGCTGTTGGCAACTCCAGACAAAAAGCTCATACATTGTCGTTATCAGCCCACCGTTAAGGTGGGCTGATATAATTTTCAATCAGCCGAGCAACTGCAACACCCCCTGGGGCACCACATTGGCCTGGGCCAGCATTGCGGTACCAGACTGCGAAACAATCTGGTTACGGGTGAACTCGATCATTTCCATGGCAATATCAGCGTCTCTGATGCGCGACTCGGCAGCAGTCAGATTACTGTGCGTATTACGCAGGTTGTTGATGGCGAACTCGAGGCGGTTCTGGAAAGCACCAAGTTTCGCGCGTTCACTGGATACTTTATCAATAGCCTTGTTGATCTTGCCCAAAGCCGATGACGCGCCCTTAACAGTGGTGAGATCTATATTGGCTACCCCAAGCGCTTCTGACGACATGTTGGCCATCGAGACCACCATGTTCTGGCCTTGATCAGCACCAATCTGCATCTGCGGCGCGTTATTTACTATATGCATTCGAAAGTTCGCGTCGCCAAATCCCTTTGCAGTGCCTTCCTTGACACCAAACTTGCTCTGCATAAAGACAGCTTGAGTGGAATCTGCCATATTAATGGAAACCATACTTGTGCAGGCAGGATTGCCATCATTGTGATAAGTACCAACTCGCAACGATGTAAATGCCATAGCTCCGCCATGCTGGTCAATTCTAACGGCTACTGTAGCCAATTTCAGAGCAGCATTCACTGAAGCCTGGAAAAATTTGAAGGCGACCATGTCAGCAATAACAAGATCAGCGGCAGCAGTACCTATTGTCTGCATTAACGTAATGCTCCCGATACTGCCAGTTCCATCCGTCACGCTTATTATGACGCTACCACCAGCTGAAATTCCATAGCTGGAAGAAGCTACGTAACGGCTGAAGCCCCATTCAACCTTATCCGAGTCTTTAGAGCCATCAACAAAGCCACTGTATATACCGTTTACAAAGCCAAGGCTTGAACTGGCGGCGTTGGTAATGGTAATACTCGTTGCAAGAGTTGCGGAAGCAGTAGCCGGCTTTTCGTAAGTCAGACGAATTTCACCCTCAACCACAGACGCGCTCAAACCCTTGAGTTCTGCCGCCGCCGCTGCGGTAATTTGGTAGTTCATGCTTCTGGCCAATCCCTCCATTGTCCAGAACCCTCCTGCCACCGTAATAGTAACAGTACCAGTACCTATACTCAGATCGAAGCTTTCGCCAGCGGTGTTTGCTATCAACAATCCAGCTTCCAGCCCAGATGTGCCAGCATTCTGAGCAGCCTGCGACAGAAACTTTATATCTATTCCGCTCAGCAACCCGGTGCCAATATCAGACTCGGTCTTTACGGATTTAATATTACCAAAACCATCACGAGCCGTTAGCGAAACACGGTTGTTTTGTGCTTCTCGACTTATTGAAAGCCCAAGAGCATCGATAACTTTCTGATCTCCCGAAAATGAAACAGAACCATTTTCGCCAACGTAGCCTGAGGTCATTTCGATATAGCCACCAAGACCCGCTACCTTTGTCTGAACAGTATTTACTGTGGCAACTCGAGAATTTTGGATCATCAGCCCATTTTTGCTGACCACAGCATTTTGAATCTCAGCCGATAGATCATCAATACTCATCTGACCATCAAGAGTAATGGATACAGAACGGCCGTTACCGTTAATATTAAGAATCTGTGGTGTTCCAAGAACAAACACATTATTAGAATCATAGAACTGCGCAATACTCTGCAGCTGAGTGCCACCATTAGCGAGCTGCCCCGATCCTTCTTTGACCGTAAGGATCTGTGATCTCTGCATTTCAGCAATTCCAGCCCGCAGCAAGTCAATTTCAACGTTGTAGTCGCCCGCAGCACCGTTGAGCTCACCAGTCACCAGCCCCTTCACAGAATTCGAACTGGCGCTGATCAATGCCGACTGGCTACCATCAAGAAGTTTTTTAGTATTAAACTCGGTGTTATTTGAGATACGGTCAAGATCGCTTTTTAACTGACCGACCTCTTTCTGTATTTCGAGTCGGTCATTACTGGTAAGAGTGTCATTTGAAGCCTGAATAGCAAGTTCACGCATACGTTGCAGAATGCTGTGAGACTCGTTCATGGCCCCTTCTGCTGTCTGCAGCATTGAGATGCCATCCTGGGCGTTAAGCACAGCACGGCTCAAACCTCTGATCTGTCTGCGCATCTTTTCGCTGATCGCCAGACCAGCAGCATCATCAGACGCGCTATTAATGCGCAATCCAGAACTCAATTTTTGAATTGACTTTTCTAGACGGGAAGAAGTCTTAGCTAACTCACCGTAGGTTCCAATCGCCAGAACGTTTTGATTGATCCTCATCGACATAATGATTCCTCCATGAACCAGTGATTCTGCCGGCACATCCCTGAGCCAGGCATCAGATGCAGGCTGACACAACGCCTGACATCGCGCAATTACTATAAAGATGACAATCGGAGCCGTTAACGGCGTAAACCGCAGCACAGCCAAGTCATCAAAAACAACAGATAATTTAAGCTAACTGCGAATTTGAAGTGCAGAAAGAGGCTTAGTCGAACAAACTCCACACTTCCTTGTCAGCAGCATAATAATTGCCTGACTTTTGCATTGTCAGACCCCAACTTAGAACAGCGCAGCGTTCAATATCGCTGTGCAACAGCGGTTTTTAACGAGTGCTCTGCGAGTTCAGGGGTTACTACGGCTGCCAATCCAAGGCAAACTCATCCCAATTGCTTATCTTAGGCCAATTTTTTATTGTAGAAGCTGCAACACTCCCTGTGGAATCAGGTTTGCCTGAGCCAACATCGCCGTGCCAGATTGAGAAACAATCTGATTCCGCGTAAATTCAATCATTTCGTTGGCAATATCGGCATCTCTGATACGAGATTCTGCAGCAGTCAAGTTCGAACCGGTATTACGCAAGTTGTTAATTGCATATTCAAGTCTGTTCTGGAATGCTCCGAGTTTGGCACGCTCCGAGGAAACCATGTCAATAGCCTTGTTTATTTTGCCCAGGGCTTTTTGTGACGATCCAACCGTTGTCAGATCAATATTATCAACACCAAGAGCTTTTGAGCCCATATCAGCGATGCCAATACGCATAGCCTGCCCCTGGTCCGCCCCAATGTGGAACTGAGGAGCGCTATCGACAACATGCATTCGATAGTTGGCGTCACCAACACCAACGGCAGTGCCTTCCTTTACGCCAAAGCGGCTTTGCATAAATACAGCCTGCGTTGAATCCACCATGTTCAATGAAACCAGACTCGAATATGTTGGTCCACCATCGTTGTGATAATCACCAACCCGCAACGAAGTGAAAGCCATGGCACCGCCATGCTGATCTATTCTGGCAGCTACACCTGCACTTACCAATGTCTGGTTTGCAGATGCCTGAAAAAATTTGAAAGAAACCATGTCAGCAGCAACGAGGTCAACTGCCGCAGTACCTAATGTCACCATCAGAGTAATTTCTACTGGCAGAACTGTAGAAACACCATCAGAAATACTTATTATTACGCTATCGCCGCCAGTTATGCCATATTTCGAAGATGCAACAAATCGACTGAATCCCCATTCAACAGCCGATGTCCTCTTCACGCCATCAACAAAACCGCTGTAAATTCCGTTAACAAGACCAATGGTAGATTGAGCAGCATTGGCGATGACAATGCTGGTCGCCAGAGTTTGCGAGGCAGTCGCCGGCTTTTCATAATTCAGACGAATTTCGCCTTCAACAACAACAGCAGACAAACCCTTCAGGTCTGGCGCAACTGTCTCAGTGGCGGTTCTAATCTGTTGGTTAATACTCCTGGCAAGCCCCTCCATTGTCCAGAAGCCACTGGTAACAGTTACTGTTACAGTATCTCCACCTATCGACAGGTCAAAACTTTCTCCACCACCAGCTGAAATAAGAAGACCGGCTTCAAGACCCGATGTTCCTGCAATCTGAGCCGGTTGCGAAGCAAATATTACATCAATACCACTCAGCAGTCCTACTCCGCGCTCTGTCTCGGTTTTAACACTTTTTACGTTGCCAAAATTGTCACGAACTGTCAGCTCAACCCTGCTGTTAGCTGATTCCCGACTTATGTTTAATCCGAGTGCATCTATGACCGACTGATCACCACTTAACGACAATTCGCCCAACTCGCCAACATTTCCTGAGATTATCTCAATGTATCCTCCCAGGCCAGCCACATTTGTTTGTGCTGTGTTTATGGTAGCAACCCTGCTATTTTTTATACCCAGGCCGTTAGAACTGTTTATTGCGTTCTGGAATGCCGAGGCAAGATCATCCAGCGTCATCTGCGCATCCATAACAACTGAAGAACTATTTGAATTACCACTCATTGTGACTGACAACGGCGTCTCAAGGACGAAAACCCCATTGGCATTGTAAAACTGGGCTATACTCTGAAGCTCCGTACTGCCAGTCGCAAGAGTTCCGACAGCATCTTTAACGACAAATATCTGTGAACGCTGCATCTGTGAAATTCCGGCCTTGAGCAAATCAAGATTTACTTCGTAATCACCACCGGAACTTTGCGCATTACCAGTTACAATGCCATTGGAATAACTTGAACTTGAACTGACCAAAGCAGTTTGGCTGCCATCAAGCAGTTTTTTTGTGTTGAACTCTGTATTGCGCGAGATTCGATCCAGATCGTCGCGCAGCTGACCAACTTCTTTCTGAATTTCGAGTCGATCACCGCTGGTCAGCGTATCGTTTGACGACTGAATTGCAAGTTCACGCATGCGATGCAGAATACTGTGCGTTTCGTTAAGAGCGCCTTCAGCGGTCTGTAACATCGACACGCCATCCTGGGCATTTAAAACAGCCCGGTTCAGGCCTCGGATCTGGCGACGCATTTTTTCGCTGATTGCGAGCCCTGCGGCGTCATCTGCTGCTCTGTTGATTCTTAAACCAGAGCTGAGTTTTTCTATAGACTTTTCGAGTCGGTTTGAGGTTTGAGTAAGGTTCCCGTAAGTAGAAAGCGCGACTACATTCTGATTAATACGTAAAGACATTGTTGATTCCTCCGTGAATCATTCTGAAAGTTTCGCATCCTTGCGATAAGGCGACAAAGTATAAAGAAGCAAACTTTCGTCAAGGACTTTTTATTATTTTTTTCAAGAATCATTAAAAGTCCCTGTTCATAAGCGATTACAAACTAATCATTATTAAATGGCGGTATTTTTCAGACAAAAAAAATCTGCTGTCGAAAAGCCGAAGCTTTCGACAGCAGAAATCTGATTAAGCTAGTTTTTAAGCTAGTTTAAAACCTGTCTAATCTTTACTGACCGAGCAACGAGAGAACACTCTGCGGAACCATATTAGCCTGAGCCAACATGGCTGTGCCTGACTGAGAAACAATCTGATTGCGGGTGAACTCGATCATTTCCATCGCGATATCAGCGTCTCTGATGCGTGACTCGGCAGCAGTCAGGTTGCTTGAAGTATTGCGAAGGTTGTTAATTGAGTATTCGAGGCGGTTCTGGAAAGCACCGAGTTTTGATCTTTCAGACGACACAGTATCAAGCGCTTTACTGAGCTTGGCCAGAGCCGACTGAGCCCCATCAACGCTGGTCATATCAAGCTTGTCTATACCCAGGGCGCGAGAGGACATGTCACCCATTGAGATCTGCATGTTCTGACCAGCATCAGCACCGATCTGAAACTGCGGCTTGTTATCGACAATATGAATTCTGAAGTTGGTGTCACCGGTACCTCTGGCTGTGCCATTGGTTAGACCAAACTTAGTCAACGCCTCAGTATCATTGACACCCAGTGAAACTAAGCTCTTAATTGCGGCAGCGCCATCCTGATTTTCCTGACCAACTCTTGTAGAGGTAAAGGCAAGAGAGCCATTAACCGCGTCAAGTCTTACATCCACAACCACACTAGTGCTACTTAGCTGGTTATTAACGCTGGCAACAAAGCTGCCAATTTCTTTCATGTCCGCTGTTTGTGCGGAAACTACGGTGGTGTATCCGGTAATGGCCAAGCTGTCGTTGTCCCCATCAGCAATTGTGAAGATCACTGTAGCAATTACGGTAACCTCAGAAAACTTACTGAAACCGGTAATAGCCTTCGAGTCATCCTTATCGCCCTGCACAAAGCCGCTTTTAACACCATCATAAATACCAAGCACATCAGCGCTAGCACTTGAAATAGTTATGGTAGAAAGACCGGTGGAAGTGGGCGGCTCGTAGCTGATGCGCAATTCACCGTCAACAACCGAAGCAGAAAGACCAGTCATGCCAGCTGCGTCGGCCTGATCGTTAAACGACCTGGCAATACCCTCCATTGTCCAGTCGCCTGAAGCGATAGTAAAGGTATTCGAAGCAGTGCCAACATCAAGAGTAAATGACTGGGTAACAGCAAGTCTGAGGCCATCCTGAAGACCGCCGTTACCGGCAATCTGAGCAGCCTGAGAGGCAAATTGCAGATCTATGCCTTCAAGCAAGCCAGAGGCACGATCAGAGCTGGTTCTGACATTGCGGATATTACCCTGCCCATCGTTGATAGTCAGCTGCACCAGGTTGTCTTCTGATTTTCGCGAAACCGCGAAACCAAGAGCATCTACCACGGCCTGCGGGCCGGCAACCGAGAAATCTCCCTGATCACCAATAGAACCTGAAATAACCTCAATGTAGCCGCCCATCCCCGAAACGCCTGTAGCGACAGTGCCAATCACACCTGCGCTGGTGTTTTTGATATCCAGGCCAGCATCACTGCTGACAGCCTGTTGAACGGCAGCGGCAAGTTCATTGAGACTCATCTGAGCATCAATGGTAATGGTAGATTCTTTTGAGTTACCTGTGATGGTAAGCTGCTGCGGAGAGCTGAGAGCAAATGCACCGTTCGCATCATAAAACTGAGCGATGTCTTGCAGTTTGGTATCGCCTTCAGCAAGCTCACCAGTATCTTTGTTGGTAAACGCCTGACTTCTCTGCAATTGCGAAATACCACCGTTGATAAGAGCTATACTTACATTGTAATCACCGCCACCACTGGCGTTACCAGTTACAAGACCGTTTACATACTTCGAACTTGAGCTAAGCTGAGCAGACTGACTGCCATTCAGAAGTTTTTTGGTATTGAATTCGGTATTCTGGGAAATTCTGTCAATTTCAGAACGAAGCTGATTAACTTCTTTCTGAATTTCAATACGGTCATTACTGGTAAGAGTATCATTCGAAGCTTGAATGGCAAGCTCGCGCATTCTCTGAATAATACTCTGGGATTCGCCAAGAGCGCCCTCTGCAGTTTGAATCATTGAAATGCCATCCTGGGCATTCAATGTTGCACGGTTGAGGCCTCTGATCTGACGGCGCATTTTTTCGCTGATTGCCAGTCCGGCTGCGTCGTCGGCGGCCGAATTAATTCTCAAGCCAGAGCTGAGCTTCTGAATCGACTTTTCGAGTCGATCACTGGTCTTGGTAAGATTTGAATAGGTCTGCATCGAAAGAACGTTTTGATTTATTCGTAACGACATAAAAATTCCTCCTTGAATTTTTGCCTTACAGCACTTCCTTGTGCCGAGCTCCTTAGATTCCAGGTCTCTTTACTGCGTTCTTTTTATAGACTTCCTGCCCTCCTTCCATTTTTTGCTTCACTAACAAGGCCTATTTTTGCCTTTCTATTAGGACTATCGACATTTTGCCGCACATTGTTTCGGACGATTTCAGAAGTTTAAAGCCATATTTAACATAAATACTAGCTTTTTCTTCATTTTTCTATTCAAAACATCTAATTATCATTTTTTTTATTTATTTTACCGAGCAGCTCAATCAAGTAAATTACTGGCACTTAACAATTCAATGTTCTTCAGTAGCTTGTCTACTGGCACCTTAACTAAATTGCTGATATCTATCAGATCATTAGTTCCATCTGCATAAGCAATAAAATTCATCATCGCAGCGACCCCATCGTAGCTGCCTTTCTGGCTGATATTTGGGTACAGGCCGCGTTTTCCCAATTGGGGTTCGCCCAGGCAGCGCATCTTAAAATACCGGTTATTTTCAAGAGCTATGACGCATTTGCGCAACACTTCCAGCGATCCATGCAGTCCATCGGGAGAAATTAAATCCAGATTATCTGCTGAAGTATGGTATTCCGGGTATTCAGCGAATTTAACCCGGCAGAAGACACATAAGGGAAGATCTATGCCAGGAGCACAGTATTGTCGTTCATCAGAGCCCCGCTTCAAAAAAGAATAAGTGATGTATTCAGGATCATGAAAAGACAATATGCTGGTAAGAACCTTGTCAGCAAGGGTGTTGCCATAGCGCGAAGCAATGTAAGAATAATCACCATCAATGCCCACACAGGTCACTACAAATCCAGCAATAACATTTTTCTTCAATGCTTCAAGGTTTTTGCTCAGGTAAGCAAGCGACCCAATGGTCTCAGGGATAAAAATCAGACGGTAAGTATATCTGCGACTTGGCAGTGAAGCTAACCATTGCCCTAATGCCGCTACCACACAGGGTCCTGAAAGTTCATTGTTTGCCATGGATGGGTGGCACACATAAGTAGAGAAAAAGACTTCCTGAGTGGTTTGCCCCGGGATAATCAACTCTCCATAAGTCATAGAACCCGGCTTTAACTCGCTGTCTATGAACATGCGATAATTACCAGGCGCCAATGAGTCAAGCTGGTTTTTTGACATACAGAAACCAAAGCGATCATGGTAGTAAGAGGTTACATAGGGAATAACATCTGGCTGTTCCGCCTGAACATAGACATGTTTTTTAAGTTCGTCGAGAGTTACCACTCTGTCAACAGGAGTCGAATAACCAACCAGATGCAGATTACACTTCTTGAAACAGACTATTCTTTCGCCGCGATCATTCTCGATAAATGCCTCTTTCACATTCCATTCTCTCGGAATTTCCCAGTCAAAAGCCTTTGTTCCGCTGGGTATTTCATGAATACTGAGCTCTGGCAAATATTCTTTAAGAATACTGAGAGTTTCACGCACACCATTACCGGTAATACTTCTATTGATCGGAAAAAGTCTTCGGGCGAGCTCATACATACCCGAGCCATCAGATAGATTTACTTTCATTATGTACTGCTGCTCCCTATAAATATAGTTGATTTCTACTTGTTTAACCCCAGAAGTATAATCAGCTTTCTATAATACCGGCAACAGCAATTTGACTTGCCAAAGCTTTTACATTATATTACGCCAAGTAACGAAGCTGATGACTGCTACAGAGGAATCCCCCAGATGGCTTCACCAATTTTTTCCGCTTTCCAAAAATGGGTTGAACTGACTCCCCATAAAACCGCTCTGTCATTCAACGACCTCAGTTTCACCTACGAGATGCTATCTGATAGCGCACAAAAACTGGCTGCAGGAATGACAGATGCCGGCATAAAGCCAGGGGACCACATCGGTGTGGTTTTACCCAATTGCCCGGAGTTTATATTTCTGATGCTGGCAGCAGCTCAAATTGGCCTGGCAATTGTTCCACACAATTCGTCTATGAGCGCCGCAGCACTTGCCAGCGCCTTTGCCGCTTCAGACGTAAAACATCTCGTAGGCTGGCATTCAGTGCTTGCAGACTTGAAAAACGCCACAATTTCACCATTTAATTCAAAGGAATCTGTCTGGATTTCATTAGGAGGAAGCGTTGACGACTGCATGAACTTTTCCAGCATGCTCACCAGGAACTTGCCCATGCAGAAGCAGCCTGATATAACCGGGGATCAGCCCTACATTTTTTCGTTGACCTCTGGTTCTACAGGAGAACCGAAACCAATCGTTCTTCTGCAAAGCACAAAAATGGCGCGGGCACATGCCGCTCAAACCCTTTACAGTATTACCTCAAACGATGTTACTCTGGCAGCGACCCCCTTATATCATTCTCTTGCAGAACGCCTTGTTCTGTTGCCTCTTATAACCGGTGGAACTGCAGTTTTAATGGCAACCTTTTCAGCAAAAGACTGGCTTGCAACCGTAGGCAGGCACAATGTTTCCTTTTCAATTGCAGTTTCCTCACAATTGAAACAAATACTGCCGGAAATACGCAATCAGCCAAATCTGGCAAACAGCCTGCGCTGTCTGGTTTCGTCGTCTGCTCTGCTTGATTCTCGACTTAAGGCCGAATTATTATCTTATCTTGCCTGCGATTTTCATGAATGTTACGGAACTTCCGAGATCGCCATCGCCAGTAACCTAAGCCGCAAAAACGGGGAAAGCAAACTCGCCTCGGTCGGCAACGCGGCCCCAGGCGTAGTTATAAAAATTATCGACGAAAACAACAACGAGCTGGCTGCAGATCAGCCCGGCGAAATAGCCTGCAATACACCGATGCGCTTTGCCGGATATTACAAAAGAAACGATTTAACAAGAGCAGCGATGCTGGGCGATTATTTTAAAACCGGTGATATTGGCAAAATCGACAAAGACGGTTTTCTATATTTTCTTGGAAGGAAAAAAGATATAATCATTACTGGCGGCGTCAATGTCTATCCACAGGATGTTGAAAACGTGATCATGCAACATCCGCTGATTTGTGAATGTGCAGCAATAGCACTGCCAGATGAGCAACTTGGAGAAATTGTTGCTGTTGCAATAGTGACTAACGACAGAGAGAAACTTAACATCAGAGATCTTCAGCGCCTGTCAGCGAAACAACTGGCTGATTATCAACAGCCCAGACGCTATATTCTGCTGGATGAACTTCCTAAAAACCGAATGGGAAAAGTTATGAAGCGCGAACTAACAGAAAAATACACTAGTGAAAAATATGACACACAGCTTTAACGGCCCCCCTCTCTCCCTGGCGTTTATCGGAGGATCAATAAAGTCTGCGGTGGGATATGCTCATTTCGCTGCTTCTCGCATGGACAACCGGTGGAAGCTTGTAGCAGGTTGTTTCAGCCGTGATTCTGAGATCAACCACGCAACAGCTGCCCAATGGGGCGTTGAGCCCGACCGAGTTTATTCTAACTGGTCAGAATTGCTTAAACAAGAACAAGGCAGGATTGATGGTGTTGTAATCCTCCTACCTACGCCAGTTCACGCCGAAGTTTCAATGGCAGCCATAAATGCCGGCTTTGGAGTTATCTGTGAAAAAAGCCTGGCAACTTCTTCAGAAGAGGCTAAAGCGATCCTTGAGCTTATCAAAAAGAAAGCTGGTTTTCTGGCTGTAACTTTTAATTACACTGGCTTCCCCATGGTACGAGAGCTCAAGCAAATTATTGAGGCAAAAAAGCTGGGAAAAATAATGCAGGTTCTTGTCGAAATGCCCCAAGAAAGCTTTAACAGGCAGTCACCCGGCAGAATCGGTCCACAGCCACAAACCTGGCGGACAAAAGATTACAAAATACCGACTATTTCGCTGGACCTAGGGGTTCACATACACCACCTGGTAGATTTTTTGACTGGCGAAAAGGCCCTGGAAGTCATGGGCGATCAGGCCATGCTCGGCGAACACGTAGCAGTAGTAGACAATATCATGTGTATCGCCAGATATACCAACGACATGCGCTGCCAGATGTGGTTCAGCAAAACAGCCATTGGCTATAGAAATGGTCTTAGAATCAGGGTGTTTGGTGAATCAGGAAGCGCGGAATGGATACAGGAAAACCCGGAAGAGTTACGTCTCAACTTTGCCAACGGTCAACGAATGCTTATCGACAGAGCATCCGATTTATTGCTGGTCGCCAGGCAACCCAGATACAATCGTTTCAAAGCCGGTCATCCATCGGGTTTTATCGAGGCCTTTGCGAATCTGTACTGTGACATCGCTGACAATCTCATGCTTTTCAAGCAGGGTAAAATTACTGATCAAAATTATATTTGTAACGTGAAAATGGCTGTAGAAGGACTCGAGTTTTTCGAAACGATAGGCAAGTCTAACACAAGTAATCAATGGCAAAAAATTGGAGATATCAATGACTAACAAAAAATATGCGATCTATGGAGCAAGCATTTACGCAAAAGTTCTGTTTAATGAGCTTTGCAGGCTTGGAATCAATGTAGACTTTTTTGTTGACGAGTATGTTCAAGCAAAAGAATTTCTTGGCAAGCCTGTTTTTCGCATAAAAGATGTGACCGACAAAAAAAATCTCATTTTAATGAATGCCACTGCTTACGATCTGGTAGAAAGCCTTATGGCAAAGGGTTTTCCCGAAGTAAAGTCCCTAAAAGAAACTATCTATGCATATCCTGGTGCTCTTATTGAATTTAATCAGACAATGTGGGTTGTAAAGTCTAATCGTCTGGTCAATGAGAATGAATTTGCCTGGTTGCACAAGAGAATGGCCGACGAAAAAAGCAAAAAACTACTGCAGACACTGACTAATTTCAGAATGAATCCCCTGCCAGAATACTTTTTCTATGCAGATGGAGATACTGAGTATTTCCCATCTGGCTTTGACGCCTTCAAGGGAATAGATAATCTGAAGTTTGTTGATTGCGGCGCATTTACTGGCGACACAATCCAGTCGTTATTCAACAATTTTAGTCGCAAGATTGAATGGATAATTTCAATGGAGCCAGACCCAAATAATCTTGAAAAGCTGATAAAACAAAATTTAGTCAGGCGCCCTGAACACGAAAACACAAACATCTTCATATATCCCATTGGTGCTTTCAACAAAGAAACGCTTTGCAGTTTTCAGTTAAATGGATCAAGTTCTTCTATCTCCGATTCATCCTCCGACACACAATTGCTTGTTCCTGTTGCGCGAATCGACACTCTTCTTGCACACACAGCACCCAATTTCATAAAAATGGATGTTGAAGGCGCAGAATTGGAAGCACTTGATGGCGCCAAAGAGATCATAAAAAAACATCGGCCAAACCTTGCTATTTCCGCTTATCACAAAGCCGAACATCTATGGGAAGTCCCGAGATTTATCGATTCATTATGTCCCGACTACGAGTTCAGGTTGAGACTTCACGGCAACTGGGGGCATGAACTCACTCTTTATTGTTGCATGCCTGAATAGACAAATGGAGAATCACATAATGATTGACCCTGTAGCAGCATTTATCTACAAACAGCTCGAAAAGAAAGCTCCATTACCGCCTGAAGACACCATTGCAACCTATAGATACCTGGATCGTGGACACGTTGACTCTATTGGTCTGATTAAATTTATTTTTGAAATCGAAGATGAGTTTCAAATCCAGTTTGCCTCGGAAGAAACTCAGTCAGACGAATTCAGAACGATTGGCGGACTGATTTCAATTATAAGAAGAAAAATGGCCGAACAAAGTGAATAGAAGCTACTCGCGCAACGACATTCTCACAGCCTTCAAAGAGGTGGGCCTGCAGAAAGACGACACTGTTTTTGTCACAACCAGCCTGGGAATGCTTGGAATTCCGGAAGGCATTGAAAGCAGCGATGATCTAAATCAGCTCTTTTTTGATGTTCTCAAAGATTTTTTTGGCGCAAAAGGAAACGTTATTGTTCCTACTTACTCTTACACATTTGGTCGCAGCATATCAACTAATCTACAGGTTTTCGACCCAAAATCCACACCATCAGAAGTAGGCCCCTTTCCGGATTTTTTCCGCAAGCAACCAGGGGTTTTGCGGTCACTCGACCCAATGATGTCAGTTGCAGGTTTCGGACAACAAATTCCAGAACTGTTTGAGAATCTACCAGCCACTTCTTATGGCGAAGGCAGTATTTTTGCGAGACTGACACGCATTTCGGCAAAATGCTGCAGCATAGGTCTTGGCCCAAACTGGATGCCATTCATTCATTACGCAGACTGGCTCTGTAAATCACCTTTTCGTTACGACAAATTATTCAAGGGCATAATCAAAGAGGGCGACAATACACAAACTATTAACTGGCTGTATAGCGTTCCGCTTTTGCATCAGGCTTCACATTCAACCGGGCACAAAGTCGCCAGACTTGCGGAACAGGCTGGAATATGGCAATTCTCAAATCTTGGTCGAGCCAGAGTCTATGCAGCTGATTACCGCCGCTATTTTGACTTTACTGTTGAGCAGCTGAAAAAAGATCCGTGGATGACAGCAGATGGACCACCAGCCGACCCGCTAGAAATTGAATTACAAAGGGTTCCCGCTAATACCCCATCGGTTACCACAAGCGACGATACTCCTGAAAAAATTCTTTGCGACTTCTCTCAATTTCATCGCTGTGAAGTTTCAGATCATTCCGGTAACATAATCAGCCAGCTTGGCAAATACTGGAATCTACAAACCTTGAATTTTTTGACAGGAGAAAGCCATCTCGACTGGGTTATCCCAGAGCGATGGCAACTCGACACAGCCAGTATATCCGACGAAAACGGACAAAGCATTATTCCTGAAGAAGAGCTACTAAGAAAAGCATTCGCCTATTCACCAAGCCGCACTGGTGTTTTTACCAAAGCAGAATTGTCGAAACACATTCGCTGCCACCCTTCGAATGCTTCATTCTCTCTTTACCTCAACACTGTCTTAAACAGAGACTGGGGATTCAGCCTCTCCACCAATGAATTAAAAGACATCCCTGATGTCCCGTTAAAGATCAATATCAAAGCGAGTTCCGCCTTTGGTCAACTTAAAATAGCCGCATCAGAAATGCCTGACGGCCGAAAGCCTTTTGTAATAATAGTCGGTTACATTAACGGACCTGCTGGTGGAAAAGACCTGATTAGCGCCTGGGCGGCAAATGCTGTCTTTCAGCGCCTGAAAAATGAGCAATCAGAAACAAATGTTGAGTATTTAATCTTGTTGCTTCCAGGGCCAGTTGGTTTTGCCGCCTGGCTAAGCACTCACGCCAACATCAGACACAAAATTCTTGGTGTGCTTGAATTTTGCAGATTACTGCCAGGAAATAAACCTGAGATCAGAGTCCCTGAAACTTTTATCGATCAGGAATTTGTAAAGCTTTGGAAAAACAATTGCCTCAGCTCTAACATTATCGAAAGAGCTAATGATAAAGCGTATCTTCTAACTTGCGGCGAAAACCCTTTAGCAGAAAAAAGGACACCCACGCATGAGTTTCCGGTTATTTCTCTTGGAAATCCCCTTGCGAATGAACTTCTGTACAATCCCGACGACACGGATCCATTCGAAAAACTCAGCCCTGACGATTTCTCATCTTCTCACGAGATGATCTCTGAAATCTGCAAAATCCAGTCTGAATTATGTAAAAAAGTGCAGAAATAAACCAAAGCACGGTAGATTCAAATTTTGCCGCGAAAACTATTTAAAGCAGATTTAATTGTCAGCAATCGAGCTGCGCCTATTGTTTTGAATTTATTATAATATTCACTTAGAGTTGGCACAGAAAGATTATAAGGCTTAATAACAAAGCCTTCCGGTAGAGATTCAAGGTTGCGCATACTCCAGCAGGTTGCCTTATCGTTGCCGTGTTTGTCAGCAAAAATAAAGCTCTTACGCCAGGTATTGGTAGTGTCAAATGACAGTAGATTGTCTTTAACGCATTGTTCCCATAGTCGTGTTCCAGGAGTCGGGGTCGCCGCGCTAAATACTGGATAAACATAATCAAGCTTGTTAACCAGACTTAACGTTTCCTCCAAAGTCTCTATCGTTTCTTCAGGAAGCCCAACGATAAAAAATGCTATAAGCCAGACATGTGGATGTTTATTTTTAAATCTGTTACACACTGAAAAAATTTTCTCTGTATTAAGCCCTTTACCAATGACTTTATTGCGAATAAGGTCAGAACCGCTCTCTACTGCCAGTCCGCCTCGAATCATTCCTGCTTCAACAATTGCATCAATGATTTCATCGTCCAGACTCCTCAAATTGAGTCCGTTCTGAAACTCCAAAGAAATTTTCATACCACTGGCAGCAATTTTTCCATATAGTTCCAGTGCTTTTTTCTTGTTACAGGTTGAACAATCGTCAACGACGTAAAAATATCTTATCTGGCGCTCATAATAAAGAAATTTAAGTTCCTCAAGAACATTGTCTACAGATCTATGGCGATATGTATTGCTTGGTCCATGCATGGCATGAATACTGCAAAAATTACAATTATAAGGACAAGAGAGTGAGGTGATCAGTGGTGCAGCACATATAATGTTGTGCTCTCTTGGATTATACCAGCTATCCATGTCTTCGGAATGGTATTTTGAAAAATCGACATGACTGTAATCAAGAGTTCCCATTTTGTCAATCGCATCTCGATTTTTGTATTCAAGCCTTGGATTGATGAACACCTTGCCGTTTTCTCTATATCCAAAACCATTTATATGTTTAAAGTCTTGTGATTCTTTTTTCACGAGAACATCCAGCAACGATACAAAAGACTCTTCTCCTTCACCGATGACAATAAAATCAACTTCTGGACAATTTTCCAAAATTTCTCGGGCATGAAGAGTCGGGTGAATACCGCCCAAAACGACATTCAAGTTGCTGCGTATTCTTTTAACAGTCCTGGCAAGTTCCAAAGCCCGTTGAAAAACTCCAGAAAAAAGGACACTAATCCCTACGCACCGAACTTCAGGGTTCTTTGCAAGCCAGTCTTCAAGAGTCTTAAAAATAATATCATCGTGAGAATCTATGTTTGCAGCTGTTATGATTTCATTGAAGTTAACAAGCTCACCATCATAGCCTTTTGCTCTTGCATAAGAATAAACACTGATAGGCCCAAGTGGCGGAACAAGAGGTAAGGGTAGAATTCTCAATGGCGTAACAAGTAAAAAGTCTTTTGACATTATCCTTTGTTCCTTTACTCAGCTTGAATTGTTGCTGTGCAACCGCCTACAAATACCACACGCATTATAACATTCTTCCTGGCATAAAAAACATTCATATTTTCGCTCGCAAAGCAAGCGCACAAGGAATTCATCTCTCCTTGTGCGCTTGCAATATACTCGCAGCAATCCCTGAACTAGATAAACAGACCAGCACTGCTTCTAGACAGTTCGTCAAGATACATGGCGACACCACCAAGTTCGACACCGTCAAGAAGTTCGCTTTCCTTGATGCCCATCACGTCCATGCTCATCGAACAGGCAACAAGCTTAACGCCATTCTCGATCGCCAGCATCAGCAGCTCTCGGAGTGGAGTAACATGTTTGCTTTCCATGACCTTGTGCATCATGACAGTGCCCATGCCACCCATGTTCATTTTTGAGAGCTTGAGATCATCTATGTTTTTTGGCAGCATCATGCTGAACATTTTTTCCATCATGTCCTTTTTGACCGGCTTTTCAGATTCTTTGCGCAAAAGACATAGACCCCAGAACGTGAAGAACAGGGTCACCTTGTACCCACCTGCAACTGCACCGTTGGCAATTATAAGAGCGGCCATTGCCTTGTCAAAGTCGTTACTGAAAATCACATTTGTCATCTGCTTATTGCAGGTAGTCAGCGAAGTACAGCTCTGCTGGCCAAGCTTGCGCACAACGGCACGATACTTACCGCCACCAACTTTTTCTACACTAATCGACTGGTGCCCGGTTGAACGACACCAGGCTGGCACATCAGCGGCAAAGCCCGGGTCTGTCGACAGCACCTCGATAGCCTGCCCCTTATCAATCTCGGCGATCGCCTTGCTCAGCTTCGAAATCGGACCTGGACACTGTAATCCCGAGACATCAAGAGTTTTAACGATATTCACAGCATCGGCAGAGTCCTGGCTCTGGGAGGCTTCGACGTCACCACCAGCATCATCTGTCATATTAGATTTGTCATAGGTTGCTGTCTGATTAAGCATACAGTAAGTCTTGTAGCCACCATCAAGATTGGAGGCCCGGAAACCGTGCTGCTTAAGAATACGGTATGCCAGATAACCGCGCAAACCAGCCTGACAGTAAATCATGCATTCTTTTTCTTTCGACAGCTCACCGATTTTCTGACGTAATTCATGCAATGGAATATGCAATGCGCCAGGAATCATTCCGGCATGAACTTCTTCGAGAGTTCTTACGTCGAGTAGTTTCTGATCAGATTTGAGAGTTGACACATCGGTTGCGTGAAAGTGCTCACTGTGCCCGCGCAAAAGGTTAGCCGCAACAAATCCGGCATAGTTAACCGGGTCTTTGGCCGAACCATAAGGCGGCGCGTAGCAGAGCTCAAGCTCTTCAAGATCGTATACGGTCATACCAGCGCGAATAGCTACTGCCAAAACGTCAACGCGTTTTTCGACACCATCAAGGCCAACAGCCTGTGCGCCCAAAACCCGCCCAGTATCAGGATCATAAATCATCTTAAGGCTGATAGAAGTTGCGCCCGGATAATAAGAAGCATGATTAGCCGGGTGAACATAAATTTTATCATAGCGTATCGCATGCTTAACAGCCTGCTTTTCACTCAATCCGGTCATGGCAAAAGTCAGATCGAAAACCTTGCAGACCGCCGAACCCTGGGTGTCGCGATATTCTCGCTTGAGGCCAAAAATATTATCGACGGCAATACGCCCCTGGCGATTCGCCGGGCCTGCCAACGGTATCAACGCTGGCTTTCCAGTCATCAGATCTTTAACTTCTACTGCATCGCCAACGGCATAGATAGCTTCATCGTTGGTCTGCATGTAAGAATTCACTTTTATGCCACCGGTCACTCCTAACTCGAGACCGGCACCTTTTGCCAGCTGATTTTCTGGACGCACACCAATCGCCATGATAACAGCGTCAGTATCGATCTTGTTACCAGAACTGAGTATTACACGCAGTTTATCACCGGTGGGCACAAAACCGGTTACTGATTGGCCAAGCAGCAGATCAACCGAATTCATCTTGATTTCGGTATGCAACATGGTGGCCATCTCAGGATCAGCCGGCCCCATTACCTGACTGGCAAGTTCTACCAGAGTGACTTCGAGACCCAAATGACGCAATGATTCGGTCATTTCAAGTCCGATGTAGCCGCCACCAACAACAACCGCCGATGACTTGCCTTTTACAGCGGCCTTGATGCGGTCCATATCTTCAAGATTTCGCAGTGAAAAGATGCCAGGCAGCTCAATGCCCGAGATCGGGGGCTTGATAGCAGCGGCGCCAGGACTTAATACCAGATAATCATAAGATTCTGCATATTCCTGACCAGAGTTCAGATCTTTAACCAACAGCTCTTTTTTACTGCGATCAATTTTTATGACTTCGTTGCGAGTTCGCACATCGATAGCAAATTTTTCGCGCATAGCCTCTGGAGTAGTTACCAGAAGGCTCTCACGCATAGGAATTACGCCGCCGATATGGTATGGCAAACCACAATTGGCAAACGAAATATGCTCACCACGCTCGAAAAGAACAATCTCCGCTTTTTCATCAAGTCTTCTGGCCCGCGCAGCGGCACTGGCTCCGCCTGCGACACCACCTACTATAAGTATTTTCATATTTAGCTCCCTTATCTGAGACTGAACTTATTTCAAACCATTATATTACAAAATATTACCAACATGCAAATTTTTACAAAAAAATGGAAGCTGATGTCTCCACCAGCAGAAGCGAAATACCTCAGAGTTGCAGAAAGCTATGCTTCCCGACCAGAATTCATGCATTTTCCAGAATGCTTTTCGTATATTATGTATCAAAATAGTTTTAAACAATTTCGAGCTTCTACTCAAATGCAGGGTTTAATGATATCAGCAAGTTCGAAAGCAAGCTCAACAGCCTGTTCTGCATTTAGTCGCGGGTCACACTTGGATTGGTAATTTTTCCCTAAGTCCATATCCAAAATCTGACTGCTACCACCAGTACATTCTGTAACACTTTCTCCGGTCAACTCTAAATGGACACCACCCGCTATGGAACCTTCAGCTTTATGAATACTCCAAAAAGCACGGACTTCATTTAGTATATCTTCAAATACTCTGGTTTTTAATCCATTTTTGTTTGTATAAGTATTTCCATGCATTGGATCACAACACCACGCAACTTTAAAGCCCTCTTTTTTAAACTCTCTAATCAACTTTGGTAGAAATTTTTCGATTTTGTCATGACCAAAACGAGTTACAAGTGTCACTCTACCAGGCGTATTTTCTGAGTTAAGCTTTTCAAATAGCAGTTTAAGCTCATCTATTTCATACTTTGGGCCAATCTTTACACCTAGCGGATTGCGTACACCTCTCAAGAATTCAGTGTGAGCGCCATCGGCCTGACGCGTTCTGTCGCCAAGCCACAGCATATGCGCACTGGTGTCATACCATAGTCCGGTTGTCGTATCAATCCTCGTCAAAGCCTCCTCATATTCCAGCAAGAGAGCTTCATGAGAAGTATAAACAACTGCCTCGTTAATTTGCGGTATATTCAAATCAAGCCCTAATGCTGATGTGAAGTTAATCGCCTTCCTTATTTCTTTAATAAGCTCATCATACTTTCGCATAGGAAAGCATTCCAGGCGCCAGGAATGGATCTGGTTCAGCGCGGCATAGCCTCCTCTGGTAAAAGCTCTAACCAAATTAAGCGTGGCAGCAGACCGGAAATAACCATCAAGTATTCTTGTTGGGTCAGGAACTCTCGCTTCAGAAGTGGCCTCAGCGCTATTAACCATATCACCACGATAACTTGGTATGGATCGCCCATCTATTGTCTCCGTATCCTTACTGCGGGGCTTTGCATACTGTCCAGCGATCCTACCGACTTTTACGACTTTTTTTCCACCAGCATAAGCAATAATTATTGCCATCTGCAAAATTACCTTCAGAAGATCGTGGATATAGGGACCATGACATCGGGAAAATTCTTCCGAACACTCGCCTGCTTGCAGAAGAAATGCTTTGCCCTCGGAAACTTCAGCCAGAAGATCGACCAAAGACCTGGTCTCACCGGCAAAAACTAGCGCTGGCAAATTGGAAAGCTTGTCAAATACGTTTTCGCAGACTATTTTATCAGGCCATTTAGGCTGTTGCAGAACTTTCAATCGTCGCCAGGAAGACTTGGACCATTCTTTATTCATTCTTAAAACCTTAATTTTAGTATGATATTCTTGAACCGACAGCAAAATAACATTTAATTTTCCCTAGTGAGTATTACGAAACTAATTGCTAGCCAATACTGATTTTTACCAATCACCTCTTTTTAAACAGATTCATTGGCCAATGATAATTGTTTAGAGGTAACAAATGAAATAGCAAACTTTTCAATGACCACAAAAATTGTGAATCGTTGCGCAACAAAACTTGGGTCTGAAGCAAAAAAAAGGCTGCCCATACGGGCAGCCCGGTGCAAACCTATTTAATTATTTAGAGAGAATTACCTGAGTAGATCGAGAACTGACTGAGCAGAAACGTTAGCCTGACCAACCATAGCGTTGCTGGCCTGTTGCAGAATCTGCGACTGGGTCATTTCAATGACTTCGGCGGCCATATCAACATCTCTGATGCGTGATTCAGAAGCCGTCATATTCTGCAGAGCAACACGCAAACTGTTGTTGGTATAGGTCATGCGATTTTCGATCGCACCCAGCTTGGCGCGTTCTGACGAAATTCGCTGCAAAGCCTTATCAATCAAGCCAATGCCAATTTCAGCAGATTCAATAGAGGTCAGGTCAAGATCCTCAATACCAAGCGCCTTACAGTCAGTTCTTATGATATTGGCCTTGGCTGTGTGTCCCTGATTTGGCCCAATCTGGAATTGTATAGAAGTATCCTTCACATGCATGGTATAGGCGTAGTTACCGACACCATTCTCATAAGCAATCGGGTCAATATTCCAGATTGATTTGAGCGTATTTTTTGAGTCAGGACTGCCAAGCTCGGCAAAAACAATTTTTCCGTCCTTGCCTGGTATTGTCGAAAACAGCCTCATCGTATGCGTAGCAGTAAGAATCTCGGCATTAACCTGTACACCGTTTAATGTGGCCTGTTCATTAATAATATTGGCGATACTGGTAATTGATCGGAAAGAGGTGCCAGAAGTGCCAACCGGTATTGATATTTCCATGCCGTTGCCATCAAGATCGGCAACATAGAATGAAAGTTGATCCAACGCCACAGAGGAGGTGTGATCAAATACAACATAACCGAATCTGGCCGAGGGCTGGTCATAGGCGAAGTTCTGCACCGCCTTATTACCGTCAAATCCGCTGATAGTAGTCTGTTCATAAACTTTTAGGGCTGCTGCAATACCCAGACCACCCACCGGTTGAACATCATAGATATCGAAATTCGACTCAACACCGGTCTCAAGCGATCTGAAAGACAGTGCGCCATTTTTAGCCTCAGCAGTTATCAGCAGGCCATTAGCACCAATCTGAAGATTGATGGCTTCGACAAGAGAGCGCAATCCACCGGCAGTATAGTTGCCACTTAGTGAAATCAGAGTGGACGAACCAGTAATGCTATGCCTATCAGCGATAGAAAACGCTACTGTTGTCAAACCGCTCTGAGAGAAGTCAAAGGAAGAAATGATGTCGAAGCCAGTTGCAACACCAGGATTTCCGCCGGTGCCGGTATAACGGCCATTGGCAATGCCCAGTGGATTAGTGGTTGCGCTGAATACTTCGACATAAGCAGCCGAGCCGGTATTGAGGGTAGTAAGTTCGATGGCATACTGATCATTAACCCTGGCGCGAACCATACTATTTGCAAGTGTGAGCTCATTATTCATAATGGAGACAACCTGCCCCATACTATATACGCCTGCCGAGATGGTTATTGAAGTGGGTAACGTTCCATTCGCTGAAACTGAGTCGCCAAGGGCAAAAGTAACATCGGCTGGCAATGAGATACCAAGCACTGCCGCGGTAGTAACAGCGTTAGCTGAAAGCGGTGGTTCGAACATAAGGTCGATACCCGCAATCAAACCCATGGCACGATGGCCGGCAATCTGTGTGGTCAAAGTCTTGCGTTCACCAAAAGGAACCCCAAGGTTGGTTACGGCAATCGAATAAACCGGGTCTTCAGCGGGAACAACATTTTCAAAGCCGAGTGCCCTGACCAGGTTTTCTTCGCCGGTAAAATTGACACGGCCCAGTTCGCCATTGCGACCAGAAATAACGGTCATCTGACCGATATTATCACCACTATCGCTTAAAAACGCTTGAGAGCCTTCAAAGTCGAGTCCCTTGCCAAGCTGATCAAGGCCCATAGCCGCCTGAATTCGTTCAGTCAACTGAGCAAGAGTAAGGTCTTTGCTTACCACGATCTCACCCTGGCTGTTATCACCCTGCAAATAGAGAGTCTGTGGCAGATCAAGAATAAAATGATTGTTGTTGTCGTAAAAATTGGCCAAAGAAGCCAAAGTTGTCGACGCAGTTGCAACCTCGCCGTCGGTAGTCACAAATATGGCAGAACGCTGCTGTTCTGGGGTTCCCGAATAGGTTTTGTAACCAATGCCAGGTATATATTCTGACTTTGGCCAGCACACCACAGAAAAATCCGAGAAAGTAAGAACCTGACCAACCACAACACCATCGAGATTCTTTGGATCACTGGTAGAAATGACAGCAGTGCCAGAACCATCGAGCAGCTTCTTAGTGTTGAACTCAGTGCCGTAAGAAATACGGTTGATGTCCTCTTTGAGCTGTGCGACTTCTTTCTGGATTTCCAGACGATCGCTGGTGGTGAGGGTGTCGTTACCTGACTGAAGAGCCAGCTCACGCATGCGTTGCAGCATACTGTGAGTCTCGTTAAGCGCCCCTTCGGCTGTCTGAATAAGACTGATACCATCCTGGACATTCATAATAGCCCGGTTGATACCACGCACCTGAGTGCGCAGCTTTTCAGAGATAGTCAAACCAGCAGCATCATCAGCCGCGCGGTTGATTCTCAAGCCTGAGGAGAGTCGCTCGATCGAACTTGATAACCTGGAATCATTCTTCACCAGGTTACTGTGAGCGTTCAGAGCCGTAACATTTGTGTTAATACGCAGGGCCATAGGTTTGCCTCCATGACTGGTTGGGGTTTCAATCCGTTTTTAGCTTTAAAGCTTTTTATTTTCCCCATCTACATTACTCATCGGATACTGAAGTTAACAAACATTAACCTTGTTTCAGATGATTAAAACCAATTTTAGTCCTTATTCTTCGTTTTTCTCGCATTTTATTGCTTTTTTGCCTTAGTATCTTTTTTTCCGAATTTTTTCATAATATCATCAGGTAGACTCTTGAGCGGATCAAGAGACGTGATTTTAGCGGCTTCGCGGTTTTCTTTCTGGATTTCTTCGTAGACTTCCCAGCGATGAACCTTGACACTTCTCGGCGCGTTGATGCCGATTTTTACCTGATCCTTACCGATATCGACCAGAACAATCTCAATATCATCACCAATGATGATCTTTTCGTTTATTTTTCTTGTTAATACCAGCATCAGCTCTCGCCCTCCTCGGGTTGCGAGTCGAGAGAGTCCTGAATTTCCTTAAGCTTTACAGCACGTTTTTCCATTTCATCGAGAATGCGAACCTTCACTCCATGCCGGCTGTTACTTGAGATAATCTGCCTGCCCTTGCGATTGGCCGCATTTATCACAAGCGGCCCCTGCAGATTAGCTGTCATATCACTGGGGTTGGCGGGTATCGATACGATCACATAAAGCACCGCATCTTCCGCGCGTTCCAAACTGATAAAGCCAGCATCAGAGTCTGAAATCTCAATATCGTACTCGAACATGAAACTCAGAGGCTCAATAATTACAAATGCCAGACCACCATCATCTACACATTGTAGCCAGCGGAAAGGACTGCCATCGTCGGCGTTGAGAATGATATACTTGTGGTAATCCCCAAATCCAAGCAGGCCTTCGTCAAAGGTGATGATCTCATCTTTGCAAATCTCAATTTTTCCGAATCTAGAGGTAGAAATCTTCATGCCTTGGTTCGTTCCTTCACTTATCTGAGAAAATCCAAAAGTGACATCTGCATCAATTTCGAGCCAGTCTGAAGTGCAGCTTGATAAGCAGTCTCCAATTCTGTCATTCTGATGATGGCCTCTGCCATATCTATATCTTCGACAGAAGAGAGCATTTTCTTTAGGTTTAAAGTAATATTTTCTTGTTTCTCTTTTGCAGCCGTTGCGCGATTGCTTTTACTACCGACTTCAGCGTGTAAATTTAGTACTCGTCTGAGATCTTCATCTACCTTTTTGATGCTTTCTTCGGAAATCGCCTGCGCATCATTGCGCAGCAAATTGTCACGCAGATCCATCAAGGTTGTAAATACCGAGGGTGTGTTGCCTAGCCCAAGAGAAGACGCCGTATTGGGGCTTTTGCCGCCAGCGTCGCGAACTTTTATGTAAGGCTCACCCATGGTGTTGGTAAGGTTAATACGCTTTCCATCTTCTGAAACCCAGGCCTGCAGGTTGAAATTGTTGTCAGTATTCGAAAGTTTATCGAGCATCTCGCCAACGGTTTTAACACCAGTGAGGTCAATCTCTCCCGAATAGCTGCCACTCTGCACGTATACCTTGCCGAGCGGAACCCCTTTTCCACCATTCAATGCGCTGATCGAAGTGGTCAAGGTCATCGCCGGGTCAACATCTTTGCCGATCAGCCTGTTATCGACGGTTCGACCAGAGATGCCAAGATCCTGAGCCGAAGTGCTGTCTATATCTATAATTTCGAGCTTACCGGCAGCGCCATGATTCTTATCGACAATTTCGATACCATTGCCGGCGGCGTTGATCTTAGCCTCAATGTAAATGCCATTAGCCGGATCGTTTATTTTGCTGAGAACGTCTTTAATATTTTTACTGCCACGTAGATCAATCGCGGCAAAATGCCCGGCCTTGTCGGTGATTCTGATATAACCAAGGTTAACACCAGGGTTTGAAGTTCGCGTTGAATTAAGCGACTGCAGATCTGTTTCTGGCGTCAGTGCCGGATCCAGATCAACTGAACCAACAAGCGTTGGTAGTGACTTAACATGAATTGGAGCACCGGTAATGGTATCGAAAACGTGATTGCTGGTACCGGTGATAAAGCCAAGATCACGACCTGTATTCACCTGTTCCTCGATAACAATACCGTAATTGCCAGTTACCGCCGCAGGATCAGTTACTAAAAAACGTTTTGCAGCCGCATCCCAGGAAGCAGTAAATTTTCCGCTGGCATTGATTCCATCAAGCACATCCTGAATAGTGTTAGCGCCAGTCAGGTCGATCTCCACCGGCTCTTTATCGCCACCACGAATGACCATGAAACCTCGCTCAGGAGGTGGTACCAGATTAGAAAGCAGAGTATTCTCATCAATTGGCGGCCCGACGCTGATAAGTGTATTCCCAACAATGGTGTTACCCTGTGAAGACTTAAGCAGACCGAGATTTTTGGTAACCGTAGTAACCTCACGCACTGCGATCTCTTTGTTGCCGAAAACTTCTTCTATTTTAAAATCAAAGCCGTTATTGGCTGTGTTATCAGTGACAAACATACTATTGCTGTTAACATCAAAATCAGCCACCAGATTAACGCCATCAGCAAGAGCCTGGGCATTGATCGCTGCAATTACATCCTGAGGAGAATAGACATTAGTAAGATCAACTACGACAGAGCTGCCATCATGAGTAGATATCTCAATAAAGCCGCGCTCAATCCCCTTGCCGCCGTTTAACAGCGAAAGCGGCGTGGTTTCTGATTCCATGGCTGAATCATAGGTCGAATAGATCTGACTGCCCGTGCCGACATTGTTGAGCAAACCAAGATCATCGGCCACATGTGGATCAAGATCTTTAATAAAAAGCTGACTGCGCGTAGAAGTAATAGCGAATTCACCAGCGCCGCCAGTAATGTCTTCAATTTCGAGACGTTTGTGAACCATGTCGAATTTGGCTTCGAGAGCAGCTCCACCATTAACAGCGTTCAGTTTCGCAACAATATCAGCTACCGTAGTAGAACCAGAAATATCAACCCGATAGTTTTTGCCGTCTCTGGTATTGATATTGAGATAACCATCGGGAACCCCGAGTCCATTATTGAGGTCTGAGAGATTGGTGAATTCTGAAAGCATTTTCGGATCAGAAAGCCCGGTCAGAAGATCTGAATAACCGGCATTTCGATAAATACCCAGCGACACAGCCGTATCGGAAGGCACCTGCTCGATACCTGCCTCGAAAGAGCCTGTAGCATTGATCATACCGAGAACATCGTCAAGACGGTGAGCATCAGCCAGGTCAATCTTGTGATCCACCCCGTTTTGATCAGTAACGACGATTATACCAGCCTGGACACCGTCTCCTGAATTGAGCATCTGCAAAGGCAGACTCTCTTCAAGTGGCGGCAGAGTGTAGGTAAATCCTGGAGTCGGCGAAATTGGCTGAGCACCAAAAAATAACTCAAGGCCGCTAATACTTTTTTCGATAACAGTGCCGCGCTCAATTTCTGTAGTGAGACGTTTGTCGTTACCATCATAGAGAACACTCAAAATATTGTTCAGATTTGCATCATCACGAACATCACCAAGCGAATGAGTAACCATGCTGGTATTAAAGCCAGGTTCCTGTCCTGTCTTGGCTGAAAACGGTGGACTGTCAACTTCGTGCCCGGCAAAGATATATTCGCCACCAATATTGGTATTAGCTACATCTACCAGGTGTAGAATCAGCTCGTCAATCTCTTTGGCAATAGCGTCACGGTCGTCCTGCACCAGGGTGTCGTTTGCTCCCTGTACCGCCAGTTCACGCACGCGCTGCAATGCGCTCTCAATAGTAGACATAGCACCATCGGTATTGTTATACCAGTCGTTTGCGTGGTCAATATTGCGCGTAAACTGAGTATTTTCGTAAATTTCGGTTTTGTTCTGCATGATCAAAGCGTTGTCTACAGGATTCTCGGAAGCTTTGATGTAATTCTTGCCAGAACTAACCTTGATCTGCATGTCGCTCAGCGACGAATTAGTACGGTTAACCTGACCGATAAACGAATTTATAACCCATTGATTGGTTATCCGCATATCACTGTCTCCTTATCTGCCTGTTATCTTTATATATTCGTTCTATTAATTACGGGCGACTCTTGAGTCACCCCTACGTCGCGACTGGTTAGATCATGCCGTTAATAACCTTGTCGAGCATTTCGTCAACCATGGTAATGACTTTGGCCGCTGCGTTATACGCATGCTGGAACTTAATAAGATCAGCCAGCTCTTCATCAAGAGACACTCCCGAAAGTTCAGCACGTTTGGCATCAAGCTGTATCAACAAACTCGAACTATATGCAGTTTCCGTCTCATAACGCTGGCTCTTTGACGCGATATCAGTTACCAACTCGTTATAAAAATCATTAAAAGAAGATTTGCCATCGTTAAAAAAGTTTGTTTGCTTAAGCTGAGCGATACGAATTGCATTTGATCCGTCACCATCACCGTTATATGTGCGCAACCGATCGTTCGGATCTTCGATCGTGCCTCCAGCAGCGGCAATTGTATTGAGATTGCTTGAAATAGATTCCTCAAGAGCAAGATTTTGTATGGCGTTTTTATATGGATTATTGACATCGAGATATTCCATCGGCTTGAAGAAATTGCGACCGGTCTCACCGTCAAGCCCATAACCATTGCGATGCACCTGGTTGGTTTCAACAGCTATTGTGTATGCAAGCTTATTAAGATCATCTATTGCCTGCTGCAAACTGCCATCACGCACTTCAAGAAGTCCCTTGAGCTTGCCGCTGGTAACTACAGGCCGCAAATCCAAATTGGCAACCCCGGAGCCATTCAAAAAGATGGTTACACCGGCAAGTGCATCACTGACTGTATTTTTTGAAGAAGAGTATGCCTGTCCGTTTATGCTGAAACGAGCATCCTGCGCCTTTTTATTATCCTGCAGATTGAGAACAGTGAATAGATTGCTGGTGCCATTAGTCGATTCAATCTGATAATCCTGGCCGCTCTGGCTTGACTCTAGAACCAGCTGACCCGACTCATTTATAGAAGCATTAACATTAATGTTTGCTTCGTCGAGCATCTGCGCCAGTCCGTTCATATCAGTGTTTTCAGCATCCAGATTAAACTCACGACCATTCACCATAAAACTGCCGCTGGTAACACCAAAATTAGAGAGCGGTCCGTTAAGCGGGTGGAAAGTGAGAAATGAATATTGCGTATGCGCTTGCGCCAGTTGTCCCACCGTAACGGTGACATTGCGCTGGTCGGCTGTATGAGTAAGTGCAGCCGAGGCAACTTCAGTATTGTCTGAATACTCGGGATAGCTTTCGCTGCCAGCAATTGTGCTAAAGCTTTCACCATTTTTAACAACTATGTTCAGTTCATTGGCATAGACGTTCTGAACGAGAGGCTGTGTGCCACAATTTACATTTAAGAACCCTTTTTCGTCATAATGGAAATCAACATTAACGAGTTTTGCAAGGTCTTCAAGCGCTTTCTGACGTTGATCGCGCAGATCGTTGGCAACGTTTACGTTTGACTCTGAACGGCCTATCTGTTCGTTGAGGCTGGCAATCGTATTGGCAAGATTATTGACTTCACCAACCGTATCACGAATCTGACTCTCTATGCTCCCCTGCGAGCACCAGGTCGGCGAACCCTGCAGACGCCGCAGTTGGCCATCGACCTCCTGGAACACAGAAATAAGAGTTTCGCTTTCTTCAACAAGATTTCGACGAAGAGCACTGTTTGAAGCATCATTGGCGAGATCTTCCCAGGCAGACCAGAATTTGTCGAGTTGATCACGAACCGTAGCAGTACCTGGCTCGTTGATAATAGCTTCGATCTGCTTCATCATGCTGTCTGCTGATGATTTCCACTCAAGCGTGTTGGTTTCTTTGGTAATTTTGGCGTCAATGAATTCATCGCGAAACTGTTGGATCTGGGCAACATTAGAACCAGTTCCGACCTGACCAGGAACAACCGGCGTATACATGCTTGTGATCATGTAAGGACGGCTGGCTTCGATTACCGCCTTTTGTCGGGAATATCCTTCGGTGTTAGCGTTGGCAATGTTGTGCGAAGTGACTTCCATCGCTTTGCGTTGCGTGAAAATGCCACTTTTACCGATCTGCAGACCAAAAAAAGTACCAGTCATCGCCGGCCTCCTTATCTGATGGCGTTTTTATTATGTGCCACCCGGGAAATATATTTTCCCCTATTATCTTTATCGGCGATTTATCGAAGTAAAATTAGTACAAAAAATCTTCGTAACGGCAAAGATGCATTAACTGCACTCTGCCGCTACGAAGATTTTTCGTTTTCTTTTAGGCTTTTCGGTCGATCAGAACCGAGCCTGGTCGTTTTGGCGGCTGTTTGCCGCCCGGACCGTAAGTAACATCAGCTGGCACCCTTGTTATCAACTTAATTGAATACTGCGTCAACTCAAGTGCCTGTTCAAGCAACTTCTGATTTTCGTCATTAACAGTCTTAATCTCAGCCATCAGATCTCGCAACTGATTGCCGAGCAGCCACAAATCCGACTTGCTGTCAGCTTCCGGAATCTTTTCAACGGCCGCATCAAGATTAGCATTGTCATCGCCAACAATCTGGGAGACCAGACCGCGGCGCAGCTGTTCAAGGTCGATAAGACGCTGAACCAGGTGCTCTTCCTGAGTGACTATTGTCTGCAGATCAGTCGAAAACTTCTCAAGTAGAAGTTTTTTTTTGTTCCGAGCAAAGCTTAGAAGCTTCTGATAGATGGACAACTCTTCGCCAAGTATGGCCTTGAGTTCTTCAACCGCCTGCTTCAAAGGTTTCAGCTTTCCCAGGAGCTAGTGACCGCTCCGCTGGCATAGAGTCTCTCAGCAACCGCTGCTGGCGAAACATTGTATTGCCCGGATTCGAACAACTTCTTAATGCTGTCTACTCTGGCAGACCTGACATCTGGTTCATTAGCGACTACTTCTGCTGCGAACTTGATCGTATCAACCGGATCTGCCTGAGCAACCGGTGCGCCCGATAAAATCGGGTTGTTCGGGTTTATCCCGCTTGGCGGATGAAACCCCTTGGCCGGGCCTTCTGCCTTGCTGGTCGAGTCCTGCATCATTTTGCGGAACTCGCCATCTGGCTTGTCAGCTCTGGCCTTCTTTACCTGGTCCTGATAGATACTTGTTATATTTACACTACTGGAAACCTTCATGGTTCCTCCTACTCCCTGAACGTCTTCCCCCTGGTACCTCTATATATAATGCGGAGGACGCCTCCAAGGGTGAATATCGGACGAACAGGCAGGTTCATTTAGCTAAATTCTTAAAATTATTCTAGCCTGCCTGACATTCAAAGTCAATCCTATTACACACTAAAGCGACGAAGCCAGTCCCCATACCCGTCCGCGCCATTCCTGTGGCGGTCGAGCATAACCACATCCTGTGGTCATAAGAGACTGGCTCCGTTTAGAACGCTTGTTTTGCGATTATTCTTCGCTGGTTGAAGTAGTTCGCCGGGTCCGTTTATAAACGCCGCGCTTAGAGTTTCCGATAAAGTCGTAAAAGAGCTTAACATTTTCGTCTTCGGCATCGACGAGTTCAGCCCACTTTGCCAAAACCTGTGAAACGTTCATTTCCGAGCGAAAGAATACCTTGTAAAGTTCTTTAATACTGGCAATAGACTCTTTCGAAATGTTGTTACGACGCAGGCCAATGGCATTCAATCCAACAACTCTGGCGGGGTTGCCATCAATCTTGATAAATGGCGGCACATCTTTTACGATTTTGCTCATACCACCGATCATCACCATACTGCCAACCTTGCAGAACTGGTGTATGCCGGTAAAACCACCAAGCACAGCACGGTTACCGATTTCAACATGACCGGCCAGCGTACTGCAGTTTGACAGAATGTTATGACTACCAACCTTGCAGTTGTGAGCAATGTGGACGTAAGCCATAAACAGGTTTCCATCACCAATAACAGTTGAATGGCCCTCGCCTTCTGCGAGATGTACAGTGGTGAATTCTCTTAAATGGTTGCCATTACCAATTCTGACAAAGGATTTTTCGCCCTTGAACTTAATGTCCTGGGGCGGTGCGCCAATAATTACTGACGGATGAATAACGTTGTCCTCGCCAATAATTGTGTGACCCTCAATAACCGAGTTGGCGCCAATAATTGTATTAGCACCAATTTCAACATGTTCGCCAATAATGGCAAACGGGGCAACCTTGACGGAGGAATGCAGTTTTGCATTCTGATGAACTATAGCAGTTGGATGAACTAACATGAGACTACTCCTTAATCAAGGTCTGACAAGCTGAAACATCAGCTCGCCGCCAGTAACAAGTTCTCCATCAACGCGAGCTTCAGCTTCGACTTTACCGGTACTGCCTCGAACTTTAAGAACCTTGATATGAAATTCGACGCGGTCTCCAGGAACAACTGGCCGACGAAATCTGACTTTATCAATACCACAAAAGAAAGGAACCTTACCCTTATGTTCTGGCTGTGAAAGAAACAGAACCCCTGCGACCTGTGCCATGGCTTCAACCAACAACACACCAGGCATTACTGGTTTGCCGGGAAAATGGCCGTTAAAGAATTCTTCATTGACCGTAACATTTTTTATACCAACAATCGATTCCCCAGGAACAATTGACAGGATTCTGTCAACAAGCAGAAAAGGATAGCGGTGTGGCAGAATTTCCTTTATTTGTTCAATATACATCATTTTGTGTCCCTTTCTCTGCTGAGAGTCAGCAAATTTTGCGCTCAGCATTTTTGCAAATTTCACATTAAAGCTATGACCGGTGCGTTGAGCAATTATGTGTCCACGGACTGGCATACCTAACAGCGAAAAATCGCCAACCAGATCAAGTATCTTGTGAAGAATCAACTCATCGTCGTCACGCAAACCTTCTGGATTAACAACTTTTCCCTGGTTATCTATCACAATCGCATTATCCAGGCTTCCGCCCCTGGCAAGATTATTGGCTCTGAGCATTGCAAATTCGCTCTCAAATCCAAAAGTTCTGGCCCGGCAGATTCGATTTTTAAAGGCTTCCGAACTAATCTCGATGTGGAGATGCCGAGGCGGTATCAAATTGTCAGGATAAGCCAGATGATAGGTTACCTCAAATTTGTCAGAAGGCAGATAAGACATTGATTTGTCGCCATCCGACAAAGTAAAAATCTCATTAACAGAACAGCAGGCTCGCTCAGATTCTTGTGGCAACCGTCCGGCCTGCTCTATCATTTCCACAAAAATGCTTGCGCTGCCGTCAAGTGCCGGCGGCTCATCACTGGAAATTCTGATCAACAGATTGTCGATGCCACAACCGCGCAAAGCAGCCAGAATGTGTTCGACTGTGTGAACTGAAGCGCCATTCTCGCTTATTATAGTACCCCGATTGGTTGAGACAACATGGTCGAGTAATGGATGAATGTGAGGTTTACCCTCAATATCAGTTCTTTCAAATACGATTCCGGTGTTTACCGAGGCTGGCACGAACTCCACGGTCACCGGCTTGCCAGTGTGCAATCCCATGCCTTCGAAGCTGTGCTTTTTTGCCAGAGTAAATTGTCGATTTTCTTCAGTCATTTGCTAACATTTGTTAAAAAGAGCGAAAATAATTAATATTGTAAAGTTCTTCTTTGGCATCTCGCTGTCCGAGCTCAAGACTCACTCCCGGATAAGGACTGAGTTTGACCCCGAAAGTATTGACCTCATTGCTTCGCTCAGCACTGAGAGTAACCAGCGGGAAAACCATTTTTTCAACGCCATAAAACGACTCACGACGGGTCGTTATCGGATCTTTATAAAAACCGCCATGCAGATGAACGCCAAATGTTTCAATCGATTTGGATGCGGCAAAATAAAATACTTTTGATCCGAGCGCTGCAGCAATATCTGAAGCGCCATAGACGATACTCGGGGAAATAACACCCTCTTCGAGCAGTTTGATTTTAACGCTCATCGGGTTCTTTCCCTTATCGGCACCGTTCAAATGCCTTAGCATGGAGAGTTCGACCAAGCCATTGAACATCGCTTGAGAGAGTAAAAAGGCAGAATGACTGCTGTCATTGATGTAGTTTGTGGCCGAACGGACGTAGGCGGTGGGCATGGAAAGGATTGCGGTGCCCATATAGCGTGAACGCTCCATACTGTCAGCAGCAGAGGCCGGCAAGGCCACTACTACAGTCAAAAGCATTACAACCGCAAGTTTCAGGGTTCTGCAAAATGTCATTTCTTTTCGTTCCCTCCGAGCAATTTTTCGAGCTCGCGAACTTTTTTAATCAGATCAGGCAACCTGCGCATGGAAGCTAGTATTTTGCGCTCTTCGCTGTGTGGTTTGAGCGGAAATCCTGAGACAAAACTTCCGGGAGCCACATCTGAAGTCACCACGCCCCGCGCAGCTACTGTTGTCCCTTTGCCGATCCTTACATGACCGACAGTGCCAACCTGTCCGGCAAGTGTAACCTCATCTTCAAGTATAGTGCTGCCAGAAATTCCGACCTGAGCCACAATTACGCAGTTTTTGCCAATCTGCACATTATGAGCGATATGAACCATATTATCTATCTTGGTGCCAGCACCAATAATAGTAGAAGCAAGCGCACCGCGATCGACGGTAACACAGGCGCCGATTTCAACATCATCTTCGATTAGAACGTTCCCGACCTGCGGCACTTTAAGTTGACGCCCCTGGTGAGGAGTGAACCCAAAACCATCGCTACCAATAACTGCATTGGCGTGGATAATACAATTATTTCCGACAACGCAATTGTCAAGAACACGGACTCCCGGGTAAATCAAAGTGTTTCGGCCAATCCGGCAGTTTTTGCCGACATAGGCCTGAGCACAAATTCGTGAGTCAGCGTCGATAACGGCTCCCGCTTCAACAACAGCGTTTGGTCCAACACTGGCAGACGGGTCAACCTCGGCATTTTCACTTACAAAAGCAGCAGGATGAATTGAATAGCCAGACTTCTCAACTGGAAAAAAGAATTCAAGCGCCTTAACCAGCCCATAGTATGGATTCTTAAGCCGCAATGATGGTAATGATAAATCCGGAGCATCTTCGGGGGCAATAACAGCTGCCGCTTTTGAATTTTTCAGTAATTCAAGGTAAGCAGCGTAGTTTTTTGTCCCGGACAAAAAAGTCAGCTGACCGGGTCCTGCATCGTGAGCAGAGGCAACACCGGTAAGCAAAACGGCACCATCGCCTTCCAGTCTGCCTTCGGTAAGACGAGCCAGTTCCTGCAAGCTAATTGTACGGCTGTGATTCTGTTTCATGATTTCAAGAAAACAGCCTGTCATAGTCGACAGGCGTTTGCGCAATCATGTAGCTCTTACGACTTCGGCCATTAAAGCCACAAGCCCCGAAGTGTTCACCGGGGCGAGGCAATTGTATGAGCTCACCGTGCAGGTGCAATACATTATTTTTTATTGAGGGCCTGCAAAACTTCTTCGGTGATATCTTTAACCACAGTTTCATCGCCATAGTAGAAAAAGCGTTTTTCAAAAACAGCCTTAACTTTAAGCTTCTGTGCAACCTGTTTGATAACTGCATCTACTCTTTCATCCAGATTTTTTGAGAGAGTTCCCATTTGCTTTTCTTCCATTTCATAGAGGGCTTTCTGGGAATCTTCAAAAAACTTCTGCAGTTCGCTCTGCATCTGAGCCAGCTTCTGGCGAATATCTTTAAGTTTGGGTTCGAGCGCCTGAGCTTCTTTTTCTTTTTTACTGTCTCTGAGTTCCTGAATGCTTTTTGCAGTGTTCAAATATTCATCGTCTAGCTTCTGAACCGCATTTTTGCGACTTTCTAGATCTTTCTGCAATTTTTCTTTTTCGCCTTCGAGAACTTTTTTGGTTTTCTGGGTTTCGGTGTATTTGTTAAAAATCTGGCCGGCATCAACCACACCAAATTCAAACGCACAAGCCACCATGGGGCTGGCTACCAGACCTGCTGCAAGACAAAGCTTTAAAAGTTGTTTTTTCATCTGGATAAAGTCTCCTTATTTTCTTGCTCCATTGTTGGAGCTTATAGCTGTATTTAAAATGATGAACCGAAATTGATGTAAGTGCTCCCTGAATCTCGGTCGGTAGCCTTACCATAGTCGAGAGCAACAGGGCCAAGTGGAGTCTGCAGACGAATACCCAGTCCATAACCCTGCTTGAGATCATAGTTAAGTTTCAGGCGATTGTAGTCTGTTCCCCATGCACTACCAATATCATAAAATGCTACGAGGTCAAAGTTTTTGGCAAAATTCTGACGCAACTCAAAGTTTGTATAGAACACTTTTGTGCCAAGGAATTCGCGTTCTTCATAGCCGCGCACAGTGCTGCTGCCGCCAATCGAGAACATGTCATAAATCGGAACAAAGCCCTCGCCAATGGTGGTCTGCCCACCAACGCTCTGAACTGCAAAAGTAGTCTTGCGGTTTTTACTTATAGGCATATAACGGCGTAGTGAAAGCATGTATTTGGTATACTGGTTCGCGCCCTTGAGAAAACCGCCGGTGGTTTCTACCCATGCGGTATCATGTACGCCAGCAGTAGGTCTGAAGCGATTATCTCGGGTGTCCTTAGTGAGAATGGCAGCCAGAGTCTGAAAACGTCCGTTCATGATACCAGCCGGTGCAACAACCGATGAATCGGTCGGAGTAAGCTTGACATCTTCGTCGCGGAAACGGAAAGACAGATCCAGATCGCTGCTCAACCTTCGTCCCAGTGTAATAGCACCGCCCATGCGTTTTTCATCATATTCGGTAAGAGTATTTCCGCCGGAATAAAGGTTACGGGTATATTTGGTGTTATAGATATCTATGCCAAAACTTTGCGGTTTGTTGTTCAGCCAGGGATCAAAGTAACCCGCTTCGTAGGTCTGAATGCCACCAAATTCTGTTTTCATATACACACGTTTACCTTCGCCCTGAAAGTTGTTCTGCGAAAGGTTAACAAAGCCTACCAAGCCGTTAAGAGAAGAATAACCAGCACCAACACCGGCGCGGCCAGTCTTCTGTTCTACTACATGTATAACCAGCACAACTTCTTCGGGAGTTTTGCCTGGCAGGTGGTCCCGGCGAACTTCTTCGAAGAAACCGAGATTATAAAGTCGCTGCAGATCTCTTACGATCTTCTTGTTGTCGTATATTTCGCCAGTTTTTACAGTCAACTCGCGACGAACAACTTTTTCCTTAGTCTTCTTGAGGCCCTCAATCCTGATCTCAGAAAGAATGCTTTCAACGATTTCGATGTTTATCTTACGGCCCTGATCCTGGACGAAGGCATCAGAAACCTTTGAAAACAAATAGCCTTCACGGCCGAGAGCTTCGTTCACGTGCTGGATATCCTGGGTAAGCAACTTGCTGTTGAACACAGAACCAATTTTGCTTTCCATAGCTGACAACAAAACTTGTTTGTCGACTTTGGTAACACCCTTAAGTTCAATTTCACCGATAATGGAGTTTTCTTCAACCTTGAAAACAACTTCGCGACCGGCAGCTGTCGAACGAATTTCTGCACCAACGTAAGAAAAATAACCCATTTCACCAATGCGGGCGATATCTTCTTGAACCTTGTCTGGTTCAAGTTTGTCACCGGACTTGATAGCAAGATTAAGCAGAATAATCTTTTCTTCTATCAGGCGGTTACCCTCAACCTTGAGTCCAGTAACCACATTGCTTTCGTAAGCTCCCGCAGAGAGGGTCACAAAAACGAGTAAAGACAGTAATAGAAACCTTATCGGGCTGAAGGTGGATCTGTTCATAGGCTCCTTCTCGGAATAATCTATACGAAGTATCGGCATAATACTTTGTTGCCTTGAGCTTGTCAAGAAATCAGCACCAAATCTACTTAACAAAATACAAAAGCAGTTTTTTTTTTGTTTTGCCGGCAAGTTACTTGAATTCAGTTTCACGTGCGGGTATCCTGTATACCGAACAAACGTAACGGAGGCACTGAGTGGCAAACTGTAATATATGCAACAAAGAAATCGAAGAAGGGTATATCTGCGTTGATTGCGCAAGAATTCAGCGACAACAGACAAGTCCGTCGACTGCACTTAAGACTCCGGCAGCCCCTCAGCCACCACGACCACCCACTGGAGGCTTTTCTCTAAGCAACCTGAAAACCGGGGGCAGCGTGCCGGCTCAGCCGCAATCACGCCCGACCCCTCCGACTGCCGCACCAGGCTTGCCGGCTCAAGGCACCCCGTCGATACCAGTCAGACCTCTGCCCGCACCGGCCAGGCCAGCAGCTGTAATACCAACTGCCCCCGACAACTTTTCGATATCCGGGCTAAACAGTGCACCAGTAGAAGATGCTCCACCGAGTCATCTGCTGCCATCAATTAATGAAACAGAATTGTCAGAACCTCTGGAATTTGAACAAATCGACTCTTATGGAGCAGCCGAAGGCATTGCGGACGAGCCGACGTTGCCTGCAAAGCATCCTGTAGCACCAAAACCGGCTTCAACCCCAACAGGCATTCCTTCTGGCATTCCTTCTGGCGTTCCTTCTGGCGTTCCTTCTGGCGTTCCTTCTGGCGTTCCTTCTGGCGTTCCTTCTGGCATTCCTTCTACTTTTGCGCCGACACACCCGCCCCACACATCATCACCTTTCAGCCAACGGCCAACATTGAGCGTAGAAAAGACGACTACACGCCAGAGCCAGGCTCCTGAAGAACATGAGCAAATATACAGCTCAGATGTAACAGGCTATGGCGATGAGGAACTGGAAATCTCATTGCTGGCTGGTATTATGAAAGACTCATTCATCCTGTCCAACCTAAAAGGAAAGGGACTGATTTCGGGTCTGTTTTCAACGCGACACACCCGCGCCATCTTTGAGAGCATTCTGTCGCTTCGCGAAGAAACTCCTGAACTCAGCGGCCTTGACCGCATCGTGCTCAAGAACAAATTACGCCAGTTAGGCCTCTGGGATGCCTCTGTCCAGACTCAAATCGATAAAATTGTTGCCGAACCGCCACCGGAGCTTGATCGTGCGTTGCATTTTCTGGGACTTATGAAGGAACAGGCACTCAAGCGCAAGCTCAAGGAAGTTTCGCACACCATTTCTGATTACATAGAAAGACCAGAAGACCACGAAAACGAAAATATCGAAACTTTTACCAACAGGGTCATTCAGGATGTGCGCAATATCCAAAAAGCCCGCACTACCAAGAAAATCGGTCTGGTAAAAGAAGAGATGCGCGATATTATTGGCGATATCGAAAATCGCGAACGGGTTGGCGAAATCGACATCATTGGTTACTCATTCGAGCCCATGCACTATTTGAACCTGGCAATTTCAGGTTTTCGTAAAGGTTTCATGTATGCGATAGCCGGTGCACCGAGACGCGGAAAGACAACTTTCACGCTTGAACTTGCTACCAGAGTCGCTACAATCAACAAGATCCCGGTGCTGTTCTTCACTTACGAACAGACCAAGAAAAACCTCACCTATCGCCTGCTCGCCAAAGAAAGTCGCATGAACCCTGACACCCTGCAACGCAAAAAAATTCGCTCAGACATGATCTCAGATGCAAAGTTCATGGGCGGCTGGAAAAAGATGCAGGAATACATGGACTACTTCTACATTGTCGAAGCAACCAAAGAAGACACTATAGACCGCATCAGATCTTATGCCTATAACGCCATGCAGGACTTTAACACTGAAAATATCATGATCTTCATAGACTATATTCAAAAAATGCCGTTGTCGCGCGACTATATGGATGAGAAATTCAAGGTTGAAGAGATCTCGACTGAGCTAAAAGGCCTCTGCATCGAACTCAACAACCCGATTATGACAATCAGTTCGTTGTCGAAAGAGGGTTGCATGATCGACGCAACACCTGACTCAGAGCGCCCCACAATGTATCACTGCAAAGGCAGCGGCGACCTCGAATACGACCTTGACTGCGCCATGATTCAGTCAAAGGACTGGGGCGACACGAAGGAGCTCTATCAACAACTTCAGAACAAAGCTGAAGAGCTCGACAAAGATACGACACGCATTCCAAAAGTCGATGTGGTGAACCTCTATCTTGACAAGAACCGCGATGCGCCAGAGGGCATTTTTTCTACAATTCAATATCTGTTTTTCATTGAAGACAACAAGTTTATCGAACTGGGCCCAAAATTCGACGACGACCGCTTTAGATTCAGCAAGATTGAAGAGCTCGTTGACAAACTCATCCAGGAAAACTTCATCATTTTCTTTGACAAACCCCGCGACTCCACCTATAACAAGGGCCGGGTCTCAATCAAGCTCAAGAACTTCTAAATGAGGGAAATCATGGCATCTATATCTTCAGCCAGAAAGTTGCTGGCTGCCCTGTCGTTCATCTGCGTCATCGCATGGCTTTCAGTCGTTCTTTCCGGTTGCTCAGCCGGTCAGAAAGGTTTGTTAACCATAACGCCCGAACAATATTTTTACTCGGCAAAAGAAAGTCTCGAAACCATTGACGAGCGGAACTATGAGATTCGCGATCTTGACGAAATAATAAGAATTTTTGAAAACGCCGAGAAAGATGCCAAGAAGTCGGAGATTATCGACAAATCCCGCATGTATCTGGTGCTCGCCAACACGCTTAAAGCCAGAAAGCTCTATCAGACAGCCCTGATGAAGGGCGAATATGTTGCCAACCGCGCCGAGCCCTTTTTCGTAGTTAACACCAAAGACGTCAAAGAAACCCTGCGCATTGCCAATAAATGGCTGCGCTCATGCAATGCCCAGTTCAAAACCAATCTGCTGCAAGCTGATCTCAACTTTGTGCGAGGCTTGTATTACACCCAAAAAATGCTCACACAGCACAGTCGCGAGAGAAAAGAGAGCCTTGACGCAGCAGTCATTGCACTCAGAAGATGTCTCGGCCAGGCGCCAGATTTTAAAGCTGATTTCCGCCTGTTTGGTCGTGACCAGACGGTGCGAGAAGCACGACTACGACTCATTGAAGTGCTGGCTCTTGGCGGCCAGCAGGCAGATGCTTATGGTCTGCTCTCTGAATACAGCTTTTCCGCGATCTCGCCCGCACCCGGCACAACAGAAATTCAGGATGCCGCCTGGAATCACATGCGCGGCCTGGTTCTGGCCATGATGGGTCGTTATGAAGAAGCCGTCGAGGTGCTCGAAAAATTTAAAATAGTTGTGCCACAGGATTATCCTCAGGTCGATGAAGCCCTGTGGTTACTGGAAGGTGTCTTTGACCGCCTCGCTGATGTCAGGAATGAAGATCAATACAAAATGGAAGCCCGCATTGTGGCTGCAATGCTGAAAAAGCTCAAGGGGCCTTTTTCAAAAGAGCAGTATTCTACATCAGCGCATCTTTATCCTCACATTATGCCAGGCGACACGGCGTTTTACGAAGCCACAGTCAAGTTTTATCAGGGGCGGTTTGCCGACACAATCGAGATACTCGAAAAGCTTCATAATCGTGGCTTAATGTCGAGCAGCAATCGAATTTCATCAAGAATCATGCTTGTTGAAGCAATGCTATATTCCGGGCAGACAATATCTGATGACCAGCTGGAAGAAATGCTGATGCTCGCAGACAAAGATTCTCTGACACCGCTGCAATCTGAGCGAATCGGTTATCTGCTGGCTCGCTACGTCATGGACGACGATGAAAATTTCTCGACCAGGCGAATTGATCACGAGGGGCAGAGCTTCATCAAAAGCATCTGTGGCAAACCATGGGCAATTGCTCTGACTCACCAACGTGGTGTAGTCAAGCGTGCGAAAAAGCCAGTAAGGTCTCGCAATCTCAAAGAACAGGAAAAGGATGAAGAAGTCCAACGTGAGCCAGGCAGCATTGCAGCAGAAATATATGCCAACAGACACGAAGACTGGGTAGTCAGCGCCAACATGTATGTGGTCAAATTGCCGGAACTGCATCTACTTGGAACTGGCCGCATAGTTGGGCGCGAAAGCGAGGGCGAAGGCTGGCTGTTCAAAGACGACCAGATCGACAGTATGCGACGCCGCAACCGTTACCTGGCAATTTTCGAGTATGACAACAGTGACAGCGAAAAATCGATACAGGGAGCGCTCTTCACGCCCCGATAAGCACTCCCGGAATACGCTGCTCTAATGACTGAAGCCATAGTCGCAGCCTGGTCCTTCGGCGGCTTTATACAGCTCATATCCTGTGAGCACTGCAAGGCAATCTTCCTGCTCTTACTCAGCAAAACAGTGCTCGTGCCGACAAGAGGTTGGCGTATACTTGGTCGCCGCCAGGATAGAGGCGACTGGGTGCAATCGAGCTCCAAGGTTGATTACGATTACGAGAGACCAAAAATACTGGCAAGCTCCAGGTAAGATACAATTAATTAATTGTTAAGCCCTGAAATAGCGATGGGAAATTGAAAAACCTTCCGGAATGTGATTTAGTAAAGGTTACAAGGCCATAACTTCATCACCCGAAAGGTTTTCAATGAAAAATATATCATCTCCGCTGCTTCCTTTCAAGC
>JAHISQ010000166.1 GCA_018818125.1 Candidatus Rifleibacteriota bacterium
CTTATCCAATTGTTGAACCAGCCCGGCCGATGAATTGCGGGGCTGAATACAAGAAAATATATCGGTAAAATTGTGCCTTGAAAAAGTGCCCTACTGGCGATAAAAATGCCAGTGACGACAAGAAAAATCTCTTGCAGCAGCTGCGGAAAGTCCAATCTTCACGGGAATGCCCGTTCGGCCATGAATTCTTCGCAAGGCTATGGCCTTACTCGAATTCCAATCCATGAATCCTCTAAATTTGTTCGGATTCTAGGGAAATGACTTTTGGCAGGACCATAAACCCGCCAAAAGTCTGAGGAATGTTTAGGATTTGCCTACCTGATTGTATTCAACTGGGTATGTGATATAATATTTAAGAAAGATAGCGATTTTCAGGATTCCATTGGAGGGCTAAGATGCGAGTGTTTACAGCTGTTGTCGAAAAATGTAAATCTACAGGTCTGTATGTCGGGTATGTTCCTGGTTTGCCTGGCGCACATTCGCAAGCTGAAACCTTGGACGAATTGAACGATAATTTGAAAGAAGTAGTTGAAATGCTTCTTGAAGATGGTGAACCGCCAGTAGATTCAGAATTTGTTGGCACTCAATACGTTAAGGTAGCATAGAGTGGTTACAGGCCCAGTTTTTACGTCGAGAGAGGTAATTCGTATTATGACAAAACTTGGGTTTGTTGAAATACGACAAAAAGGCTCTCATAAGCAATTCAGGCATAATGACGGTAGACAAACGACCGTTCCTTGCCATCCGGGTCGTGATATTTCTCCGATCCTTTTAAGGCAAATAGCAAAAGATATCGGGCTTACTTTTAAAGAATTTATTGAGGCATGCAAATAGTTTTGTTTGGCATTCTCAGATTTCGTTAAATTTAAGAGTTCTAACTGGGCGTTGAAGTGGAACGATTGTATGCGTTGCAGGACAGTATCTGATAATTAGTGGCTATCTTTGTCGATGATACGTAATCCTCGCTTTACCTATGGGCGCGAGACGTCCACTTAACGCCAATGTTAGGTGGACGCTTCGCGCTCGTGTTTTAATGATTATTCGTAATTATTAATATATAGAAAGGATTGGAATGAAAATGAAAATTACAGCTATTAATGGAAGTCCAAAGGGGAATCATAGTAATACTGATATCATGCTTACGCACCACAAAAAATAGCAACGCTATTTTTCGGACATTACGAAATGGTCAAAAATTGACTATCATTAATAGTATGAAATACAGAAATAAGAGAGGAATGGCTCTTTTCATTGTATTTGTCACCCTTATTATAATTGCATTAATCGTTTTTTCGCTTCATAAATACGCCAGACATCAGCTAATCAAAGGGCATAAAGAAGAGCTGGTCAGTTTGGCCGATCATGTCGCTCAGTGCGGAATCAATTTCGCGCTGACAGCTCTGCATGATGAACGAAGTTTTCGACCCAAATTTTTTGCAGATGAAGCCGTTCAAAAGCTGCTTAAAAGCGATTTTCCCGTCGAGAAAATCAGTCTTAACAGCAACAGAGGCTTTTGCAGGGAAGTCGCAAACCTTTATCAGAATATTTGCGTAGACAGCGTCGACATTGTGTCTGGAATTACCTGCGAATCAATCGAACTTGAGATCTCAAACGCCGCCTTTCTTGGACCTGACGGCAATCTTGGCAGTCTTAGTCATGGCAGAGACTATCACGAAAAAAAAGGCACGATCAAGATTTCCTGTACCATTTCAATTGGTGACTTGATAAGTCGCAAAGCAACAATGACCCGCGACTTCAAACTGTTCAGCTATATACCAGGCCCATATGCAAGATTCAACTTTTTTGTGCGTTCAAGCTCACAGCGAGCCAACTATACCGGCGCGAACCCATATTTCAACGTTGTGAAATCAGACATCAACGGAAATTACCTCAATAATGACTATCGTCGACTGATTCTGATCAACGCACCCGACACCAGCACAACAAAAAGCTTGAATTCTACCGAGTTACTCAAAAACAGCGGCTGGGTATATCTGGGCCGCAGAAGCACTGAAGGAACTGTTCTCAACATGCCTGCCGGCTTTAATCCAGGTATCACGAAGACTTCCGAAGACCCTTTTTCCAAGTATCCAGCGGCAATTCAGTCAGGGCTTGGAGCAGGTTCCTATCTTGCCAGACCAAACACCAGCGGAGGCGATGCGAGCAGCTATCTGCTACAGAACGTATCGCTGAGAAATGGACTCCAGCCAATTTCAAAAACCTTTGGCCTTTTCTGGGGGGCAAACTCTTATGGCCCATGGGGCGAACCTATGGAGCCTGTAAATCCAGCGAATCCCCAAAAAAGCAAAGTGCTCAGCCCGCAGAAATGCCTGACGAGCTGGCTGCTTCCATTTGGAACCCAGCATTATCCATCACCAACCTTGATGGTTGGAAACATTGTTGCCGGGTATCTGTCAACAATCGTCATCTCTAAACCAGGGCAATCCTTTGACACTCGCATATATTTCAATACCCACGAAATCGACAAGTATAACAGGAACACCAATTTTCCTGTTATGACCAGGGCCTTCGCTGGCGATATGGCGAAAGGCAATAATGATCTGGTTAACTTCGTTTCTCAAACTTCATTGACAAACTTTAACAACAGCCTTCCCATAGTTCACAAGTCATTGCTGACGATGGGCAACATAATCGATGAAACCAATAGACCTGGAATATTGGCCCTGATGTGGAGTTTTGCCAACTATCCCGCCCAGTCACTCCCATATATTCCAATAAATTTTCTCTTTGAAGTGCTTCACGACAAATACGAAATGTTAGATTTTTTTAAACTTGAAAACAGCAATTCTGATAATCTGAGAAAAGTCTGTGACCGAGCTGCATTGCCAGGGAACTCAATCTGGGCACCTCCCGAGGCACAGCCCAGCCATCTTTCTTATTTTCAAACCTGGGATCCTCTGCCTATCTGGCTGTATAGCGCCACCCCACCTCAGCTAGGTGACAGTTCGCCCGGGGTTTACTTCAAAGCCTCGCTTGACAACTGCAACTTCGACAAGCTTGGCGGAGTAACGGATACCTTCAGAAACGCCTTACTAAGAAGGGCCACCGCCATTATTAATCTGCCCGGCAAAAAAGAATTGAACCTCAGCGGGATTACTGGGCTAAAAATACAGGAAAAATATCAGGAAATCTTGACCAGCCGAAAACTGTTTGTCGAGAAGAATGGCGAACTAAACTTTACCTCGCATGGTATTTACCGAATTGTTGTCGGAGACGGCAGCGAAATTGAAAATTTCGAGCTGCTGCTTCCGGTTAAGACCTGGTGTGGAGGCATACTGGCAATAGAGAATGCAAATGTAACGATTACAGCAATCGAACCTGTTGCGCCCGAAAAAAACCCTCTAGGACAACCAGAACACGCCTTTTCGGTTATATGCCTTGATGGTAAAATCAAACTTAACAGCACAAGCGACGCTAACGCAGCCTATCCGGTTCACGCCTATCTCGCGGCTTTATCTGTCAATAGAGCAGGCAGCATTGAAAAAGCTTCAGGAAACGGCCTCTACGTTGACGGTGGTGTCGCTGTAGCCAAGATTGACAGTTTGTTTGACAACTACAAAAAGGATGGCGGCATCATCAGATATAACCCGCTTTTTAATCCAAATAAAAATGTTCGATCAGATCTCAGATATGGTTTTAAAACATTTGCGGGCAATTCAACCGGCATAGAATTTCAAGGAACGAAGTGAGCATGAAAAAATCAGGAATCACAATGGTAGAGATAACTGTAGCTTTCAGCATTATCGCCGTTGCCCTTCTTCCTGTTTTTACGATGCTGAGATCGACTACCAGTAAAATAAACAGAGGCATCTACCATTTTCAATCACAACATCTGATTAATGAATTGTTTCAGCAACTGACAAATCTCAACCAGCAGCCGGGCTTCGAAAGCATAGTTCCTCAAAACAGGGATCTTAAATCAGTTTTAGAAGGAATTAACAACGAATTAAGCAATAAAGGTATCAGGCAACCAAAAAAAATCCTGTTATCCAGCGCAAAAGATTTTGGAATTCTTGTTTCGCCTTTGCCTGAAAATTTTGTCAGCCGACAGCTCTTTGTAAAACAAGTGTTTGACAGTTCAACCGGCACTCTCGATCAAAACTGGTATAAAGTCACCATAAGAGTTGTCTGGGCGGAACAGACTGCTGATGAGGTTACAAGAGAAAGCTATCTTTTTCTAACAATGAGGCCCTGATATGAAAAAAACAGGTGGATTTACATTCATCGAAATAATTGTGGCAGTAACACTATTTTCTTTTGTTACAACCATAGCCTTTACGATCTTTTCAAAATTCAGCAGTCAAAGCGTTAAAGGCACATCAATGCTGGATTCGACTGCAGTTTCAAACAAGGCATACAACTTGATCCAACAGGACATGCTTGTAGCAAAGCGTTTTGAAGTAAGAGAGGCAAACAACAATCCAATTTCTCAAGTTGACGCCGATTTTTTCAATGGCGACAATGCTGCAATGGAAAATGAAAACTGTCGGCTGATTATAGAACTGTCTGATGGCAGCAATATAAAATACTATCAGCAGGATAATTCCTTAGTAAGAGAAACATCCGAAAGAAAAGAAAACATCGGATCAGACCGAATTCAAAAAGTCAACTTTTTGCCAGTCAGAAACGGCAAAAATGAAGAAACCAAGCTGTTTGACATGCTTTTTGTTACGATTGAAGCTTATCCCGAAACGGAAAAAAGGGACGAGCAACATAAAACGATAAAAATCGATTTTTTTGCTGCCGCCCCTCTTTAACGCCCGATAGTTATTGCAGTTTTTCAACCACAATCAAGTTTCTTTCGCCATCTTTTCTGGCCCGGTAAACATCGCCTTTATCATTCATTACAGCGATTCGTGTGGCAAAAAGATGCGGGGAGTTCAGTTCAGATAACCGCTCGAATTTTTCTTTTGCGTAGCTGGTCAGATAGTATTTTGAATTGAAGGTTCCATCACCAGTAACCTCAAGAAAAATGAGTCGGTTTTGCGGATCCTGACCGATTGGCATCAATTGCGCCACAGGCTCTTCCTTGTTGCCAGAATAACTTAAAGTCTTGCCTTCTACCGTTACCTGCCAGGATTTCTGGAAATCAACAGATGCAGCGATCAGCGGAAAACCACGACTGATAAATGCCGCGCCGGAAACGATTTTTCTGGTTACCCCTTTGCCGTTGACCTGGTAAACATCATTGTCAGTGTTTCTGATAATCATTTCATTTTTGCTGGTTGAAACGTTGACAATGCCCTTGATGGTCTTAGGATCACAGCTGATTTTTTTGAAACCTTTTTTTGGAGATTTTTCGTTCAAAACCAGAATGTCAGAATTTGCCGACTGACACAGATATATCTGGTCATTCAACACCGACAAATCGGTAAAGGTTGATTCTGAGGGATTTTCAAGCGATATCGTTTTCTGAGTGCCATCCTTGATAGAAATTTTTAAAATGCTGTTCTCTTTGGTTAGAATGTATAAATAATCAGCGTTACAGGCCATAGACCGGAAACTGCTATTTATCTCAGCCACGGACTGAGGCTCTGCCTGCAGCGAAGGAACAGCATAAACGACAAGAAGTAAAAAATAGATCGCAATATATTTCATTATTCAAATCCTGTTCTTAGTTATAAATTGCAGCGGCGCTGGTTACAAAGCCGGAGTTGAAAAAGTCGTCGTAATCGTATTCACGATAAAGTTTACCGTCGATCTCATTAAATGGAGGCCCGTCGCCAGTTCTGGGATAGGGATCGTTAACAATGACTTTGCCGTTTTTAATGCCTGTCACCACGACGAAATGACCGCCCCAGTCATTAGTCCTGACAAGGATCGGTTTGTTCGCGCGTAAAGCCTTTTCGAAGGCACCAAAGCCTATCGAAACATTCTCTGATTTTAAACCATAGCTCGTGGCGGCGCTGACATTATTAGAGAACCAGCTTCCACCAGAAGTGCATTGTGCCTTTTTCACCACCTCTTCAATACCCGGGTTGAAACCGAAGTATTTAAGAATCATCAAGGTCGAGGTTGGTCCACAACTCATGTAAGCAACATTAGTGGCGAGCGGCGGTGCATTATTGATCTGATTGATTTTGGGCAGATCCAGAACAACAGAGTTGTTACTGACTTCCGGCTCATTGCTCTGGCCGGAACCATCGGCGCCAGAATTCCCAGTGTTACCATCGTTACCGCTGCCGGCGGTGCTGCCGCCTTCATTTTGTGACCCGGAAGTGCTACTGCCTGCATTGGAAGCAACTGGAATCTGATTATTTGTATCGGTCGGAAGTGCAGGACCGGCAGAATCAGCGGCAGTTTCGGAAAAATTCATGTAGATCTTATCCCAGAGAGCCGTAAACGATTTTGAGTCGCCATTAAGAGGATAGGCGCGATAGGCTGTGCTTTCGGGGTCGTGAGCAATAATGTGAGCTTTCCCGTCTTTGTTACCGTAGCCAACCACTACCATAAAGTGGCCACCATACTCTTTGGTGGTAACAATTACCGGACGACCAAGGTTAATTATTTCCATCAAGTCAGCAATTGTACCATTGGTAGAAAAAGAGGCTGATGGAATGTATTTCAGAGCCAGGCGCTGGACTTCCTGGTAGCCGATACCGGACTGCGCGATATCTTTCTCAGGAACCACCGCCTGAGTTTGCGCAAACAACAAATCTGGGTCAACATTTGCTCCCAGTGTTCGCAATACCATGGCAAGAGAAGTCCAGCCACAACCACGATGTTTTGAATTGCATTTCCAGCCTGATTTCTGCGAAATGTAGACACATTTGGCGCCAACACTATCGGTGAATTCGCCAATCTCAGCTGGTGGCGCATCTGAATTACTAGTCTCCGTCACAACGGGATCTGACCCTGCAGAGAAATCTCCGTCGTTTCCAAAGACTGAACTATTACCGCCGGTGTTTCCTGCGGCTTCAACACTTGAACCAGTCTGGTTGATTTCGTTGCCCTGATAAATACCGTCCAACTCCTCACTAGTGCCGGAAGTCATACCACCGACCAGCGACTGAGTTACCAGAGGAATATCCGAAGGAGGCTGAATTTCATCGGGAGTCTTAATGCTGTCCTTTTGTTCCTGGGTTAATGAAAGGCCGCAGGTGCACTGGTATGGCAGACTTCCAGTTCTCAACAGCTCTCCGACAGCCTCTTGACGCTTTGCAGCGAGACAGGCAATGTCAACCGAAAAAGGATTCTCAAGATAAGCTTCGCGCGCTTTAGCAAGAGCCTCATCACGTATTGCTGACAACTTATCGAGTATTTTTCTCTCTCGACTCTCTTTCGAGCCGGTAGCGTTGTCTACAGCTTCTTCAATCTTCTGTAAAGCCAAAGCAAGATCGGATTTGAACTTGGCAGTAATTTTCTTGAAGGCATCAAAAAACAGTATCATCCCGGCTTTTTCTTTGTCTGACAATTCCTTACCGCTTTTGTCGTTCTCAGAATTTTCAGCGCCGGCGCCGCAGAACGGACAAACATCAGACCCGGTGGGGATATCCTTAACGGTAGCAAGATTAGACCACTCCTCTGTTACTCTGGCTGATGCAGGCGCAGCCGAGAACAGGGCTAATAAGAGCAAAAGCACTACTAGTTTATTTCTATTCATAGCAGTTCCTCCCAAAAAATCTTCGTTCTACTCGCGAGCGCCACTTTCTCTGACCGGGTTTGAATTTCGGTATGTCCAGCCGGCAGGCACAGCAGGCTCTTTTCGGAAGTCGGCGCCGAATTCTGCTATGCTCTGATATATTGTCTGTAAGCCAGAAGGCGTATTATAATGGATTTCCCAGCCAATATACGGATCGACATCCGGCGGAGGTGTCGCCGGCTCTGGCGCAGGATCGGGAACCTGGGGTACAACAGCTGGTTGTGGTGGCAATTCTTCCTCACTCTCTGGCTGAGCAACATTAATAGAATACTTACCGTCAGAGGAAAGCTGATATTTAAGCGCATAACCCTCATACCCTTTTTGCTGCTCCTCCACTTTCTGGTCGGAAGTGCCCAGAATTGTCATATCTGGCGACTCTGCGAATACAAAAACAGTCGCAGCAATGAGGCACAGAAAAACAACGAAAATTCTCATTGAAGCCCCCTCACTCATTGAAAATGGTACAACTCTAGGTTAAGTATACAATCAATAGAATAAAGAGGGAAGCTCCTGCAAAATGCTCATAGTCGCAGAAAAGCCCTTGTCCAGTAGTTTTAACCGCTATCTCATGTTTAAGACAAAATTCCGACGGCAGGAAATAAACCAATTCAAAGTATCAGAAAACACCAATATCAAATTCAAATTCAAATTCTAATGCTCATATTTTCGTGTTTTAGCGAAATGTCGAGTATAATAGCTAAGCTAATCTTTTTTTTACAGTAACCTTTAAGGTTTTGACACTGAGGCTTATTAAGAAAGGCATAGACACAAGATAATGGCAGATTTAAAAAAGTTCATTTTTGCATATATCAAGACAATGAGATTGTATTACTCGTTTGTCACCGGCATTGCCGGCTGGATAGGCGTATCGTTCTATCTCTGGCTCAAAGAAGTCAGATACGCCACGCCAATTACCGATGACGACTACATGCGTGGCGTGATTGTTTTGATTATTCTGTTTTCGAGTTGGGGCGTCAACCAGATCTTTAACGACTGGCTGGGCATACCAGAAGATAGAATCAATGACCCGCACAGACCTATGGTGTCAGGCGAACTTAACGTAAAGTGGGCTCTTATAACCTCCTGCGCTCTTATGGGCGTAGCAATGGTTGTGTCCTATTTCTTGAATCCATGGTCTTTGATTCCAATTATAGCCGGGTTTCTGCTTAACTTTTTGTATAACTACAGTAAGGCATGGGGATTATGGGCGAATGTGATTTTTGGAATAATGATTGCTTCCTGCACGGTCTATGGCTTCCTTGCAATCGGACCGATTCTTAATGAGCCTTTCTTCACGTCAAATCGCCTGTCTGCATTTTTTCTGGTGGCGTACATGAACGGCATGATGACCTATTTCACATACTTTAAGGACTACGAAGGCGATAAAGCCGCTGGCAAAAATACTTTTGTTGTCAGATACGGCGTTGATTTCGCCAAAAAAGTAGGTATAGCGGCCTCGTTCATGCCTACCATAATCTTTTTTGCTCTAAGATACGCGAACCTGTTTCCCTTTGAAATAAATCAGTTTTTTGTCTATTGCGGCATCATGACAATTTTTCTACAGTTCTGGACAGCAGTTATTTTTTATAGAAATCCTGTTGGCCCGAGATCTTACTACAACAACGCTAAGAACTTCAGAGCCTGCGCCTGCGGACAGATTACAATCATTGCGATATTTAATGGAATACTCGCTCTATATCTCTATACAGCGACCTACATTTTTATCGGTTTTTTGTTTGGACTGCAGCGCGGTCAGAGAACGACTCAGCGAACAGAACGGCGCGGCCCCCTGGAACCACTGGAAGTAGCAGAAATAGCAGAGGACTAAATACATGTCTGGCAACCCGATGTTTTCTCCACTCAAACTGAAAAGAATAACTCTGCCAAACCGTATCATCAGGGCAGCAACCTTCGAAAACATGGCCGACGCAGATGGCGTGCCGACCGAAAAGTTCACTGAGCTCTATAAAAAGCTTGCAGCTGGCGGTGCCAGGAACATCATTACAGGCTTTGCGCATACTTCGCGTGAAGGCCGCGCCATGCAGCCTTTTCAAGCAGGCATCAATGACAGCGTCAAGGTTGAGGCCTGGCAACAAATTATCGATGCTGTTAAATCTTATCAACCCGAAACAAACCTGATCATTCAGATTTCGCATACCGGTCGCCAGACCATCAGTCGCGCCACTCACATGCCGGTAAAGGGTGCCAGTTCTATCAGATGCACCTATTTTCGCCAACGCGTCACGCCGCTGACCACCGACGAAGTAAAAGAAAAGGTCGATGAGTATATTACAGCCGCCAGGAATGCACAAAAAGCCGGATTCGATGCTGTACAGATACATTGCGCGCACGGCTACCTGATCCATCAGTTCCTCTCGCCTTTTACCAATAACCGTGATGACGAATATGGGAACGACAGGCTGCTCTTTCTCAGGCAAATCGTCGAAGGCATCAAAGCCGCTACCAGGCTGCCAATTTTTCTTAAAATAAGCGCCGGCGATGATCGGCAGCGCGGACTGAATCTGCCGCTGGTCATGTCTTACTGGCCGGTAATCGACAGTCTCGAAGTTGACGCGGTCGAAATCAGCTATGGCATGATGGAAGTCGCCTTTAACATCATCAGAGGCGATCACCCTCTCGACCCGGTTTTAAAGCACAACAGTCTATTCAACCGCTATCATCCGGCGCTGCGCTGGATATTCAAACACTTCATATTTCATTGGTACAAACGCAGCTTTATCAACTACTGCGACCTTTACAATCTCGAAAATGCCGCCAGAATCAAAACAATTTCTAAAACGCCAATTCTGGTCACCGGTGGCATCAGAAAAAAAAGCCAGATCGACTTCATCATAAACAAGCGCGGTCTCGACGGAATTACTCTGAGCCGACCCTTTGTCTGTGAACCCGATTTTGTCAACAGGCTCGCAGCTGATGGAGAAGTCGTTTCACGCTGCACAAGCTGCAATCTCTGTACCGTAATGTGCGACAGTAAGCAACCACTGCGCTGCTACCAAGGGCCTGCAAAATGACAAACCGCATGAATGCTTTCGCTGTAATGCTGGTAAAGCGGGCAAAGTATGTTTTTGCTCCGTTCATGATTGTGCTGCTGCTTTCATTTCTGCTGATTGGTCCAGAAATGTGGCCAATTCAGATCAACAATACTCTCGACACTCTGCTTGAGCAGGGCACAGAACAGGCCGCCATCGACAAAAGCATACAGCAAACCTTTGGGCTGCTCGATGAAATAGTGATTCTCGCCTATCATGACTCTGAACTATTCACCCCGCCAAATCTGCGCCTGATCAAAGAGATGACTGACCAGATCGAAACAGTTGAGGGTGTCAAAAACTGCTTTTCAATTGCAAACACCCCGTTTTTTCGCAATTACGAAAAAAATGGCGAATCAGTTGTCGAATCAGCACCGCTGCTCGACAAAATACCAGAAGATGCAGAGGCGCTGGCGCGACTTAAAGCAGAGGCCACCAACAACAAACTTTTTCGTAACAATATCATCTCACCTGATGGCAACACCGCAGCATTAAACATAATTCTGCGAGCCGGTCTTGACCCGTTCGCCAAGGAAGCTATCGTTCGCCAGATTCGCGCCGACTTCACCAAACGCGCTGAAACCGCAACCGGCCAGTTTTATTTCACCGGCATGCACGTGTTCATGGAAACCACCGGCGTTCAGATGCAGCGCGATGTCATGCAATTCTCGATTGTTTCGGTCATTCTTCTGTTCATCGGACTTTACGCAATTTTCCGCTCGATAGCACTAGCGCTTATAGGCATAACAACGGCCGGCATCGCGAACTGGCTGCTTTTTTCAACTCTCCATCTCCTGGGAAAAACCCTGTCCATATCAACAACGCCAGTGCCGGCAATCACTGTCGGCCTGTCGATCGCCTACGTTCTCCACCTGATCGTCGCCCGCAAGGAAGGCATACTCGACGACGTCAAAGAAACAACACAGATTTTCATTGGCAACTTTCTCTCGGCTTTGACAACGATGATCGGCTTTTTGTCGCTCTGCCTCAACCCAATTCCAACTTTACAGGATTTCGGGCTTTTTGCCGGGCTTGGCACCTTTTTCGCGGCAATTTCCGCGATGTTTTTCGGATTTCCGCTATTACAGAAGCTCAAAACCGTTCCGTCTCACGATTTTGGCGAAAGCGTTAAAACTGCGGTCGAAAGTGTATTCTTCCGCCATCGCCGACTGGTCGTGGTGGTTTCAGTGCTGATCTTTTTCAGCGGCGCGTTTCTTTTGCGGATGGAAGTCGAAACCGACTATTACCAGTATTATCTGCGTTCTGCGCCAATGGTCAGATCAGTCGATTTCGTTAACCGCAATATCGGCGGGCAATACCCGATAGTCGTCGAATTTACGACCGGCGGAGTTGATCAGGTTTACGAAGCAGGCACGCTGGCCTGGCTCGAAAAGCTCTCGCAACACGCAATGACTTATAAGGGCGTTGATAAGGTGATAACCTATCTTGATCTGCTTAACGACGGGCAACGCGCCTTCGCCGACAAGCCCGAACCCGGATGGTTCAATAATCGTAATATGGTCGGCCAGGTCGCCATGATGGTAAACGATGCCGGGCCTGAGCTCAGCTCTTATTACGTGGATTCAGCTGCACAAAAAACCCAGGTTTTCATCAGAACCAGCCACATCAACTCTGCTGCATTTCTTGCAATCGACGAGGGTCTGCGCAGCTTTCTCGCCAGAGAAACTCCCAAGGGCATCAGTTACAAGATTGGTGGCACCTATCTGCGCACCGTACAGTCAGCTAACCGTATGGCTATTTCGCAGCTTTTCGGAACATTCCTGGCCTTCTGCGTGCTGTTTTTGGTGGCATTTATAGCCATTCCGAACGTAAAGCTCATTTTGATGGCCTTCGTTGCCAATCTGCTGCCAATTTTTGGTGTCTATGGCCTGCTTGGCATGCTTGGCGAAACCCTAAACATGGGCACCACAACTATTGCAGCCATCGCGGTTGGCATCGGCATGGATGACACCATGCATTTCCTAACCCGGTATACCATCAACCTGAAAGCCAACGGCGACCCGCATGAAAGCGCACGGCAGGTTATTCATTCTTCCGGCGTGTCAATGATTCTCACGTCATGTATGATCTCACTGGCTTTTCTATCACTGTCGCTGAGTATCATCAAGCCAATTTACCAGCTCGGCATCTTTACCAGCGTTACCATGACGCTGTGTCTGCTTGCCGATCTGTTTCTGATGCCGGTCCTGGTGAACTGGAACACCCCGCCCAGAGAACAGTCGGTCAAACCGCCGGAAGTATCAAACGCTTAAGGAGTACAAGCGCATGGATTCAAACCTGATAACTGGAATAGGCCTGATTACAGCTGCCGGCGTTGGCTGTGAAGAAAACTATCGTAACTTCGAAGCTCGAAAGTCGGGTATCTGCACGATTACCAGATTTGAGTTGCCAACCGCCAAGGTCAAAACCAACTTTGCCGGTCTGATCAAGAATCTGCCCAATGAAGCGCTACCACCAGAACTACTGCCTCTGCTGAACTCTGAAGACCTTGCCCAGGATTACGTTAAAGCAGCAGTCTATGTTGCCGCCGAAGCAATAAAAGACGCCGGCTGCGCCGAAAATATCAAGCTAGCGCCACGGCGAACCGGCCTGATCGTCGCCAGCAGCCTTGGTAATTTTCTCAATGTCTCCGAGCTGGTCAAAGACTACTTTATGAAAGAGCTTTACAAGATAACCTCGCTGATTCACGGCATGAACAGCTATCTACCCTCTCGTCTGGGCAGTATGTTCGGTGTCAGCGGCCCCTGCTACTTTATCAGCTCATCATGCACCAGTGCGGCGAATGCCATATTGCAGGCAGACTCCCTCATAAAAAGCGGAATTGTCGATCGTATGATCGTTTGCGCCGTTGATGTCTGTCTCGAAACCGGCACCTTCCATCTCTGGAACAAAATAAGAGTACTCTCTTACCGCAACGACAGCCCACAGACGGCCTGCCGGCCCTATTGCAAAACCCGCGACGGCATTGTCGTCTCAGAAGCAGCAGGTTGCTTTATTGTCGAAAAGCCCGCAGTAGCTAACTCGAAAGGGCATGCCACAATAAAGGGTATAGGCATGGCCAACGGCGCCAACGATTTTCTAAAACCTTCGCCGGAACTACTGGAAGCCGCGATCAGAGAAGCGATCGAACAGGCTGACACTACTTCCGACCAGATAGACTTTATTGCCGGCTCGGCATCTGGCTCTCAGTACTGCGACCATTTCGAACCTGAGGCGATATGCCGCATTTTCGGAGACAGGGCTGCCAAGATCCCACTGTTTCCTTACAAGAGTTTTCTCGGTACAACCTTCGGCACCCAGGCTTTGAGCGAAGGCGCTTTTGCCATTAGAACCATGAACGAAAACAAAGTACCCGAGCCATTAAACATCTTCGAACCCGACGAGCGTGTCAAAGCCAACGCCTATTACAAAGCCTCTGATTATAGCGGTTACAACATAAACAACATGCTTTTCGTCAACTACGGCTTTGCTGGCAACCATATGGCCGCCGTGCTCGCCAAATGCTGATAATGGAGTGTAATAACCATTTGCGTAAAAGGAAGTAGTATGAGTAAACCTGAAATAACGCGTGAGCAGCTTATCGAAAAAATTGTTGCGGCAATCAGTAAAGTCGCAAAAATCACAATTCCGCCGGAAAAATATGGCGAGAACCTGTTTCAGCTCGGCATGGACAGCATCAAGGCCATTCAGGTCGTCAACATTCTCGAAGACGAACTTGATCTGATGGTCGATGATGCACATCTGCCCAAATTCACTTCGATCGACGCGATCGCCGAACATTTCGACAATCTCAAGTAAGAAGGCCGGAAAATGAGCGAAAGCTGCTGTTTTTCGATTACCGAGCTGCCATGCCTGGTCGACCACCAGCTCGAAGGCACACCATTTGTACCAATGGCCGTGCTTATCGATCAGCTCGCACGCACACTCAACAACACAATCGAAAGACTGACTGACATAGCGGTGAAAATGCCGGTGATGCTGCGCAAGAACCGCGCGAAAACGCTGTTCTGCCATAGAGAAGGTAACAGCACCAGCCTGCTTGATGAAACCGGCAATCTCTACGCATCCCTCGCAAGTGCAACAACCAACCACGCTAAATCTGCGCCACCACCTGTGCAGTCCTTGAGACTACCAGCGAGAACCTCAAGTATTGGCCGCAGTAAGCTCTATCCGGCACTTATGTTTCATGGCCCGACCTTCCAGGCCGACTTCAAATTTTATGAGTTTAGCGCACAGACAGCAGTGGTCGAGTTGAATGGTTTCGACTCCGACAACGAATCATTAGGCCGATATCGCTCCGGGCAGCAGATTCCAATCATTCTCGCTGATCTGGCGTTTCAGGTTATCGGCCTGCATCTGATGGCGTTCAAGGGCATCTACGCGCTGCCAGCCACGTGCGAAATGATGATCACGCACGATCCTGGACCCGTAAAAACAGCACTGATAAGAGTCTTCGCACAAGAAAATGGCAGCTATAAGCTGGTTGCAACATCTGTTGCGAGAGCAATTTTGCTCACCTGCGATGGGTTGCGCTTTCAAAACACATCAAGACCCGTCGAACCCGACAAAAAAAACCTCCTGGAGTCCATAAAAACATGAGAGCGAGGAAATAGTATGAGCGAAAACGAAGCCACCACCGAATCTCTATATGAACCACCACCAGAGAGCAATGATATAACCGAAAAGGCGCGGTTCTTTTATCCAAAACTGCTCGACATCCAGCAGAAAGGTCATTACACCTACCGAAGAACACTGACATCACCAAGCCAGCACCGGGTTACCACCGTAGACCCTGAAACCGGCATCGAACGAGACATGCTGATGTTCGCTTCAAACAACTATCTAGGACTGTCAACCCACCCGCGCGTTGTCGAAGCAGCCAAAAAAGCTGTTGTCAATTATGGCTACGGCACCGGCTCAGTAGCACTGTTAAGCGGAACTTCAGACGTTCATCGCAAACTTGAACAAAAAATCGCCGAATTCTATCGCTGCGAAAGCGCAGTGGTGTTTCCGACCGGGTATCAGGCCAATGTTGGCACCATTCAGGCAATGCTGGGTGCCAGTGATGTCGCAATTTCCGACATGTACGCACATGCGTCGCTGATAGATGGCGTAAAACTAAGCGATGGCAGCCTCAAATATTTTCAGCACAATGACATGGAGCACCTTGAACAGACCCTTAAGCGTGCCTCACGCTTTTTCAAAGGCAAACTGATCATCGTCGATGGTGTATTCAGCATGGACGGAGATATCGCGCCGCTCAACGAAATTCAGAAACTGGCAAAAAGCTATGGTGCATCGGTTCTCATTGACGAAGCGCATGCCGTCGGCATGATCGGCGATACCGGACGTGGCAGCGCGGAACATTTCGGACTTGAGGGGCAGATCGATCTTACCATCGGTACGCTTTCGAAAGCTCCCTCGGGAATCGGCGGGTATCTTACCGGCAAAGCCGAAATAGTTGAGTATGTGCGACATTTTGCACGTTCCTACATTTTTTCGACGAGCATTCCGGTGTCAGTGGCTGCCGGATTAATCGAAGTATTCGATATTATCGCGCATGACAGCGACCTTCGAAACCGACTGCGCACAAACATTGATTATCTGCTTGCCGGCTTTCACAAACTCGGGTTCAATACTTTCGGGTCTTCTACCGCGATTATTCCGGTTCTGATTCCAGACGACATCAAGCTCAGAAAGGTCTGCAAGGAACTGCATGAGCGTGGCATCTTCGCAACACCGGTTACTTTTCCGGCTGTCGCCAAGGGGCGATCACGCATCAGATTCTCGGTAATGGCCACGCACACACGCGAAGAGCTGGACACCCTGCTCAACGCAATGTCAGAACTCAAACAAACTTTCGATCTTGGCAACGAAAGCAGTGACGCTAAGATATAGGTTATTATGAATTGTCATCGCAACAGTGTGTCAGGAGCAAAAAGTTGAAAATACTGGTAACCGGAGCGAACGGGTTTATCGGAAGCCACATTGTCAGAGCTTTTCATAAAGCCGGGCGAGCCGATATTACGGCGCTGGTCCGACCAACCGCTGATCTCAGGTTCATCAAACGTTACCCTGTTGATATAATGCATGGTGACCTTGCCGGCGACGATTTCGACGCCACGCAGCTGCAGACCTTTGACAGCGTAGTACATGCTGGCGCCAAAGTTGGCGACTGGGGCGACTACAAGGACTTTTTCAAAGCTAACGTTCTGGGCAGTCTGAAATTATTCGATGCAACCCGCTCAGATGCAGGGTTTGTCCTGGTCAGCTCAAATGCTGTGCTGGGTGAAGAAGATGAACCAAAGCCCAAAGACGAGCAGGCCGAACGCCGACCCGCGCTCGAATACTTCGGCGAAAGCCTGCTGCCATCAGCCATGAATCACTATCGTCTGACCAAAGCTCTCGCTGAAATACTTCTGATCAGGCGGGCACAAAAAACCGGCCGAAAACTGACTGTTATCAGGCCGGTATGGGTATTCGGGCCACGCGAGTTCAATGCCGGCCCCTATGAATACTGCAAAACCGTAAAAAGCGGGATGCCTTTTATGCCAGGATGCAGCAGCAACCGTTTTCATACTATCTATGCCGGTGATCTTGCCAGAATCGTCGTAAGGGTCAGCGAGCATCTCAAAGAAGGCGTAAACATCTACAATATTGGCAACCCACAGGTTCCACTTATGAAAGACTACTGGGGTTCTTTCTGTGCAGCGATGGGTGTCAAGGCACCTCAGAATCTGCCGAAATGGCTGCTCTATCCGCCTGCAATGTTGCTGGAAGCGGCATATAGTCTGGCCGGAGCGGCAAATCCGCCGCTGTTCACACGCGCAAGAGTTTATATGTTCTATGCAAACAACGTTTATAATGTTAACAAGGTAATCAAGGACTATGAAATCGACGATTTCACAGATCTCGAAAAAGCGACAAAAACGACTGTCCGCTGGTGGCGGATGAACGGCTATCTATAAATTACAAGGAGACTTGAGATGAGCAAACCGCAATTTTTGATTGGTCCGGCAAAGCTTTTGTTCTATATTCGCCTGATTTTGCATGGTTTCTTTCACTATCTGATCAGATTACTCCGCGGGAAGTTTGGCCCGACAGCCTTTGTCAGGCTTTTAATGAGGCTGATTCTCTTTCTTAACGCAGTAAAACACAACAAAGTCGTCGTTGTTGACGGCAAATACAAGGTTCAGCTCTATCTGCCAGCTTACCCGACTCCCGCATTCTGGGAATCTATCGAAAAGTTTGTCAGACCCGACCCAGGTCCGCTTACCGTAGTATTTTCGATGACCAAAGCCTGCGCCTACAAATGTCCGCACTGCTACCAGCGCAACGATACCGGCGCTGACATGTCGGTTGAGCTTCTGCAGAAAACTGCCCGCCAGATGCAGGATATTGGCGTTACCATGTTCGACATTGAGGGTGGCGAACCGCTTCTGATGTTCGACAACCTCATCGAACTCCTCAAGGCATTTGACAACAAACGCGAAACCTGGGTTAACACCACCGGGCACACTCTCACCCCGGAAAAAGTGCGCAGACTCAAAGAAGCCGGGCTGTTCGGCGTCATGATTTCGCTGCACTCAATCGACGAGAAGGAATACGAAAAATTCACCGGGTTTCCCGGCTCCTTCGAGATTGCGCGTGATGCGGCAAGACAGTTTGTTGAAGCCGGAATCATGGTCGCCATCAACTGTTGCCCGTCAGCCGAAATGGTTGCTGATGGCACCGTTGAGAGAATTTTTGAACTGACAAAAACCTGGAACTGCTCCTTTATTCAGGTTATTCACGGCAAATCAGCCGGAGCATGGCTCGGCAAAGACGATGAAATGATCAACGCCGATGCTTCAATCAAAGAACTGCGCCGCATTCATATCGATTACAACAGCCTGCCACAGTTTCGTGACCACCCGGCACCGGCCGTTCAGGTTTACGAAGAAGACGAGCAGCACTTTGGTTGCACCTCTGGCGGCATCGACCGCTTCTATATCGGCGCAAACGGCGACGTTCAGCCCTGCGAATTCCTTAATGTGTCGTTCGGCAATGTTAACGAAGAAGACTTTAAAACCATTTTCAGCCGCATGCGCGAGTACTTCAAAGAACCCGGTTGCAGATGGCTATGTTCACGCGAAGCGCACACTATCCACGAAACTATGATAGAGAACAATATTACTGCCACTCCACTACCCTGGAAATACACCAAAGATCTGCTGAAAAAATGGAATTATGGCCGCAAAACCCCGCTATACAGCAAAATGGGAATCTACAAAAACAAAAGCTGATGCCAACTCCTGTCAAATCACTCTTCATGATTCTAAATCCCTCTGCCCGGTCGTTTGCCGGGCAGAGAAAATGGCCACGCATATTTGAACTGCTCGACCAGTCTGGAGTGAATTACGAACACGCGTTGACTGAAAAAGCCGGCGATGGCACAAGACTGGCAGCAGCCGCTGCCCGGCAGGGTTTCGATGCCATTGTCGCGGTTGGCGGCGATGGCACCATAAACGAGGTTATCAGCGGCGTTGTTCCGGTTCTTGAGCAAAACCCAGGCAGCAACTGTCGATTCGGAGTTATCTATACCGGCACCAGTCCAGACTTTTGCGCGTTTCACGGCCTGTCACTCGACCCTGATACGATCATCAAGCGCATTCTTGCCGGTCACACGCGCCGGGTCGATCTCGGACAGATAACCCACCAGACCAGTGACACCAACCAGAAAGTCACCAGATTTTTTTCATGTTCGGCCAACTTCGGCATGGGCGCGGCAATTGCCCGAGGCTCAAACACCGGTTTACGCAAGCGTTTTGGCGATTTTATCGGCACTCTGCTCTCTTTGCTGGATTCAATCAAAAACTATGTTCCACCGCGTTTCCGGCTAAGAATCGATGGAGTCGAGCAGAGTTTTGAGCAGGTTCATAATATTTTCATTGGCAAAAACCCTTATATCGCTTCCGGCATCAAGCTCAAGCTTGATATTGCCGCCGATGACGGCAGAATGTATCTGGTTGCGCTGCATGGCATCTCGAAGTTCAGGCTTTTATCAGTGTTGCCGCGCGTTTACACCGGCTCTTTCTGCGGTGATTTCAAACCGGTCTTCTGCCGCAATGTCGAAATTCTCGATGGCGGCGGCGCTAATGAAGTCGAATACGACGGCGACCCGCAAGGTCTGCTACCGGCTCGCATCAGCATAATGCCGGGTATATTGCCGGTTCTGGGCGGCGACATTCTAACTTATTGAGGCTACACGGGCTTATGGAGGGTGGCAGCATGGACGAATTCAAGACAATACGAGCCATAGCGGGAGCATTCGAACGTTCCCCTGTTCAGCAGAACGCGCTGTTTGAATCTGACGCCGAGGTCTTCACTATCGGCTCGACACGCCTGGCGATAACTACTGATGAATTCTGCGAAGAAGAAGACGGCTTCAGATCGACAAACATCGAGCAACTGGGCTGGAACCTGGCGGTAGCGACACTGAGCGATCTGATCGCAACCGGCGCTGATCCCGCTTTTTTTCTGCATGTGCTCGGGCTTCCAGAGGCCGATTCCGGGTCCTTTTCACACGAGTTGATGCAGGGGGTGAGTAGTGCTCTCAAACAAACCAGTTGTTATCTGCTCGGAGGCGATACTTCATGTGGAGAGCACTGGCGCTATGTCGGCACTGCTATCGGAACCTTCGCAGGCGAACCGCTGTTCAGAACCACAAAAGCTGACAGGCTGTTGCTCTATACTACCGGCAGCTTTGGTGACGGCAATCTTTCAGCACTCAATGCTGCCTATCAGGCAAAATTTGAACTTCGCCACGATTTCATGCGACGGACCAGACCTTATCTGGGTTTTGGAATGGACAGCAGTGACGGTCTGCGCAACACATTAGTAACACTGTGCATGGTTAATCCCGGTTACAAAATTACCGCAACAGCGGATAAAGTGTCTGTTCACCCAGATGTCGCCGCCTTCTGCAAGAGCTCCGGCATGCCACCTCAAGGCTTTTTACTTGGATCTGGCGGTGAATACGAGTTGGTCATAGGCGTCCACCCAGATCAGCAAAAGGCATTTGAGCAAGCCTGTCAACCCGGTGAAGTAGCCTGCATAGGCAGCTTTGAAAAGTCAGACCAACCAGGTCTGTTCTGGCAGAAGACTTCAGAAGACGCTGTAAGACCTGATATTGCCATGCAGATCGACCCGCGCTTCGAAAAAGATCGCGAGGCCTACGTCAACGAGATTCTCGAAATCACCCGCCGCCTGTTTGGTTAACCATGTTATTGCCAGTTATGAATAGATCATTCTATTTTTTGAGAGTAAAATCTGATAAAGATTCTGGAAGAACATTATGTGCATGGAAAAAGGAAACTGCTTAGCAATGTATAAACACAACAAAATTTCACTTCTGCTTATTACATCATTAGTTCTTTTGTGTGGCTCTCTAAATGCAAAGAACCTAAGCGATAATGCGAAAAAAACTGATGACACAATGCAATTGTCTTCTGAACAGAAAAAAAGCATATCAGCAGGGCTTTCGCACGACTGTCGAGTCTTACTGGCCGAATGCATTCACGCTCGCAATTCTATAGGCGACTCTGTCTGGAATAACTGGAGTAAAACAGACTGCCCGATTAACGTGATAACAAAGGATTACGAGTATCTTACAGGTTTCGCAGATCCTCCCGAAGAATACACACTCCTTGAACATGACAAATTGTTAAATGCTGATATCTATGTAAAGAAGAGAACTTTTAAGCAACTGCTTGTCGGCTCAGCGTTGCCACTTGCCGGGAAACTAGCTGTGTTTATTTCACCTCCCGAATTATTTATTGATACATTTAAAATAGATATGGCCTTCTGCCGAATATTGTTACTTCACGAAATGTTTCATGTTCATCAGATCAACCATTTTCCCGATGGCCTTGAAGGAATTAAGGCAGCTCAATTAGAAATTAAATATCCATACAAAGTCGAGTTAAACAATCAATTACGCGGTGAAGAAGCTGTCATACTAAAAAAAGCGATTCTGGCTGATTCAAAAGCAGACAAGATCAGCCAAATAGAATTGTTTATTAAAAAAAGACAATTGAGACGAGAAAGAATGAAAAAGGAATTTCCAGACAAATACGATAATAAGTCGATAGAATTTGAGAAATTCCAGGAATGGCTTGAAGGCCAGGCCAGATACACTGAAGTCAAAATAGAAGAACAAATGCAGAATCCTGATTACAAAGCTATTCCAGAATTCCGTTGTTCCAGAGGCAATACGTTTGAGCGTGAAATGAATAAGCTTGATTGTTTAGCCCAGAATTCTGGCGAAGAAAGTGACTATGCTCTGGGATGGGCACAATGGTATGTTCTGGATACGCTGCGCCCTTCCTGGAAAACTGAAGCTTTTGCAAAAAATGCGGCGCCGGAAAGTCTTCTGCGAAAGGCCCTGACAACTGATTAACGTCAGGATTGCGGCACTTTTCTTAACAAATTCGATTTGGTCTTACAAATAGTCTGACTCAGACGCCAGCAGAGCACGCTTTTCCGATTGATTGTTGTCAGAATCTATCAAATCAGTGATTGTGAAAATTCTCACCAAAAGACGTAACCGTGCTGGCAAAGAAGTTCTCAAATAGCGGTAAGACATCTGAAAATATTTTATGGCATGCCTAACCACTGAAATGCGCAGAAAAATCTATCACAAGCCTGCATGCCTCGCGAGACGTACAATTGACTTGAAGCTGCTTACTGGTTATATTCTGTGTTAGAGAAGGTGTGTTAACTGGGATGGAATTTTGGCGAGATAATCCTGCTGACACGGAAGGTGTTCTATTGGGCACGCTTTTGCTTTTCGTGCACTGGCAGCTAATATTATACCCCGGCCTCGTCTGCTACCAAAGGCTGTAAGCAGTTTCACAAAAGAGCGACAACAAACCATCATTGAGTAATGGTTCTTTGTGACTATGTATTTGCCAAATCTACAAAAGTATAATGACATACAACACCAGTAATTCTGGTCATACAAAAAAATTGCTGATACAGAGACTAAGGAGAAACAGTTATATGAGTACGATGAGACTTATGGCCACTGCTGCCATGATCATATCTGGCGGGCTGGGATTCAGTATATTCCTGATTGGCAGGGCCCTTATTTTCCGTCCCCAAGTTGCTGGTTAACAGAAAGGAGACAGTATGTATATATTCTGGTTTATCCTGATCGGAGTTATAGGTGGCTGGATGACAACAGTTCTTGCGAAGGGAGGAACTCCAAGGCTGTTCGAAGACTCTCTTTTCGGAGTAATAGGCTCACTAGCTGGTGGATTCATCTTTCCCACACTTGGCTACACTGTAAACACCGGTTTTATGGGCAATACTGCGCCGGCAATTGCCGGAGCAATAATATCGATATTAAGTTTTAAATATATTAGAGAATGGATTAATTCTAGCAAAGTGAGAAGACTAAAGATAAGCCAGAAACATGAGGAAATTAAATAGACAGAGAATACGTGAGAAAGTTTGTATGTACTGCAGAAAAATAGAATTACAGGAGAATTAGAATGAAAAAGAATTTAACAGGCATTTTGGCATTGGTAGCTCTTTTGTGTGTATTTACACTGGTAGAGAATGTTGTCCTGGCACTCAAGAACGTTTGCCCGGAATGCAATTTTCTCATCGAAGACCTTGAACTGACAGCCTGCCCTAAGTGCGGAAGGGTCTTAAACAAATGCTTGATATGCGGTGCGGTTAACCCGGCCAAGAATGACAATTGTTACAATTGCCAGGCCAGCCTGGCAGAATCGCGCGTTCTGGCAACCATAGACGTCGAAACTCGCGACAGCATGCGGCTTGGCGAATCCACTCGCGCACAGATCGAAGTAGAACTTGGTCAGATCAAAGAAAGAATTGCAACCGGCGAACTTACTCCGGCTCTGGCTGCCAGAGAAGTAGAATTGTTGACGAAAATGGGCTGGTGGTCAAAAGCAAACACTTTGGCAAGCGAATTTGCCGTGAAGTTTCCTGACTCTGATAAAAACGTGCTGATTAGTGCATGCAGGGTTAAGGCCTTAAGAAACCTGAGCTTTCTGGCCATAGAAGACGAAGAATTCGATGTGGCCATTGGTTATCTCAAAGCAGCACTGGAGATTGATCCTAAAGACAAAAAATCCCAGAATCTGTTGAAAATAGCTGAATCTAAATAGGACACCAGAAGAAGCTTCTGACTTCAACCGTCAGAAGCTTCTTTTTTTTTACCAGATTACATGCGCTCATAAATAGCGCTGAGCTCATCGGCGTGACTTGTCCGCGAGCCGTAGCAACGCTTGTTGGCATCCGCTCTTACTGGAAGTTTACAGTCAAATCCTTTTCCGAGGAATCTTTCTTAGCGACTTCGAAGCAAAACATTTGTGCTTACATTTGCCCTGGATTGCGGCTTATCTTCATTGAAAAAGTCACGAACTTAGGGTATTTTAAACCTGTAGACAAGCTCAAATGACCTGATGTAACTTGCCGGGCATCATAAACAAGATTATTAGAGGAATCGAACAATGATTACCACCAGCACAACAGGATTTCTGCGTCGTTCGTCGCTTCGTGCAAAAATTATCGGCAAAATCATGTTTGCGCTAAGCGCGATGCTCCTGTTCAATCCCAGTCTGCCGGCAATTCATGGGCAAGAAACTACCGGACTGCAAACGCCGACTGAATCTTACGAAGTTCGTTTTGCGCTAGCTGAAAAACTTATGAAAAAAGGCGTAGCTCTTGGCCGCGAAAAAAAGCACAATGAATCTGTAAAGGCGCTGCGCGAGGCAATCGAACTGATCCCTGACAACGCCACACTATGGTACAACCTCGGATTATCTCTTTATCATAGCGGCAAGCATGCTGAAGCACTTGAGGCATGGGATAAAACCGTAAACATCAGACCAGATTACAGGGATGTCTGGCACATGATCGGCCTGGTGCGCTCAAAAAACGGCAAGTCAACCGAAGCCATTGCCGCTTTTACCAGAGGTGTAGAAACAAATCCTGATGACAGCGATTCAAGAGCATCTCTCATTCGCGAGTGCCTTAATGTCGCAAAAACCAACATGGAACATCTAAAAAAAACCGATCCGGCCATGGCAAAGAAACTAACACAAGAATTTCCCGGCGACTTTGCGGCTCCTGGAGCAGGAGCAACCAACGCGGGCGAGCATCCCCTCGGCAACACCGAGATTCCCGGCACCGGCAAAAATTTCAACGAGCTGCTCGAAATCTTTAAAAAAATACCATTTCAGAGAAACACCGAAAAATAGCAACATGAGGGTAAATTACCTGCTATAAAAAGTTGAGTCAGAGCGTTTTACACGATCCATGCCTCATAGAAGTCTCATTTTAACAAAGCCTTTGATATGAAAGATTTAATATGCGATTATGAAGAATCCGGTATTGAAAAGACTGACGGTTAAAATGAAATTCTTGTTTGAGCATTATAATTTTTGAATTCAGGGAAGATTAACGACATGAAAAACTGCGCGATCTTTTTTCTTATCCTTGGGGTAGTCATTTTAGGGCTTGCCAGCCCTTGTCAAGCGGCGAATGTGTTAGCAACCACTTTTGTGTCGGTTGATCCGGATACATTTCCAGATATTTCATTCCGCCTGAGACTGGTGTCGCCACAGCCGATTCCCCAGGAAAGCATTCATTTTGAAGTTATGGAAGACGAAAACAATGTCGCTTCCCTCGGAGTAACCGCAGAAAACCCTCGCTTACGCTATATTTTGGCTTTGGATTGTTCTTCAGATACTGGCACGGAATTGTCTATGCTGGCACGTTCTGCTGGAATTTTCATCGCCTCCATGACCGCCGATGCTGAGATCGGAATCATTTCATTCGCCGATGCTGTTTCGCTGGATCATGAATTTTCCAGCAATCAATCGAGCCTGATAAATGCTGTGAATTCAATAGAGGCGGGCGGGACCAGTGCTTTATATGACGCAATTTATAAAAGTTGCGAGACATTCGGACCTCCAGCTGACCAAAGCGAAATTCGAACATTGATCATTTTGACAACCGGGGCAGACGGTAAGTCAGAAAAAACTGTCGAGCAAGCGATTGAAATGGCGCAAAAGTCGGCTGTAAGAATCATCATGGTAGCATTCGGGAATTCTATTGACACCCCGACAATGAAGAACATCGTAAAGGAAACAAAGGGTGGCTTTTTGAACGTTCCCACTCCGAAAGAGTTGCCGGAAATCTGCAAAAAGATAAATAGGAAAATCCAATCTGAACAATATTTCAAGTTCAATTTTCGGACACCCAATTCCAATCGTGACGGTACGATACGACAACTCAAATTGATGTGCTCCTTTGAAAAGGATGCAGGCCAGGGAACTACCCAATACGCTGCCCCCTCAGAGTCTTCACCCAGTTCGGAAAATGACCCGATCCCTTCGGATGTTGCGCAAGACGAAAACCAGGAAACTGCCAGAGAAGGGAATACCGGTGCCGGCACCGTTCCAAATTTCAACCCGCCAACACCTAAAGTGAATGTTCACGAATTGAAGAATAAACTAAACAATCTGAACATAAATGACTCTGAAGATCTCATGGATGAGTAACACTCCGACCTTTGCGGCTCAGGCAGCCAAAGCAGAACTCCACTGTCACACCGATGCCTTGCTCGATGCGACCATGCTGCGTGAACTGGGACCGGCCGCGTTGCGGGCCGAGCTTTCGCCAGATGAGTTGGAAGGAATGTGTCCCGCTACCTCCTGGGACCATTGGATCACCAACTATGGAACCCGTGTCGATGCGGTGATGACCCGCCAGCTCTTCCTCGCTACGCTCGACCGCCACATACGTCGACTGCGAACCCAAAACGTCGTTTACACAGATCTCTTCGTCAGCGGCTGGCTCTTGCTCAGAGAACCGGAGGAGAAATCCATTGCTGTTTTCCGCGCCGCCCGGGAGACGATCGAAGCGGCAGGTGAGGGAAAGATCCGTGTTGGGTTGATGGTCGGCCTGGGACGGGGGCCCCGGGAACGGGCGGAGAAACAATTTGCACGGGTCATGGCCTTGCGACGGGAAGGGCTGATCTGCGGGGTGGCGATCGCAGCAGACGAAAGTGCCTGCACCATTGAATCTATCCACGACCTGTTGGACAAGGCAAGGGAAACCCGGATGGGCATAGAGATCCACGCCGGGGAACAGTTGGGCCCAGAGTGCGTCCGAGAGGCCATCGAATGGGGCCGCCCCGACAGACTGGGGCACGGGTTGGCAGCATTCACGGACGAAACTCTGGTCGAAGAGATCATCCGTCTCGGCATTCATGTCGAGTTCTGTCCCACTTCCAACGCCATCCTCACTCCCTACAAAGATCTACGGAACCATCCGTTGGTTCGGGCCAGGGAGCTGGGCCTATCATACAGCATCAACACTGACGACCCCGCTCCCTTCACCTGTTCTATGAACTCGGAGTTCGCGCGTCTGGAATGGGAGTTGGGTTTCGGCCCTGCCGACTTCGACCGCATCCTCCGCCAATCCTTGGCGGCAGGCTTCGCTGGCCGGTAATGCGCGGTGACATTCGTCACAAAAGCCTCCATTGAGGCAGCCAAATAAATCAATCCATCTTTTCCCTGAACAGTAACACTGGCGTTAAGTGCCGCCGAGTGGTCATTGCCACAAGGTCTGGACTTTCCGCAGATCAACTTCCGTAATAGTTGTTCATTTTTTTTCTACATGCTAATCTTAGTAGAATTTGCTTTAATTCTCGGAGGGATCATGGACAAAGAAAAACTAAAGGGGATCAATGAGGCGGCAAAAAAAGTTCAGGGACAACTGAACAAAGCTAAGGATTCTCTCGCAAAGGTTGATTGGAAGAAGAAATCAATTTTTACCATTCAGGTTGTTTTACTTCTTTTAGTTCTTCTTCTTCACGTTTATTCTACTTTTGACAACTTCAGATTGGGAACAAATGTTCGCTTCATTTGCCTCGCTTCAACCTTGATTGCAGGAATTTCAGCGTTTTTCCTCTTCAAGTTTGTCGGTATTGATTCCGCCGCCATATTCGCCTTTTCCCTCTTTGTTTTGCCAATCGCCGTTTCAGGAATATTTTACGGTGGTCAGCATGTTAAAGGAGGTTTCAGCCTTGCCGGCTTTTCATCCAATTTTTGGGTAAACCTTTCCTGCCTCGGATCCATCGGCATAGTCGTTTTTTGGCTGGTTATAAAGCCTTTGAATCCTTTCCTGAAGGCTGTTTTTGTCATTCCTTTTTTATATTTAGGTATGGGATTTCTGGTTGGAATTTCAAAAGGACTCCCTTTGGAAATGACAATAATGGGTCCGGGATTTTTCCTGGGAATGCCTCTTCCAGCCCAGCCCGGTTACCTGTATTTGAATATTGTCTGCCCGCTCATATTTGCGGGAACTCTTCTCATGGGCTTGATTTCACTGGTTAATCAGGAATTCAAAACCTTCATCTGCCAGGCATCGGTGGGAATCCTTTTTCTCACGGTTCTCGCCATGGGCTTTTCAACGATGAACCGAAATCTCATCCCGAATATAAGCATGGCTGTCAAGGCAAGAACTCCTGGAACAGGCTACGCCAAGGTTACCTATTATTCGGATTGGGACGAATCGGGCGGAAAAAAAGAACATGAAGCAGAGGTTTTTACAAAAGGTTTTGACCCGGGCAGCAAGTTCAGAGAAGGCTCCAAGTCTGATTATCTCATCAGCATGGGAATTCAGCCACCTCTTGGTCCTAATCAAAAAACGCTTCTGCGCCTTATGATCAAAGATCGTGATTATAAAAGCGACGTTATGAATCTCCTGGCGAAGGATCTGGTTTTGCGTGAAGACGGAAATGAGCAGGATTTCACCTTGACCAGCAAAATTGGCCAAACAACCCTCATTCAAACGGACAAGGTTGTAATGTGCATGGATGGTAATCTTTCCTATTGGTGGCGTTGGCACGATCATGCCCCGAAAAAGGCCATCAAAGCTTTTATTCAGCAGGTCAATTCCTGTTATGACATCCTGATGCTGCAATATGGCTATAGAGGTTCGGAAGATATATCCAACGGTTTCGTCAGCGATGGCAACGCCCTGGTGCAAATTCTTGACTCGATAGACTGGCACTCGGGAGGGCACCCACTTGACGGTCTGATGTCTGCATACGATCAGCTTGAAGATTTAGCCAATGGAAATGGAATCATTGTAATGTTCGCGGGTGACGCCGAAATTGAGGGAGACAAATTCACTGTCACTGATGTGATGGATCGCATAGCTTCCAGAAATATTCAGCTCTTCATTCTTGGGTTGAACTGCAATGTTGAAGTAGCCAAGGTGTATCGGGAAATGGCCGCCAAGGGAAATGGCGCCTATCTGCATGCCCCATCCGAGCAGGATTTCATAAAGAAATCAGCGCAATTATTTGACAATTTCTCATGCCTTTATGAAATCGAATATGAGAAAAAGCTCGGAAACACCGTTATGAGCCAGGGAAAGACAACCTACACCGGAACCAAAGGTTCCGGAACATCCGGGAGTTCATCGTCCTACTCCGGAAGCAGTTCTTCTTCTTCAAGCAGCGACTCTTCCTCATCAAATTCAAATGGGTCTTCTTCGGAAAGCAGCTCAAAAAAAAAAACTCCGGACCTTGAAATAAGGCTCGCTAAACCAGTTTCAGGAATAGATCTTACCGGGAGCTTCCCGATTCGCGCCTATGTAAAGGGAAAGACGAAAACCGTTGAATTCCTAATTGACGATATTCCCGTAAAATCCTTTTCTGAGCGCAAAGACGAGACTTACGAATACCAGGAAGAAAACTTTGATGATTACAAATCAGGCAGTCATGTCGTTCTTGTTCGAGCCACAGATCAGGATGACAATACGTTTGAAGCAAAATCCAACGTAGTCTTCAAAAGAGAAACCCCGGAAATATCCATTTCTTCCCCTTCCCGCGAGTCAACCAACTGGAAGAGTTTTCCTTTCGAAGCAACCGTTTCCGGGAAGTCCTATGAAAAAGTCGGGTTTTCTCTTGATGGAAAGGAAACGATGACCTTTAAACCCGAAGCAGGACCAAAGTTCACAGTTCCTTCGTTGATGAAGGATTGCCCGGCCGGAAATCATTCTTTCAAAGTAAGCGTTTATCTGAAAGATGGGAAAAAGATCGAGGATTCGGTTTCATATAAAACGATTGTTCCGAAACCAACCGTGAAAATTATGTCTCCTAAAGAAGGGCAACAGGTTTTTGGCAATGTTCCCATTCAGATTCAAGCAGAAAGTGGCTGGATGGAAACAAAACTGAACTCCGTAAAAATCATTGCCGGAGAAAAAGAACTTGCGGGAGAGAAAGCGCCTACCGGAGCGTGCAGTGCCGAGCTTTCTGCTGAATGGCAGACCAAAAACGTGGAACCGGGAAAGATAACTTTGAAAGTCATTGTTGAAAATGAAATAGGGGAAACCGCCACGACTCAGATTGTCGTAGAAGTAATCAAGCCCGAATTTTTTGTCTCTTTCGCCAACATTGCCCAAGGGCAGGTTCTGAGGAAAGATACAACCGTCACCCTTGAACTGGTCAACTCTTTTCCGGGAACAACGATTGAGAATACCCAGATTTGGCTCGATCAGGTTCCACTAACAACCCTGACCGCAGATCCATGGCAATTTCCTTTGAATGTTCTGAAAATGAAAAATGGCGAACATGAGTTGAAGGCCACTGCAGTTCGGTCTGACAAGCAGACTTTTGATGCTTCTGTCCGTTTTGTGGCAAATCCTCCCAAGCAGATATCCCTTTATTTCTCCGTAAGAGATAGCATCGGGAAAACCCTTCCGCTGAAAGCTCTCCAAGAATTGAATTTTGACGTTCAGGAAGACAGCCAAAAAGTGACCCAGTTCAACCTCGAATCGGCAGAGAACCTTCCTGTAAACTTCGGAATCATTATCGATGTTTCCGGAAGCATGTCGCAGGAATACCGCCTTGAAAAGGCCAAAGAAGCCGCCATCGCTTTCGTCGACAACATGAAAGAAAATGACAAGGCTTTTCTGATGAGGTTTTCCGATCAACCTGAACTTCTACTGGAACTTACCAATGATAAACGAAAGCTTCAGCAGGAAATCGAGTATTTCACCCCCAAGCGTGGAACCGCTCTTTACGACGCCATTTTCACCGGGGTTGACCAGATTCTGAATGCGAAAGACCGCCCCGCCATTGTTCTTCTCACCGACGGAATTGATGAAAATGCTGAACAGACAGGTCCCGGAAGCACCCATTCACTGAAAGAAGCTATTGAATATGCAAGACGAAGCGAAGTTCAAATCTATACGATTGGTCTTGGTCGTGGACTGAAAATGAAAGATTCCATGGGAGAACAGGTCCTCACAGGCTTTGCGAAATTAACCGGAGGAGAGTATTTCTTCGCCCCTTCAGGCGCAGAATTGGCTCAGATCTTTCGAAAAATCATTTCCGAAGTGGCCAACCAGGCAAAACTAACCTTCGTCCCCCCTTCCGGCGGAAACGACGGAGCCATCCACAAAATCACCCTTCAGATTCCAGGAAAAGCCGAATTAAAAGTGCTCTACAAGCCGACCTACACGGCAAAATAAACTCCTTCTCTGCAAAAATGGTCGACTACCGTCCGCGGCCGGGTAAGTCTGAATTACCTACAGGTTCGGTTGCAGGATAGGTACCGCCAGTTTCTCCTGTTGAGTTCTCAATTTTCTCATTGATCGAGTTGAAGATTTCAGCGATCTGTGGTCCCATTAGTGTCAATATAGCAACAATCACAACAGCAACCAGAACTAGTATCAATGCGTATTCTACCAGACCCTGCCCTCGCCTGTTTTTGAAGTTTTTCATAAATGTTTCCTTTTAAAAGTTAGGTCGCCACTAACAAATTAGCTCTGTCTAACAAAATTAGCCTCGCCTAACTCTATGGTGTATCCAAACAAAGTTGATGTCAACAGTTATTTATTCTAGAAAGGGAAAGCAGGAGAATTTGTCTTCGCCAGATGAGTTGGAAGTGATGTATCCCCACTTCTTACTGTAACTCCCCCAAGACCCATAAGATGGCTCCTATGTTTATGAAATGACACAGGTAGACGATATTCATGGTGGTCGGGTCCTTGTATTTCAATCCGATCAGGATACCGGCATTTACCCCGATCCCCTGTATCGCAAACAATCCATACAGAAGATGGTATAATTGGCCCTCAGTCATTGGTTTACCTGCCTGACCTGAATACGAATTTCCTTTTTACACTTCGAGAATACTCCCCCTCAGATTTTCGAGCCAAGGGAGATTTACATCACTACATACGCTCATAGATAAAGTCTGGCATAAACGTCATCAACCAGGCGATCAGACGCCAACGGCGCGTGATATAGGCGCGGCGCTTTTTCCGGTTGATTGCAGTCATAATCTGTTCAGCAGCTTTCTGCACGCTCGCGACCCAGAACAGACCTTCACCTTGCGCCATGGGTGTATCGACAAACCCTGGTAAAATATCTGTTACATAGATCGGCAACCCGGTTTTTACTGCTTTTACGCGCAAGCCTTCAAGATAATTAGAAACAAATGCCTTTGAGGCGTTGTAAGCCGGTGCCTCTCTACTGCCGCGCAAGGCGCCAACTGAAGAAATGCCGACAAGATGACCATGACCCTGTCCGATAAACAATTTCATGGCAGCTGAGGCAATTGCGGCAAAACCTGTAACATTGGTGGCTATGGTTCTGGCTTCCGGCTCCCAGGCCAGCTCAGAATTGATTGTGCCGGTACCGGAGCTTATCACGACCAGATCGACACTACCCATTTCTGCAACCAGACTGGCAAAGGTATCTCTTGCCGTCTCTGCTTCGCAAACGTCCATGCAGCGCCAGAAAATAGCATCACTGTGCTGCTGCCTGATTTCTTCGAGCAGCTCTTTACGTCGACCGGTTATACCGACCTGATAGCCAGCAGCAACAAGCAACTCTGCCAAACCCCGCCCGATTCCAGATGTGGCACCCACAACAATAGCACTTTTCACCTTATTATCTGCCATAGCGTTCTCCTTCGTGCAGCTTAACAGATTAAGTTACTGCGTCTTTGAACTGCAAAATGATCCTGATAAAAAATTCACGGAAGGCTCCATAAACTTGCTGGTTAAGCATTTTGAAGCCGATTATCTCGACCGGAGCCAGATCGTCGGTCAAAATGAACTGTGATTTTTCTGTTTCTTTCAAATCTGGCAAAACCTGTACAGCAAGAGAATACAAAGGGTGATCAGGTGACAGTTTTTTTAGATTCTCCGAAAAAACTTCCTGCATTTTCAGATTCTTTGAGGCAAAAATGATTCTGTTATATTGACGAGGATGTGAGCAAACCAGAACCTTAGGGAAAACGCTCGCGACAGTTCCCGTCAAATACGTGAAAATATCAGGTTGGAACTGCGAACGCATATTAATGTTTATAGCCAGAACCCCGTCGTCATCAAGGTTCTTGGCCAACTCTAAAAAAAATTCACGGGTCGCCATGTGGAACGGATACGTCACATCCTGAAAAGCATCGAGAAAAACAATTCGATATTTTTTCTCTGTTTTTGTTAAAAAGACCCGGCCGTCTTCAGTAAAAATCTGTGCATCTTCGTCATGCAAGGCAAAATATTTTTTACCCAGGTTGATGATTTCCGGGTCGATTTCAACCCCGTCGAGCTGACTATTCGGGAAAAAAAATCGTGAAAACTTCGCAAATGTGCCGGTGGCAAACCCCAACACCAGAATCGGCAGTTTTTCGTCGCTGGGTGCGGGTTTGAGAAAGAAATGAGACAAAAGAGCCAGATCGTAATAAAGCTCAGTCAAATCCATTTTGGGCGAATACATCGATTGAACACCGAGAAGGACATGGGTTGAAAGCTTTGTCACATCGTCTTTCTGCTGAACCAGCAGATAGTTATAGACCGATTCAGTTTCAAGCAGCGGCTTTTCCCAGAATGCAAAAGACGGCGAGCAGGGCGAGACCGCCAAGCCCAGAATCAGCAGCAAAACTACGGTCGTCTTTTTTTCCGCGACCCTGCTGCGGAAGGCGTTGATAACAGCAAGAGCGCATAGAACGCCGGAAAACAGAAAGAACGTTTTGTTGGTTCCCAATAAGGGAATGGTTAAAAAAGTCGGAAGAAAAGTTCCAAAGATACTGCCAAGGGTCGACAAACCGTAGATTTCGCCGGCTATTCGACCATTGTTCTCAAGGTCTTTCGTGCCGGCTTTGATCATACATGGCGATGTTGCGCCCAACACAACGCATGGAAAGGCAAACAGGAGAACGCAGGACAGTAGACTGCCGACCAATACAAGATTGTCGGGAAAAAAAGCAATGGCACCGGCGGCGACTAAAGCGATGAGGTGCTTGCCGACAATCGGAATAAGGGCGATCCAGATGGCTGCCCACAGAATCAGCTGATACAGCTTGCGCTCAGGGTCATTGCGATCTGCCAGGCGGCCGCCAAGAAAGTTGCCAAGACTCATCGCCACCAGAATTACGCCGATAATGATGGTCCAGGTGATCATGGAAGAGCCAAAATACGGGGCCAGAAAACGGCTGGAGGAGATTTCCACGCCCATGATCGAGGCGCCGCAAAAAAAAGTTGTTATATAAAGAAAAGTGTTTCTCTTCATGTTCTGAGTGGTAAAATAAAGCGGTCTCCATAGATTCGTATTTTTCCAGATTACGCTTTTTGAAAAGTTTTTCCAATGATAAAAAATTGCGCGGACCTTCATAATGTTTCAAGGGGTTTCTTCAGGCTGGGAATAGTGCTATTGCTTTCTGCAACTGCCATCTTAGCCTTCCTGGGTTGGCGCAGCCTGTGCACCGCGCGTTGGGGAATGTCGGAATGTTTGCAGTGGCAGGGAATGAGCCTGTCTGATCGCTTTATTATTCAGGATCAGAAAAACAAAGAGCTCACTGCCATGATAGATGAGTTTGCACAAAAGATTGCAGCGGGCAGCGTCTCACCCCAGCGTGGGTTTGCGGTATTGCGAGCTTTCTATAAAGGGCCGGTAGTCCTGGCATTGCTGCACTCAAGCATCGTCAATCATATCTATTCGTTAGAATTCTCTGAGAATACAGATCTGCAGAGTATCGAGAAGACTTCTCTGCAGTTTTTTCTGGGAGTGAAATCCGGGAAAATACCGGCAGCAGACGAGGAAATCGTGCAAGAAATGTTGATGGAAGAAAAAGTCTGCGAAACAACAACTTCCATTGGCTTTATTGTTCCTGAGCAAATCAAAACCTTCAAAAAAAAAATCGGCCTGAAAGACTTATTTGATTGCCTGGCAAAAATGAATCAGGCCAACAATGCTGCCGGGCTGGTCGCCGGAATAATCGACGGAGAAGCCACACTGGACCCCATTGTGGAACTGCGAACAGTTCTTCAAAAACTTTAACCCTGTTGCCATGGTATTATTTCTTAAGACAGAAGTGTTTCCGGAGGCTTTATGAAATATCAACTGCTCGGCACAGTCATCCTTTTTTGTTTGTTTGCCCATTCTGTTACAGCGACGAACCCACTTACATCGGCTGATCAGCCGCTGCAGCTAAACAGAAGCAGCAGCGAATCGACAGAAGGCACTTCCGGGCAAAGCAGCGAAAATGAGTCAGAGAAAAAGTCATCGAGCAAGTCACCATTTCGATTTCTTGCAAATGTAAAAGACAAGGTCGTTAATGGCTTCAAGAAGGTATGCGAAGTGTTTCCCAAGGTTTCGCGAGTGCAAGCGTTTTTCAAACAGAAAACCATGAGTGACAAAAACCGCAAGAAGCTTGAAGAAATTGCAAAAAAGAACAAAGACCGAGGCTGGCCGCTTGATGGCGACATCGCAAACGTGGTGAATGCCCACTATACAAACACCTACGCCGAGCTCAAAAAAGCCCTCGAAAGTGACTGCAATTTTTTTGAATGTGACATCAGACTTGAAGGGCCTTTGCGCGAGTATGTTCCGTTCATAGATGGCGAAGCACGCGCAGTTACCGCGCACGATTCGTTTCAGACCAATGGTATGCTGTTCGACGACTGGGTCAGGATTGTCGCGCAATCAGGACGTGGCATAAAAGTCGATCTAAAAAGCAACGCTGCTCTGGATAGCGTGTTGGCCACGCTCAAAAAATACAAGATTGACGAGCGCAGGCTGATTCTGAACATCAACGTCAGCCAACCCGGCAATGGCCCGAAGGCAGGCGAAGACAAGCGTATCGCCAGTATCCGCAAGGCATTTCCCAATTGCCGCATCAAGCTTTCTCCTGGCGGCGATAATACCAAAGACGGGAAATATACCAGTGAAACCGCAGACCGACTTATTGAGTATGCAAAAGCGGCGGGCAAGCCAATCATGTATGCACTCAGAGCCGAATGCGTCACCCCGGAAACAGTCAAAAAGCTCGAACCCTACGGCAAGGTGTCGATCTGGAACAGCACCTCGACCTTTGATCCCAAGGACGTCGCCAAAGAAGTCGAGCGTTTCAGAAGCTGGGGTGTCTCAGGCATGATCGACCTGATGAGCACTCACAAAAAATAACTGCCCTGCGAAGGCTATAAAATTTCCCTGACAAAGACGAATCCAAATCGCAGTCTATCCACTCGAATCAGGTGAGATGATTTTAGCTGGAACTTTGTTATCTCCATTCTGGTCTAATATACAAAACCATGGAGGTAAACTGTGCTTAAGAAAAAATTGCAGGCTTTCTTGCGCGAATGGGGAATTCCTTTTCTGATCGTTATTTCTATCATGACGCCGCTACGATCTGCCGTGGCCGATTACAACTACATTCCATCGGGCTCGATGAAGCCTACTTTGCTGGTAGGCGATAATGTGTTTGTAAACAAGCTTGCCTATGATCTGAAGGTTCCGTTCACGACCAGGCATATTGCACAATGGGGAAATCCCGACCGTGGTGAAGTAGTTGTCTTCTATGGGCCCAAAGATAGAGTTCGCATGGTTAAAAGAGTTGTCGGGCTTCCCGGCGATAAAATCGAAATGAAAAATAATTGCCTGACAATTAATGGCAAGCCTGTCGCTTACGCTCCATCTATCCCCGTTACTGGTCTCACTCCGGCGGAGCGAAAGCTTTGTGATTTCAGCAGCGAAAAGTTGGGCAACAATTCTCATGCAATCATGAAAATGCCATTTACTAATTCTTTAAGAGATTTCGATGCGATTGAGGTTCCTGCAGGCAAGTATTTTATGCTTGGCGACTGCAGAGACAACAGCAAAGATTCGCGCTTCTGGGGATTTGTCGAGCGATCTGATGTTATCGGGCGAGTAGAGATGGTATTGTGGTCAAAGCCTGCCTGGAAACTGGCAGCTCCCATAATTGAACGTTTTTTTCACAGGGTTATCTAATTCTATTATTTAGACAGTATCTGCTCAAAATTGCAGTATAACAACCTTAGAGGCTGCAAGCAGTAAAACGCGGCAGATGTGGATCCACTGCCCTCAGCAGATCCACATGGTGCCAAAGTTTGCAAACGTCAAAGACCTTGTCGAAAAAGAAGAACCATAGTCAATTGCGCCGGCAATGCGTTAACGGACGCCGATTCCTTTAAAAACTGCTTCGGCTTTTTCTCTTAAGGTTGCAGGCGCAGCTGTTTTGCCTTCTTCTTTTGGTTCAATTGCCTTATTTTCAAGATCGTGCTGAATCATGTCGGCAAACATTTCATCGCCAACAAATGAGTTGGTTACAAACACCGATTTTCTGGCATCTATGCCGATTTCGATAAGCGAGAAATCAAATGTTTCACGCTGAGGCATCATTTTACATTCATCTTTTTGGATTCTGAGCACGGTAAGAAACTGTTCGTTGCCATTCTTCTGAACATCAAATCTGAATGAATTCTTTTGTGTTCCGCCACATTGAGCAACAGTGATTCTGATGCTGCCAGCGTCAGCGTTCAATTCTAAACCAAGCAGCGGCTCGGCAATAGCAGCATCAAGGGGCGCAGCAAAAGAAAAAATTGCCATGCCGATAAAAAGAACAAAAAACACCAATGTAAAATTACCAGTCCTCATATGTATCTCCTGAAATATTAGAAATCAGTCTTTTGATCGGATACTAGAAATTCCTTGATTCCTGCCAGCATTCCTCTGGCCAAAAGATCCTGCCCCTCGAAACTCTGTATAAAAGCAGCTTCGCTCGCATTGTTCAGATACACCATTTCCACGACAATAGCGGGAACTTTTGAAAAGATAGAACCAGTCAGTGCTCCCTGCTTTGAACCGACGTAAGTCATAGAATCAGTTTTTACCGGGTTCAATTTCAAATAAGGGCCAATGACTTTGGCAAGCCCAATCTGCATGCATTGTGCTGCTAAGGAACTTTGAGAAATAACTTCTTCAGACGGGCCGGTAACTCCCTGGGTAGTTCCTTGTTTGTCCGGATAATAAACAGTACAACCAGCACCATTGGCGGAATCACAGTGCAACCGGACCATAATGGCAGCCTTGGCTTCATTAGCGCACTCTGCCCTTTGGCGGTTTGTTACCATGGTATCAACCGCAGGCTTTGTTTTAATTGAGCGCAGCGAAGGCTCCTCATCAATCATTTTTTCCAGTCTCAGAGCAACTTCCCAGCATATCTGCAACTCAGTAACGCCATGATGAGCGCACCCACCGCTTGTCTCTGAAGGGTGTCCCGGATCAATAGCTATAACAATCTGATTTTGCCCGGTTTTTTCCATTTGGTAACTAGAATCGCTCTGCCCTGGAAGCTCTTCTGCCAGCAAATTGCCATGAGCAAGCAACGCTAAAAAAAAGAATCCGATTACCAGAACATAACTAACTTTTCCATGGTTTTCGGTCTGCTTCATTATTCACCTCTAATTGCTTATTGATATCATATTTTCTGCTCCCCAGCTGAAAAAAATTCGCCAAGCTTCAGACTTGTGACAATAGCAATGAAACTTTCGGAAATCTACGGTAAAATGAGTATGTGCTGATTGCAAATTAGAACTTGATACTCAAGGAAATTACATGCGACATAATACTATTGGCGGATTCGTGAAACTGTGGCTGCTGTGCGTGTTGATGCTGGCAGCTGGAACTGCTACAGCGGCTAATTGCAATCTGGTAGTGAGTGTTCCGGCGACGACGCCTGATAACGCGCAAATTTGCATAACAGGCAATCACGACCTGTTAGGGAACTGGGACGGAAAAGGCGCGTCACTCAAAGAAATAGGCCCTAACCTGTTTTTATTTTCGGCGGATCTGCCTATTGGCAGCGAATTTGAATACAAATTTACCCGTGGTAACTTTAACAGCGTCGAAAAAACGGCGCAGGGTCTCGAGATCCCTAACCGCAAAATCCGCATCAGCGCTGGAGCATCTCTAAATGAGCGTCTTAATGTCGAAGCATGGTCTGACCAGATTACCAGTCCAGCAACAAAACCGGTTATCACCGGTAATTATCAAATTATCAAGGCAGTCAAATCACAGTTTCTTAAGCCTGAGCGCGATGTGATTGTCTGGTTGCCGGCTTCCTATGCAAAAAGCAACCGGAAACGTTATCCAGTTATCTACATGCATGATGGCCGCAATCTTTTTGATGCAACCACTGCTTTTGGCGGCTCAGAATGGGGCGTCGATGAGGTTATGACCGAAGGTATCGGTAGCGGCGAGTTCCGCGAGGGCATTATTGTCGGAATCGACAACACCTCTGATCGTATGAGCGAATACACGCCCTTTCCGGATCCAAAGCACAGCGGCGGTGATGGCGACAACTACGTCAGGTTCATTGTCGAAGAGCTTAAACCGCTGATCGACAAAAAGTTCCGCACACTGCCGGATACCGACAGTACTTTTATCGGGGGCTCTTCGCTGGGCGGCCTGATATCACTTTATGCCGGCATCTCGCACCCACAAACTTTTGGTGGTGTCATTGCCATGTCACCCTCGATCTGGTGGGCTGATGGCAAGATTATTGACTGGCTTATTTCCAACAATATTGCCGATTACAAGGGGCGCATCTGGGTCGACATGGGCACCCGCGAAGGCGAAGAAGCAATTGCTTTTACCCAAAAACTCGCAAAAGAAATTGCCAGCCAGGCACCCGCATTTAAGAGTATGCGCTACCGCGAATTCAGCGGCGGCACGCATTCAGAACAATCATGGCGGCAGCGCCTGCACCTTCCATTACGCTTTATTCTCAGCCCGGAAAGAAAGTAACTCTACTCGGCGAGCAAATCACTTTTTTTGATTCTGGCGACAGTTTCGTTGTGAATACGGCGCGCCAGCTTGGCATCACTGCTGTTGTAAGTGCCGGAAATCATGATAATGCTGCTGCCGACGACGGCATAAGACTGATAAGAAGTCTGCGCAAAAGTCGGATACTGTGACTCAACACACTGTATCGAGTTGGTTATCAACAGCATTTCGCCATCATCTGCCGCAATACGATTGATAGATCTGGCCAGCAGCGTCATTCCTCCAATCGAGGAACCGCCTGACTTCGCATCTGTTTCTGCCTGCTGCAATGCCAGCGAGGGGTGCGCCAGTTGCAATCTCTGATCGAAAGAGTCTTTAAAGGCTGCCTTGTAATGCATCAGACTCAAAGAAACCCTTGTATATTCGTTATCACCATATTCAGTGCCATCTTCGCCGGTTTCAAAAGCCATGCTGGCATCGCTACTGCTATGACCTTTGTAAGGAATTAAGCCGCTCTGCTCGATCATCACCATCATTTCATTGGCCGGCGCGGCAACCGTTTGCACGCTGAGAGCATCGGCTGGTAGATACGAGATATCCTCGGCCATACCTACGACACAGACACTTAGCAGAACAAACAGACAAAGGCAGAGTTGTTTAGATCTCATGAAGCCCTCCACGATTATTGCAATTACTGATTTCTACGACAAATCATTGTCGCGGTTACATGCCCCAGGTGCTGCGATTGATTTCTGACAGGTCAATACCGCCAACCTCTTGTGTCTGCTTTTTAAAGTCGTCGAGCTGCTTGACGATCTGCTGACCAGAGTTGAACAGCTCAGCCTTGGCATTGAACATCTGCTTGATCGCATCGGTCTTCATGCCTGACGTAAACAGGCCACCAGTGCCACCAATATTTTTGAGCTTGTTCCAGTCCATTTCACCCTTGGTTTTCATGCCGGCCAGTGTCTCTCTAACCTTCTTCGCCTTTTCCTTTTTCGAATCCGACATACCACCAAGCCAGTTGCGGTCGAAAAGCGCATCTGCGCTCAGTCCCAGAATATCCTTATCAAGGCCATCGAGCGATTTTTTCACGTCTTTCAGGCCATTCATCAACTCGTTTTTAACCTTCGTAATTTCGCCCACTGTCATATTGGAAATGTCGGCGCCGGCGGCCGACCACTCGCTGGTAAACTGCTGCGTAAGTTGCTTTGCGTCATCTTTAATGCCGCCCATTACGCTGCCCTGTGTCGCAAAAAACTTGTTTACATCGCCAACGTCACGCCAGAAAGCGTCGAGTTCTTCTGAACTGTCTTCTTTCATGACAATCAGCTTTTCCTGGGCATACTCGGGGCCTTGCTCTTCTGCAATACCATCAAGTGCCGCTTTCATTTTGAGAGAAACCACGAGACGGCCGACCTCTGGAGTTGTGCTGACGGCAAAGTTCTCAACATTTTTGCTCACCAGCCAACGTTGGCCCTCAAATCGCCTGACCAGCTCAGGCGCAACATAAAGATAGCTCAAAGCAACATCTTTTGTATCATCTTTACCGGGTTTGCGCACCTTAATCTCAATAACATCATCGCTAACCTGTTTAAAAGAGCCTTTACGTGCCTGACTCAGATCGCTCTCAAGCAGTTTGAGTACTTTGTTGGCCTCCTGTTTTACATAGTCGCGGCTGGCGACTAACGCGCGCTTGTTTGACGCATCCTTAAGCAGGTAGTAAAGCGGCACCATGATAATCCCCAAAATTACCACAGCCACCATTATCTCAACCAAGGTCGTGCCACGTTTTTTCATGTTTTCTCTCCCCCCATCTTGATCTGTCAGGGTTTTACTATCAAAAATGATTTATTACGAACTACCGGAGGCGCATTACCGGCCCGGCTAAAAGAACAGGCGATATCGGTCTGAACCATGGTTCTATCGGGCTTGTCACCTTTGAGCAGAAAGGTCCAGGTGCCCACCACTTCAAAGTCTTTATATTCTTTCTGGATTGTGATCACTTCGCTAAAGCTGATCGGGTAAAAACCGTCGGAAAGCACAAAAGGCCCAACTTCGTCGGCACCGACACCATCAGCATCAATTCGTTCATAAAAGCGCTTAAAAGGCATCGCCATGACCTCGGTCTTGATGCTCTCAAGAATACGCTCGGCCATCTGAATTTTTTCGGTTTCAATAACAGTAACGGCATCACTCGACGATATGCGCGTCAGCGGCACTAGCGCAACCATAAGGATAACCAGCGCCAGACATATTTCTACAAGTGTTACGGCTCTATTCGTCATACGATTCTTCCAGATAATTACAATTTTTCGAACTTAAAATAGGCGGTCTGCGCACTAAAGGTAACATAATAACGTGTCGGATCCCACTTTGCGATAGGTCTGATCATCGACAACAGCGAACTCCGGCAGTGATTCGACTGGTAATACACGTGCAAATCGCCCTGGCAATCCTTGCGGTTAAAGCGGTTGACCACCAGGTTACCATAAACATTCATGCGCGCGCCAATAGGATTGGTAATTCCCTTGTCGCCATACAGACAGGCATGAATATTACGATCACCATAATGATTCACAATAGAACCATTGCGGGCAACAATCGAAAAAACCGTCGCATTGCCGTTGGCATCAAATTCTTCTTTGGTAACATTGCCCTTGAGATGAACATTGGCGGCAGCAACAATAATGCCACGCCCCATTACATGCAGGTCTTCCTCAATCCAGAGACTGTCGTTAACAAAAGTTACGCCATCGCAGATAAAAGTTCGCTTGCCGTTGTAGTCGATAACACGATTTTCGATATCTTTGTTGAAATCGCGCGAAGTCGGGTAAAAATAGCTGGCCTTTTTTAAATACTGCGTCGGCGAGTAGGTGTTTGCCGGCAGGTTGCCCTTATCATTTGGATTCCAGGCAGCTTTTGCCTCATCGTCGCTCTTGTATGGCGGAAACATGCAGTAACCATAAGGTTCTTTCTTGGCTTTAGCCCAGAACCAGGGGATCGGAATATCCGCACCCAGAAAACCGATAATTGGAATAGGCGGGATATAAATCTTTACCAGCAGCAGGTTTATGTGGGTATAAACCTTTTTGAGATAGCCCTCAACCCTCATCGAAAAGGGAAACTCCATGAACAGATGACCGAACAGCAAATTGCTGGCGAATCTTGGTGGAACCGGCAACCAGTAGTTACCGATGCCTCCGGGTTCGCCACCACCGAAATACGGCCAGTCAAAGGGCTTACCAGTGGCCCAGAAGTTATAGCGCACACTATCAAGATTCGGTATAACGTTGTGCTGTTCGTCCGAATCCCCAGAGGGGTGATCACCGCTGCAGGCCGTTTTTGGATAACCGGAATCAGATTTATGAGGAGTCAGCAACGCTACTATTTCCATTCTCTTGAATACTTCTAGAGCGTCACTGCCAAACGGCCATTTATCAAACAATGTAAGTTTTATCTGCATTTCTTTGGTGCCATTAACGCGCACCAGACCCGGCAACTGCAGCTTACGCGCCAGATCTTTAATATTGAACGAAAAAATGTTCTTAAAGGCATCAAAAAACGAACTGAACGAAGGCATATTGTGAATAACCAGCGTTCCCATGCCTTCATTCCATTTGATCTGATCATCACCCTGCCAGTTATCGAAGTTCTCGATAGACTTCTCGTAAAGCAGTTTTGAGTTGGCTATAAAAAACGTATAGTCAGAAGCGATCGGCTGAATATCGGCGACGCGAAACTCGCGATGCATGACCAGCTTCTTGCGAATAACTGTTTCATCGGGGTAATTTGGGTAATACTCAACCTCGGCAACCACTTCGAAAAAGCCCTGTTTTTCGACGGTAACATCGAAGGTGACATTGCCAGCAAAGGCCTTGAGGAAATCAGGAATACAGCTCTGAATTGCAGATTCAATACGTTCATTGATCGCTTTGAAATCAATGTTAAATTGCAGCTTGTCGCCAAAAATCTTTTTGGCAATCTTTTGCGGGGTCAGACCAAACTCAGATGAAATCTTGTCAAAGATAGCATCAACTGGTTTCTGCAGAATAATACCAACCGGAATCGGGTAGCCCTGAAAGATTATGGTAATGCCCGATATATCGGGAGCCTTCAGTAACGGCTTATCAGGCAGGAACTTGATAACATCGACGTTTGGCATCTGAAACCCGCCCGCGCCCGAATTTTCACCGGTTGGGTCTTTATTTATGCCTGACACAACGTCAGCTGCGCCAATCTTGATCTTGTCATAAATTGAGCCGAGAAACCCGGTTACCTTGCGCAGCGGTATTTCGACACCGCCAACCATAAAATCTGGGTTATCGGCAAGAATAGCAAAAGCCTTTTTGATCCTGGCGGTACAGGTGACTCTAACCCGGCCGCCACGAGCATCAAACATGGCTTTAAGCGGAGCCAAAGGCGCCTCGGGATCTTCAGAAATCGTGTCATAAATGTATACAATACCCTCTTCGTAAAGAGGTTTGAACAAAACGTTATTAAAAAGATCGAGCTGAACATCAATACCATTCGCCTTGGCGTTTTCGAAACTCACCGGGTCGATATAAGCCCCAGCAACAGGCGCAGGCAGTCGAAAATACATAAACCAGCTGCGCAAGAGCTTATCTGGCTCCGAGAACAGCGTCCAGAAAGCATTATAGTCATTCATATTATCTTTTACAATCTTAAAAGTAAGATTGGCAGCAGATTCAGCGCACTCTTCAGTATGTTTTTCGTGACTCGAAAAAACCGTGCTCCAGCGACCGGACATCGTCATACGCGAGATGGCCAGACCAACCAGCACCAGCACGCCAAGAACGCCTAGAGCCATCAGATAAGCAGATCCGCTTTTCCGTCGATAGCGTTGTTGCAAAGTATTCTCCTATGATTTCGTGCTCTGATCCTTTTTAATTATACTGTATAGCAGTTTTTTTCACAATCTCAGGAGGTACACTTATGCACATGTTCTGGATACAGACTTATCAGTGCTGATCAGGAGAAAACATTTTCTGGAACTGACCATCCATGCCCTTGAGAACTTCAAGATTTTCGCGCGCCTCAGAGTCGCTTTCGCCCCGTTCTTTCAGTCCGGCAACGATTTCATCTGACCCGGCACCAGTTGTCGAAACCTGGTGACTAATATCCATGACCATGCTGAAATTACGGCCGAAGTCCTGAAAAGCGGCGACATCCTTGTATTCCGGGATGTTTTTAAGTTCCTTCATCAGCCTATCCTGCCACTTGATCCAGGATGCCCTGTCGCCCTTGGATTGTGCAATATCAGCAAGCTTTGCCAGCGCCAGACACTTCCCAACTGTGTTTAATTGAGAATCTTCAACGCTCTGCTCAAAAAAAACTTCGGCTTCAGAGATGTTTTTGAGATCCCAGGCATCCATCGCCCGCGAAAATATCGGATGCAAGTAAGCTGCCGACATCTGGCGAACTTCTTCGGGTTGAGAGGGATCATTGGCCTGATCAATCAAGTGTTGGCGATAGGCTTTTTCATAATCATATTTGATTACTTCCAGATCCTGTCTGCCGTTAGAGAGCGCCTGTGCGTAAGCGCGACTACCCAGCACCTCGCGGGCACCGGTTTTAAGATAACCCTGCCAATCTTCAGAACCAACCTGGGTATCACTTGTCGATTTCTGCTCTGTGGTGATAAAACTGACCTTGGCACCCTGTTCGCTCATACCCATGTGCCGGCCTTTGGATTCTGGCTCACGACTGCCGGCCAGACTGAACAGGATCGGCACCAGTACGATAACGCCGATGAGGTAATGCCATTTAAATTCAAACAAATGCAAAAACAGCTGCTCAGACAGAGTGTTCTCTTCTTCGGTCGGTGGCGGCGGGGGCGGCAATTCATCGTCGTCACCAACCACCGAATTGTAGGCGTAAGCAGTTTTTTCTAAAGATGGCTCAGCATGCTCTACCTTGTAGGCTTCCCAGCAGGCGGCTTCGATATCAACCGCAGCCTGTGCAAACACACTTTCGGCAGAGATCATGGCAAGTTTCCAGATATCCTCAGAACCAGGGTTAAGCTCGCCAAGTTTATTGTGGGAAAAGGCAAACAACCGATCGAGGCCTTCACGGGTCGGGTTAGCAGCGACCATATAAGCCGCCTGCACGATCAGATCGCTGTTTCCCTCATATTTGAGCATACGCAGAAGCAGTGGTTCTGCCGACGGATAGTCGAGCTGCGGCAACAGAGAAAGACCAATTCTTCGAGTATCTGCAGATGAAGCACGCAAAATCGCCGAAAGGTATTGTACGGCACCTTCTTTATCTGCTACCAGATAGACTTCAAGAGCCGCTGCCTTAATGCGGGGATCTTCGTCGGCAAGATAACGATTGAGCGAGGGCAATAGCGAATCGATATCAAGCTTGCCCAGAGTCTTAACAGCCATGGCCATGATTGAAGGATCCTGACTCTCGAGCAAAGCTAGAACGCTTTGTGCATCAATTCTGGTACCAAACTTATTGATTACCTTGAGTATGTCGAGCAAAATACCTTTTCTAATTTTGCTGTTAAGCAGTTCGAGCAGTACGTGCCGGGCAGCCAAAAATTCGCTGTTATTTCGAATATCGCTCAGACACTTGCGCTGATCCATAAGTCCAAGCTTCATAAAAGTCGCGACATCTGAGAAGCCGACGTGCGCTGACAAAACTTCTTCTGCCGGCTGAACAGGCTCAAGCAGCATGGAGATACTGCTTTTTATCTCAGCATCAGTCTCATGTTCCAGGTGTTTTTTTAGAGCCTGCACAATTGACGGATATCCGGCATACTGACTCAGCCGATCAATCGCACCAGCTCTAAGATCACGGTCAGAGCTGGCCAGATCACGCACTGCGCATCTGATAATGATCTCTGATCTACGCACATCTATCTTCTGCTTCAGTTCTGCCATATAAGATTCAAGTGGTTGATCCAGCAATCCGGCAGCCTGAACAGCCTCAACGCTCTGACGCAGAACCAACTGCATAATGTGCTTTTTATGGCCTTTTGCCAGCAACATGATGTCATAAATCTTAAGCGGAAACTCACGCGAAGGATTAAATGCTGCGACAAAACCGGCTTTAACCAGAAGCAAAGGCTGAACTTCGGCACCAAGATACTGCAGAAAGAGATTCTCCACCTGTGTAAAATCGATCAGCATAAGCTCGCGCAGAGCTCTTTGCCTGATCAACTGGTTTTTATGGAACAAAAATGCTCTGATATATTTCAGGGCTTCAATACTATCAACAGAGCGCAACAGATGTACAGCATGCAGCTGCACTCGAAATGAACGTGAAGTGAGCCCAGCTCTGACCTGTCTTTTAAAAGCATTTATGTCTCTTTGCTGCAGCAGCGACAACGCGGCGCATACTACCTCGACATCAGTTTCGAGCAGAAGCATCGGAGCACAATCAGCATCAGCTGCGACACCAAATTTGGCCAGAATAGTCAGACCAATCTCAAGCATTTGCGGGTTCTTCTCGGTAGTCATGCGTTCGCGCCAAAGCTGCAAAGCTTCTTCAGACGGCGCCTTGCGCAAAAATTGAATTAGTACAGTGGCGCGTCCTGGATCATTACTGTCAAGAAGTCCTTCGAGCGCAGCAGGAGTAAGTTCAAGCCCCTTCATTCGAGGTTTTAGTTCAGTCTTCAAGCGGTCAAGATTTTCGATCCAGGCTGCCAGCTGGCGGCAACCCTGCGAAGAATCGCGAGCTGAAATATCACGAAGTTTCGCCTGAATATATGGCGGTACTCCGGTAGTAACCAACTCTTCAAGTGCAATTTGCCGATCAGTTTCGTTTGCAGAATCGAGAGAAAGTTGAATCCACTCGTTCAGATCCAGGCGATCCGGCATGCGCACCGCCAGTTCCTGCTCACCCATCTTTACACCAACTTTTCATCGAATTAAAACGCCACCCTCAATATATCAGAGCCTGAGAAGGAATAATACTAAATGATCACTGGTCAAACCGGGGGGCCATGACTTTTTTGATCCCCGCCAGAGGTAAATCATAATTAAGCAACTGGTCTATGCCTTCTATTGCCATTACCCCAAAACTATGAGCAAACAGAACATATAGACTGTTACCAGCACATGCGATTACCGGAGCTCTTGTGTTTAGAAGCTCAATTGCGCCGTTTACGCCAGCATAGCCTGTAGCAAAGGCTGTCGTATAAAAAAGTCCACTGCTTTTTGTGTATGCGAGATCGACGATTGCCTGATGCGGGTGCAGATAATACCGATGCAGCTGCTTCTGTGCATCAATTTTTAATATAAGTCTCCCGCTGGCAACCCAGGTGTTAACACCATCGCCAGCAACAGCGTTGATTGGAGAGTCAGAAACGAAAACCTTCTGATACTCGGGTATACCACGAATTCCCTGGTATGATTGCGGCTTGAACAGCCAGATCGTGTTTTCCCGGGCAGCCTCATCGTTGCAGATAAAGTAAAGACAGTTTTCTGCGCCCTTGACCATTCTGCTGCAATTTGGCGGCAACATGGCAATCGGCTGCAGAGATACAGTATCAGATGAAGTTTTCTGCAAAAGATCTGAAACACGGAGAAGACTCAAACGCGACGTAGTGGCAAAAAGTATAACTCCGTTGTCGAGACAGACAAAATCCCAGAAAGTTTCCGGAAGCTTGAACATATAACCTTTTTCCGGGCAAAGCACTGTACCGTCAGCAAAACCCAGCCAAGCGTGCCCCGCATGATCTACAGAAAAACTGAGGCGCATATCTTTAAAGTGACGGATGAAATCAGAACTGGCTGGTGGAAGCACCCAACGCGTATTTATGCCATCAGACAATGGCAACAGAAGAGTTGTTTCCGACATGATTTCAACATTTTCTGATTGTGCAAAAAGTGGTATGACAGATAAAACCATTAATAATGTGATATACAGAAGGCGTCTCATTACTTAACTCCCATCCATTCCATAAAGGCGCGTTGGCCAACAGTTGCTTCTTCTTTGAGATCCTTAATGAAAGCAGCACTGTCGTGATTAACGCCGACTGCTGCGCTGGCCTTCTCCATAAAGCTGTTCAATGAGGCAAAAGCGATGTTGGTATAGATTTTTCGACCAGTTTCTGCAATCGAAGCTTGTGGCATCGGAATTTTTCCAATCGCAAAATCGGCAACCGAAGCGATGCCCTTGGATAAATCGCGAAAAGCCATGGTGACTTTCGCAATCGCCAAACTGTTCTTGAGCAAACCGCCAAGTTCAGCATCGGTAGCCGCCTCGAAAATATCGACTGGTGCTGCCGCAATAATATTCTGCAGATAATCACCAGCAAAATTGACCAGGCCATTGCGGACTGGCATCAGATCTTTGCTCAATTCGACAAAAGTGTCGTTATCAGCAGGAAGCTGCAGCATATTGCGAAGCATATCCTGGCTGAGCCTGGGAACATTCTGCGAACTGGCATCGGCAAATCCAATCGGCAATCTGAGAACTTTGCGCACCTGATCTGGCGTGTCAGCAGCCCTCACCATCTGCGCCCAGAGATCAAGCATTTTTTTGTCAAGGTCAGCCAGCTGATTTTGCTGCTGAACAGTCAACTTTTCCTGCTTCTGCATAGCCTCGATCTTTTTGTGCAGACTTGTCAGATCATTCAAACCACCAAGAGAAGGGACTTTTCCGGCAGCGGCACTCTTTTTCGGATCTGATTTGAGCTGCCATTTTGGCGGCAGCTGTTTGAGAACAATCTGGCGCTTAGCCTCTTTTTCGTTACGTTCTCGGTTTTTTTCTTCCCACTCGCGGTCTTCTCGCTCATCTTTTCTTGCCCGCGCACTCTTTTTACGAGCTTGATCACGAGCTCGCTGACGTGCCTTCCGCCGTTCCTCACGCTTTTGTGCCGCAGCAGGATCGACATATCTAGGTTCCCGGTATCTAGGCTCCTGATAATTCGAGGATCCCGAAGGGCTCGGATCTGACGCAGGCGGCACGTAAGCCGTACCACCAGTCATACCCAGCAACTGCTCATAAGCCCCGGCCCACAGAGGTGATGGCGCCGGCATTACCAACAACAGACACAAAACCAGAAAAATACCTTTACGCATATTTGCTCCCGATCTTTGAAATATCTGCAAACCGTCTTGTTGATTACCAACACAGATGTATAGCAGGCCTATTATACAACAAAAAACCGTTCTGATAAGTGCATTAGTTCGTGCACGTTCGGGGGAAGTTCGGGAAGTTAGTTCGGGGGACACCTTACTTCGTTCGGGGGACACCTTACTTAATTAAAAAATTAAGTAAGGTGTCCCCCGAACCCCCCGAACCCCCCGAACCCCCCGAACCCAATCAGAACTCCAGAACTGACATTTCTGGCATAAAAAGACCGCCTGAGAAGGTCTCAGGCGGTCTTTTTATGCCTACGAGGCTATTTGCTGAGTGCTGCCAGCAACTTGTTCGCTCTTTCATCATCGGGGCTGCGCTGCAGAATTTCTTCGCAAAGCTTTTTTGCTTCAGCATTCTGCCCCATCTTACGCTTAACCATAGCCAAAGTATAAGCAATAACATCATTGCCCGGTTCAGCACTATAACAGTCATCAAGAATCGGCTCGGCTTTGGCAAAGTCTTTACGCTTGGCATGTGCCAGGCCCAATTGATATTTTTCATTGAGAGTTTGCGGCGCATTCGAGGCAATCTGTCGAGGCTGCTCAGAAGGCGGCACAATCGGGTCAATCGCCAGTGCGAACTTAACGAACAACGGGTGCTCATGCGCCGTTCTCATAGCTTTTATAAACGTCTTGGCAGTATTTATCGAATCAGCCGTCTTGAGATTGATTGCGATCTGGTGCAGCAGGTAACATACCGGCATGGCAATTACGTTATAAGCGACCTGCGGACTATTCTCGATCATGAGTTTAAGTTCTTTAAAAGCCTTGGCATGCTCACCCTTCTCACAATCAGCATGAATAGCCAGCAACACTCGATAAGATGTCAGCGCTGCATTACCAAGCTCCTTAAGAAGCAACGCATCGGGCGGGAAACTGCCACGGGTCGTTATATCGCCCTCTGCTTCCTCGATTGCAGCGGCAACATTAAAATCACCAGCCCCCATCTTTTCGCCAATGGCCAAAGCTCTGGCAACCCCTCGCAGTCCAAATATCGATTTTTTTTCATAATATGTGCCGCCCACGATCGGCAGAACCATGACATAGCAGTCATACAAAACGCCAAGGCTGTCGGCAGCGTCTTCGAGTTTCTGCTGGGCCTCCATGTATTTCTGCGTCTGCATAAGCTTCAGGCCACTCTCAATCGAACTCTTCATCTGGCTGTTTTTATAATAACCCACAGCCAGAAAAGGTGATGAAATGACCAGTAACACAAGAAAAATAAGCAACCGGATTGGCGCACCAAACAATGAACTCCCACCCCCGCTGTCTGACATATCTTTCCTCCCGTTTATAGCGTGTACACTTATTGTAGTCGGATAGTCGTAATAACGCAATCAGCGCAACAGCGAGAAATTGGGCAGAACGTTTATGGATGGGGATTTGCGGCAATTAAATTATTGCACAGCGGCGAATTTGACTTTTTCTCCCTGCAGTGCGATAATTGGAACCTGTTTTATTGAAGTTCTATTTCGAGGACGTATTTTTAAGGAGTTTCAAATGAACCAAACCGCTATGGAGAAAGAAACCATGACAAATTCAACCCGTCTGCCCTACAAAGTGAAAGACATCGAGCAGTGGCAGCACGGCCGCAAGGAAATCGATATAGCCCAACATGAAATGCCAGGCTTGATGGCTCTACGCGAAAAATACGGCACCCAGAAGCCGCTGCGTGGTGCCAGAATCATGGGTTCTCTGCACATGACTGTACAGACTGCGGTTTTGATAGAAACTCTTGCCGAACTCGGCGCTGATGTAAGATGGGCCAGCTGCAACATTTTTTCAACCCAGGATCACGCAGCAGCAGCAATCGCCAAACGTGGGATTCCGGTATTCGCCTGGAAAGGTGAAACCCTCAAAGAATATTGGTGGTGCACTGAAGAAGCTATAACCTGGCCCGATGGTAAAGGTCCTGACCTTATCGTCGATGATGGCGGAGACGCTACCATGATGGTTCACCTAGGCGTTAAGGCAGAAAAAGACAAGACAACCCTCAACCGCACAGCTGAATGCGAAGATGAAGCAGTGCTCATAGAACTTCTGAAAGAAACACTCAAAACTCAGCCGAACAAATGGACAGAAATGGCCAAGAAAATTAAAGGCGTGAGCGAAGAAACTACTACCGGCGTACATCGCCTCTACAAAATGATGGAAAATAAGGGACTTCTGTTTCCGGCCATCAATGTAAATGACTCTGTTACCAAGTCAAAATTCGACAACCTTTATGGTTGCCGCGAAAGTCTTGCAGACGGCATCAAGCGTGCTACTGACGTAATGGTAGCAGGCAAGGTAGCTGTTGTATGCGGTTACGGCGATGTCGGCAAAGGCTGCGCACAGAGCATGCGCAATTTCGGCGCACGCGTTGTCGTTACCGAAATCGACCCGATCTGCGCTCTTCAGGCCGCCATGGAAGGCTTTGAAGTTAAACCTATCGAAGAGACTCTCGGCACTGGCGATATTTACATCACCACCACCGGGAATAAAGACGTAGTTACTGCTGAACATTGTTCAAAAATGAAAGACCAGGCGATTGTCTGCAACATCGGCCATTTCGACAACGAAATTCAGATGTCAAAGATCGAAGCTTGGCCCGGAATCAAAAAACTGAACATCAAACCTCAGGTAGATCGCTATTCTTATGAAGATGGCAAAATGATCTACATTCTGGCCGAAGGTCGCCTGGTTAATCTTGGTTGCGCAACTGGGCACCCCAGTTTCGTAATGAGCAGCTCATTCACCAACCAGACTCTGGCACAGCTCGAGCTCTGGACCAATCAGCGCCCGGTCGGTGTTTACACACTGCCCAAAAAGCTTGATGAAGAAGTTGCCAGACTGCATCTCGAAAAGATCGGCGTCAAACTGACCAAGCTGACTCCACAGCAAGCTGAATATCTTGGTGTTCCCCTGGAAGGCCCATACAAACCCGATCACTACCGCTACTAAGGCCTTAACGGCCATAAGGGGCCGTAAAAGCAATAACCATTGTCATAGTTATTGTTTAACGGCCCCTAAACCTCGCAAACAAAAGCGCCGGAGCCTCATACGAGTCCCGGCGCTTTTTCTATTGGATCTGATCAGATGATAAACAACTGCTTTATACGAGCATAATCTTCTTCGGCGATACGTTTTTTTTCGCCGCTTATACGGTTGAGACGATCAGCATATTCGGCTCTTCTGGCAAAAAGCTGATTGATTTTACTTTCCAGGTAGTTTTTATCGGCTTCGGCTGTGTTTACACAGAATTTCCAGCGACATGAGTCAGCGAAAGCGCTAACCTTAGGGTCATAAGCGAGTCCGATCCATGGCACGGCCGACAAAGTCGCAAGCACACAACCGTGTAGACGCATAGACACCAATAGATCAGCGTCTGCCAAAACATTCTCGGGTTCTGTCGTATAGGCTATTTCACCCTTCCAGCCAGCCTTGCACCAGATTTCATCATCTTCACCTGGCTGCAAAGCTGCCGGGCAAAGTTCAAAGTTTTCGAGTTCTTCATTCATGCGCAAAAGATCAGCCGCCAGAGTTGCCGCACCTGTTGCAGAGCCGCGCAAAATGGCAAAAACTCTGAGTTTGTCAGTTTTTCCAGGTGATAAAGAACGGGCAATCATATCACCAAGAAAAGCAAGATCGGTGGCAACAAACGCCTCACTGATTCCGGTCAGTTCATTGAGAACTTCAGCGGAATCACTGTCGCGCAGACTTATATATTCAGCTTGTTTAAGTTCGGCGGCGAGCCAGCTATTTACAATACCGGCAAGCAAACCATCGGGTTTAAATGGCCCCAGTCCCTGACAGGGCATAATGATTCTTGCACCGGCCAGACGCGCCAGCGAAATCAGAGCAAGATAGTAAATCAAGCTTCTGCAGCTTGTGGCAGACTGTAGAACGCCACCGCCTGGAATCACTATTGCTTCGCAGGTAAACATCTCTTCCAGTATCTGCCAAAGGTCCCTGCGACTGACCGTTGAAAAACGTGCAGTGTTTTCGACGACACTTCGACCACTATGCAGAAGAACTACACGGTATGCTTCAAAATCAGCTAAAAAACGGCGGGCAAAAGTCTGCCACAACAGTTCATCACCAAGATTACCATAACCAAAGTAACCGATCAGCAACAGACTCTTTTCTTTTTCTGCACCGGGCATAACCAGCAGTCGCAGAACTGCAACCACCAACACAACCGCCAACCCGACCAACACCCCAGTCCACAGGCCATTAAAAATGCGCAGCAGGCTCAAATGCAAAGGCGTATGAAAATGGCAGAGCGAATTTAGCGCAGAGACCTGTCCCATCTGCATAAATATTGCCAACAACGGAAGAATAGTAAATTTGTTGCGCAGATAGAAAAATATGAACAGCAAAGCCGCGGGATAACCGACCAGGAATTCTTTGTTGCGGGGTCTTGCGATAAGGGTATCTTCGAGAAAAGTTCGAAACATATCCTCGATTTCTGATGGCTTTAAAAACGTTGCGTTCCCTGACCTGAGAAGATACAGAAATGTGCCGGCCGCAAGTGCGGACAACATAAAAACGCCGACAGGATTAACCGGGCGATGCAGCAGCGAGAAGATACCGCGACCGTAAGCCCGCAATGCCCACAGGCCGGTAAATAGTAGTGGCAGTATAAACGCAAGCTTGATACCTCTGAACTGTTCAAATTTAAGCAGGTATTCGATTTCTGAATAGATCCCAGCAATCAGCAACCCACCAAAAACAGATGGCATAACCATTTTTAAGACAAAGCCAGGCAGAATCTGCCAGAAGGAGCGTTTTTTATCGCCTTCAAGCCCCTTCATCGCCCATATAACACCTATACACGAATAGGCTACCGCTCCGGCGAGCCCGGTCAAGGCAATGAAATACTGAGAAGTCAGCAGCACAAAACCAGCAAGAGCAGCAGCGAAGGCAACAAAGCACCACTTCTCGCTTAGCTCGCCAAAAAAGCTGATCCGCAAAAGAATTATGACTCCCAGCAGCAGTGACAGTCCTATGGAAACTATCTCGAACCGACTCATTCTGCCAACTAGATGCCGTGGGTCATGAAGCCGCTGTGCGTCATCGGCAGCAATTTTAAAACCAGCCAGTTCAAGCGCTTGCGCTGTTTTATTTATATAATCGAGATTGAATTTGACAAGATTCTCAATAAACCGCTTGTCATCCTGAAAAAAACAGCGAATATAAAGCATCTTCATGCTTCGATCTTTTACAGCGCGAACCCAACGAGCGACTGAACGTGGCACATTATAAACCTGGTCGACTTCTTTGCGGGTTATGCTGTGAACCCGCACAAATGGCCTGCTGGCAGCCAGACCTTTAAGATAAGCTTCAATGCCGTCCTGCAGGTTAAACTCTACCCAGCCAACACGATAAGAACGACTACGAAACTGTTCAATGATAGCCTTGAGCTCACCGCGGACACCTAACATCTCTTCTTCGGCGAACAACAGCGCCGAAACCGATGCTGGAGACGGAATTGCGTTAACAATTCGGGCAGCAGCTTCGGCGGTCAAGCCAGGATAATTAAAAACACGCACTACCAGACCCAGCCCGGCATCGTGCGCCTGTTGAAAATATTCTGAAGAGAATCCCAATCCGACACGCTCACGGAAACCACGACTAGACTTATTGATTAGCAGCAGATTACGATGAATGCGCATAAGTCGATCTGGTGCAATCTTCCAGGAAAGGTGTTGTTCAATGCGATCGAGCAATTCTGAGAATTCAGAATGAACCCACAAAGCACCAATAGTGCGGACTCCAGCCGGCAATTCAAATTCAAGATTCTCGTTAAGCGACAGCTTGCGAATGTCTTTGCTGTTCATGACAGTAATCTTGCCTTCAGATTCAAGCGAAGCAAGAGTATCTTCCGAAACTGCAACGGAGCTGGCGCCGTTGGCATGCAATGCGGCGAACAGATCAGCCAGCGACCAGCCCTCTTCGCGAGCCAGCTGACGAATCTCTTCAAAGTCGACTACTGTCTCGACATAAACATTCTGGCGCTCGGCAATATTGCGAAAAAGGCAACGCCAAGCCGCTACCAGCATTCCAGGTATGAGCAGTGGCAGTAAAATCAGCCAGAAAGCCGGAATCCTTCTGAAAAGATTCATTTATCAGTGAGCTTTCTCTTCAAGCAGGCATGAAGCCAGCAGCATTGTCATGTTACGCGCTTTAAGCACATATTCAGCTGAATCGGGAACAATAATAAGATGATTGAGCGGCAAATCGACACCACTGGAGATTTCCTTGCCAGCTGTGAGGTCGATCAAGGTCTTACCCTTTGGCGCTTCGAGCCTCAGTTGACCTGAGCGCACAATGATCATAGCTCCAGGTTCGGGATTTACAAGAGAATCGGCTGGCAACACGATAGAACGAAACTTTAAAAAATGATCTATATAGCTCTTCGACACCAACGGATCGCTGACCGTACCTGGGTTCTGAGCCCAGGATATTTGAGTCAACGCCAGCACGAAGATCAGACCTGATATTATAATGCACTTAGAGAGATTCGGCATGCAATGTACTCCCGGATTTGGCATGGCCCAACTGTACCACAGCTGGCAGCAAATGTAAAACCCCAGTTCACTTGGATTAGACGGGACTGTCGATAAATATTGTATTGTCTGTCACTCTGCATTAATATGTATCTTCAACTGCACAACTCGGAGGAAAGTTAAAGTTATGCTGATCAACGAAATCGAGATTACCGGCTCTTCTATTTCACTAAAATGCTGGGCGACCAAATTCGAAGACGTTGCAGCAACCTTTGAACAGATTATGCAGCGCGGCGACCAATTTGATCTGGAAACCGAGATGCCCGGGTTTCATGACTGTGACTGCGAAAATTCGGTGATGCGGGGCTTTTACTCCATTGTCGTACCCTTCGAGATTGAACACCTTATTGATGGAATCACCACCAAAACCCTGTTCAAGCGCATTGAGAGTTGTGAATTTATCATCGGCGAACGAGCCATGTATTCTTTTGGCAGGCCGGGCCCGATGAAACTGCTTGGTGCAGCTCTGGCGGCAATTACGGGTCTGCACATTGATCTTATCGAATTTGAGTTTAGCCATCTGAGCCAGTTGCAGGAACGCATGACCCGTATCAAAACGATAGTGGTCACCAACCCCAAGGAAAAAGAAATCAGGCGGGCACGTCTGGCCGGACACATGGAAAGCTATACCGAATACAACATTGTTGACCCGCGCAATCACGGAATTGAATCGGTAGCAGGTCTGATCGACACTCCGCTTGGTCCTCTGACCATTACTGTTGCAAAAAAGGGCAGCATCAGGCTTAACGTAAAAAAAGGGCTGGTCATGACTCTCGAATGCATTGACTGGGTTCTGGCGCTGATAATGGAAGAGAAAAGACCCGAGTCGGTGAAAGCTCCGCAGTCGGTTTTTTGAGAACCGGCCTCAGGCAACCGCTTCAGGCAACACATCGCGTGTACGTGCAAACTTGGAGTGATAAATAAACACTCGACCACCGACCGCAATACTGTCGCCATCGACAAGAACGCGATAGCGTAGCGCTGACCGGTTTATCTTTACTATATGTTCGTCATCAAGCGCTTCAACAATATGGATGCCTTCCTTTTCGCCGATCAAAAATAAATGTGAAGGGCCTTCGGCAAGCGTCAAATCACATTCATCGGCAGCACCGGCAAGAAACTCAGGCCCATCAATGTAATAGCGAAAGACAATAAATAGACTGACTTCTTCGTCGAGCCAGCTTTCCTTAAGCAGTTCCCATGCAAGTGCAAAACCAAAACCAGTCATCGCGCCAAGAAAAAGAAACGACAGCAACAGGTGGTTGTGTGCAAGAAAAAACCGATCAATAAATAAACCGGAAATGATAAATGATGGAGTCAATCCCATCAGAGAGCGGCACATAATTCTCATGCTGTTATGCAGAATTCCAAAACAGCCGGAAAGACATAACGAAAGAAACATCCACCAGAAAAACCTGATAACGCCGGAGGGGAGCTGTGTTAAAGGAGCGACAAAGTTTACCACGATTACAAAGACAACGGCGCCCAGCATAGTGATCGACAGACCTATCGAGGTGGCTGAAATCCAATAGGCTGCTGCCTTACCTGGCTTTCGCTCCATGATAACTATTGGCAAAGCCGCCACCAGGCCAGTAAAAAGCCCGCAAAATACGCCGGTAACAAGAAGCCCTGCCTGAAAATTATCGATCAGATTCCAAGGGTTGCCATCCGGCGCGATCAGCCAGGTGCAAAACCCTGAGAACAGCCCGGAGAAGCAAACGATGAAGAAAAATAGCCAGTTCAAAAGTGTTTTCCTGGATAAAGTTTAAAAAAAACGGCAGGAAAGCTTATGCCAACCTGCCGCCTTTGTCTAGCAATCAATCTATGGTTTCTACCAGTGTAAGGTTGCTTACAAAATAGATACCGTAAGCTTCGGCAATTTCTTCGGACGTAATCACTGTATTGGAATCTTCAAGATATCTTTTACGATCACGGATGATGTTAAGAATATCACGCGGGTGAACCGCCCGCAAGCCCTTCTTGTTGTGCTTATATATAACCAGGATATCGTCGATGTTCTTTTGATCGAACTGCAGGCCAAGTTTGTTATTTACCGATTTCCAGATTTCAGTATATTCTGCAACGGTTGGGTTCCGAACATTGATTTTGTATGGTAGACGTCGTAAAAATGCGTCATCAACGATTTTCATCGGGTCAAGGTTTGTCGAGAACAGGATGATTTCGTCGGTAGGCACCTCCATGCGCTGCCCACCAAGAACGAGATAGTCAATCTTGTTTTCGAGCGGAATGATGAAGCGGTTAAAAATTTGTTCGACGCTGCAGCGCTGGCGACCAAGGTCATCGATGAGCAAAACGCCACCGGTCGCTTTAACCTGTGGCGGAGCATCGAAGCAGCCAAATTTGGCATTGTATTTGACTTCGAGGTCTTCAAGCGTGAGTTCGCCGCCAGCGGTGATCAGAGGCGGATGAACGGCAACCCATCTTTCGTCATACCCTTCGAGATCGATACCTTCGATCGGCACATGACAGCTGGGATCAAATATCCTGATAAGCTGGTTGCTTACTTCGACAGCATACGGCACAACCATTGGCGGCAGCAGTTTAACTACCGAGCTGCAAAGAAACGTTTTACCATTACCAGGAAAACCATATACAAAAGCTGGTTTTCTGGCACAAACCGCCTGCCCGATCTGAAACAAAACGTCTTTGTAACCAAGATGGTGTGAGAATTTCTCTTCCATCAGCTTGCGATTGATTGCGAAACCAGCCTTACCTTCATCGAGAGCCATGCGAGTGACTCTGATGTATTCGTCAAAACTGACTGGCGCTGCACCAAGATATTTGTCGCGCTCAAGCAGGTTGCGGGCGCGCTCAGTGCCTTTCGGGTAAAGACCGTATTGATAGTCAGTGCCCATGCCTGAACCACCAACCATACCGACGATTTCCAGCTTTTTGAGCTCATTGATTGTCTGCTGAACGATTTCGGTATTGATCTTGAGATCTTTGGCAAGGCGGCGCGGCACTTTTTTACCATGCACAAAAAGTTCTTTAACAATGAGGTCAGTAATGATGTCGGGGTCTATTTTAAGGTCGTGAAGCGTCTTAGCTTCGGGCGGTATAATTTTTTTAAGATCCACTGCTTAAAGCCTCCCTATGTTGATTATGAGTCAGGTATAACAGTTTTATTGACGAGAAGCAATACGAAATTCTGCTACAGGCTTTACTGGCTGATTATAAGGGCTTATAATGAAAAATTGAAAAAAAGGAGCGCAATATGCTGGATGCGCTAGTTTTACTGGCAGGTTTTTCGACACGAATGGGACAGCTAAAGCAGCATACCATGCTTGCAGACAGCACTTTCCTGGAACTTGTTATCAGGAAGCTGTCTTCAAATCGCAAGCATCTGCGACATCTGCTGTTTGTAGGGCAAAGTGAAGATGCCGAATCCCAGAAGCTGGTCAAAGATAATGGTGGTATCTGGCTGGTCAACCCAAACCCTGAATTAGGACCGCTGAGCTCGATAAGAATTGCTATCGAGCAAAGTTCGGGGGATACCGGCAAACTTATCTGGCCGGTAGATCATCCAATGATATCTACCACTACCGTCAACAAGCTCATTGCGCTCTGGCAGGAAAACACTGATATGATCGTGGTCCCTTCCTCTGGAAGCCGACGAGGGCATCCCACTATCTTCCCCGGCTGGTGCTGTAGCGAGTTCTCCAGGATCGAGCTGAACGAAGGTGCAAAAAAGATACTACAGCTGTATCCTGATCGCATAAAATACCTGCTGACCGACGACATATGGGTCATGAAAAATCTCAATACCCCACAATTGCTTGCTGAAGCCAATGATTGGCTGCGAACTAATCAGGCTCGATAATCAGCAAGGTGATGTCATCTGCTGGACTGCTGCCATCTAACCAATTTTTAAAGCCCCCTATGATTCCCTGAACCGACTGCTCTACCGGAAGACTACGGGTTTTGCGCAGCAGCTGCAAAAAGCTTTCCTCGCCGAAGAAGTCTTTTGAGTTCTTCTTTCTGGCCTCGGTAATACCATCTGAATAGAGTATAACCCGGTCATGAGCAGCCAGTCTGATCGTAAACTCTTCATATCTGCATTCTTCGGTGAGTCCAACCGGAACATTGCCATCATTGCAGACGATGACCATGCCATCGGCGCTTTGCAGCAACAACGGAGTATGTCCAGCACGGCAGTAAGTGAGAGTCCGTTTTTCAAGGTTGAGCAGACCATAGATCATGGTAAAATACTGAAAATTATTTTTGTGCAGCATGAATTCAGTATTGAGTTCATTGGCTACATCAGCCGGAGAGCGCGGCGTGCCATCGGGCAGACGCAAAATACTGTTTGAGCCTTCCCATGCCGACAACATGCGATGAACACTGACAGCAAGCATCGCGGATTGAATGCCGTGCCCGGAAACATCGAGAATAAAAAGCGCAGTCATATTATTATCGAGCGGCATAATGTTAAGCAGGTCACCACCGATGTTTTCGCTGGTTTCGTAATACCATGAAAAATTGAGACCAGGTATGCTTATTCGCTTGTCTGGTAGCAGACTACGCTGCATGTTGCCTGCCGCCGCCATGTCTTCGCGCAATTCCTCAAGGACATGACTGAGCTGTTGATTCTTTTCTTCGAGTTCAAATGCCAGAGCTTCGAGCTCGACTTCGTGAAACTTGCGGTGATCGGTTTCCGATTTGAGCCTGAGCATGGATCTGATTCGCGCCACCAGCTCAAGTTCCTTGATCGGTTTGGTAAGATAATCGACCGCACCAGCTTCAAAAGCCTCAACCAGATCCTGAGTTTCAGAACGAGCGCTGATTACGACAATCGGGATATCCTGATAGACATCGTGGCTACGAATTTCTCTGATCGCTTCGATGCCAGAAATCTCAGGCATCATTATATCCATAAGCACTATATCTATTCTGACGTTTTTTTCGGACTCGATGATGCCTATATATTCGTAAGCCTCGCGGGCCGAAGACGCCAGAAAGATATTCTCAAAATTCCGATTCTCCAGAATCGCTTCAAGAAGCATCAGATTATCCGGTGCGTCATCGACAACAAGAATATTCATTTTATGCTTAACATGACTACTCATCGGTCTAGCCTTTCAGCTTTCTTTAAAAACAGAGTGAACCGCGACCCTTGCCCAAAAGTGCTCTCAACTTCTATTTTCAGACCCAGCAGATCTGCAAAAGAACGAGAAATGGTTAGTCCCAGACCTGCACCTCCGTATCGGCGCGCCAGACTGTTATCTCCCTGCTGAAAGGCGTCAAAAATCAGTTCGAGCTTGTCTGCTGGAATACCAGTCCCAAAGTCGGTAACAGAAAGCTTTTCTGGCACATTATCTTCGTCCACGCTTAGCTCAACTTGAACCTTGGTGTGATTTGAAAATTTGACCGCATTATCTATGAGGTTCTGAATTATCTGACGTAGCTTCACCGGATCAGATTTGATATGGCGACACTCAGGCGGAATGCCGAGTTCAAGCTCAATTCCTTTCTCTTCAATTATTATCTGCATCAGATCTATAATTTCAGCCAGCAGGTCAGGAACATTGACCGAAGTCAGGTTAACAACAGAGAACCCTGAATCGCTTCGTGAATAGTCGAGAATACTGTTGATAAGCTGCAACAGAGCTTCGCCATTTCGGCTGATACGTTCGAGATAAAGCATTTCCTTCTCGGAAAACGAACCACCTGAGCGCTGCAGATGCCCTGAGAAACCAATAATAGAGTTTAATGGCGTACGCAGCTCATGATTCATCTTGGCAATAAAATCGCTCTTGGCCTGGCTTGATCTTTCTGCTTCAGACTTGGCAGCCTGCAACTCTTCCAGAATTTTCCGCTGATCGGTAATATCACGACTCACGCCATATATTGCCTGGTTAACTGCGTCTACAGAGCTGTTCCAGAGCATCCAGAGGTAGTTGCCATTTTTCTGACGCAAGCGCATAACGCGACCCACTACATTGCGAACGCCCAGAATATCTGTCAGTAACCGGCCGGATTCGCCAAGATCTTCGGGGTGAATAAGTTCCGCAAGTTTGTGACCATCAAGTTCTTCCGGGTCATAGCCCATCACATCCTGCCATTGCGGGTTGGTACGTTTAAAACGCCCGTCAAAGCCAAGAATGCAAAAAAGATCAAGAGACATCTGAAAAAAACTATTGCGCTCGCTTTCGAGTTTACGTGATTCAGAAAGATCTCTGATAAACCCGGTAAACAAGCTACCTGACTCGAATAAAACTTCTCCAACAGCAAGATCTATCGGAAAAAGCGAACCGTCTTTTCGCTGTGCATCTACCTGGCGACCAATACCGATGATATGGGGTAATCTAGTATTGAGATAGCGCTTCATGTAATCATCGTGTTTGCTGCGATACGGTTCTGGTGCCAGCATTGCAACATTTTTGCCGAGAACCTCGCAGGCATTGTAGCCAAACATTTTTTCGGCGGCTCGATTGAAACCCTGAACAATACCTTTCTGGTCGATAATCACGATGCCATCGACAGCCATCTCGATTATGGTTGCAAGAGTCCTTTCGCTGACCATCAATTTATTGGCACCGACTGACGGCACCTCAACTGGCCGGGAAGCAGTTTCGATGTATTCGCCGCGAATCTCAACGAAATGTTGGCCGCCAATAATAACAGGGCTTACCTTGAACAAACCACGTTTCAAAATTCCAAACCACTTCAGCTGCACCTTCTTTTCGAAGCCACTGAAATCCGGGGATTTGATTGCTGCGAGGGTTTCTTCATCTGCCAACGCCGGAAAAATATCGGAAAACTGCAGTGAAGCATCCTGCCAGCCAGCGCTTTTGTCGTTGCCAGGTTCGGCAAAGAGCAAAGACCAGTCATCACACGAAAAGATAAACAGCAAACTCAGTACCTCCGCATGGCTTGTTGGCTTCAGTGCCACGCCTTACAGTAATTATGGTAGATTACTATACCACAGCCAAGCATTGTGATATTATAACTCAAAATTCCTATTTCTGATAATTATTGGAGAAAACATCATGTCACTAGTTGCACCCCCTGGTTCAATGAATACTGGCGTCCCCAAACCAGCCAACACGCCTTCGGTTCCAGCTTCCATACGTCAGGAGCAGGCTATTCCCAAGTGCTTCGGCACCGATTATTTTGGCAAATGGAGCACGTCTGGCATGACTTTCGAAGCAATGCGAATCGACCGCCCCGATTATCAGACAAAGTGCGCCACTTGCCCACTGTTTGAGCGCTGTTATCTGACTAACCATGTTCGCATACTGCGGATCAAGAGATAAGAAGCACCCAGAAAGGAAACAGGAATGAGAGCCTACGACATCATCAAGAAAAAACGCGATGGCCAGAAACTCAGTCAGCCAGAAATAGCTTCTATAGTAAGCGGATTTGTAGATGGTTCACTGCCTGATTATCAAATGGCAGCTTTTCTGATGGCAGTTTACTTCAAAGACATGGACGAAGAAGAGACCTACTGGTTAACCGATTGCATGCGAACCAGTGGTGACCTGATCAATCTTGAAGGGATCAAAGGC
>JAHISQ010000167.1 GCA_018818125.1 Candidatus Rifleibacteriota bacterium
CTTATCCAATTGTTGAACCAGCCCGGCCGATGAATTGCGGGGCTGAATACAAGAAAATATATCGGTAAAATTGTGCCTTGAAAAAGTGCCCTACTGGCGATAAAAATGCCAGTGACGACAAGAAAAATCTCTTGCAGCAGCACATGACCTGATGGAATTTGCTAATTCTGGGGCTTTTTGTGGCTCTGAAATGATACGCTTGTGTTAAATACCAGCAGAAGACTGCAACAACGAATAAAAGCGCGTTGCTGCCAGATCAGAATCGTTCAGTTAAGCAGATTTAAAGCCTCAGCTGGTGGTGATCTTGAATTGAAATAGCCACGCTGGCGAAAACCTCTGATTGCCATTGCTGTTCCGCAGTCCGGGCACTTAAACACTGGGCGTTCTGGGAGTTCAGTCATTACCGGTCTGGCATTTAACAGCAACTGAATGAGCGTCAGTAGTCTTCGAGAGTTGCCATGCAAAAAACCATAATCGCGCACCCGGCGAAACCCGCACGGCAAAGTGTGCTGTAAAACCAGCCAGAGAAAATGCTGCCCTGGCATTGTTTTTCTTCGCCATTTTTTCGTTTTACTTTCGCGCCAGAGAAAGGTCACCAAACCATCTTTGTTCCTGATGATACGCTTTTCGGCAATAACCCCGCGATAAAGATAGCGAGCCAGATATTTTAGAGCGGGCGCACCAGAGCCAGCATACTGGCAGTGTACAACCCAGTCGCCGCGTGCGAAAACTTCGGGCAGACGCAGACCCTTGCTCCGAAGAAGCGCCACAAGTCTGGCGCGAAAGATCCTGGTCAGCGCACGCTGAGGGAACAGAAACTTGCCTTTGGAACGCTTCCATAACCAATTTTCAGGTTCAACTGCCCCTGCAGGAACAATGTAGTGAATATGCGGGTGGAAATCAAGTTGTCGGCTATTGGTATGCAGAACTCCTGTCATACCAATGTTGCCGCCGAGAAATCTCTCATTCCCGGCCAAAGCCCGCAAAGTGTCTGCCGACGCATCAAAAAGACAACTAAAGAATACTCTTTGATTATGCCATGCGAGTTTTCGCAGAGAAGCCGGAACCGTGAAGGTGACAAGAAAGTAAGGAACCGGCAGCAGCTTGCTCTGCTGACGGTTCAGCCACACGCTGGTTTCATGATTCTGGCAGCCAGGGCAGTTGCGATTTCCGCAGGACTTTGGTCGCCATTCAAAGCGTCCGCAATCCGGGCACTGAACAATCATTTCGCCTGCGTCTGGTGTTCGGCATTCCAGAATCGAATTCATTGCCTTACGATGTGAGGGCAGAAGGCGATGTCCGTATGTCTTCTCAAATGGCTGTTTATATTGCTGCAAAAGCTCCGAAAGCTTCATCATTTTTCGATGAAACTCAAACGAACCCGGTTTATGAGGTTATTAACCTCTCTGGTTCGGTTCTGCGCTGCAACGTCGCTGATCTGCGTATAAAGCAAGGTTGTCTTGGGGTCTTCATGTCCCAGAAGTTCCTGGATCAGCCTTAACTGAACTCCTGATTCAACAAGATGTGTCGCAAAGCTGTGCCGTAGAGAGTGAATCGTGATTCTTTTGCTGATGCCACAATCTTTCAAGGCACCCTTAAGTGCTTGCTGTGGCCCCTGATAATGCATGTGTCCGACCGAATTTCTTATGGTCTGTTCACTTCCGCGCAAATTGGGAAAAATCATAACCGGGTTCTGGTGCGTTTTCCAGTAGAATCTTAACGCTTTCAGCGTTGCCTGTGGCAACGGAACAAGCCTGTCTTTACGACCTTTACCGTTGCGAATATGAACTTGCATTTTCTGACTGTCGATGTCTGAGACCTTCAAAGACAGGCATTCGCCAAGTCTCATTCCCATGCTGTAGAGTGTAAACAGAAAAATGCGATAACGCAGCTCTCTCACACTGTTGATGGCTTTTTCGGTCTCGGCGACAGTAAGAACATCCGGAATAGGCCTGACCTGCGGCGGTTTAACAATGTCTACCCACTTCCACTTCTTGTTTAAAACATATTTCCAGAAGAATTGCAGACCGCAACGGTCGGCTCTAACCGTGCCCCAGGAGCGGATAGTGACGAAATGGTCAAAATAGTCCTTTAAATCCTGCTTTCCCAGCTCATCCGGGCATCGGTCAAAAAAACGGGCAATGCGGGTTATGGCTCTGCTGTAAGTATCGATTGTTACATCGCTCATACCCTGTCTTTTCAGTGCCTTGACCATACTCTGGTAAAGCTTGTCGAGTTTTTGCTGATCCTGTGGTAACATAAATTCATCTCCTCAACGTTGATATTGCCGGGCTCAAAACCCTGCATTCGAGGAGTTTACACAACAAAGAAAATCATGAGGGAACAATGAGGATGTCTCTAAAATCAGCAGAGTTAAACCATTTTCCCAGGCTGCCGCTGCAAGCGGCTGAGTTCAACAA
>JAHISQ010000168.1 GCA_018818125.1 Candidatus Rifleibacteriota bacterium
ATTGCAAACCTTGGATCCGTAATTACCGATATGGCAAAGAAAATAACCCTGTGCAATTCATCATAAATCTCAATATTAACAGGAACGAGCAGAATCATAAAACTTGGGTGGTGTCAAACCCCGAGTTATTGAGCAGTTACATAAAAAACGTCTTTACCAAGTGTTTCCATTCGCTGGGAATGGCTGTTTTGCTGATCCTTGGCATATACTCTAATTATGTTGACAAATTTGTTCTTTCTGAGCTTTTTTTGCCAATTGTTTTGAGCTTGTTGGCGATAGTTCTGGGATTAATAGTTTTTACTAAGTTGACTGGAGATCTAGAGCGAGCGTCGTTAGCCGTTTCGATTGTTTGTTTTTCCGTAATGTTTTATCAGCCGATAGCCTCTTTGCTTATTGGAAAAATCGAGTTTGGCTGGCCTTCTCCAAATTGCTGGTTCGCTTCTGTATGGCTGATTTTCTGGGGCGTCGAGGCATATTTGGTTGCTTTCAAGTTCAAGTATCCCGGGGTTCTTAGAGTTTTTGGTAATGTATTTGTCACTGTTCTGCTGTTTTTCGTTGTATACACGGCGCTGACATATCATTTGTTTCTGAAGCCGACAGCAGAAGTGATCGTCTTGAATTCTGATCTCAAGCTTGCTGAGATAAAGCCAGCTGAGCTGCCAGATATTTATTACATTGTTCTCGACAGCTATGCCGGAAACAATGTTCTGCAAGACTTATACGGTTTTGATAATTCTGAATTTACCAATTTCCTTTCTGGAAAAGGCTTCTATTGGGCCTCTGAAAGCCGAACAAATTACCCTCTGACTTATTTTTCCTTGGCGAGTTCTTTAAATATGGGGTATATCGGCTTGGGATCTAAGCATTCTGCTACGTTTCAAGGCGTTTCGCCGCTTATTGATTTGATTTCTGATAATCTGGTTTTAAAAGAATTGAAAAAGATGGGCTATCGAACCACTGCATTTTCCAGCGGTTATATGGCGACTGAGATGAGGAAGTTTGACGGTTATATCAGTGATGATTGGATTTGCAGAGAGGTGTTTAATGTCATTACCAAACAAACAATACTTGCTGCCTGCAATCTGGGCGACTGGAGTCTTGCCAGAGTTCAGGCGATTGCTCATAGAGATGCCATAAAAAGTGTTTTATCACAATTGCCTTTCGTTGCAAAATCGGTCAAGCCTGCTTTTGTTTTTGCTCATATTCTGTGTCCGCACGCCCCTTTCATTTTCAGCAAAGACGGAAGTAATGTTGATTTGCCATATTTTGACTATTCGGATGGTGTTTATTTGAGACAGTATATTGACTTAGAGCACTATAGAAAGCGGTATGTTGATCAGTTGATTTATTTGAACAGTCTGGTTAAAGACTGCGTCAGCAAGCTTATTGAAGATAAAAGCCGAAAGAAAGTAATAATTATTCAAGGGGATCATGGCCCTGCTTCAGACGTCGATTATTTTTCGCAGGAGCGAAGCAACCTCGTCGAGCGGATGTCTATTTTGAATGCGATTTATCTGCCAGAAGGCAATTATGATGGTCTTAAACAAACGCAGTCGCCAGTCAATAATTTCCGTGCTGTTTTTAAAAATTCATTGCACTTTGACGTAGATTTATTACCAGATCGAAGCTACTACCTGACGTTCAACGATCTGTATGTATTTAAAGACATTACCGACTTAGTTGCCGGCAACTGAACTCGCTTCAGTCGATCTATTTCTAATAGAAAAAAACAAAGAACCGGTTCGATCATTTTCACTTCAAATACCGGATTCAGCCGATGGAACCCCCCTCTTTTCATCCGAAGCTGCGGCAGCGACAACTGTTGACCGACTGGTAGAACGCGCCACAATCCTCAGATTCGCCGGGGACAGCTTCAGAAAAGCGAAAACGTTTACGGAGCCAAGCTGGAAGAATAAACTATACTCCAAAAGATCAATGAAACAGGTCGTCGGGGAAGCTACCCGGCGGCTTTTCTGGACTTAAAACAATCCTATAAAACCCCGCGACCGTCATAATCATAAAACATGTTTTGCTTTATCGATTAAACTCAAATGTTTTTGCCGAAAGGACACGTTAACCTGTGTTTTTATCACTTTCATTCTAAACGTTCGGTCACATCAACAAAGTCAAAGCGTTGGCAAGAGGGCGAGTAAAACGACCTGTCCTCAAGTAATTCCGCCTGCTTCCCGAGTATCTTTCCGAGAACAAGTCTGAAATTGTTTACCGGAGAAAGTTCTTGGTAAAAACGTCTATAATCTTTGTCTGGCAGATAAATGGCATTCAAAATTGAAAATCTATCATTCAGGTCGCATTGATCAATGTCTGTATAGTGATGTCCTAAGCCAGAACCATGGTCAGCCTGCAGCAAGATAATTTTGTCGCGCACCGTGTCCTGCATTAGTTTGTTTATACAATCTTTCAGCATCGTATTCAGGTATTCCACCTGTTTTGCGTAACTCTTCTTGTAAAGAGATTTTTCTCCAATCCAACTGTTGCCATCTGCATAAGAAAAGTATTTTGGGACTAGTTCCTCGCCATTTTTGCCAAATACAAATGGTGCATGCGGGCATACGATATGAACCAATACAAAAACAGGTGAGTCCGTTTTTTTTATCCTTGGCATTTCAGTGAGTGCTCTTTTTATTTTATGTCTATGCGAGTCAGTCTGAACAACTGTCAGATTAAAAAACGGGAGCTCCAAGTATGGAAAAATCGTGCTACATAGCAATACGTCCAGGAATTCCTTGTTAATAATAGAATCAGTGAAAAACGTATCAAAATCTTTAAAGTCTGTGACCAAATATCCACTTGAAAAGGCTATAGACTTATAGCCTATTTTCTCGAGAATCCTCCTCACCCTGCTATTATGGATAAGGCTAATCTGATGCTCTACAGAATTGTAGCTCTTTCGATTTCCATCAATCAAATTCAAATAGCTCATATTCAAAGAGCATGACAATGATAGATCAGTCGAACAGTAATTAGACCTGCTGTTATAAGCGACATAAAAGCCTTTTTCTTCAAGAAAATTCGTAAAACCAGAATTATCGTATTCAAACTTTTCTTTAAGTATGTTGTTTCCAGTATAACTGTCTGTGATGATGTAATAAACATCAGGGTAATGCTCATTCTCAGCGATTGTAGAAGCAAAAGGATTGTCAGTCAGCTCAATTTTTTCCGTGTCGAGACTGACAAATCCACGATAAACCAATCCTGCTATCAAAAAAACAATTAAACTAGTTGCAAGCGTATTCAGGAATTTAATCACAAGCTGCCCAGCCCATCTTCTTCTGATTATGAAATAGCTTGTCAGCACGGAACACAGAATCAAACAAATGGCAAATTTAGTCGGGGAAAAGATGGTCTGAGTTAAGAATATCAATAACATCCAAATTGGGGCAAAATTTAAAATGACTACCAACCAAATTGTTACTATTAGCGCTGAGCATTCGATATTTCTGGTTAAACGATGTATCACCCAAAGACCCGTTAGTGAAGCGCTCAAAATTACCAGCATTGGAATAATTGTCTCACTAAAAGATACTCTATCAAGGTTGTTTGAATAAAGAGTCAAGGCTGGAATTACTGACAGGACCAGGGTGTGAAATATTTTATAAAACATATAGTTCATGTTCTTCTTTGCAACAGTAAAAAAAATACAACAGTATGAAATTTTACAAGCTCACTGATTCTCACATGGCTTTGTTTGTCGCACTCTACGTGTTGCTAACAGTTGCCCAGCTACACAAAACAACCGAATTTACATTAGTTATCTGGTTAGAGAAAGGTTGAGAATGTCTGATACATCGCTTATATTTGCGCTCAAATTGTAATTGTTTATTCGGGAGAGATCAAGCATTTCTGGCAACAAATTGATTATCTGCGCTGCGCTTGCATATTGACTAATCTCGGAGTTCAGGTCGAAAGAGAGGAGTAGATCACTGCAGCGACTGAGCAGTGAATTATATTTAGGCAAGCATTGATTTGAGAACTGTTGGCGGATCAACTCGGAAAGTGTAAAGCCACAGGCAAGACCGTGGGGAATAGAGAGTTTTGCGGTAAGCGGATAAGATATTGCATGGGAGATAGCGGTTTTTGTTATGCTTATCGCATAGCCCGCAAAAAGACTGGCATTCTGCATCCCGGCCCGCACATCGATGTTTGCTGGATTGGCAAGAACAGCAGGAAAAAAGTCAAGCGCCAGATTAAGTGCTGAGGTTGCATAAAGCTCACTGAACGGGTTGCTGTTGATATTCCAGATCGATTCTAGAGCGTGGGAGATGGTGTCCAGACCGGTATAAAGTGTCTCTTTTTGGGGAAGAGTTATGCCCAAAGAGGGGTCAAGTACTGCAGTTACCGGAAAAACATGTTCTCCGAAAAGAGAGAGTTTTCTACCGTTAGTCGAATCCCATACTGTCGCATACTGAGTCACTTCAGAGCCGGTGCCAGAAGTTGTTGGAACCGCTACTACCGGTATCCTCCTGCCCAGGTCAGCAGCTTGGCCTTCTTTCAAAATTGATGTTATCGGCCGTTTCATCGCTGATGGTAGAGCTATCGAAAAAGCCTTCGCAGTGTCAATAACACTGCCCCCGCCTATCGCAAGAATTGTAGAAAACTTGTGTTTGTGCAGCTGCGCTGCGGCATCATCGAGATCGTCAATGTCAGGATTGGGGCGAACTCCATCGTAAACTTGCAAGGTGCTTTTTGTTATCATCTTCATTACATCTGCAGTTAGGCCGCGTCGAGTAAAACCAGCGGTCGTAACCAGCAAAATGTTCTGATTCTCCAACCTTGAAAGATAATCTGCCAGACTGCAGCTGATAACCTGCACTGGGTTATGGTAAGACCAGTTATTAGAAAATTGTTTGCACATTCAGATAACCCATAAGATCTAATTTATTCTGAACAGGCGTTCTGGTCGGACGACCCAGATCTTTTCTTGAGCCAGGCCTGATAAGCGCCTCAATAAATATCGAGCCTGCCCTGCCAGCAAGCTCGTCAAATGCCTGCGAGCATGTTTCCCTGTCACTGATGTGGAGATAATTGTTAAAACAGCAGGCTGAAGCCAGCTTTCGCAAATCAATATACCGGGCTGAAGTTGGTTGTCCTCCAACGGATTCGTGTACGCCGTTGTTCAGAACCACATAGATCAGATTGGCCGGCCGGCATAGTCCACCAATTACCGGCAGAGCACCGAGATGCATCAGCATTGCACCATCTCCATCAAGGCAATAAACTTTACGCTCTGGTCTCGCAAGAGCAAGGCCAAGAGCAATAGATGACGCGTGCCCCATTCCGCCTACTACAAGAAAATCTCTCGGGGGTTCGCCGCGGGCTTGGCGCAATTCAAAAAGTTCACGTGAGGTTTTTCCGGTTGTTGCTACCAGCAGATCATCAGTCTGAACATGCTGTAGCATAAGATCAATGAATTCCTCACGCAGCAATTTGGACTGGCAATTCACTTTCTTTGCTGGCAACTGAGCTTTTGCAAAAGTGCCTTTTCTCACAAGAAGTGCAACCGGACCTCTTGTTAATCTTCCGTTTGAAAAAAGCTCATCTAACAAATCATTGAGTGAACTTTCGGCATCGAGTATAGCGTAGGGAATGCCGACAGTTTTGAGCATATCTTCGGTTACTTTTCCTTGCAGCAGATGCTGTGGCTCGTCTTTTATTCCTGGTTCTCCGCGCCAGCCAACTATAAGAAGCATTCCGACTGCGTATATTTCTGGTGCGGCAAGCGAAACCAGGGGATTAATGGCATTGCCAAGCCCTGAATTCTGCATATAAACTGCTGCATATTCGCCGGTGCCCAGATGATGCCCGATTGCAAGTCCGACAGCGTTGCCTTCATTGGCAGTAATGATGTGCTTTTCGGGAATGCAGTCGTGTTCTAGCGCTTCACACAGTTCTGCCAACAGCGAATCTGGAACTCCGGCGAACATGCTGATACTGCGTTTTGAAAGAGTTCTTATGAAATCATGCGGGCAAATCAATCAGTGTCCTCCAGGAATCAGACTGATAATATCTTTAACCGGCATCATACGTGGTTCGGCTTCTAATGCTCTGCGATTTTGCAAAATCAGTCTGGCTGTTTCAAGCATAGCCGGATAGGCACTTCTGAGTAGCTGATTGGCATAAATGACCATGTTAATTCCGTTGTCGATCAGTTGCTCTTCACTTGTGCTGCTGAAGGTGCTAGGCACTACCACAAGGGGTTTACGCTCAGATAGACAGTTGTATTCGCGACAAAAGCCAAAAATTTCATCGGGTGTTTTCTGACGACTGTGAATCATGATTCCATCAGCTCCGGCATCAATATAGGCTCTCGCTCTGGCAATCGCATCGTCAGTGCCTTTTCCAAGGATCAGGCTTTCGATACGGGCAATGATCATAAAATTTCGTGTAGCGCAGGCATGTTTGCCCAAGTGAATCTTGTGGCAGAAAGAGTCGATACTATCCTGAGTCTGGTTTACATCTGTGCCAAGAAGCGAGTTCTTCTTAAGCCCGGTCTTATCTTCAATAATAACCGCCGAAACACCCAGCCTTTCGAGGGTTTTAACAGTAAAAACAAAATGTTCGGGAAGACCGCCAGTGTCCCCATCGTATATAACCGGCTTAGTGGTTACTTCAAGTATGTCGTTCATCGTAACAATGCGTGAAGCGACGCCGACCGCCTCAATATCAGGTTTTCCTCTTGCAGTTGCATCAGTGAGACTGCTGGCCCACATGGCATCGAATTCTCTGCGATCACCATCTACATCTTCTGACAGATTCTCAATCATCAGGCCGGTCAGACCGTTGTGGACTTCAAGCAGGCGCACTAATGGTTTTGACTCAAGCAGCCTTCTCAAAGATTTGAGTCTGATGTCAGGCGTAGTTCCGATCTCTCTGATTGCATTATGAAGCATGGTCGAAGATATGCCTTGAGTGTATGGAATCTCAACCAGTTCGCCTCCCCATTTTGCGAGAGCATCTATAACCCGCTGGCGTGTTTGTCTCTGAACGCCTTCGCGCCAGTCATCGCCGTGTACGACGTAGCTGGGCTTGAGCTTTTCAAGATTTGGCACGTAATCGAGAGTTTCCTGCGAAACTACTTTGGAAACGCCTTTTATGCTCTCAACAATCTGGAGGCGCTGATCGAATGTCATGTAAGGCAATCTTTTGTAGCTAGCGATCGCCTTGTCAGTAAGCAGGCCAATTATAACATCTCCAAGTTCACCTGCGCGTTTAATAATGTTCAAATGCCCCGGGTGGATCAAGTCAGCGCTCATACCCACGTATACTGTTTTATTCAAGATGGTTTGCCTTTCTGCGATCCTACAACAAAGCTATATATATAATCTGCCATAACCAGCGCGCTTTTTCCAATGTTAAAAATATTTTTGAGGCGGGTTTGCTCCAGACGATTTCTCCATCCTGCAGACTTAGCATGTAAATCTCTTATAACATCTGGCAGCTTCTCAAGCTCGCCAATAGCAAGCTCAATACCCATCTCGGGACGAATCAGATCTTCAAATAGAGGCAGCTTAATAAGTTCTCGCTGTGAATTGTGAAGCTTGGCGGGGGTCGCGATAGACACAACGGGCTTCTCGAGTCCGAGCGAGAATTCAAGTCCGGAACCGCCATGATCAGCCACCATTATGTCAGCCTGCAACAAAGAGTCAATTGCCTGCAGCTTGCTGTCAAAACTAAAAAAACCAGTGTCAGCAAAATCGGCCTCAAGCCTGCTCGGCAATTCCGGGTGATGACGTAATGTCATCGGGTGCAAACGCAGGATAGTTGTAATTTTTGCAGAAGTAAGAGTGGTAATGACTTCATCAAGGCAGTTGTCGACCATGGAAGATGCCCCCCAGGTTGGAGCAACCAGCACGACAGGGTTTTCTGACGCAGATGCCTTCTTGCCACTCTTCTGCTCTTCAGAAAAAGCGTAAATTTTGTCAAGCCGACAATAGCCTGCTTCGACAAGATTTTTTGCTCTGAGCTTGTAAACTTTTTCCTGTTCGCGAATTTCTGAGACATGGTGAGGGCCAACACAAAAGACAGTATCATATCCATCAAAAGCATGTGCGCGATAAGCGCCATGACTACTTACCAAAGCATGAAAAGCATAGAAGTAATGTACAACATTCTTTGATCGCTTGAGGTAATACGAATCAAGATCGGTCAAAGTCATCACAAAGGCCTTTGCTTTGGCAAGCTGAAAAAAAATGGTTCTGGCAACCCCGGAACCAATAAAAAACGATCGCACAAGCTCGTGATGACTTTTTAGAATTGAGTCTGTTGGATCAGAAGTAATGCAGGTTACTGGTTGCTGGTATTTTTCGTTAAGGATCTGGACTATCGGTGCGATATGAGCCCAATCAGCATTGCTTTCCGCGTAGAATATTATGGTTGACCAGCTTGAATCTAGCCCTGTTAGCGCAACAAGCGATTGCCAGGCACAAAGAGTGTTCTTAAAACCAGTTAGCCAACTAGAGTTCACAAACGCCCCTATACGATATCATTCTGCACCTCAAGTCAGCTTGCAAATATTATCAAAAGCATTACTGCTGACTGTTTTTGTCATCGTCTTCATTTGCCTTGCAGTTCTCGCTATCAGACATATCTGGTTCTACAACTTCAGCACTCTTTCCACTAAACCAGTTTTTTATAGTTATCCAGTAGCTTTTTATCACGAACAGCCCACCCACTAAAGCAGCAATAAGAGTCTGTAAAACAAAGCTGAAAGTGCCGGGGTCGAGATACGCTTCGGCAGCGGGAACCACTCCAGCGCAGAACATTAATATTGTAACAGCGGCGTTGAAGGTTGCTCTACGACCCAGACGGTTCCCAGAGAAGATGTCTCTCAAATTAGGCATATGCACCAACCTGTGTAAAAATTCTTGCAGTTATTATAACGCCATTTTCTAACAGTTTCCTAGTTTTTTTTAACGTTACTTTAAAACAAGAAGAGGAACAGTGAAAATCTGGAAGGGAAACTCTTTTTACAATTCATACTCCTGCGTATGCTTGCTTCACACACACACACGCGCACACGGCAAAAGAGCTTATTTCAGTGAGATTGCAGGCAATTAAAAAGCTTTTTCTGACTGTTTCGGAGTTAAACCGCCTGACATGCTGTAATTTTCCGGGAACCTAGGGTATTAAGCTTTGATTATCCCAATAAACGGTTTTAACATTGCTCTTCAGCGAGAAATATTATTCTTAAGATTGTGAGAGTTAGTAGTAGTTTTGTTTGTTACAAATTCGAAATCTACCCCTTCTGGAAGAGTTAAGGCGAATTTTTCCAGAAGATTATAGATTTCGTCATAAGATTCTCTCTTAATGGCGTAAAATGCCACTTTGTCGCGTAAAATATTAATATGAGCTTTTTTAAGTTGCAGCTCGCCCAATTTGTACCAGTTATCTGGAATATTATCAAACCAGTCATCGTAAATCATAGCCAGTTCAACACCTTTTGCCTTTGCCAGACTGTCCATCCAGTCTTTCTGATCAGCCTTTACTCTCAACGTCAAGGCTTCTAATGAGGCGAGTCCCACCAGATCCAGTATATAAGCTGGATTTTGATAGGAAATGTAACCAATATCATTTGCGGCAACTGGCTTTTTATAAAACTCTGTCACAAATCTGTGCATTTGATAATGTTGCTCGTAAATATTTCTTGAGGCTACGGGAATGACTGGAATGGTCATTAGATAAGGAAAGCATAAAAGAAATGTTGATGCGAATAATAACAATGTTGTTTCGTGAATTTTGAAATTGTTCGGGTGGTTGTAGATATCAGGTTTGAAAATGAAGCCAATAGCAGCTAGTGTCATCGCCCAGATGTATATTTCATATCTGCTGAACCAGCCGAATTGCCCGAAGAGCAGATGCAGAATGATAGATGCAGAAATTGTGGCACAAAATAGTCTTTTTCGTGTGCTATTTTTTCTGTTCGATGCCTGCAACACCAGAAATAACAGGCATACTGCCAGCAAAACGCCTCTTGGCGATTCAATGCTGTTAACAAAATTTTGTATTATTGAAGAAGTTTTTTGCTCAGAGACAATTTTTGATTTTGCCGCGACAGAATTGGGCAATGAGTTTTGCCCAAGACTCAGTAAGAACAATGAAAATCCCGTTAATGCAAATAATAGGCCGACAGCTGTCGTGACAGCTGCTTTTCTATGACCGCGTAGAAATAGATAGATGGCAGCGGGCACTGAAATGGCCAGGCATTCATAGCGAACTAAAGGAGCCAGCAGAATTGCAGGCATGAGCCACCAGTCCAGTCTGGAGTTTTCGGATTCTCTGCTCAAACCGCATATTACGGCCACGGCAAGCATAACCTGCAATGAATGCTCCATTCCAGTAAATACAAGGCCGATCAGATTACAGGCTGGGATCAGCAAAATCAGCATTGTGCTTAATATTGTCTGTTTGCCTTCATTCTTTTCTGATGTGTCGTTCGTGTCAGGCAACAGTATTTTCCAGAAAAAAAACAGGGTAATTATAGCGAAGGCCGTGTTTGCTAAGAGAATGATGTAGTTAGCAAAGGTCAGCCTTGCGAATGGTGCGATAAGAAATGGCCATAGAATGCTTGATGCTGGCGCAGAGTATTCGTTTAAGTTGATTCCGTAATGCCCCTGCATTATATTTTCAGCAAGAGCCAGATGAATATAAGCATCATCAAGAGTGAAGACCATGTGTCCCGAGTTGAGAATGTTTATAAACAGACACAGAACTACTATCGATATTACTAAGAATACCGAAGCTAACAAGAAAGATCTTGTATATTTTTGTTTGCAGTTTGTCGTTTGAGCATTTTGCATTTTGCAATTCTATATCTTTGTCAGTCATATATCAATCATTGCTGATTCAAGCATTATCAATAACTATTGAGTCCTGCAAACAATGCAGCGCTTCTGTTACAATTCTCTGACAAAAAGACAGTGACGCTCCCTTGAGAATCAACACGATGTCCTCGCAGCGCAGAGCGATCTCAAGATCTACCCCGATTGGCTTAACAACGCTTTGACTAAGTAAGAGGCAGTTCGCAAATTACTTGCGCATTTTGCGAACTATCAATAGACTGTCCTGTTGGTGAATCTCAATGAAAAAAATCAGAGTGAGTTTATGATTGCTTTTACTAGAAGAAGCTTATCCTTTTTGATTATAATCGGGCTTTTTAGTGTGTCTGCCCTTTTTTTGTCCATGGCTTCGCGGTTAGTAGGCCCGCAGGCAACAATAGACGCTGCATATTACCACATTATGGCGGATCAGCTTGAAAAGGGTGCAGGCTTTACTGAGCCTTTTGTCTGGCATTTCTTAAATGACTACCAGTCCGTAGAACATCCCATGAACTATTGGATGCCAATGGGTATAGTGTTTTATTATCTGGCACGTTTATGTTTCGGCATTGCTGGCGAAGTCGGGCTTAATATTGTTCTCTGGTCCGTTTTGTCTGTTCTGGTTTTTTTTGAGGTGAAAAAAAGAACTCAGAGCATTTATAACTCCGCGTTCTCTTATTGTATGATGCTTTTTTGCGGTAGATATCTTTTTTACCTTTTAACCACAGATAACATTGCTTTTTATGCGTTGTTTGGCTTCTTCTTTTTTAAGCAACTGGGAAATGAACGATCAAGTTGGTATGTTACTCCTGTAATTGCTGGTTTGACCGCCTTAATGCGCATAGAAGGAATTGTTATCGCTGTGTTTGGTGGACTGTGCGAATTTTATAAGACCCGAAGCCCAAAGGTCCTTGCTGGCTATGTCCTTATTTTATTATTGGTTCTGAGCCCATGGATGATCCGAAATTATCAAGTGTTGGGGCATCCGTGGCCATCAAATTCAAAGGCCATTTTTCTGAGCAATTATTATGATATGTTTTGTCGTAATCTGGCGATAACGCCTTCCACTTATTTGAGTTTGGGATGGAACGCCATTTACGCACAAAAATTAAGTGGACTATGGTTTTCAGTGTTAAACCTGATTGCTGCACCGGGCTTGTTCATAATGTATCCATTGTGGCTGGCAGGGTTGTTTAGTTTGTGGAGAGAGGGTGGGAACTTCTTTGCTTTGCTTCTAGGGTTTTTTGTCGTGTTTTGTGGGGTGGCTATACCTTTGCAGTCAGAATTGGGAACTGCTTTGCACGTTAGCGCTTTTTTCTTTCCATTCTTTACAATCTTGAGTGGTGTCGGCTTTTGCAGACTTCAAAGGCATTACAGGATGCGTAGTGCGCGTTACATTGTTTTAGCTTCGGTAATTATATTATGGGCAATGTTTGCAACGTTTTACAGTACCTGCGCGTTGATTAAAGAATATGATGAGGCTTACGAACCTTACGAGTCATTACTCGCCAAGGTTCCTTTCGGTGAGCGCAAGATTGTTTCTGCTGTACCCGTCAAAGTTTATTTAGAGACCGGTGCTCAAGGGGTAATATCTTCATCCAGAACCGCAGATGAACCCATTGCTCTGGCGGATGCATTTTCTTGTGACGCCATAATTACAGACCGTAGAGCTTACGGCTATCAGCCGTTGCCAAAAGCAGACGGCTGGAAAGAGGTCGCATCAAATACCGTGTTGAGTATTTTTATTCGGACGGGCACAGGTAGCATCGTTATCCACCAATCCTCAGAAAAATGAATCATTACTCAGACGAAAATAGAATTTAAAATCTACTTTTGTTGGCAGGGGGGCTTGTGAAAGCTATAAAAGAGAGTCATGGAGAAAACAGGATATTTCTGCTTCTAATCGGAGCAGTTATAACTGGATTAGTCTGGATGTTCAGCTTGGGAATTTCAGGGAATGATTTCTGGTGGCATCTAAAAGCTGGAGAATGGATGGTGGTCAACAAAGCGCTGCCATCCATAGACATTTTTTCATGGTATGCCAAAGAAAACGGAATCCATTGGATTTCTCACGAATGGCTTTCACAGGTCTTTTTCTACTGCATTCATAACGCAACAGGTGATTTGGGCATTTTTTTCTTTTCATTGATTTCTGCAATCGGAATGGCATTACTTATAATGATAAGGAATAAAGACGCAATTAAGAAGAGTATTGTTTTATCGTCAATATTCCTTTTTCCTATGGTTATTCTAATTAAACTGATGTTTTATGGCCGCCCGCATTTAATAAGCTTTTTTCTTCTTTATGCAACTTTGTCTTGCTTATACAGTTACAGACGGGATGAAACATCTCGGGCAATCTATCTCATACCCTTTATTTCAGTGTTGTGGGGGAATTTTCATGGCGGATCATCGACATTATCATATATTCTTTGCTTTATGTTCATGTTTTCAGGGTTGTTTGAGTTTTCCATCGGAAAATTGCATGGAGAAAAACTTTCTAGAAAACAACTGCTCACATATTTTGGAGTAGGTGTTTTATCGATTGCTGCACTGGCAATAAATCCTTATGGCTTGCACATGCTGACATATCCATATGTTAATATGGGAGATTCATTTGCGCAGGGAATGATAAACGAATGGACTGCTCCCGACGCAAAAGAAATATCGCATCTAATTGTGTTTTATCTGCCACTGTTTATTATTGGTGTCAGCATGATTATCACTGATAAAAGAATTAAAGCAGTGGATTTGCTGGTTTTTACGTTTTTTTTGTATATGTTTTTCAGGAGTGTTAGATTCGCTGTTGTTTTTCAGATTGCTTCTGCTTTTTTTGCATTCGACTATTTCATTGCCAGGGAAATTAAGGCAGTAAGAACTAAGTTGGATTCTGCGATATTTTGTGTTTTTTTATTAATATTGATTGGGGTTAATGTTGTTAGTTTTTCTAACATTGTTAAGGCATATCATGCAGAAAAACTCATTTCTGTGGTATTAGAAACGAAATTCATAGAACTTGTAAAAAAAGATGTCCCGCAAAGATTGTATAATGATTATAACTTTGGTGTTACTCTCATATTAAACGGCATTGAAACTTTTGTGGATGCCAGAGCGGACTTGTTCTCGCCTCATAACTTGCGAGATGCCAAGAGCTTGCTTAGTTTGACACAGTTTGATAAAAAGGAAAAGAGCAAGATATTTGATCCTGAAAAAATTATTGAAAAATATAATTTTGATGCCTTTCTAATTAGCTCTAGCTCGCCATTGTCCGTATATTTGAGAAGTAAGCCAGATAATTATAAGATCTTATTGGAAGACGAAGAGGCAGTATATTTCAAGCGTATTGATGTATTGAATTAGCTATGGAGCAATGAGTAATGAAATTACTTTCTGTTATTGTACCTTGTTTCAACGAAGAAGAGGTTTTGCTCCTTTTTTATAATGAAATTTGTAAGGAAGCTGACAAATTTGAATCAATTGGGGTGTCTTTTGAGATTCTTTTTATTGATGACGGGTCAAAGGATCGTACATTAGAGTTAGCAAAGAATTTGAGAGAAAAGGATTCAAGGGTCAGGTATATATCATTCTCCCGCAACTTTGGTAAAGAGTCTGCTATTTTTGCCGGACTTGAAAAATCCATGGGAGACTATGTGGTGATGATTGATGCCGACTTGCAGGATCCGCCATCGTTTTTAATGGAAATGTATAAAGCCGTTGCCGAGGATGGTTACGATTCAGCTGCGACAAGAAGAACTACAAGAAAAGGCGAGCCTGCTATCCGATCTTTTTTTGCAAGGCAGTATTATAAGCTGATTAGAAAAATATCAAAAACTGAATTTGTCGATGGTGCCAGGGATTTTAGGCTTATGACACGGCAAATGGTCGATGCAATATTAGAAATGAGGGAATACAACAGGTTTACCAAAGGAATAAACGAATGGGTTGGATTCAAAACAAAATGGCTTGAATATGAAAATGTTCAAAGAGTTGCAGGCAATACTAAATGGTCTTTCTGGCAACTTTTTTTATACTCCATGGAAGGTATCACAGCTTTTTCAACAGTACCACTTGCTCTGGCAGCGCTGTTGGGAATGTTTCTGTGCCTTATGTCTTTTTTCTTCATCTGTGTTATCGTGATAAGAACTCTCGCCTTTGGAGATCCTGTCAGCGGCTGGCCATCCCTCGCAGTTATAATTTTGTTTATCGGTGGGATACAATTGTTTTGCATCGGTATACTAGGCCAATACATGGCAAAGACATATTTAGAGACGAAAAAACGGCCAATTTATATAATAAAAGAATCTGAAATAGTCTTGGAAAGGCTTGTGAAGTATCCTGATAGTCCATCTAGATCAGTCTCAGAAGAATCATCCTGATGCCCTGATCTGTAAACCGCCATTAAAGGTGAGGAATAATGATACCTCTACAAACAAGTATAGCAACGAAACAAGCTGGAGCCAATTCAATGCTTTTCAAACTCATTCAGTCGCCCTTGATCCATGTGTGTGGCCTGGCAACGTATCTGATCTTTTTTTTGTATACTGTTAATATTGACCAGGTTGAAATAACTGAGACTATTATTCCATCAGTTTTAAGTCTGTTTCTTGTTCTCGTATTACTGACTGTGTTAAACCTTGGTTTAAAAAATCTTAAGAAATCTGCCTTGATTGTTTCTGCTCTGACTTTGCATTTTTACTACTACAAAGTATTGTGTAATCTATTGAACGCGATTTTTTCAACTGAGCTGGGGAATACTATTCCCGTCACGCTATGGGTAATATCTCTCATAATGTCTATATTCGTTATTCATAGAGAGAAAAAGAATGTCGACGAAGCAAACAATTTTCTGAACGTGGTAACAGTTGTATTATTCGCGATGTTAATATTCAACGCCAGCAGTAGCCGGGCAAATGAAAGAGCGATAATTATTCCAGAAATAGACGCTTTTGTCGAAAAGGCTCAATCTTTGGTGAAGCCTGCAGTATTGCCAGATATTTACTATATTATTCTTGACAGCTATGCCAGAAATGATGTTCTAAGCCAACTCTACAAATTTGACAACGGAAGCTTTACAGCATTTCTGGAAGAAAAGGGCTTTTTTGTTGCATCCGAGAGTTATGCCAATTATTGCCAGACAAACCTTTCTTTAGCCAGTTCGCTGAACGGGTGCTACCTTGATGACCTCACAAAGATTATGGCAGGTTCAAATTCATTGGATGCCCCAGCAAGACTTGTAAAGGAGGCTGCGGTATTTAATATTCTTCGTTTTTACGGTTATGAATTAATTGCATTCCCAACATATTGCAATGTTACAGAGGTCAAGACTGCCGATCGTTATCTTTCAAAACGAATGACTGGGAATACCTTTGCCTATATGCTGGCTCATGCAACAATTCTCCATGCGTTAAATCTGCCATTTCTAAGCCTTACCGAAATAGAGGTCGAGAGTTTTCGGCAGCATATCGAGAGAATTTTTACGGGAATTTCAACGGTTAAGCTGACTAAAAAGCCGGCGTTTGTTTTTGCACATATTATTTGTCCACACCCACCGTTTGTGTTTGGCCCTAACGGTGAAAGAAAAATATCAGGTCCGGTCTACATGAATAATGAGGGTCATTTGGGGATTGATGCCGATAAATACCGTGAATATTATATAGAACAGCTTATGTGTGTGAATTTGAAGACTACCAGTATGGTTAAAGATTTGCTGGCAGAAAAAAATCGGGCAAGGGTCGTTATTATTCAGTCAGATCATGGGCCAGACTCTGAATTAGACTGGGAAAACTATGAGAAAACTAATAAAAAAGAGCGGCTTGCAATTCTTAACGCTGTGTATTACTCAGAGTCATCAATAAAGGGGCTCAACAAGCACAGTTCTCCAGTAAACACATTTCGAGCTGTTTTAAACGAAGTATTCAATGCGAACCTTGATTTACTTGAGAATCGAACGTATTTCTCGCTTTGGTCGGATAGATATCGTTTTATTGATGCAACTGAAGTGGTTTCAGAGAAGCCATTAGAAGAAAAGCTATGATTTTAAACCGGACTGAAAGTTGAGAATCAACAAGAGCTATGAGTGATGAAAAAGCCAGTCGTTTATACTTCTGGGACAATGCAAAGGGCGTTCTGATTTTTTTAGTCGTCTTTGGTCATTTTCTTTTTCCCTATAGAGACATCAAGGGAGTAGGTGTTGTTTTTGATCTAATTTACCTATTTCACATGCCCGCGTTTATTTTTATTTCGGGCTACCTCAGTCGACTCGTTTCAGACAGCAGAAAGTCCATTCTAAAGCTTTGTTGTGCCTATTTTATCTTCAATTCACTCATTATGGTTTATGGCGTCCTCTATGATGGGCTTGAGCCAAGCCTTTTAACGCCATGTTATTCTTACTGGTATATATTAGCGCTGGTTGCATGGCGACTTATTACTCCAACCCTTGCCAGGGCTCGGGAAGTTCTCCCTTTTTGTATTGTTCTTGCAGTCTTCATCGGCTTTTGGGATGAGGTGAACAATATGCTTGCTTTGTCAAGAATTGTTGGATTCTTCCCGTTTTTTCTGGCAGGCTACATGTTCAGCGAGCAGACGCTTATGGAGTTCCTATCGCAAAGAAAGAGGCTTCACGTCGTCCTTGGTTTTTGCTTGCTGGCGATATCGCTTTATTTGGGTTGGCAGCTTTCCTTGTCCAAGCTTTACCTGGCGGATTTATCATTTCTCCCTTATAAATCGCCAGATAGAGTTTTCTGCCGCCTGATAATCCTTTTAATCGCTTTTGTTATCATGCTGTCAATGTCACTTTTGTTGCCCCAAAGACGCATTCGGGTTCTTACTAAATGGGGGAAAAACTCATTCTCAATTTATGTTTTGCACAGGTATATTCCGTTTCTATTTTTTGCATTTTTTCCATACATGAAAGATTCTACGATAATTCTGAGTTACTCATTCTTTGGAAGCCTGTTAACGCTCTTTATTCTAGGCTTTGACAGGTTAACTCAACTGCTGAATTACATTCTGAATGTGCTCGCAGATGCTTTTTTAGACTCACAAACTCAAGGTCATAAGGCTATTCGTTTAGCCTTTTTTCTATTTCTACTGTTCCATTTTGTCTTGGCCATGTCGTTAAGCAGGAATTCTAAGGAGGAAATAGATAGAGTCTATCCTCTTATTTCTCCTCAGCAGCAGGCAAAAATTAGCAATGCTGTATCCATAGCCTTTGTTGGAGACTTGATTCTGCTTAGAGATCAGGTAAGAGAGGCTTATCACCCGGAAACGCAGGATTATGATTTTGATCCCATGTTTAGTTATGCAAAGAAGTATTTTTGTGACTCGGACTTTGCAATCGGTGTATTGGAAGGGCCTCTGGCCGGAGAAGAAAAGGGTTTTTCTACAAGCAACTACGAAGATGAAATTCCTCTTTACTTGAATTTTCCGGAATCCTTTGTTGATTCAATCAAAAAATCAGGTATTGATCTTGTAACCATTGCTAACAATCATATTATGGACATGGGAATAGCGGGAGTAATGAAAACCTTAGAGGTTTTAGCTGAAAAAGAGATTGCTCATGTGGGAGCTTACAGAAATATCGCTGAGAGAAATACTGCCAGAATAATTGATATTAAAGGTCTTAGGGTTGCTGTTTTATCATATACATTCCACAGTAATTACTATTCTGAAGACTATTTTTTTGAAACAAACAGGTGGGTTACCTCTTTACTGGTGGCAAAAACCAGCCCATATTTTGACGATGCTCTAGCTCAGATTCGCAGTGATTTTAAACGGGCTAAGGCTGAAAATCCTGATTTTATAGTTGTTTTACCTCATATGGGCACGCAATTTATTCACAAAGCCGATGAGTTTCAGGAGACATGGAATGATATTTTCCTTAAAGAGGGCGCAGATGTTATTCTTGCAGATCATTCACACGCTGTCCAACCAGTTGAATTCCGATTGATAGTTGAGGGAGACCATACCAGGCAAGCTGTAATAGTTAATAGTCCAGGCAACTTTGTTAATTCTTATGTCGATTTCAACGGAGATGCAACGTCAATTGTAAAAATCTACCTGGATCCTGATTTAAAGACGGTTTTGTGCGCAGGAATTGTTCCCATGTGGACACAGGCTCTTCGCAATGGTCAGCACCGTGCTTTGCCGATTCAAGATATATTATTTGATCCATCGCTTGAGAAAGAGATTAGTTTGTTCGAGATGCGAAGGATTAAGGAGGTTTTTGCATTGGTAACGGAGGTTATGCTTGGGGCAAAACTTTCGCTGGATCAGTCACAGGCCATATACTATCTTTTCCCTGATGGCTATTACAGACAGCCCGTGGCAAGTTTAGACCTGGATTCTTCGATTACGGACAGCGAAGTTTATGCCATGTTTAAAAGGAGCAGTTCTGTATTGTTTGTTGGTGACAGTGTCACGCATGGCTCAAAAAATGGCGGATACGGCTGGTTTGAACCTTTAACCGCAAGCCTGCCTGAATTAAAAGTTGCCAGAGAGGCCTGGGGAGGGGCAACTACTCATGTTCTTCTGGAAAATTTAGATAGAATCTGCGCCCACGACGCAGACCTCTACGTTATAGCGATAGGAACCAATGACATTCGCTACCGAGATTCAAGCATCTGCGCCATGACGTCACAACAATTCGTCAAAAATATTGATAAGCTTGCCGGGGAGATCCTAAAAAAGAGACCCGCGGCGAAATTTGTTTTTGTAGCCCCGTGGCCGAGTTTGCCAACAGATCCTTTAACCCGTATACCCATAGAACAAAGAGCGAGTGTGTTTTTAGAATACACAAAAGCTCTTCATGATTATTGCCAACAAAAGGGGTATTTGTTTACAGACCCGTCATCTACGATTCTTTCTTCTATCGATCAGAGGGTTTCTGGTTACTACCTGTTGGATTTCATCCATCCCAACGCTGCCGAGGGAATCAATCTTTTTAGTCGAGCCTTTCTAAAATCAGCAAAATAAATTAAAAAGACCAGTGGTGTTTTTGGAAATAATATACTACTGGTTTCCAAACTTTTAAGTTTCAGATTATGAAGAGGTTTCGGAGGGGGCGTCGGAGGGGGCTGGGGGGGTGATTATCTTTTCCGCGTTTTCCAAGTTACCCTGTATTTGTTTGTAAAACCCTGCGACTATTTGATCTCCCAGGCTTGTCATCGCTAGCACGCATGTTAGCGCGAGAAGTGCAATCAACAAGGCATATTCAACCAACCCTTGTCCTCTTTTTTTGTTGAGTTTTCTCATGTTGCCTCTTTGTTCCAAATTAATAGAAGGGGCAAGCGTAAGCTCGCCCCTTCTATTTTGTCCGGGATTCGTCTTAGCTAATCTTAGAATTAGCGTTATCAAGCACGGTGCTGATGGTGCTGAACATGCTCTTGATGCTGCCGCCAGAAAGTGTGAGGGCGGTGATCGCAACAACTGCGATAAGGCCGAGAATCAAAGCGTATTCTACAAGGCCCTGGCCTTCTTCTTCTCTTACAAATCTGCGAATGATTTCCATATTAGTCCTCCTGAAATATTTTGGCGTTCTGCCGAATATTATTATCGCAAATATGGTGCCAAAATGCAATTCTTTCTTGGCGGAGCTGAGAGTTCTTTCGTGAGCCGGCTTTGCTGGCTTCGGTGTAAATCGGCTGCGAGGGGTGGGAGAAATTGCAGGTAATCTTTACCGCGCATGCGGCAAAGTTGCCGCAAAGATAAAAATCAGTCCTCGTAGGGGATAGTCGAGCGATTGATGCCCCAGGTGTCTTCGAGGCCAGGATAGGGCTGGCGCAGGCGATAATCGTAGGTGGCACCACTGAGCTCTTTCATCATAAGAACCTCATCTGACTTGCTGTCATCTGAGGCTGTGCAGCCGACATAGGCGACATCTGCGCTGAAGCCGAGCATGTTATTCGGGCCAAAAATCGGTAGTGGCAGAGTGCCAAGCAGGTGCTCGATACCTTTTTTGCCGGCACCAAAAACACTGCGCGTTGCCATGAAAATATTCTTTTTAATCGCAGGACTGCCCTGGTTGATCTGAATTGCATAGGGTGTGTCGAACGTGCTGTATTCAATCATGGCATTGCGCTGAGCTAGCTTGATGCCAGTGCCCAGCGGCGAAACAAACAGATTGTTGCTAAACTCGATTGTACCGCCAGCCTCGTTTGAAACCAGTCCAGTCTCAGTATATTCCAGGAAATTGCAGCCGCTGATCTTGATACCGTCATTAAGCTGAGAGCTGATGCCTATCGCCGGATGAATCAGAGTGCTGTTGCTTATGTACAGGTTCTTGTTGCTTTTCAGTTCCATGCCTGTTGTGCAACGCTGTGCCGTTACCTGATCGACCTGTAGATCAAGAGTATTATCTATTTTTACGGCAGTATTGCAGTTTTTGATTGCCAGCAACGAGAAAATTCCGGCTGAATTGGTTATCTGCAGGCCAGTTCCCGCGTCAGAAATGACGACATTTACAAATGTGTTAACCGAACTGTCAACGCCATCAAACTTTATGCCGCCCCAGGCACCCTTATCGGGATTCGATTTTGCAGAAGCAAAAATAATCGGGAAGTCTGTTGTCGCAGAAGCTACAATTGCTCCAGAAACTGTGATTTCTACGCGATTTTCATCACCAAGCCTGAAAGAATCACTTTCGGCGATCAGCACTTCTACACCTGAATCAATCGACAACTTTCCGGTTTCAGTAACATTCAGATCTCCGGCCAGAATGTATGGACTGTTGGCGCGTGTCCAGCGCACTTCGGTCGCGACCTGACCGGGTATCAGCATGCTGGCGACATCGTTGTAGCCACCCTCGTTGCCTGCCTGGTCTATGGCTGTGACCCGGTAATGATACTTTTTACCAGCAATTGCTGTTACATCGGTGTAACGTTCCTGACCACGCGGAATCAGAATGTTGCTGACCTGGCTGAACGGCGCATTGGCTAGCTCACTGCGATAAACTTTGTATCCTTTAAGATCGGGGTCGGGAACTGCTGCCCAGAAAACGGTCACCTGACCAGGAGTCGAAGTCAATGCCGCGGAAACGCCGGTGGGTGACGCTGGTGGGGTTCTGTCTTCGAGTGAATTCTGGGTGACAAAACTGCTCATCGGTGAAGTCTCGGTCAGTCGGCCCTCGCGATTGGCAATAATTTTGAAAAAATATTGTTTTTCTGGCGAAAGATCAATCAAGCGTACACTGTGGGTTGTTGCATAAACTCCATCTTCTTCTCTTTCAGTTCTGCCCAGAGACTCGCTCTCGCCATATTCTACCAGCCCGTTGGTATAATCGGTTGTCTTCCATGAGATAACTGCATGCGTTGCAGAAACCTCTTCAACTACAATTTCCAGATAATCAAAACTCTTGGCCTCGATGGCAAAATCTTCTGCCGTGCTGGTCTGACCAGAATAAATTTCGATTCCAAAACGACTTGTGTGGTAGCCAAAAGCTGCGACGTTAAACACCTGATCACCAAAGCCAATGCCCTCTATGTAATATTGGCCTTTCTCGTCAGTCAACGACCATCGGGTGCTGTCGTATTCCCAGGTAACCAGAGCATCTTCTGCCGGAAGCCCACTTTTGTCGACTATGCGCCCTTTGAGGTTTCCCTCTCGTGGCGTAACGCTGCTGCCTGTACATCCGATGATGCCCATTCCCAGTATTAACAGCACTGCCGCTACCAGCATGGTTGCCCGCATTCTATTCATGTTGAAGGTCATATTTACTTAATCCTGGAGAAAGCTTCTTTGGCGAATTTGGCGATTTGAGTGTTAGCCGGAGCATTTTCAAGCGCTCGCTTGTAGCACGCCTTTGCCTCACGTATCAGTTTCTTGTCTTCATATGCCTGACCCAGATAGTAGCAGGCATAGGAGTCGCCCGGCGACAGATTGACCACTCTCACCAAAGCATCAATCGCAGCATCGGGTGAATGTTTGTCGAGATGAGCTACGCCAAGGTTATATAACGCATAGGTGTCTTCAGGGTTGATTTCTATCGCTCGCTGTAGTGCGACAATGGCTTCGTCAATTTGCCCCTGCTCGTAGAAAGACAAGCCCAGATGTGAATGAGAGTAAGCATCGTCGGAGTCCAGTTCGATGGCATGCGAGAATGCCTTGATCGCCATTGGCACGCGCCCGGAATTCTTATAGAGCACGCCAAGGCTGTATTGCGAAAACGCATCGTCTGGATTAAGCATAATTGCCTTTTTGAACGATTCTTCGGCCTGTTCGCGGTTGCCCATGGCACGATAAATACTTCCAAGCAGATAGTGGGCATAAAATTTTTCGCCGTCGAGCCGGATGCTCATCATTATGCAGTTTAAAGCGTTTTCTAGCTGATTCAGGCTCTTGTATACAGCCCCAAGAATCATCAAGACTGCGGGGTTGTCTTCCTGATACTTAAGCAATTGCTCAAAGGATTCCCGTGCTTCGTCCATCATGCCGTTGTTTTTGTAGATAAGTCCCAGCAGATAGCGGCTTTCGGTGTCCGCCGGGTTGAGTTTGATCGTGCGTTTGATTGAGCTGATGGCTTCTTCTAGTCGGCCCTGATTGAGGTAGGCCTTCCCAAGATGGAAAAATGCTTCCTGAAAATCTGGGTCGAGTTCAATGGTTTTGTGCCATGAACTGATTGCCTGATCTGCCTTCCCGACGCTTTTGTAGGCAATTCCCAGCTGCAGATGCGCGTGTGAGAAGTCGGGATCCAGTGCTATAGCTTTTTCCCACTCTCTGATTGCTTCATCGATCATGCCTTTTTCGCGATAGGCCAGGCCAAGGCGGTAATGTGCGCCGGCGTTATCCGGGTTTACTGTTACCGAGCGTTTCCAGCGCGTCAAATTCTGGTCGTCGATGCCTTTGAGGCGGTAGATAACTTCAAGGTTGTAGTTGGCAAAGCTGTCATAAGGATTGAGAATGATGACTTTGCGGTATTCAATGATCGCTTCGTCATACATTTCCTTGTTTTTATAGGCTGAAGCCAGCTTGTAGTGAGCCTCAGGATTGTTTGGGTTGTTGACTATTTCTGCTTTGTATTTTTCGATCATCATGTCGATCTCGGTTTTGTTTCTGATGACCGCAGACGGCTTAGGTGCTGACTCAGTGCCAGTTTTTCGCCGTTGTTCGGTTGCTTTGCGCCAGTGGAAAACGGCCTGTTCGCACTGACCTTTAACATCGTATATTTCCCCAAGTAAGTCGTGAGCGCGGCTCAGTCTGGCATCTAAAAACAGGCTGCGCTTAAGCTCGCCGGTTGCCTCATCAAGCATGCCACGATCTTTGTAGGCCAGCCCGAGGTTGAAATGAAGTTCGGCGTCGTTGGGATTGAGGTTGTTTTCAAGCCTGAACTGCTCGATCGCTTTTTGTATCTCGCCCTTTTTGCGCATGACCATGCCAATAAAGAAGCGCAGTCGCGGGTATTTAGGATCGAGTTTCAATGCCTTGCGAAACTCTGCCTGGGCTGCGTCATCCATATTCAGCTTTAACAGAGCCTGTCCAAGATAAACATGCGCTTCCAGCAGCATCGGACTGATCGAAAGGACCCGTTTGAAAGCTTCTACCGACTCGTCATATGCCTGACTGAAAAAATGTGCCATGCCCATGTTTAAGAAGGCAAAAGCGTTGTCGGGGTTGATTCTGATTGAATCTTTGAGCTGTCTGATCGCTTCTTCGTAGTTTTCGAGATTGATATAGCTTCGGCCCAGTTGGCAAAGCGCGTAGGCGTCCTGTGGGTTGAGCAATACCGCTTTTTTGTATTCAACAATCGCCTTTTTTGGCTTGCCGATCTCAAGATAAACCGCACCCAGCGAGAAATGTGCATAAGCATAGTCGCGGTTGAGGTCGATCGCGTTTTTGAGGCGCACAATAGACTCATCGTAGAGTTTTTTGAGTTTGTAAATCAGGCCCAGCTGCAGGTGCGAAAAGGCAAAGTCAGATTTGAGTGAGATGGCTTTTTTAAATCTGATGATTGCTTCATCATACATTCCCTTGAGTTTGTAGATAACCCCAAGATTAGCGTATGGAAACGCATAGCTCGGGTTGTACATTATGGCTTTCTTGAATTCGGTTATAGCTTCATTGAGCATACCTTTGTTTCGGTAAGCCAGCCCGATGAAATTATGGGCGTAAGCGTCTTTCGGGTTGATTGTGATCGCATCTTTGAAGACATTGATGGCGCGATCAGTCTCTCCAGACATTTCGAGCGCGCGGGCAAGCTGGTAGTAAGCGAAAAAGTCGCGCGGATTAGATGCAATACGTCTCTTGCAATCCTTGATAATTTCGTCCAGCTTTCGTTCTGCCATTCCTGCCTCCTGTGTCAGCTTATCCAGTCCAGTGTCCTGAATAGCTCAGGGGTTTTACCCCTTGCGTAATCTAGTATGTCTGCCTTCATTGCCGGATAAATCGTTACCTGCTCAATTTCTTCGGGTCCGAAGAAGTCGAAACCCTCGACTCGATGGTCTGTTCCGGTTGCCAGCGTCGAATAGTCAGGGTTAATTCCCTCGCACACCATGAATTGAATGTGCCGCCCAGTCTCTTTGTTGATAGATTCCCTGATAAACAGCATTCGGAAGCCGGCTGCACTGATTTGCAGCTCCTCAGTAAGCTCCCGCGCAGCGGCATCATAGGCAGATTCACCCGCTTCCTGCCCGCCGCCCGGCAAAAGCCAGTAGCGCCGGCCATCTTTGAGGTGACGTACGAAGCAAATCTTGCCGTCATCACGTTTGATCAGCACAGAAACCCGAATCCGGATGCAGTTGTTTTTCAGCTGTTGCACACCTATCTACATCGGCAAACAGCAACTCAAACTGAACTATTTATTTTTTAGGTGGCTCTTATGGGCTTTGCCCATTAGAGCCACGTATCCCGCAGTGCTTACCGGGAGGTGGCTCTTATGGGCTTTGCCCATTAGAGCCACGTATCCCGCAGTGCTTACCGGGAGGTGGCTCTTATGGGCTTTGCCCATTAGAGCCACGTATCCCGCAGTGCTCAAAGGATGTGAGTTATACTCGGCCGTCGTGTGAACTCAGCCGGGCGATGCGGTGTGAGATTACTTGGTGATGAGCTGAGAACTGGTGACTTTGATTGAGTTCAGCGAAAACAGCTCTTCGACTTTGGCCGATTCACGCTTGCGAAGATAGATAGCACGCATAGGTGCGAGCTTGTGTGTCTGCGGTATTTTTTCGAGTTGAAAATAAAACCCGTTGTTCTTAAGCAGATTTAAAGCGCGCAGCAGGTCGGTTGGAGTTTTAAACTTTACAAGCTTGAGCTCATTGCTCTGTTGCAGTTTGCGGTAAACAATTTCGTTCTCGATAAATATCTGACTGAACTCTTGCTGTGGGCCTGGATGTAGCATTTCGTTCGCGCTGGTAACATAAAACCCGCCAGGCTCAAGCACTTTGAAAAATCTTTCAGCAATCTTGGTTTTATTGCTCTGGTCAAAATAAATCATTGTGTTGCGGCAGAATATGATGTCGTAACTTCGTGCTGGCCAGCTGCTAAGGAGGTTCTGCAGTTCAAAAGAGCAGTATCTCTGAATTTCTGGTAGAACCTGCCAGCTGTCATGTTCGCGTTTCCTGAAATATTTTGTCAGCATTTTTTCGTTGAGCAGCCTCAACTCATGACCGTTATAAACAGCAGATTTCGCCTTGTCGAGGGCGTCATTCGAAATGTCGCTGCCAGTAAGCTGAATATTAAAATTCTGTGGATCTGGCAGCACATCAAGGATGGTAAACAGAATTGAAAAAAGCTCTGCACCGATCGAACAGCCTGCCGACCAGATGCGTATGCGGTTGTCGCCTGTTTGCCTTAAACTCGCCAGAATCTCCGGTAAAATATGCTCGCGAAGAATCTTGAAGTGCTCAGGATGCCTGAAAAACCAGGTTTCATTAGTAGTAAGGCAGTTCAAAAGCTCGATGCGAAGCTTCAGATCTTTTTTTGCCTTGAGGATTATATCTGCCAGGTCGTTACAACCAAAATCAGTCATCACCGTCTCGACCCGATTCCCCACGAAAGAGTAGCGGGTGGTCGGAAAACTCAGCCCGTATTCTCGGCTGAGGTACAGGCAGAAATCATTCATTTCTCTTGCGCTGAAACGACTTGCCATTACTTTGTCTTTCTTTAAAGCGACCTGGTGCTGCGCGGAAAAACACGCCCGGCCATGACCTGCCAGGTCGGCCGCATCTGTCCTTGAACTTCAGCGGCACACTGCTTGCACACAAGTCTTTCTGTGTTCTGAAATTTCAGATAATCAACATTATCAAGGTCAAATACTTTTATCTGAAGGCACAATGGGCATCTGTCTTCCATATTTTCTCCGCTGAACTGTATATTACCACAGGCCGTGCACCAGTTCAAGCCTTCAGAAGTTGTTATAATCTCCGTCGCTGGCTACAGTATCTTTCCAGGAGATAACAATGTGCGAAGCCAGTTCATATTCATTGCCTGCGAGACCCATGTGGGGAAGTGTGCTGTCGTATATTTTGCGGCGGGTTGGCGGATTGTAATAGCACGTGTTGATGGGATGAACCGGGTTGGTGCGCAGATTAATCTCTGAGCCAAAGAGGCGATGCACAAAGTGAATGGTTTCTGAGTGCTTGATCCCAACGCTAGTGTCGCGAGAGCCAATTTCATTGTACCATTTTTGAACATCGGGCCCGGCGTAAAAGACTGTGTTGAGCTCGCCACATGAGATAAACATTGCATTGGTAGTAAGCTCAGGGTAGAACAAAAAGTCGCCGGGCTTGTCGCTGATCAGGTTGGGGTTAAAGTTGGGGGAGTCACCGTTGCCCGGAACCCCAAGCTTTTCGCGCAGGCCAGACAGGAATTTGTAGACACCATACTCTTTCTTCTTGGCCGCAGCACTGGGCTCACCTGCGCTTGATTCGTAATTGCTGGTATAACCATCCCAGACATCCTTGCAGACTGCATTAAAATCGTCAAAATTCATTGAGCCGTTTGTGTGCAACGCCTTAAGTTTGATTTTAAGCGCATTTTCAGTCGGCGCATTGGTGCCAGCTCCAGCAGCGCTTTCGATGGGATAATCTGTAAAGAATTGATCGACAGCGCTTTCAAATGCCGCATTGTCAGCCTTTAAAGTTATCATGCCGTTGCGGTTCTTTTCGAGACAGTTGGCGTTGGCGTTGCTTTCAGAACCCATCGCGCTTGCAAGCTTATATTTCATGAACGGGTAAATCTCGTTCTCAAAACAGTCTACCGGACTGCGGTAGTCGTATACTACGCGCTCTTTCGCTACAACAGTAGCGGCAACATGGTGTCTGAATGTGGCTGTTGGCTTAGCGTCATTTACGAACAGATCCTTGATGGCCGGGGCATAATCGATAGCGGTCATTGCATTCTTGCTTGCTTCGTAATCCTGCGGCATTCCATAAAAATCGTCGAATGAGGCGTCGCCGGCCTGGTTAAAATCGCCGGCCATGAAGACGTTGCCTTCGCTGACAATATGAATGTCCTGTGTCGGGTTGCCTTTTACCACAATATTTTTCTCAGAGTAGATAACTCCATTAAAGTTAGCTGGCAATGCAACTTTGTTCGCGCGCAGGTTGCTGCCAAAATCCAGATATATTGCATCTAGAGTGGGGGAACCATCTTTTGTCCAACCCGCTGGCATGCGATACTTTATGCTTTTAACGCTGTTGTCAGTCGAGCTGAAAAATAGGCCTTTCGATGTCTTTGCATCGCTTTTATATTTACCGAACGGTGGTTCAGTGAGAGGCATCGACATTTTGTCGGTGCTATCCTTAATCCATGGGCGCAATTCATCTGGAAGTGCCGGAGTTTTTCCGTCGAGCTCACGTGGCATCTCACCCTTCTTGCGCGCTTCAGGACTGGTAAAGGTGCCGGAGGTCGGAAACGTTGTGTTTGTCGGTATTATTGTCGTTTTAGCTGGTAGTCCGCGCCGCTCCCTGAACTGCGCCTGAATCGGGCTGTAGATGAAAATGCCGCCAGCGCCACTGATCATCGCATTCATGTCGCTGAGTTCCTGGGTGGTGCCTGGAGCTGCCGGACTATGCGCCGCGAGCAAAATGCGCCCAATTTCTATGCCCTTGTGCCCATACAGATGACCGGTCGAAAAGACGTTTTTATTGTTCAGGCCAGTCATACCATAAACCATCGAAAGTACGCCACCGTCATACATTAAGAACTCCCGTGCGGGAAATCTTCGATTGATAACCGCTTCGACGCGACGAATGGTGTCGTCGAATTTGCCGAGCGCTTCAACTCGGACATAACTGAGACTCTCGTCGATATTCGTGGTTTTTGGGTCATCGGCATAAGGAATCAGCCCGACCCGGACCTTGAAAGTGCCATCGCCGATGCGCCCACTGTATGTTCCTGATGTTGCCGAGTTGAGCCCGAAATTGTGTGAACTCAACGCTACCATCTGCTGCTCACGATTTTCTGTTCCCAGCCAGGTGAAGTTTTTGTCAAGCTTATGTGTAGCAAAGGCCGAGTTTTTAGTGAGTTCGGCAAGAACAAGTTCCATGCCGGCTTCGGCTATGGCAAGCGCCTTGACACGTCTGCTTTCTTGAATAGTCGTCTGGGTGCGGTATGATGTAAAGGTGTGAACTGCTGCTATCACAAAAAGCAGCACAGTGCCCATGCCGATGGCGGTGATAATTGCAGAACCCTGACGGAACCAGATGTTATTGCTTTTCATTCTGGGTTCGCTCCTCTTTCTTTAACCGAGATAGTTATTTCGTTAGAATACTTTTTATCTTCGTTGTCCGAATCGGTGCGGGTAAGCTTCAGTTTGATGTAAACATTGCCGCCACCAGAAGTGTGGGGCTCGTTGATTCGGTAAAAAATGCATTCTCTGATTCCTTTTAGAATCGTAAAAACGGTTTCCTGTGAATTTTCGGGCTGTTTGCGGTTGTTATAGGGCAACATACTGCGCTGCAATGTCCATAAACTCTTGGGATTCTGGTCATCATCTGGTTCGAGATAGTAGGTGACCACATTTTTCGTATAATTAACCTCTCCTGCAGCCAAGCTTATCGGATCTTTAGTATAATCATACAGATATTTCTCGAACTTGAGTTTATTATCCTTGTTTGTGCTCAGAGTATCTACTTCCATTGGTTCAATGGTAACAGGAGATCCTGGCAGGATTACATTGGATTCGCGTATGTCGTCAGTTATGCGCAGCAGAGTGCGGTCGAGTTCGTCGTTAATCGAATGATTGGCTATAATTTCGGCAGCGGTCTGACGGCTGGTGGTAAAGGTTCGATATAGAACAGTCATCAGTATTGCCATGATAATCATGCCAATCATCAGTTCAACTACTGTAAAACCTTTTCGCATGCTATTCCCTTCGCGTAATAACTGTCGAAATTTTGAGAAGATGTTCGCGCTGGTCCTTGCCGGTATATTTTATGGTAAAACGGAATGCCAGTGCGACAGTCTTTGTGTTAGCGCCATCATTAATGCCTTTTAACAGATCGATGCTTGTTTCTGCTGGGTCAATCAAATATTCAATTTCATTGACCACATGCTTGCGGTATTGATCATCGTTTTTGAGTCGCCATTCAAAAGTCTGTTTCTGTTTGACGGCATCGGCGTTGTACTGTTCAGCCTCGATCATGTCAAACTTAAACGATCGGCACAGTTCTTGAATCTTCTGTGCAACAAAAGCTGCCGAAGAATGGTCTCGCGTGGCGGTTACCGTCTTGGTCTGGCTCACGATAACATTCAGCGACGGTACGACGATCAGTGTCAGCAGAATGACTCCGATCATGATTTCGACCATCGACATTGCAGATTTGTTTTTTTGCATATTACTCCGGGTATATAAGGAATTCGCGGCGCTTTTTGATGAATTCGGAGATGTCTGTCTGCAGAGCAGAGTAGGTTTCCATGAGCGGTCTGTTGCTGATGATGTTTTGGCGTATCTTCTGACTGCCCAGTAGAATATCAAGAGCCTCCGCTGCCGACGGATTCGAGAGCGGAATGCGGTCAGGGTAAAGCTCGTAAAGGCTTTTGAGGATTGCCAGCCCAGCAAAAAATGGGTCGAAAGTAACCCGGTCAGTGATCACCAACTCAATGCCAGTTGCCTTGCGTTGTGTGAATAAGCCATAGTAAGGCTTTTCTGAGGCGGCAATAAACCTGACCCCGGGCAGGTGGTGGCGCTCCAGTCGCTGTGCCAGTAACTCACCGTCGATCCAGGGCGCGAGCACGTAGTGAAAGGGGCGGGGCGTGCCTATTCCGGTCGAGAAAACTCCCATTTCACCAAGAAAGCCGGTGGCGGCGTAAAATGCCGGCGTGTCAGATTCTGGGATATGGTCAGAGGGTGGAACCCAGTGCAGCCTGGTATCATGAAATGTCATGTCGCGGTTATAGCCTTCCATGCCGATAACCGTAAGACTGGCGCCTAGTCCGAAGACCTTATTAAAATACAGTGCCAGTTCACCTATTGTCATGCCGTGCAGCAGCGGAATAGGATAAACACCAAATCGGCTGCGCATACCTACTTCTAATACTGGTCCGGCAACTGTCTGTGCGTTGATCGGGTTCGGTCTGTCCAGGATTAGAACCGGTATAGAGGCCTCTCGTGCTAGATCAAGAAACTGCGCCATCAAGGTCAAATACTTGAAATATCTGATGCCAATGTCCTGAAAATCTATCACCAGCAGATCAGCATCCTGGAAAATATCTGGTGCCGGACGCTTAAGTGGGTCGGCAATTTCTATTACGCGGGCATTGGTCAGTGCATCGTAAGCCTCTCCCGGATTTTCGCCTGGTATGGTCTCGCGAAAGAAGTTGTCGCCAGTAATAATGAGCTTGACAGTTGCAGCCTTCGCCAGTCGGTCGATTGTGTGGGTCAGGTCACTGTCGATAGCTGTCTTTGAAGTAAGCAGCGCAAGTTTTTTGCCGCGTACCATGTCGGGGTGCTCGCGCGCCAACACATCAATGCCGGTTTTGACCTGTGTCATGCCCGGCACAGGCGACAGCAGAACTGCCACTAACACCAGAAAAATAATTTCTGGTAAAATGATACGTCTAATATTTATCATGTTCTTATTCTACTTGATTATTCACACCTCTACAACTGGAGAAAACCATGAAGCGTGAACCCATAGTGGCAGGAAAATTTTATCAGGAGCGACCTGAACAACTCCGCAAGCAGCTGAAAGATTGTTTTGAACACAAACTTGGTGTCAGAAACGAAGTGTCAGCTTCTACTGGCAGACTGCTTGGCCTGATATCGCCGCATGCCGGTTATATGTTCAGCGGTCCAGTTGCTTCGCATGCTTTTGCCAGACTTCGTGACGAAAAACCTCTTCCAAGAACTCTTATTTTGTTCGGCCCCAAACATACTCATCATGGTGCCAGATTTTCGGTCAGCGCTGCCGATAGCTGGAAAACGCCTCTCGGTAGTCTTGAGGTCGATCAGACCCTCTGCCGCCGCCTTGTCGCTGGCGTCAGTGCGCTGGAGTCAGACAACGATGCTCATCTATATGAACATTCACTCGAGGTACAGTTGCCGTTTGTACAATATTGTCTTGATACCATGCCGAAGATTGTGCCCATTGCTTTTGCTTACGCTTCATTTGAAGAAATAGAAGCAGTGGCGGTTGCGATCGGAAAAGTTCTGGCAGATGAGCCGTCAGGGAGTTTCTGCTTTGTCTGCAGCTCTGACTTTTCCCATGATACGCCGAGAAATGAAGCTTATCGTCTTGATGCCGAGGTTATCGAGAAGATAACCAGCCTAGATGCCAGGGGCTTTTATGATCTGGTGGTTGGCGAAGATCGCTCGGTTTGCGGTTTAATGCCGATCAGCGTAGCGCTGGTGCTTTTGCAGCATCAGAAGGCCCGAGCACGGTTGCTTAAATATGCGACTTCAATGGATGTCATGGAACACGAACGCGGAGTTGGCTATGCTGCGATAGTTTTTGAGGCAACCGGATGACACCTTTTGAAATAGGCATATTGGCCGGCATGATCTGGGCTTTTATACTGGTGGTCTGGGCACTGGCCGAAATTACCACCGGTGAGCCCGGTCCATGGCTGATGCTGGTCGCCTTTATTTACGAGGGTTTTAATTTCACCCCCCGCGGCATTCTGATTGGCGCCGGTTGGGCTTTTGCCGACGGATTTATCACCGGTTACGTCGTCAGTTTTATCATCAACTGGTTTTTCTTTTAGGGCGCATTAAAAGCTTATGCTGCCGTAGGCTTCGAGGCGGCGCTCGCGGAAATAGTTGCTGAGGCGATCGCCCAGGGAGACATACAGACTGCCGGCAGTAAACTTGTAACTCAAATGCACGGTTGCGCCGGCGCCACTGTCGTAGACGTCTTCGTCAGTGCCGAAACGGTATGAGTTCTTGGTAAGACTGGTGTCCAGCCCCCACCACCAGTTGGCGCCAACCTGGCGCTCCCAGGCCAGCATCAATTCAGCGCCTTTAAAATCAGACGGTGCCCAGTAATCCAGCAAATTGCCATCTGTGCGGCGCTGTTTTTCGTAGCTGGCCTGATAAACCCGCAAATTTGCGGTCAGAAACGGTGCTGCACGCCGGAAGATGCTGTGAATCAGTTCGCTATCCCAGCGGCGTCTTGAGTTTCCATCGGAGATATCTGCAAGAGTTATTGTCTGAATGACGCGGGTGCGTTGATGCAGGTCGCCAAACAGGCTGAAGGATTTGTATTCCTCATTGTAGTGGTTGCGCACGGTGAAAAGGTTTTCTTTAAATGTAGCCTTTCCACCACGGAAAGCGGTTTTGAGATTGTCGGTGCCAGTAACCATCATTATATTGTAGCCGGCAACACTCTCTCCATCTGAGAAAACCTCTGGGGCCCAGGTTGCCGAAAGACTGGTGTTCCGGTCAGCCTTATAGTCTAGAGTTCCAGAATATACCTGGGTGTTTTCGCGCTGGCCGTTGTCTTCGTTAGTCCAACGTTCATATCGATAGCGGCCAGTAAGCTTTGGCATCTGGTTAGAGGGAAAAATACCCTCAATTGACGTAACTATATCGCGCAGACCGCGATCATCTTCGCGAACGGTTAAGCCTAACTGAGCCTGGTTTTGCAGATTGAGTCGAAACTTGTCGAGGTCTTCCTTCAACTGGTCAGACAACGGGTAGAACTTGTGAATTACATCCATGCGGTTGCGTGCCAGGTTGAACTCGCCTTTGTGGTAGTGTACCATGACCAGCCCTTCATTGGCCTGTAGATTTTTGGGCTGCATTTCGAGAGCCATCTCGAAAAATCGTTGTGCTTCCTGGAGTTTCCCTTGTGACAGGCGCAGTTCCCCGAGCTCTATAAAAGCCTCAAAACGGGTAGGTTCGCGGGTGAGCTTCTCGATCGCCAGGTCGCGTTCAATCGTCTGCAGCGCGCGCAACTCATGGCTGAGTGTGTCAGGGCTATCCTCGCCTGGACTGAGCAAGTCGAAAGGCTGCGCGAAAACAGTTCCCGCAGTCATTACCAGAACGAGAAGCAATATCAGTTTTAACAGACGTGTTTGCATGCAAATCTATTATCGGCATGCGGAACGCTTAATTGAACAATTCGCACAAACAAAAAGGGCTGCCCATCGGCAGCCCTTCGTTTGTGCTTTAAGCTAGTTAATTATTCGCGTTCGGTGTCTTCAGTTTCTTCGTCTTCAACGTTGCCTTCGTCTTCAACGTTGCCTTCGTCTTTGTCGTTTTCAACGTTGACATCAGCGCCGCCCTTTTCCTTCATTTCTTTGATTCTCTGTTCCATTTTAAGTTTGATTTCATCGAGTTTCGCTTTGGGAACGCTGAGAGCAACCATAACGGTGGTTTCGCTTGAAGTCAGTTTAATCATATTGAGAACTTCGGCAGCTTCAGGAGCCTGACCGGCGAACATCTTGAGCATCGCCAGGAAACCATTGAGTGAGGTCATTACGGTTTCGACGTTTTCTTTCTTGTCAACTTCACCATTGAAATTGAATTCAATGTTTTCGCCATGATTGAAGGAGAAGAAGAAATAGTTGAGAGAGGCCAATGGAGCGGCCTGTGGGTTAGCTTTAACTTTTTCTTTAAGGTCGGCAGGAATGAGGCCGGCGCCACTTACAGAAGCGTTAATGTCTAATTTCTGCAGAACGGCAAAGAAATCTTTGCGAGAAGCGGCGCCTTTGTTGGTGCCTTTTTTAACGTCTTTTACTGCAGTTACACCAGATTCGGTGCCGAGAACGGCAGTTTTGTCATCAAGGAAAATGCCATAGCCATCTTTTTTGTCTTTGGGAACAATAGCATCAAAGCCGTCGATCTTGGTGATCTCAACATCTTTACCAGCATTCTTGTCTTTTTTGATTGCTTCAAAAATGCGGCTGGTGTTGAACTGGCCAGCCATGATTGCGCCTGCATTCTGGGCGGGAGCCTTGGGGTCGATTTTGCCAGAGGTGAAAATTACTACCTGGCTGAGGTTTTCCATTGGATTGAAGCCGGTGTTGGCGACGAATTCGTCAAAAGCTTTTTTCTGTTCAGGTGACTTTGCGAGGTTCTCAGTGAGCGCTTTTTTTACATCGGGGTTGGCCATGAACTTGTTGATATTGATCTGAAAAACAAAGTCTGCTTCAACAGGAATAAGCTTCATCAGATCCTGAGCCATCAGGGATGAGCTAGTCAAAGCGACCAGCAATACCGCTACCAGTAATAACTTCTTGAACATAAGTAACTCCTCATTTTTTTTGCGTTTAAAGAAACCAGTTAACTGGCATAATATCTTCACCCCTCAACAATGTCAAGAAAGTACAGTTCAGCAATAAATCAAGAAATTGCGGCTCAACAGCAAAATTGCGTTGGCTTGAATCGGAATCGGGCTTGTGTTAGCATGTGGTGCCTGCAAAATTAAATGAACAGGAACTAAGCAATGGAAGTAGAACAGATCAGACGAATCTATGAAGCCATGGATGCTAACGGCTTCAGCAATATTGAGCTCGAACTCGGCGAAGATAACAAGATCAGAATACAGCTGGATGTACCGCCAGTCGTTACCTACACTGGCGAAGCGCTGCCGGTATTTGCCGATGAAGCCAACGGGCCTGTGAGAACACAGGTCGAGATAAGATCAGACAAGGTTGGCTTTTTTTCTTTTGCCGATCGACAACTCAAAGTGGGGGATCGCATCAAAAAAGGCGAAATTCTTGGTTCGATCAAGGGAATCAGCTTTCAGGATCGCGTTAAGTGTTCTCTCGATGGCGTAATTGCCAGTGTCGAAGTTGAGCCCGGCCTGATCGTAGATTACGGCCGCCTGCTTTTCGTTGTTAACATAGACTGAACCCACGTTGCCGCGCGAATCAGCCGCGGCGCCAGAACTCTTATTTTCAGGAGTCTAATTGATGTTTTCAAAAATTCTTATTGCTAATCGCGGCGAAATTGCCGTTCGCATTATTCGAACCTGTAGAAGAATGGGTGTTAAAACTGTCGCCGTTTATTCAGAGGCAGACCAGAACTCATTGCACGTCAAAATGGCCGACGAAGCATACTGCATCGGGCCAGCCCGCCCGGATATGTCATATCTCAACATTCCCAACATTCTTTCGGTTGCCCATGCTTCCAACTGCGAAGCAATTCATCCTGGCTACGGCTTCCTCTCAGAAAACCCAAGCTTCGCTGAAATCGTCGAAAAATGCGGGTTCGTTTTTATCGGGCCAGAATACCGTGCTATCGAACGCATGGGCCAGAAATCAGTCGCCCGCGATCTGATGATCCGATCAGGTGTGCCGGTAATGCCGGGTTCACAGGGCAGCGTCGAAGATGTCAACGAGGCTCTAGTAATTGCCCGACAGATTGGGTTCCCAGTGTTGGTCAAGGCGACCTCTGGCGGCGGCGGAAAAGGCATGCGTCTGGTCGAGCGTGAAGAAGATTTTGCCAAGCTTTTCGCCATGGCACAGGGAGAAGCTGAATCTTCGTTCGCAGACAAGCGTGTCTATGTCGAAAAATACATGCGTAACCCAAGACATATTGAAGTGCAGATCATCGGCGACCGTCATGGCAAAGTCGTTGCCCTTGGCGAACGCGAATGCTCGATTCAGCGCCGCCACCAGAAGCTTATTGAGGAGTCTCCTTCGCCTGCCGTGAGTCCTGAGTTGCGTCGTCAGTTGGCCGAAACTGCCATTAAAGCTGCCAAGGCAATTAACTATCATAACGCTGGTACCATTGAATTTTTGCTCGACAGTGATGGCAAATTCTTCTTCATGGAAATGAATACCCGTCTTCAGGTTGAACACCCTGTTACCGAAATGGTGTGCAACTTCGACCTGGTCGAATTGCAGTTACTTGTTGCGGCAGGCGAACCTCTGCCGATAGAAGCCGATCTGGTCGAGCCACATGGCTGGGCGATTGAGTGCCGCATTAATGCCGAAGATCCCGCAATCGGATTTGTCCCATGCCCAGGTCTCATCGAGAAATACCTGGTTCCGGGTGGCCCATGGGTGCGCGTCGATTCTGCCGCCTATCAGGGCTATCTGATCAGCTCAAATTATGATTCCATGGTCGCCAAGCTTATCGTATGGGGGCGCACGCGCAATGAAGCGCTTGATCGCATGAGCGCGGCTCTGCAGGAATATGAAATCAAAGGGATTGAAACCACCATACCTTTTCAGCTTTATGTTATGAATCACCCGGATTTCCGCTCTGGAAACTTTTCTACCAGCTTCGTCGACAAGCACTTTTCGGCTTTCCTCGCGGAGTTGAACGAAAACAATTCACAGGAGAAGGCCGCAGTAGCTGGCGCCTGAGCCGATGAATCTGTTCAAGCCAGAAGTCCCGTTTCCCGTAAAGGTTCTAAGCGTTCAAGACCTCACCAGGCACCTCAAGGCTCTGGTAGAGAATGATCGCCTACTTTCTGGTCTCTGGGTTCAGGGCGAAATTTCGAATCTGGTTAAAGCTGCTTCCGGACACTGCTACTTTACTCTTAAAGATGATCAGGCTGTAATCAAGGGAGTGCTCTGGGCCGGAAATCGTCGCAAAATCGCACATGATTTCAAAAATGGTGATTTTGTCATGGCATTTGGCGGTCTGTCGGTTTATCCACCTCGCGGCGAATACCAGATCGTGGTGAGCGATCTGCGCCCGGCTGGTATTGGCGCTCTTTACGAGGCATTCGAAAAACTAAAAAAGAAACTGCAGGCCGAAGGGCTGTTCGACGCCGAACGCAAACTCAATCTGCCGTTCATTCCGCGTGGAGTAGGGGTGGTAACCTCGCCGCGCGGTGCAGTAATTCAAGATATTTACCGGGTAATCCGGCGCCGCTTCCCAAACATGCCGATCTATCTGGTGCCCGCTAAAGTTCAAGGCGAGGGTGCGGCTGCCGAAATCGTTGCTGGTATCGAGCGCCTTAACCAGGATCAGCGTGTTGATGTAATCATTGTTGCGCGCGGGGGCGGCAGCCTAGAAGATCTCTGGTGTTTTAACGAAGAGCTGGTGGCGCGTGCTATCAGTGCTTCTATCAAGCCGATTGTTTCGGCAGTCGGCCACGAAACTGATACAACTATTGCAGATATGGTTGCCGATCGCAGAGCAGCGACGCCATCTGTTGCTGGTGAGCTGGTGGTGCCGGTTAAATCGGAGTTGTTGGGTCTTGTTGGGCGTCAGGTAAAACGTTTGAATCGTTCAATAAAAACATTGCTGGCTCTGGCGCTTGAGCGTTATCGACGGGCTGCTTCCTGCCGGTTCCTCGTGAAACCGTCATTGATGGTCGGCGAGCGCCGAGTTTACGTTATGAATCTTAGTAGAGAATTAGAATCGGGATTTAAAAAATTCGTTACCAGAGCACAGCACCGCCATGCCCTGGTAACTTCGCGACTGAATGGACTGAACCCGCTCACACTACTTAAAAGAGGCTATATTATGGCAACAGATAGTGAGGGCAGGGTTGTCAACTCGACTACCGGACTGCAACCGGAGCAGGAACTTAAACTGTGCTTTGCTGATGGAAATGCTGTTGCCAGAGTTGTGAATGTAGAAAAGGAGAGCGCCGATGCCGCGTCTTAACGAAGAAGAAATTATCGAGCTGATCAAAATCACTCCTGAGCAGATTGAAGAACTGGATTACGAAACCGCCATGGCAAAGCTGGAAATGGTCACGGAGGCGCTTGAACAGGAAGGCACTCCGCTTGCGCTTGGCCTTAAACTTTATGAACTGGGCAGTGCCCTGAGCAAAAAGTGTGCGGCCGTTCTTGATTCAACCGAAGAAAAAATGCAGCAGCTGCTTGGTGACCTTCGAAACCAGTCTGAAGCACCCTTCGACCCAGAAAAAGACGGCCGATGAACACCCAGGGCGAAAACTTTGTTCAGTCGCTGCAGTGCATATCTGACCGTGTAGATAAGGCCCTTGCTGAGTGGCTTCCTTTGCCCAGTCCACAGACTTCAGGCAGGCTTAATGAGGCCATTCGCTATAGTGCCATGGCCGGCGGCAAACGTATCAGACCGGCGCTTTGTCTCTTGATTGCCGAAAGTCGTGGTGTCGAGAGCAAAGCCGCTCTGCGTGCCGGCTGTGCTTTTGAGCTTATACACGCTTACTCGCTTATTCATGATGATTTGCCGGCCATGGATGATGACGATTACCGACGCGGCAAGCCGACGAATCACAAGGTTTTTGGCGAAGCTACTGCGATACTTGCCGGCGACAGTCTGCTGACTCTTGCTTTTGAATGGTTCGCTGAACTTGCTCAGTATGGCTTGTCAGCCGAAAAAAATATCGAGATTATTAAGCTGGCTGCTAAGTCTGCTGGTTATGCCGGAATGGTTGGCGGGCAAATGCTTGATATGACTTTTGAACGGCGTGAGACCAGTATTGAAACGCTGGAAACAATCCATCGCCAGAAAACCGGCGCGCTGATCAGTGCCCCGATGCAGGTTGGTGCTATCCTGGCTGATTACCAGCCGGCAGAGCGCAGAATTATTGAAGATTTTGCCGCGAAAATTGGCTTGCTTTTCCAGATTAAAGACGATCTTCTCGATGTCGAAGGCGATCAACGCCAGCTCGGCAAAAAGATTGGTCGTGATGTCGAACTTGGCAAAACTACTTTTCCGGGTTTGCTGGGGTTGCAGGGTGCCCGCGATTATGCTCAGAAGACGCTTGAAGAAGCGCACGGTCTGCTGCAGCAACTTGCACTGCCGGTGCCGCTGTTGGCCGATATGGCCGAATACATTTATTCTCGGCAGAGATGAGGCGCTGGCATGCTTAATAACACCAGAATTGCTGCCATAGTGGTGGCCGGCGGCATGGGAATTCGCATGAATTCATCAGTGCCAAAACAGTTTATGGAGCTGGGTGGGCGACCAGTATTGCAGTGGAGCCTGGAATGTTTTAACTGTCTCGACCTGGTTGACGAAATCATACTGGTATTGCCGGCTGATCGTATAGCAGAGGGACGTGCGTTATTGAGCGGGTTTGTTGCAAAAGTGCCCTTTAATATTGTTGCTGGTGGTGAGCGTCGCCAGGATTCGGTAATGCAAGGTCTGTGCGCGGTAACGCCGCCCGCCGGCTGGGTAATGGTGCATGACGCAGCCAGGCCGGGAATGACTTCAGAACTTGCCCGCGCTGCGCTTCTTAAGGCAGAGCAGTTCGGAAATGCTGTCTGCGCCGTGCCATCGCAGGATACCCTGGTAAAAGCCAATGCCGGCAAAATAGTGGGCTCTCTCGATCGTCGCGAAATATTCAGGTTGCAGACGCCGCAGATATTTCGTTGCGATGAGCTGTTGGCAGCGCTCAAATATGCTAACTCAAACAAGCTTGATATAACCGACGAGTCGAGTATAATGGCGAGACTCGGGTACGAAATATTTTTGGCCGAAGGTTCTGAGCAGAACAACAAGATCACCGGTCCGCAAGATTTTGAGATTCTTGGTGCTCTTCTCGCAAGACAGCATGCACAGGTAAAAAAATGAAAAAAACTTTGATTTTACAGGCCCCAGCCAAGATAAACATCGCACTTTGGGTTAAGCATAAACGAACCGACGGTTATCACGAGCTTTCGAGCATTATGCAGACAATTTCGCTTGCTGACACTATAACGCTTAAAGAGATCGGCGAGCCCGGTATCAGAGTGTTCTGTGAAAACCCTGACGTGCCGCTCGACGCAAGCAACCTGGTGCACCGTGCTGCCACAGTGTTTCTCGACCGATTTTCGATTGAGCCGCACCTGGCAATAAACATTGAAAAGAAGATACCGGTCGCTGCCGGGCTGGCCGGCGGCAGTACTGACGCAGCAGCAGTGCTCACCGGTCTGGCACGAATGTATGACAGGTCTGTTACCATGCCAGATCTGATGAATATGGCCTCCAGCATTGGCTCAGATGTGCCTTTTGTCGCACATGGCGGGCTGGCACTGGCCGAGGGACGTGGCGAAAAACTCAGCTTTTATGAACCGCCCAGGCCACCGCTGATTGTTGTTATCGCAGTGCCGGTCGGGGTAAGTGTTTCGACGCGCTGGGCCTACGAAAACTATCATCCTGGCAACAACGAGGCCAAGGAGAAGGCTTTTGCCGAGATTCTTCATGCCTACCGCCGCCGAGATCTCGATGCTCTCAGAAATCTGATATTCAACGATCTTGAGTCGGTAACTTTGCATCGTCACCCCGAAGTGCTCAGAATCAAGGAACTGCTGTCCTCGACCGGAAAGGGCGTGGCGATGATGTCGGGAAGCGGCCCGTCGGTTTTTGCTCTTTTTGCCGATCGCAAGAGCGCCATGCTGGCCGTGAAAACTTTGCATGGTATGCCGGTTAACGTATATATCGAACATATTACCCGAAAAAACAGCTGAGGCAGGAAGTCATGAAAAATATCGCCTTACTTGGTGCCACCGGCTCGATTGGTTGCAGCACTCTTGAGGTTGTTCGCAATAATCCTGATAAATTAAGGGTTCGCGCGCTCACTGCGGGCAAAAACTGGCAGCGTTTGGCAGAGCAGGCGCTTGAGTTTCGACCTGACCTTGTTGCAATCGCCGATAAAGACGCTTATGGCGAACTCAAAAATGCCCTGTCAGGAAGCAGTGTAAGGGTAGAGGCTGGCGATGAAGCCGTGCTTGCAGCAGTAGAGATGCAGCCACTCGACGCAGTAGTCGCTGCAATCGTTGGTTCAGCGGGCTTGAGGCCGGTTATGGCCGCAATAGGTAAGGGTCTGCAGATCTGTCTGGCAAACAAAGAGACTCTGGTTGTGGGTGGCAGTCTGGTTATGCAGGCGGTACGGCGTGCTGGTCTTGATTTGTTGCCGGTAGACAGCGAACATTCAGCGATTTTCCAGTGCCTGCAAAATTGTCCGGCTGATTCTGTGCATAAGATCATAATTACCGCATCTGGCGGGCCATTTCGCTCATTCAGCCGCGAGCAGTTGGCCGATGTAACGCCCGAGCAGGCCCTTAAACATCCGAACTGGGATATGGGCGGCAAGATCACCATAGATTCCGCAACGCTTATGAATAAAGGTCTCGAAGTTATCGAGGCTCACTGGTTGTTTGACAAGGCTTATGAAGATATTGAAGTTGTTGTACACCCGCAGTCGATCATTCACAGTCTCGTCGAATTTTCTGACGGCTCGGTGATAGCACAGCTCGGCTGGCCAGATATGAAACTGCCAATACAATATGCCTTGAGCTGGCCGCAGAGATGGTCGCCGCCGCTGCCACCACTCGACCTGGTTAAAATTGGCAGCATAACCTTTGAATCGCCAGACCCCCAAAAGTTTGCCTGTCTGGCTTATGCCTATGAAGCCGGCCGCGCCGGTGGCATTATGCCGTGCGTGCTTAATGCCGCTAACGAAATCTCTGTGGCGGCCTTTCTCAATCGCCAGATCGGCTTTCTGGAAATCCCGGCGATCATCAGAAAAACGCTGGATTCATTCAAGAACCAAGAGGTTACGACTGTAGACCAGCTGCTCGAAGTCGATGCTCAAGCTCGCGAAATCGCAGCTGCGCTGATAACAGAAGGGAAGCATTGATGCAGCCATTTAGAATAGGCATTGGTCACGATATTCACGCGCTCGTAGAAGGCCGCGAACTCTGGCTCGGCGGGGTGAAGATTCCTTTTCAACTTGGACTGAAAGGGCACTCTGATGCAGATGCACTGATTCACGCGATCATGGACGCCATGCTTGGCGCGCTGGCGCTTGGCGATATCGGCCAACTTTTTCCTGATACTGATCCGGCCTATAAAGGCATTCCGTCAATTAAACTGCTCGAAGAAGTCGTTAAAAGAGTTGCAGCAACTGGCTACAAAATTGGTAATCTCGATTGCATAATTCACTGTGAGGCACCAAAGATTGCGCCACATCGTGCCGCAATCATCAAGATGCTGGCCATGACTTTGCAGATTGAACAAAGTCAGGTGTCACTCAAAGCTGGCACTAATGAGGGATTTGACGCCATAGGCAAAGGGATGGCGATTGCCTGTCAGGCGATTGTCCTGATGATCCGGGAGTGAGCCTTACCAGGCCGGTGGAGCTCCGGGAGGGCGTGGTGGCTCTACTCCAGAAGGTGTGTGTCCTGGCACTGCTATCCAGTTTATGTGCGAATAACCACTTGTTCCACCGCGCGTGATCTCGAAAAAGTCGCCCTGCAGCCCGATAACGTCAACGGCTCCACCTGGTGGTATGGTGCTGATAACTGAACCCCACGGTTCGGAGCGGATCATCAGGTTAGAATTGCAGATACTTCGGCCGGCGGCAGGCAGATTCAGTCTGTCAACTGGATTTACGAGATTTTTCAGCTCATCAAGCACGTCTGAGGCTTTTACTTTTGGCTGATTGGACGCCTGAGTGCCAAGAACCGGACTTGATGGCCGTAACTGGCTTTCACCCTTGATAGAACTCGGATCAGTGCCGGGTGGTAATGCGCCGAGTTTCTTGATAACAGCTCCAAGAGTTGGCTCTTTTTTTAGATTTTTGGCAATATCTATTGATTCTGCGTAATTGTTATCAGCATTTTTGAGCTTATCATCGACTATTTTGTCTATTTCTGATTTTTTAGCTGGTTCGAACAGTTCTGGTGGAAATTCGCCAAACGAAACGGTATATGCCATTCTAGTGAAGTCGAGCATGTTTGGCATGTATTTCTGGCGCCAGTAAAACAGATTCTTGCGGTCACCCATAGTAGTGCGAATTTTGACGTTAAATGTGTATTGAGCTGTATCATAGTCTTCGACACATATGTCATAAATACCGCCAAAAAGCTCCTGGTCATACTTGTATATCGGTTTGTCCTTGAAGAAACGCTCGTCCCACTGTTTTTCGCGGAGTTCACTTAAGACCTCGACATTTGCCGAACAGGCCAGATTAAGGGCGTGCTGGTAGTCATTAAGGTGCTGCAACTGGTCATGATGCGATGACTGCAATTGCACCAGCGTAAGCGTGAAGAAGCCGATAGAAATAGTCGCCATAAGTATCAGTGGAAATACATAGCCGGAAACTTTTCTTCGCATCATCATCAACCTCTATCTGGTAGTCGTTTATTCAGGTGATACATAGCCGAGATACTTTCCTGATGCCCAGCTCACCACCTGGCTCAGGGTCATTTCTCTAACTCCATCGAATGAGCCGGACGAGCCTGTCGTTATGACAATCGGGTCGCCGCTTTCATCGGATTTTCCGGTTGCGATAAAGATATGACCGTAAGGATTGCCAGCGCTTGCCGCCGTATACATAATTGCACCTGCCGGTGGTCGGCCGGTGGTTTTTACTTTGCCTTTGCTCTCCCAGGCAGAGTAAGAATCAATGGCAGAGCCGACGAGTAGCTCTCCTTTGCTTCCATTGTATGCTGTACTGACGAAGGCCAGGTTCCAGTCGTTCCAGGCCTTGGGATCGTCGCAGATTCTTTTTCCGATATTTACATTAAGACCTTTGCCGCTGCCACCATTCATCTGGTCTTGAGCCCAGGTAATGGCTCCGGCAGCTGTTCCATTGCCGCTGGGCTGGCCAATAACGGAAAGGTCAGGATCAGGTACGCCGGGGTCAGGGTCGGGTAGTTTTGCCTTCAGGGCTGCTATTTCAGAAAAGAGCTGATAGACAAGGTCGCAGACAAAATAGCGATCTTTGATCATGTTGTCGTCGGCAAAGCGTTTCTCCTGAGCAGCAAGGCGCACAATTGACTGGTCTTTATCTGCGAAATAGCGTGCAAGAGTCGCGAGTAACAGTGAATATTCGCTGCGGATAATGTTGTAGGCATTGTCACTGACAAAGACCCCATCCGAGAAGTCAGCAGTTACAATCATCAGACGATGCATGCTCAGGCACTTTTCGATCATCAGTCGCTGGGATTTTAGCGATGTAGAAGATTGCATCTGAGCTCTGTATCTGCTGGCAGCTTCATTTACCGAGATGAGAAAGACCTGGCGCAGTTTGTCGAGAGCAAGGCCAGAGCGCTGGATAAAAACCTGGAGTCGCGTTTTTGTGCGCAGATTCATGGAATCGATCTTGTCCAGGTCTTTGCTGAGGCGCTCTACTTCAGGTTTTAAGAATAACATCAGATCCAAAATGTCGCGTGCAATGCCAAAATACAGTTCCGTGGCCTGGTAATACTTGACTGATGTCGGCGCATGCGGCTCAGCTGCCAGCTTTTCTGCGGTAGCAAATGCCTCGGTAAAAGGTTTGTCCGCAAGAAGGCTGGATGTAGAAAAATAAATTCTGCCGGTCGAAAGCGCCACTTCGCGCGCCCCTGGCGAACTGATGATGGTGCCAAGGTTTTTGTTTTTTTCTTCAAAGAATCTCTCGACCAGTTTCTTTTCAAGCTTTGCTTCAGGAAAGGCAAAGGTTGAATGCGGCTCTTTTCTCAGGACGCTGCCCGGAAAATTGCAGTAAAAATTGAACTTTCCGGCTCCGGTCGCTGCCTTCCAGGCAAATGCAGTGTTAAGTGTGAAATACTGTTTTGCATCTTTTTCAGAATTTATGTCGAGCATAAAGTCTTTAGAAAACATGCTGTAGAGATGAGGATGCTGCTCCAGCGTGATTTCCGGGGCCTTAAAGAATACTGTTTGACCATCTGTCACTGGCGTGCTGAAAGTGAGACCCTGGCCATCTTTGTCTACCAGGCCCAGCGCCTCAATACCATAAAGATTGATGTCCGCCTCTTGAAAACAGGCCTCAACCACCTTAGCAGCCATTATCGATGCAATAAAATGCTCTGAGTAATACTCATTTTTCTTTTTTGATGACTGCATTGATTGCAGATAGATCACCAGTACGCCGCCAAGAAGAAGCATTCCGATACAGATTTCAAGGAGGGTAAAGCCTTTTCGTTTTCTCATTTTACGTCTCCTGAATTCATCAGCGCGCCTTCGGTTACTGTCTGATAGCTTTTGTTGCCCTTCTTGAACGAGAATGTTACTGTCAGCGACTTTGCATTGGCCAGACGGAAGTTGATATCACTGATATCAGAGCATAATAGAGCCAAATTTGCCGGAACGTGTACCGGCGAGCTCAGATCAAAGTCTTTGGTCACAGCCTTATATCTGTAGAGATCGTAAATGTTTTCGTTCTCTTCTTTGGTCAGCTCTTTGTTGAGAACAGGAAATATCGCCACTGTATTGTTTTCAAAGTCACTGAAAACCAACACAGTAGACTGCTCAGAAAGGTCTGGTATGATAAATTCGGTGCCAAGCCTGACTTCTCTGAGAACCTTGTTCACTCCGGTTACAATAGTATTCTGCATTTGCAGTCCTTCAATCAAAGACGTCTGAGCTCGATTGGACTGAAAATAGAATCGGAAAACCATTATTGACAACAGAGATACCAGCCCGATAACGACCGAAATCTCGACCAGCGTAAATCCCCTCTGGCCTCTGTTGCCGCAGTCGGCGCGCAAAACATGATTTTGCACAATTTTTTTCATCTATTTATAACTCTACCCTATATTATAGTTAATTAACAGAAACAACGCCACAAAACATAGCCGCATGACAGTCTCATTCAGATCAAACATACTGGGCTTTTTTGTTAAAGTTTTTTGTTTGTTAGGTTTATTGCATTTACACACGGAGGTGGTAGAGCAAATTGCATTAAGGCTTGTTATCTGATAGTATTGTCGAAGGAGACTGATAATGCGTGCTGACAAAAGAACCTCAAATCTTTTCATCGCCGGTGGCTATTGCCTGGTTGCGATAATTATTTTGCTGAATTATCTTGGTCAGGCCGACATAAAGGATAAAACCACGGTTAAACCGGCTTACGCAAGTGTTTCTCATGCAGACGATAGTGGCATTGCCCGACAATTGAAAGAAGAAAAGCGGGTAAACCTTGAAATGCGTGAAATGCTCACTCGCCTACAGGGACTGATGTCTGACCCAAAGCGTTCTGTTTCTAATCAGTCCCCACCGGCCGCGGTTTCGGCCAGCGGTAGATACGAAATCCCAGAACTGAATTATGAACTGCTAAACGCAATTCGCCCGCGTTCGAGCCCTTTTATTCCAGGCAAGAACCCCTTTTCTGCTCCTACAAAAATAGAAGGCGCGCCTGCTGTCACCGGAAAGGGACTTGAAGGAGCATTGCGCTGCGATCCAAGCCTGCCATTCATTGTCAGCGGTGCCAGTTCGCACTCAGGATATTTTTCAAACTACTAAGCTTTTTTACTCTCTGATTCATAGCAATTGAGGCGAACAAGGGCAACAAGGTGACGAAAATATTCCGGAAATGATTCTCTTCAGTTGCGAAATGCTTTTTCAACAGTATAGTCGTGCAACCTCCTGCAATGACAATTTTTTCGGGAATCTATTCATTATGCTTTTCTGCTGTTTCCCATTGTTCAAGCCGGCACGAAATATTGTTTTTTTCTCGTTGAGAAGCTGTTCTGATGCTTGATATTATTTTCTTGCAGATTTGCCGGTAAGAACTTGGTCGAAGTATGCCGATATTGTTCACAGAGACATAAAAAGACACTAAGGAGCACTGACAAATGAGGCAAACTGTAAGATCCGCAGGACTACTGTCGCTATTTCTGCTGAATCTCACGACCCTTTCGGCGGAACCTTTGCTGCGAGGCTTTTTTATCGGACAATTACCCCAGGGTAGTAATAGTCAACAGCTTGCCCCCGGCAAAGGACTGGTTCTGGCACATGTTTTTAACTCTGGTGATGAAGCTATCAGATCTGGAAATTACCAGATCGGTGTCGAAATCGATAGTGCCGGAAAAAAACGCAGTTATGCCCTGAAACCTGGTGACAATATTGCTGCAGGTGTTTTAAAAACATTTAGAATGGCGGTTCCGGTAAAAGAAGACGAAAAGAAAACTGCCACTTTCAGGGTTTTCAGTAATATCGATGGCAAGACCATCTGGTCAGATAAATTTTTGTTCGTTCAAGGCGTTCAGAGCGTTCAGACTGCAGGAAAAAGCAAGATTACAACTCTCTACACAGAAGCGCCACCAGAACCTTCTTCTGTGAAGCCGCCCAAAGAAATTCCTTTCGAAAACGAGAAGACAGCCCAAAAAGTTGCGGCTCTCGAGAAAGCTGTGAAGCCGGTCAACACTCTGTCTTCTGGCAAGGGTTCTGCTCCAGTTAAAGCTCCGGCTGCCGCTGAATCCGTAAAAGTTGAACCTGCAGTTCCAACCAGACAAATTGACATGTCTGAATTCAAGAAGTTACGCACAATCGACGAAGAGCTGGTGATCTATGTGATCAAGCAGGGCGACACTCTCAAATCGATTGCCGAAAAATACTATGGGCAGGCTACTAAAGAACGCACAATAGCAGATCTTAACTTTATCGAAAAACCTTCTTCAATAAAAGTTGGTGAAGAAATTATTGTCGATGTTAAGCCTCTTGGCAAATCTGAGCAGGTAACCAGTTCGCTGGCCAAAACCGGTCGACTGCCTGATCCCGCCATGAATGGCGCCAAAACCTATACCGTTCAAAAGGGTGACACGCTTGGCAAAATTGCGCGAGAACACCTTGGCAGCAGCGGTAGCAACTCTGTAAACAGTCTCATGAAGGCCAACCCAGGCCTCAATGCCAGAAATCTGAAAATTGGCGAAATAATCGTTATTCCGGATAATAAGGGAGATAATGCCTGATGATGACCAACACAATCTCAACCAGAACCAGAGCTGAAAAATCTCCCCTCATTAAAGTTGAGAGTAAGGGTGAGCAGAGTTTTACCTTTCAGATCAAAGGTAAAGCCTTTCAACAGGGATATCTATTTCTAAACCCGCAGATGAAAGAGCTTTTTCCATTCAACGAAGACCTGAGCTCTATTACTTTCATTGACGACGACGATATCGTGCATTCAGCCATATACCACAAAATGCGCGGTTACATGGTTTGCCTTACCTTCAACGAATGGTGGACGAAAAAAGGTGTGAACGAAGGTAACTCTGTCAGTATCGAGCTTATTGATTTGACCCGCCGCACTTATCGGCTCAGGCTTGTGAATGGCTGCGAAAGCGTGCCGGTGGTCAGCGATGAGAGTGTCGAGCTAAAGATATCTTCTTTCGTTGATCAGTCAGTATCATACAGCAGTCACAATCTTGAGGTGCTAAGGCGCATTGTTAAGAGCGAATTTTCACCTTATAGCGAAACAAGCCTGGTGCAGCTCGGCGAAGAACTGTCTGCTGGTGCATCTACCGATGGCGAGTTGTTGGCGCTCAAGACTTGCTTTGGTGTCAGCACTTATTTTCATCAGGTTCAGACAGCAAAAATGGTTATAGAAAAGCTCAATGGCCGAGCGTTGCTTGCTGATGAAGTCGGTCTTGGCAAAACAATTGAAGCCGGCCTGATTCTTAAAGAATACCTCTTGCGCGGTATGGCCAAAAAAGTTCTCATTCTTACGCCAGCTTCACTGATTACTCAGTGGCAGCAGGAACTCAAAACCAAGTTCGACCTGTCTTTTAAGAACCACCTTGAAATCAACGACTGGGACGATAGCGACCTGATAATTGCTTCTCTTGATACTGCCAAAAGCCAGAAAAATCAGAATACCGTGCAGCAGATCAAATATGACCTGTTGATCGTTGATGAAGCACACAAGTTAAAAAATAGAAAAACCAAAAATTGGAAATTTGTAAACGCGATCAACACTAAGTATCTGCTGATGCTGACTGCTACGCCGATTCAGAACGACATGATTGAACTGTTCAACCTGATTTCTATTCTCAAGCCAGGACACCTGTCTACCGTTCAGAAGTTCAAAGAAGACTTTCTTGCCGAACGTGACAAGAGATTGCCCAAAAATTCAGTAAAACTTAGAGAGATGCTCTCTGAAATCATGATTCGCCATCGCCGTGCCGATACGCTCATCAAGTTTCCGCAGCGTTATGTCCATACTCACAGCATTGATCTCAATCCCGATGAAGCCGAACTCTACCGCGAGCTCACTGACTTTATCCGCAAACGTTATTTTACTCTGCCAACTCACAAGAATCCACGCGGCATTAATCGTCTGACTCTCATTCTGCTGCAAAAGCTGATGGGTAGCTCTACTCAGGCCCTTGCCAAAGCTCTTGGAAAAATGATCTCCAGCAATTTTTACAAGGACGACTTTGATCAGAGCCTCAAAAAGCTGTATGACATGGCCAAAAACATCAAGCACTCAAGAAAAGGCCAGGTGATGATGGAAATCGTAAGAAGCCTTAACGAGAAGGTTATCATTTTTACGCAATTCCGCGGCACCCAGGATTACATTGTTAAAATGCTCCAGGATGAAGGCTATTCCGTTGCAATATTTAATGGTCAGCTTTCACAAGCCGAAAAAGACAGGTGTATCGAAGATTTTCGTGGCGAGAAGCAGATTCTTGTATCTACCGAATCTGGTGGTGAAGGACGCAACTTGCAGTTCTGCAAAGTTCTGATAAACTTTGACCTTCCCTGGAACCCGATGCGAATCGAACAGCGAATTGGTCGTATTCACCGTCTTGGCCAGAACGAAGACGTTCATATTATCAATCTCAGCGCCAAAGACACCATTGAGTCATACGTGCTTGAGCTACTAGACAAGAAGATAAATCTCTTCAGACTTATAATTGGCGAACTCGAAATGATACTTGGCAATATGCATTCGAAGAGAACGCTTGAACAAATAATTATCGATATCGTTACCATGTCGCCAAATCAGGATGCTATGCGGCGAAAATTCAAAACTCTTGGTAACAAACTCGAAAAAGCCCTGCAAACACATAACGAAATTAACATAGCCCAGGAGGAAATTTTCAATGGAGAATAAAATACAGGAACTGGTATTTTCTTTCCTGGACATGGTCAGTATGAAACATAAAGAAGTCGAGCCAGGTGTCTGGATGGCTAAGGTGCCAGAAAATGAGCAGACATTTTTTAATGGTTTCGAAACCCTTAAATTCACGTTTGATCGTGCAAGCGCTGAGAAGCATCGCGATCTTGAGCTGATCTGCGAAGGCTCATTTCTGCTGCGCAGAATTATCGAGCGGCTGTCAGAAATTCCCAAAGCCAGTCGCCTGTATTCGACCAATCCGCCAGAAGTTGCACCAATTGGCGCTGAAGGCGGTTTGCGAGTGATTTCTGATAAGGTTTACTATCGCCCCAGGGTTGTGTTTAATTTTAAAGTACAGTATGAATGTGATCAACGGCGTGAGAAATTATATTCGCTGGTTGCAGATACTGCCGCTGGTATCATGAGTCTGGATGCTGGACTGCACGAAATTGATCTGAAGGAATTTTCAGAAACAGCGCAGCCTGATATCGAAATAGAAGAATCCGGTGTCGACATTTTACGTTTATACTTAGAATCATGCAGAAAACTTGAAGAGTCGCTCAATGAAGAAATAGCGGAGCTACGCGAATGGGGCGATGAACAGTGCAGCGAAAATCTGAAAGTTTTTGAAGCATATCTTGATGAACAGAAGCAGGAACTGTTAAAAAAGAAAGAGAACGTTTCTTTTCACCTCTATTTCTTCCAGAAAGAGGAAGAAATTGACCGGCTCATTGACAATCTCGAAGAAGAGCGCAATAGAAAGCTTACTGAGCTAAGAGAAAAGTTTTCATTGCGAGTCAAAATCAGTCTGATAAATGCCGTGGTTCTATGTATCCCAACCATCGGCGTAATTGCTCCCAAAAAGCGACGATCTGTTGCTAAGGGTCTGAATATGGCTGGTATTGCCTCTTCAACAGGATTTGCTACCCGGTCGGCTATTCAGTAACCGTGGAGGGCTCTCATGTTTTTTAAACATATCGTGATTGGGTTTATCATTATCGGCATTCTGGGCTACATGTTTGGCGATCACCTCTTTTACTTTCAGGGCAATATGATGATGCGCTGGCAATATACCCTGCCTGCATATGAGGCTTACGAGAGAATAATTCGCCATTATCCTCAGAGCCAGTTTGTCCCGGAGGCGAAAGTAATGATGAAAGCCTTGCGGGAGCGCAGTCGTGACCTCAACAAATTCATTAATGAGAAAGAAGTAGAACTTAAAAAAATCCAGGATGAACGTCAGAAGAAACAGTCGTTTCACTGAAAAGGTGGCTTGATTTGCCTTCAGTAAGGGAGAAAGATGGGCTTTCGCCGCGCCAGAAATATCTGCACGAGATAATTTTCGAGGCAGAAACACCAGCTGGAAAGCTATTTGACGTCCTTCTCATCTTATTCATACTAGCCAGCATTGCGACAGTTATGCTCGATAGCGTAAAGTCTATTCGCGATGCCAATTCAGGATTGTTCAGCACTCTTGACTGGATATTTACATTCTTTTTTACACTCGATTACATTGCCCGATTGTATTCTGTCTCAAGTCCGCGCGCCTATGCGGCCAGCTTTTATGGCGTGATTGATCTGCTTGCCGTTATACCCGGATATTTAGGTTTGATTTTTCCGGGCGCTCAGTATTTGTCCGTTGTTCGAATTTTTAGAGTGTTGCGGGTGTTTCGTATTCTTAAGTTTGCTCACTATCTTGACGAGGCTGATCTGCTATTTAACTCGCTTAGAGCCAGTCGTAAACGCATAACTGTTTTTGTAATTGGCGTGATGGCTCTGGTCGTTTTTATCGGCTCTGCAATATACGTGATCGAAGGTGATGAAAACG
>JAHISQ010000169.1 GCA_018818125.1 Candidatus Rifleibacteriota bacterium
ACCGTTCGCGGCGAATCAGACCGGCACTGGATGATAAGGTGATAACCTCGTGGAATGGTCTGATAATAGGAGCTCTGGCGCTGGCCGGGCGCTATCTGGGCCGTAGCGATTTGATTGAATCGGCACAGCACGCCTCCGCTTTCATAAAGAAAAATCTGACGACTGCAGAAGGTCGATTGATGCGCTGCTGGCGCAACGGCAAAGCTGAAATTGATGGTTTCTTTGAAGATTACGCTTTCTTAGTGCAAGGCTTGCTTGAGCTGTTTCGCAGCGACTATAATTTGGTCTGGTTGCAATGGGCGATTGAGCTGCAGAAAAAAGCGACCGAATTGTTTGCCGATCACTTGCCGGGTTCTTATTTCGAAACGCCCCATGACGGCGAAAAATTGCTGTTCAGACCGCAAAATTTCGTAGACGGCGCGGTTCCATGCGCTCGCGCGATCTTTGCTGATAACTGTGTAATGCTTGCCAGTATTACCGGCAACAACAGCTTTGTCGATATGGCCACGGCGATTTTTGCGGATGCTGCAGATCTTATGATGCGTGCCCCATCAGCCACGACTGTAATGTTAAACGCTTTGCGACGCTATTATCAGTCGCATCGCATTTTCATATTAACTGATAAACTTTCTGAAGCTGAAGACTTTGCCGCCGCCATCGAAGAGTTTTACCTGCCGGATTCGGTGATACTGCTGGCAGCTGACAAGTCAGAGGAGCAAATGTTGAAGTCGCTGTTGACCGATCCAGAAATCTTTTCCAGCTCTCGACCTGTTATTCAGATTTGCCAGAGAAACAGCTGTCTGGCTCCGATAAAAAGCAAGTCTGAGTTGCTGGCTGTTCTTGCCAGAATCAGTGGAGCCAGGCAGGATAATACCGGTGGTAAGAAGTAATCACACAGATAGATGATAGTCATTCTCGCTATGCGGGGATCCATCTTTTTTACTTGCGTATGTAATCGCGCAAATAAAAAGGGCGGGATTGCTCCCGCCCTGATTGGCCAGCTAAAACAGATACTTACTGTATCATAATCGTGCTTGTTCCATTTTCTGTCATCGTGTACAGAGTAAGAACATTGTCAGGTCTTGCCAGAGTTGCAATAACTTTGTCGCCGGCAAAGATGTAGCCAGAATTCAGGCCCTCAGCTGTGAACGTGCCATATCTAAATGTGGCGGCCAGATCGTTGATCATGAAAGGTGCGCCGTTCTTATACAGTTTGCCTTCAAGATTCATTCCATTTGCTACGGGTGTAACGTCAGCACCTCTTTTGGCGACATCAACCATAGCACCTGTTACTCTTACTTCGAAATTATCGGTTCCGACCTGAACGGTAACGGTTCCAACTGCTTCGAAAGGAAGAACATAATCATTGTTGTTTGTGAGAACGGTGTAGTTCTCGAGGCCTAGCTGCATTTTGATTCCTGCAGTTGTGTCTTCGAATACAACAAGCATGTCCATATTTGAAGGAACACCGTCAAGATATGGGGCTGCGTCTGTGTAACTAAGTTCTTTCCCGGTCATATCTTTTAATCTCAACAGCTGATGGACGATTCCTGCAAAAGATGCCGGAATTGAGAAAATGTTGGTCAGGTCAGACATCGCATCGTAGCCGGTATAGCTTGTAAAGAATTCAGTTTCAGCCGGGAAGTCCATGGCTGTTGCGACTGTTACTGCTCTCATTGATACTGGTGCTGCACCGAAAGTAGGAACTGGAATACCAGCCGCACCCTGAGCTACCATTTGGGCCCCGGCGTCAAGAACTTTGGTTATGGCAACTGCGGCCAGGATAGATGGGTCTTCAACGGTGAAGCTCTTGTAGAAGTGCTGAGCAAGTCCACTGTTGATGTCAGAATTGAAGTTGATAGAGTATTGTTTGCCGGGAAGAAGTTGATAACTGGTGCCACCAATAACAAATTCTGCACTGGTAGTATTAATGTCGGCAATTTGTCTTTCGAGAACTCGGCCGTCGCCACCATCAGTCATATTCCACACATTAATATAGTAGTTTTCAAACATTGTGGGGAAAGCATTTTTTGGCCAGGTGATTTTCATCATGTTGTTTTCCTGAACTACTGACACGGCTGTCGAGCTGAATGGAGCATAGCCTGCCGGAATTGTCGGAACCTGATGAATGAAGGTCTGCGTAGTGTTATCAGCGAAAGTTACTACAAATTTGTATTCCTGACCCTTCTGATGCTGTGTGGCTGAATAGGGCCAGGATGGAACCGGGTAATTGGCCACGTTTTTGTTTGCAGTATTGTTGGGATCTTGATACCAGTAATGCCAGGTGTTTGCATCGGCCAACTGAGCATCTTTAGCCAGAGCAATTGAAGTTGCTCCAATAGCTCCACCGCTTAAGCTGACGCTCTTAACCGGGAATGCAAGGGTGTCCCGAATCTGGATCCACAAATTGGTGAACTGGCTGGGAGTGGTCTGGTTGAGATCAATGCCGTAATTTAAGTTTAAATTTACTTCGTCAATCTTGACTCTGTTGCCCCAGACTTTCCAGCTGCTGTCTTTCTGTCGACGGATTATTACCGGGAATTGACTGATCTTGGTCTGCAGAGAGCTCGCTTTGAATATCGTTGCTGCTTTGGCATCATAATAGTAACCATCAACAGTAGAGTCGATGGTTATGGTTTTGTCGCCAACCAGATAGGCAGTGCCGATAACATGTACAAGGTATGTATTGTCGTCGATTTTGCTTAGAACATGCTTGCCATCGAAATGATCAAGATCGTTTTTGTCGCTGGTCTGTACGGCGAGGATATTAATTTTCTTCATGCCGTTCATGACAAAGTCTTCATCCAGAACTGCTGAAAAGCTTGCCATTTCGGCTGCTGTCAGAATGCTGTTGCTGGTGATTTTAAGGAATGCATTCAGGTAGGTTTCAACTGCTTTGTCGATCAGGTCTGCATCCGCCACTGGAGCTTCTGTCGGGATCTGGCCTTCCATCGGGGTGGTTACTTGCTCTTCCCAGATGTTGGTGATTGTTTCGGTAGTGAAATCTACACCGGTGGCTTCTGAAAGAGCATCTAACGCACCTTCGCTGACATCGGTGTATGTGCCGGCAATGAGTTTTTCGAGCAATGAGGCTCCGACTACGGTGCCTTCAGCATCTTCGTTAGCGTTTTCAAGAGCAACGGTAACGATTTTGCGTGAGCTTTCATACAGAACGTTAGTTTCATCGGTAACCTGTCGCTTGAGTTCAGTATAGTCGATTGAAATGCTGGTGACATTTGCAATCAGATCGCTGAGAGAAGTCACTGCTATGCCCGTGTTTGTGCCGATTGCTTGGGCTGCGCTAAGAGCAACCTGAGTAAAGGCTGTTGTCAAGTGGTTGGCTTCCAGATTGGTGAGATCGCCTTTAAGATCGGTAACCATACTTTGCACCAGCAGGTCGCCTTTGCGAGCTTCAATTATAAAGCCCTTAGCACCGTCCAGGCCGGTAACAGTAGCAGTATATTCACCATTGCCATTATCGGTCATCTTAATTTCGCGGCCATCAGAAAGCTTAAGCGTAACAACAGCACCGACTACACTGGTGGTAGTGGTCTCGGCTCTGATGCCGGCACGCAGATCGCCAAGAATGTTGCCAGCACCCACATCGGGTTTGGTAATTTTAGTTTTTACAACGGTGCCGGCTGCGGCAGCAACATCGTTGTCGTCATCACCAAAAATGCTGCAACCAGTTGCCGTAAAGGCGAGTAATCCAATGAGAAACAAGGCAAAGAACTTTTTAAACACTTATTAATACCTCCAAAAGTCAGCTTCATATAAAATTGAAACTGTGCGCGCTAAATTATCGCTTTAATAAAACAATGTCAAGCATCCACAGCACATTCTATACTTCTTTACGGGTGGTAAGTGAATGAAATAATCAATGTACAGATAAGCCAACGCCGACAAATTTTTCAATCCGACGGCAAAAATTTGCGTTATACTCGTCGTGTTATAAAAACATCAGAAAAGATTTTGAGGAGGCACTATGAAACTTCTGGTTATGCTGTGCATGGTTTGCTATTCGCTGCTTTGTATTTCTGCGGCGAGTGCGGCTGAAATTGGCTTTGACGAAGAATTCTGCCTGTCAGACGATCGCGCCGAAGCACTTAAGCAGCTGATTCCCGGTACGCCGGATTATTACTATTACTGGTGTTTATACCACCAGTTGCGCGGCGAACAGGATCAGCTTGAAAAACTCCTTGAACAGTGGATCAAGCGCTACGGACATACCAGCCAGGTCGAAGAGATCCGTAACCGCGAAGCCTTGCTAAACTACGGCAAAGATCCGGGCAAAGCCTTCGATCACATTATACGCAAACTCAATCTGCGATTCGACCACCAGAAAAAGCAGACAGTCAGCAAAAGCACCTTTCCGAGCATTCTCGACAGCAAGGCTTTCAGCACCGAGGCGTTCTCGCGTCAGGCTCTCAGCGAGTATTCTGATCTGAGCGGTTTCGAGACAGCCGGGATTGAATCTCTGATTGATCAGCGTCTTAACCCAGATCAACGCCGCTATCTGCTTGCCCATATGCGGCGCCCGGATGGCAAAAACCTGGTGCAGATGGTAGTTGAAGACCTGCAATATAAGCACAGCGGCGGCTTCGGTAGTATGCCGATTCACGGAATGCTTTTGCGCAGCCAGCTTGATCAGGTTGCCCGCAAAATGCCAGAATTGCTGAGCAACAGCAATTTTGTGCTGACATATCTCAAGAAAATGCAGCCCGGCGAAGACACCAACTGGCAGCAGAGCGACAAAATCAAGCTTGAACTTCTCACCAGCATGTATGGATATGTTAAGCCGCTTGAACCGCTTTTCAACTCTCTCAAGGCGCACCTGCTCTATCATATTCTCGACCTCAAACGCAAAAGTGGCGTTTATGAGCAGGCGCTGTTTATCGAATACCTCAAACTGCCCCGCAATGTCTCTTATATCAAACAGACTCTTCTCGACACCAACGAGGGCCGCAATTACCGCGCTGATCTCAACGCAAACTTCAGCTCAGCAACTCTGTTTGGAACCATTGGCGGCGATGAGCCACTTGTGCGAGATTACCTGCAGACTCTGCTGGTCGATCAAATTGACAGCAGAGGTTTTCAGAGCTATATCGAAACAAATTATCTCACTCGTATATTTGCCGAAACCAAGATTCTCAACGGCGTTGGTGACATGGAACAGTGGTTCTCATTGCTCAACGCCAGTGAGGTAAAAGAGCTCAAAGAACGCATCGAGCTTGATCTGATGCCGACCAATAAAGCAGTAATCAGTGCAAATGAGCCAATTATGCTCGACGTAAGAATCAAAAACGTCAAAAAGCTGATTGTTAAAATCTACAAGCTCAATCTCGTCAACCTCTACCGCGAGACCATGAGCGAAGTCACTACCGCTATCGATCTTGACGGCCTGGTTGCAAACGACGAGCGTCTGATTGAATACCCGCAGCCAGAGCACAGGCGACATGCCGAAAAGTTCGTTTTTCCTGAGCTTAAAGATAACGGTGTTTACGTGGTCGAATTGATCGGTAACGGCATGAGCAGTCGCGCGCTGATACGTCGTGGTCAGCTTTATTTTGCCGAACGCTCAGGCCCGGCCGGTCAGTTGTTTACCATATTCGACGGTGAAGGCCAGCAGGTCGAAAAAGCTACCATCCTGCTCGCTGGCCAGGAATACAAGCCCGATACTCAGGGCGTAATCAATGTGCCATACAGCACCACTCCGCAAAATCGCAAGTTTGTTGTCAGAAATGGCGATTTCGCGGCTCTGCACGACTTCAATCATCTTTCCGAAAACTACGATCTCTCAGGTAGTTTTCATGTCGATCGTGAAGCTCTGGTTGAAGGAAAGAATGCCAGCCTGATTTTTCGCCCGGCGCTGACTCTCAATGTCATGCCGATCGACGTCGCTCTGCTCAAAGAAGTGTCGTTGCTGATTACTTCTGTTGATCGTGAAGATGTCGTTTCAACCCGTGAAGTACCTGGCTTTAAGCTGTTCAATGATAAAGAATCAACCTTCGAATTCAAGGTGCCCGAAAAGCTCAGCCACATAAACTTTGCTGTGCGCGGTAAAATAGACAATCTCAGTCAGGGAAAAAAGATTGATCTCAGCGTCGAACGCAGTTTTTCGATCAACGCTATCGATCGCACCGAAAAAACTCTCAGCTTTTTTGTGCGCCGTTCTGGGGTCACTCACATTGTTGAGTTGCTTGGCAAAACCGGCGAAGCTTGCGCGCAGGTTCCGGTAAATGTTGAAATCAAACACCGCTACACCAGACGCACATTGTTGACAACACTGCAGACCGACGACAGTGGTCGCGTTTATCTGGGTGAACTCAAAGACATTGAATACGTAAGACTTAGCGGTCCCGAAAATCTGAGCCACAATTTTGTGCCTGGAGCCGACCAGGTTACCGTGCCTGAGCTTGTTTGCGCAAGAGCCAACCACGAGATCATCATACCTCTGTCAGAGATCCCAGATCTGAAGGTTGATGAGCTCTGCTCGCTCTATGAAATGCGGGCAGGCACTTATGTCGAAGATTTTATCGGTAAAGTGAGCATCAAGGATGCCGGTCTGCTGATCAAAGATCTGCCAGCCGGCGATTATGAGCTTTATCTCAAACAGTCTCTGATTACGGTTCAGCTAAAAATTGCCGAAGGCAGCCGAGTTCGTGGTTATCTGATTTCAACACGTCGCTGTTTGTCTCTAACCCGGCCGATGGCGCTGCAGATAGTAGAGGCAAAGCCCGATAGCTCAGGCAATAAACTGCGCATAAAGCTGGCCAATACCGGCAGAGATGTGCGTGTGCATCTGGTCGCGGCGAGGTTTTTGCCAGAATTCATGATTTTTGACGAATTTGCGGCAATGCAGCCGCCACAACTGGGTATTACTGCACTGGCGCTGCCTGAATCTCGCTATTTATCAGGGCGAAATATCGGCGATGAATATCGTTATATCCTTGAAAGGCGCTATTCAAAGATCTTTCCGGGTAACATGCTGCGTCGCCCTGGCTTGTTGCTCAACCCGTGGTCGCTGAGAAAAACTGACACCCAGACTAGAGACGCAGCCGGCGGCGCAGCCTGGTCTGGATTTAACGAACCTTCTCCGCAGAGGGCACGCTCGCCAGAGCGCAAAAAAAAGCAGGATGCTGGCGGTGTCAGCACTGAGGGCTTCGTGAGTCTTGATTTTCTTGAAGAACCATCGTTGTTGATGACCAATCTTATTCCTGATAAAGACGGGGTTCTAGAAGTAGACCTCGCCGCATTTGGGCCGCGCCATAATCTCCAGATTCTCGCAGTGGACCAATATGCCGTAGCTTACCGCGAAATCTCCTTCCCGGAAGTAGCTGGTAAACATCGCGATCTGCGCATGGCACGCGGCTTTGATCCGCAGAAACACTTTTCTGAGCAGAAGAATATTTCTGCTTTGACTGCCAATGATAGCCTTGCAATCGAAGACATTACCACTACAAAATTGGAGTTGTTCGATTCGCTGTCGTCAGTTTACCGGCTTTTCATGGCTCTTAATAAGGATGCGAAGCTTACAGAGTTTTCTTTTGTCACTGCCTGGACAACATTCGAAGAAGCACGCAAGCTCGAACTCTATTCAAAGTATGCCTGTCATGAACTCAACTTTTTTATCTACCAGAAAGATAAAAAATTCTTTGAGTCGGTGGTTAAGCCATACATCGCTCATAAGCGCGACAAAACCTTTATTGATAAATGGCTGCTTGGCATAGATCTCAAAGATTATCTCGAACCCTGGGCATTTAGTCGCCTCAACGCCTTCGAACGCATTTTGCTTGGGCAGCGTCTGCCGGATCAGGCCGCGTCGCTTGAGCGGCATTCTGTTGATAGTTTTGATCTGCTTCCCGAAAATCGTGAGCGTTTCAATCACCTGTTTGGAACAGCCCTCAAGGGAAGTGCACTTGAGACTGGCGATGCAATCGGCTTTGGCGCTGCTCTCAAAGATGCAAAAATGCAGAACGAAGTTGAGTCAGACCTGGATTATGCCGCTGACATGGAAGTTGCGGCGCCAGCTTCAATAAGCAAAAGTCGTTCCATGGGTATGGCCAAGCCCAGCGCTCCTCCTCCTCCTTCTCCGTCTGTCAGGGCCTGTCCTCCTCAGAAACTGATGGCCAAGGAAGAATCTATGTCGTATGGCGATGAATTCGAAGGCGCCATGCTTAGCGAGGAGTCGGGCCGCCGTCAGGAAGTGCGCCAGCTCTTCAGACAGGTCGATACGACCGAAGAATGGGTCGAAAACAACTATTATCAATTGCCTATCGAGCAACAGCTTGCTGGCCTGATCAAGATCAATGGCTTCTGGAAGGATTACGCCTGTCATCGCTCTGGCAAGCCCTTTGTTTCGACGAATATCGCTGAAGCTACCGGAAACTTTGCCGAAATGATGATGGCTCTCGCAGTTATTGATCTGCCCTTCAAAGCCGAAAAACATCAAAGCGACTTCAGCGCCGCTAAAATGGCACTCAAAGCCGCCAGCAATGCGATAGTGTTCCATTCAGAGATCAAGCCGGCAACAACCGCCGAAGATACTGCCAGTATTCTGACCGGCCAGAACTTCTTTGCGCTTAACGATCGTTATCGCTACGAAAGGAACGAACGCTTTGACAAGTTCGTGACGGATGAGTTCCTGGTGCGCACAGTTTATGGTTGTCAGGTCGTCATTACCAACCCGACTTCGTCAATCAAAAAGGTCGATGTGCTTATGCAGGTTCCAATGGGCGCAATGCCGGTACAGCAGAGCCTGTATACACGCAGCATTCATCTTCAGCTCGAACCCTTCTCGACCAAAACTGCCGAATACTTCTTCTATTTCCCACGTGCCGGTCGCTTTAACCACTATCCGGTGCATGTTTCAGAAAACGAAAAGCTTCTGGCGTCGGCTCGTCCGTTTGTTTTTAATGTGGTCAAGGAGCTGACCAACTTTGATAAAACCTCATGGCCATGGATCTCTCAAAATGGCAGCGATAAAGAAGTTCTTGAATTTCTGGAGCGTGACAATGTTGAGCGTCACGATCTTGAACAGATTGCATTTAGAATGAAAAATGCCGACTTCTTCAAGCGCGTGACTGAATTGTTGCGCAATCGTCATGCTTATAACGACACTCTATGGTCTTATGGAATACTGAATCGAGATTTGCCGACCATTCGCGAATATCTCACCAATTCGCCGATCGCGACACAATGCGGTAGCAGCTTTGTCAGCGATCTGCTTGTAGTCAACCCAGTCGATCGCCATTCATACCAGCACAAAGAATACTGGCCGCTGATCAATGCCAGGGTCTACCAGCTTGGCAAAAAACGCGAAATTCTCAATTCGCAGTTTGCCGCTCAGTATCAGGCGCTGCTTGCTGATCTACGCTACCGTAAAGAGCTGAGTGACTACGACCGACTGGCTGTAGTGTATTACCTGCTGCTGCAGGATCGTATTGCCGATGCGGGCACGCATTTCGCCAAGATCAATGACAAAGCCCTGGTTGATTCGATTCAGTATCAGTACATTGAGGCTTATCTGGCGTTTTCAGATAGCAAACCTGAAAAGGCCGTCAAAATCGCTGAAAAGTATAAGGATTACCCGGTTGTGCGCTGGCGGAACCTGTTTGCCGACGTGCTGGCTCAGGCGGCCGAAATTACCGGTTCAGGCCCGTTACTTACCGACGAAGAGGACCGCGATCAGAAACAACGTATGCTCGCAGCCAGTCAACCAGACATTCAGTTGGCCGTGGATAATCGCACAGTAACATTGCGACACCGCAATCTTGGCAAAGTTATGGTTAACTTCTACCTGATGGATATCGAACTGTTATTCTCGCGTAAACCATTCGTTCAGGAAGTCAGTGGCCAGTTCTCGATCATCAGGCCAAATCATTCTATCGAACTGACGCTCGAAGAAGGTGCCAGTGCAACACCAATAATTGTTCCCGACCAGTATAAGGATCGTAACATGCTGATCGAGATAACTGGTGGCGGCTTGAACAAATCGGCTGCATACTACCCGCATTCACTCTCGATAAGCATGATCGAGGCCTATGGGCAGTTGCAGATCTTGAGCCTGCAGAGCAACCGCCCGGTTTCAAGTGCCTATATTAAAGTGTATGCCCGCAACAAGACCGGCGAAGTTGTTTTCTACAAAGATGGTTACACCGATCTGCGAGGCAAGTTCGACTATGCATCGCTGAGCACCAGTCAGCTCGATAACGTCGAAAAATTCTCGATTCTGATCATGACCGACAACAGTGGCGCTGTTATCAGAGAGGCTGCCCCGCCACCACGCTGATGAAACTGTTGCCGGGGCATGTGCGCCCCGGCAATGATAAGTCAGGGATAAGACATGAGTAGCTCAGAATGGCCCGTATGCGGGTCCTTCTGAGCTATCATCACTTTAAAGCCATTGTGACTGTAAAAATTTATTGCCCTGGTGTTGGCTTCGTAAACAGTCAGAGAAAGGCTCTTGCGTAGTTGCATGGCTTTGTCGAGCAGCAGTTTTCCAATCCCGCGCCCCTGGTGACCGGTCGCGACAAATAACGCCGCCAAAGTGCTTTGTTGGAGCGAAAAAAAACCTAGTATCCGATCGTGTTCGCAATACACCCAGTTTTCGGCGGCGGGCAGATATTTTTGCCGCATTTCTTCGGCATTTTTGTGCCAGAAATCACTACTGATAAAATTATGTGCTTTGATAGAGTCGGTTAACCAGATTTCTACCATACGCTCTATTTCGTTCCGGGCGGCCTCGCGAACTATACCCAATGCTTTAGCAGCTGGTTGCTGCGCCATCTTCGAAAAGTAGCTGGTCGAATCCATAATATTCGCCAGATGTGCCTTGCCTTCCTGGTCGAGCCAGTCGATGGCATCAGCGGTTGGATGTCCGAACTGGCAGCGGTAGTAACGGTAGTAATGCGAGTTTACTGACAGAATTTCACGGGCGAGCAATTCATTGTCGAATACGCCGACCAGTCGACCATCGCCGATTGCATCCCAGACGACAAAGAGCTGCTGACCTGATTCTAACGGCGACTCAGAAATCGTTGCGGTCTTAGCACCTATTCTGGTGCATGACGGGGTGCTTTGTTGGCTTTCATCTGGTGTGGAACTGCCTGCTTCTCTGGCATGCCCGAAGCGCGCTCTGAGAAATTCGATAAGTTGCCGAAGCAGTGTGTGCGGTGGTTGCTTTTTACCCATGCTTGATTTTAACAAATTCTAAAGAATTTGTTCAGGTTTTTGTGTTTGCGAGAATGTCGCTTTTGGGGGAAGCTGAATTTAGTAAGCGCAAAAACACTTAGTGTTGGGTATTGGAACTTTAAGCTATGCCCAAAAACTTGTTTTAATTGGCTGTCAGGGTTTCGCTGTTAACAATCACGGCGCCGTTGCGAACGACCAGCTTGACGCTATCACCTGACTTGAGTTCGAGCTTGACGGGATTCATCTGGCCATCAACAAATTCACAGCGAATCCACTGACTGTTAACTCTAATGTAGCCTTCGCCATTATACTTGATTGCACCGATATCTTGCCATTCGGGGTCGTCAGCATGGTGAATCAGTGCACCAGAAAGCTGGTAGCTATTGCCAGAAAGCTTGCTTAAGCTGGCCTGCATGCTGAAGTGCGGTAAAAAAGCTCTGATCAGTTCTGCGCAATTGTAAACCGCCAGCGGAATCAGCACCTGCGCCTGCTTTTCGGCAAAGTAGGGCATTACATTGAATTTGGGATTGGTCCGGCCAAATTTGTCACTATCATTAAGCACCTTGGAAAATAACGAGCCGGTTTCTTTGGCAAGCGGTACCCAGCCAACAGTTTCGAAGTTGGCGTAATAGATACCTGCCTCGTGGCGAAGCTTGGAAAGCTGCGGCGAAGGGTAGGGGCGTTTCTTCAGGCGCGGAAATATCCATTTTTCATAATCGAATATAGTGTCGTTGCTGAAAAAATTAGTATTAGTGAATGCCGCTACTTTTGCCATAAGATCTGCGGGGCTCAACCCGTCTTCGATCTCAAATTCTGGCACGGGTTTGAAATTTGCGTTTTTGTGAGAGTCACCCATAACTTTTACTATCATCTTTTTATCGACAGCGCCCTCTATTGGCTCATAAGCTGAGTGACTGTCAGCGCGTGTATGTGCCGGTTGGGTCATGTCGGCCATCAGGTGCATGGTTTCGCCAAGCGCTCTGAATGCTTTGCCAAACATCTGACTGCGGTTAAGCTCGCCAAAATCTGCTTTATTGTTTTCCATTGCCGCTTTGTAAGCTAATTTTCCGTTTAGCCAGGAATGTTCGTTTTCTTCGTGTGTCATTCCCCAGGTTATCGCATCAATTTCGGGTCGGAAAATTTTTGGTAGCAGTCGGATGTTGCGTTCTACTGTGCCGAATTCTAGATTGGGGTTCCAGTCGTCAACTCTATAATTATATGATTCAAACAGCTCTTGCTCGTTGTTGAAATTATCTTTATCTGGAGTAATAAGCTTGCGACGCAGCCAGGTTAGATAATGCGGTTCATAAACAGGGTCATAGAAGTGACGAAACCCCATTTTTAACTGCGGGACATCGGCATCGTGACCGCCTTGTTGCAGCCATTGTGAAAATACGCCAACCGAGTTGATCGTCTTAGCGTTAGTTGAAATCTCTAATTTGACCGCCTTACTGTAAGTGAGACCGGCAAACTTTATCTGGTTATCGAGCTGCACACCCTTGAACTTATCTATGAAATCGCCAGCTTTGTATCTGGCAACAAAATGTTCAAAAGCAAGGGCGTTGATGGTTGGGTGCGCTTCGATGCAGTCCCAGGCGCGCAATTCTAAACCGGTCAGCAAAAGACAGCTGACCAAAGTCAGTATAATTAGCAACTTTCGATTGAGTTGTGCTTTGTTAATGAGCATTTTATTATCATAATGAAAAAACAGCTTCCCCGCAAATTTTTTTCACCGATTTTTCACATCTTTTTAACTTTATTAATGCTTCAGCGCCAGAACTGGCTAAATACAGTTAGGCAAACCCAAATTTTTTGCGCAACTTATTGATTTGCGACGCCGATGGCCATCACGTGCCCGTTGCAAATGATGTAGGCTCGATGAGGCTCTATTATCGGGGATCCAATAATGCGGGTTTTGAAAATCGCCATGCCGTCGATTTCTTTCGATTGAAATTCCTTCCCCGAATCGAGATGTCGGCAGATCAGGCGGTTGTCCCAAACATAATAGAGAAAACCATCAGCAATCGTCGGGTTACAAAAGCTTGAATATGATACCTGCTTTTTTCCGGTGTAGGGTTCATAGATGTCGAAATCCAGACCAACTCCCCATGCAAGATAATGGTCGCAGACGGCGGGTGTGCGTCTCTCTTCCCGGCGGGAGGAATTCAGATCCAGCCAATAGCGGACGCCCTTGGTTGTGATGCCAACTCGATAAAGGTTGTCCTTATTGCCATAGAGTAATAGGGCTTCATCATGTCCCAGCATCTTTTCCGGATGTATGGGCGCGTTTGTTTCCCACTTGCATTGTCCTGTCTTCAGATCCAGACCGAAAATCTTAGCATTTTCCCCCATTCCATAAAGCATGTCGTTGTGAATAACAACGGGCCTTTTTATCTGTGTTTGCAGGGCACACAGACGATCAAATCGGGTTGTTCCCTCGGGAATGTTCCAGATATGCCTGGTCCCGACGATCAGCGTTTGAGACCCATATCTTGCGATTTCAACCGGGTCATCTGTTTCAAGAGGAACACGGGAAACTTCTTTCCCTGTTTTGGAATCTAACCAGAGAAGGGTACTTGAAGAATCCGTAGATTCGGCGTTCCACAGCTGAACCACGGTATGGTCGCCTGCTTGGAAAGCACTCGGAACCTTGTAGTTTTCACGGGAAAGCCCAGTTTGTTCCCAATGTATGCTCCCTGTTTGTGCATCAAGGCCAAGAAGAATTCCCTCAGCCCCTCGGGTTGTAGCAATGACCAATGTTTCGTCACAGACGAAAGCTTTCGTCACAAAACTGGGCGGGATCTCCGTATCCCATAAAGTTTCACTGAACTGAAGAAAATGATTGGAAGGAGCCGCCTCCGGAGTGAAATATGGGGCTTTCTCAACCACCTTGGCAGGCATTTTGGGAACCTGCTTCGGACTGGCCGAAGACTTTTGCTGATCCACGGTTGAGAATAGCCTTTTCAAAAACGCTTTAATCATCTTCATGCTCTCCAACAAGTTAATTTATTTCTCGAAAAAGACTATTAGTCTGCTTAAAAGAATATTTAGGCCATAAAAAACACGATATTCCGTTAACAGAATGGTCTTTTCATGACTGCCGTTCATTGCTTATCGGCCTACTCACAGGGATTGAGATGTTGCTGAAAACACAATTTTGCAAGTTACTCAATTAATTATATATAAGCTCTTCCAAAATTCAGGTGTTTGTCATATTATCTAATAAAGCATTGATCTTTCAATGCTGGTTATAGCTTTTGTTTTGTAATAAAATCTGAAAAAGGAACGAAACATGATCTCGGGCGTTTTGAAAGCCAATGAATTGAGTGAGGTCGGGGCGCTTATAAAGAGCGAAAATGCCCGGCTAATGATCGAAAGAGATGTCTACTGGCCCAAATGGGATTCACCCTGGTGGTATATTCTGCTGCTTGAGGAAACTGGCAGACTGGCTGAGGTGCCGGTCGATGTTTTCAAAGAATTGCTGACTTGTGCTGATCGGCAGTATCTTAAAGTTTTTCCTGTGCGCGAAGAAGATGTCGAGGGGCCTGTGAATGGCTATACCGAAGTAATGTGTTTCTGCTTTCTTGGCAGTCTCATGAAGCTCGCCTCCAAGCTTGATTTCGATATTTTTGCGCATGTCCCATGGGCGAAAACCTGGCTGACCCGTTATCAGCTTCCTGATGGCGGCTATAACTGCGATGAGTCAGCTTATAAGAACAACGGCAAAAGCTCGCTGGTTTCTACTACCGTCATGCTCGAAGGCATGACCGAATACTCCAGATACACCAAAGACACCGAAAGCTTTGCGGTCAACATGCAGAAGGCAGTGAGCTATCTGATCAAGCATCAGGTCTTTCTGTCAACAGCCGGCAAAGAGATTCCCAATACTGAATGGGATAAAATCATATTTCCACGATTCTATGAGTATGATTTTTCGCGTGGCCTCGAAGCGATTTTTGATTTTCTGCTGCTGACCGGCAAGAAGGTCAGGGGAGCAGCGGTTGAGCAGGCGCTGGCAATGTTGCGCAAAAAGACTGACAGCGGACTGGCACATTCCGAAAAGCAGTGGCTGAGCAATGAAAAGACAGTGTCATACTACATCGAAAAACCAATGGTATTCCAAGATATGGCTAATCTTCCGTTGCTGTTGAAAAAGCTTAACAGCAACGTCGCCAACGAATTTGTCCCGGCAATGCTGGCGCGGATTTCGCGCAAGCACGAAGAGATTAAGAGCCGTGTCCTCATCGTCTGAGGATTGAGATTGTAGCAATTAAAAGACCCGCAGACACTATTGTCTGCGGGTCTTTTTTTACGGTTTCAATTCCGCTTGCCAAATCCCATGAGCAACATGATCAGTGTTACTTATTTACCTGAAAAGTTACGTCGCCTTTTTCAAAGAAGGCAACGATCTGCTCGACAGCTGCAACTCCGGCATTCACGTTGGCCTCTTCGGTCTGGGCTCCAAGTTTTTTCGGAGTGAAGTAGGTGCGGTCTGCATAATCTTTTTCAAGGTCGGCAGCACAGCCCGGCGCGATGTCTGATACATATTTGAAGTCAGCACGGCTGGCAAGGATTTTTTTGAGGCTTTCTTCGCAGACGACTTCCTTGCGGGCAGTGTTAACCAGAACTGCACCTTTGGGCATACGATTGAGCAGGTCGAAATTGATCGACTTCTTTGTCTTATCATTAGCAGGAATATGCAGAGATACATAGTGGCAGGTGCTATAAAGTTCTTCGACCGATTTTACGGCCTTGACGCCTTCTGCCTCTATTTTGTCGGCGGGCACGAATGGGTCAAAGGCATAAACTTCCATGCCAAAGCCTTTGGCGATTCTGGCGACATTGCGGCCAACATTACCATACGCGTGCAGGCCGAGTTTTTTGCCCATCAATTCGCTGCCTGATTTACCGTTAAATTTGCCCCTGGCGATGTAAACCATCATGCCAAAAGCCAGTTCGGCAACTGCGTTGGAATTCTGACCTGGGGTGTTCATTGCCACTACCTTGTGAGCGGTAGCAGCGGCGAGGTCTATATTGTCAAAACCGGCGCCGGCGCGCACGATACTTTTAAGATGGTCGGCAGCTTCGATGATTTCCTGAGAAGCGAGATCGCTGCGGATAATAAGGGCGTCAGCGTCTTTTACGGCAGCTTTGAACTGAGCGATTTCGGTATACTTTTCGAGCAGTTCGATCTTAAAATCTGGCTTATTGGCGATTGCAGCCTTCATCAGGCTGATGGCCTCTGGGGCAAAGGGTTTGTCGGTAGCAACCAGAATCTTTTTTGTCATTTTTTATTCCTTTTCTTTCTCATTTTCGCGCTCTGTGCTGAAAGATCTTAAATCACACTGCTCTAATGGCTTCAGCCATTAGAGCAGTGTGTTTCGTAGTGTTCGGAGGTGAGCTATAAACGACCGTCGCAGGATGGAGACGGTTGTGTGAGCTCACAGGGTCAGGAGTTTTCTTTGTCGAATTTCTGAATGAAATCGGCGAGTTTCTGGCAGCCTTCGATCGGCATGGCATTGTAGATAGAGGCACGCATGCCGCCAACGCTGCGGTGCCCTTTGAGGGTTACCAGGCCTTCGGCTGAAGCTTCTTTGAGGAACTTGTCGTTAAGCTCAGGCTTGTCGGTAAAGAATGGAATGTTCATCAGTGAGCGGTCTTTGCCGGGCTTTACGTGAGCCTTGAACAGCTTTGAGTTGTCAATCGCGTCGTAGATGATCGCAGCTTTCTTCTTGTTTAGCTTTTCAAAATACTCGACCCCGCCGAGTGCGAGCATGTGATCGAATACCAGTTTGGCAATGTAAATGCCGTATGTCGGTGGTGTGTTGAACATCGAACCGGCTTTTGCATGGGTTTTGTAATCGAGCATGGTGGGCAGACCTTCGACTTTGCCGATCAGGTCTTCTCTTATAATTACTATTACCACGCCAGCCGGGCCAATGTTTTTCTGGGCACCGGCATAAATAAGGCCGTATTCGCTGACATCAAATCTTTCGCTCATTATGTTCGAAGACATGTCGGCGACGACTGGGATGTTAACTTTTGGAACATCCATGCATTTTGTGCCAAAAATGGTGTTGTTATTGGTGATATGCAGGTAGTCAGCATCTTTTCTGACCTTGTTGACGTCGATTTCAGGGAAGAAGGAATAAGTGCTTTCTTCTGATGAAGCGACTACATTTACATCCATGCCGAATTTCTTGGCTTCTTGAATGGCTTTGCCAGACCATTCACCGGTATTGATGTAATCTGCTTTTTTGTTGACACCGAGATTCATTGGAATCATCAAAAACTGCAAAGATGCGCCCCCCTGCAAGAAGAGGACTTTGTAGTTTGCCGGTATGCCCATGAGTTTGCGCAGACCCGCCTCGGCGTCGTCGATTATTTTCTGATAGGTCGATGAGCGATGGCTCAGTTCCATGACGCCCATACCGCAATCTTTATAGTTGAGCATCTCATCAGCTGCCTGCTGTAATACTTTTTCTGGCAGAACGGCTGGACCGGCTGAAAAATTGTAAACTCTTTTTGTCATAGTTGACTCCTGTAATTATCTACTGCCCGGTAAAAACTTCCCTTTCGCTGAGCATTTTTATCTAATAACACTGACCTTTCAGCAAGTCAACCCGTTTCACCCAAGCCTGAAAAATGTTTGTGATTGTTGTCTGATTACTGCTATGATATCATTTACTATTATACTATCGTAGAGAGGTTGCTGATGCGAAAACTCAGTGCCAGTTTAATTTTTTCAGCTATCTGTGGGCTGTTTTTGGTGCAACCTGGCTTGTTCCAACTTCAACCGTTGTTTGCCCAGGAACAGAAAGATGACTCTTCCAGCAGTGAAAATGCCGAAATTCTCTTTGCGGAGGCGCTCGAACTTAAGCAAGCCGGCAATATTGCAGGCGCGATTGACTCTTTTGCGCGGGCAATAAAAATTGATCGCTCCATCTTGGCAAATGATGATCAGGGGCTGATTGAAGCTCTTAAAAAGGATTGCGAAGAAAAGCTAAAAGCTGCTCCGGATGACGTAAAGGTGCTCGAATTACTCGGATTTGTCTTTGCCGTCTGCTATTCCGACAATGAGTCGGCCATTGCATGCTACGAAAAGGTTTACAATCTGGTCGATGACGAACAGATTAAAGACCGCACCAGTTCATTAATAGAAAGACTTAAACTATCGGCTGAGGTTCAGCAGAATTATCAGCAGGAAGTAACTGCCCAGTTGCGCGATGAACGCCTTAAATCCTGGAGTGAAATGGAGCGTGTTAACCGTTTTGGTGAAGAGGCTGCCAATATTCAGGACAAATCGGCTAAGCTCGCAGATGCTTACAAATCCAAAGACGAGTTAGCAAACCGTGTTCCTCAGCTTGAACAGGAACTCAAAGAGCTGCAGGACGAATACGAGAAGGCAAATCGACTGTTTCACACACTCAGTGATAATGGGCTTTATGAGCGCCGTCGGCGGCGTCTAAAAGACGATATTGCCGAAAAGGAAAAAGAGGTAGGAGCCGCCAAAGGAGAACTACAAGAAGCAGAATCTGCTGCTTCGACCCTGGAAAAAGAACTTGCCTCGGTTCAACAAAAAAAGGAAGAAAGTCCGATCAGATCTTACGACGATAAATCAGGCAATGGAGATTCTAACAACCCTGATGCTGGCGGGGGAGATCTCTCCGACAATAACTCTGGTACACTCCCGGCTGAGGGCGACGATGTTGATTCTGGTAGCAATAATGATGACAGCGGCAGTAGCAGTGGAGAAGAACAGTCTCTGCCAACTCCTGATAATCCTGATTTTCCACCGGATTCAGATGAAGGCGGCTCGTCCGGAGCTTCGTCAAGTGCTGGCGGTCTCGATGATTTGATCGATAACCTCTGATACTTTTTTTCAGATAATTTCAGATATAAAAAAGCCGCCGGCAGATCGCCGGCGGCTTTTTCTAAGCGTATTACAGACTGAGTGCTTCTACCGGGCAGGCAGAAACGCAGGCACCACATTCTATGCAGCCGTCGCCTTTATAAACGGCTTTACCGTCTTTCATGTCGAGTACTTCTACTGGGCAGGTGCCGATGCATGCGGCACAACCAACGCAGGTGTCAGCGTTAACCTTTATAGCCATCACAATCTCCTTGATTCAAGTAGTCAATTTTCATACAAAACTCAGAGCATAATAATAAATAAATCTCTGGTTGTAAAGAATTAAAGAAATTGCTGCGAGCAGCCTTTTCATTGTGCTAGAATTTTGTGTTAACGATTAGCTACTAAATTCAGGAGCCGGCATTATGTCAAATAACTGTTCAACACCACTGCAGAAAATGAAGGCGCAGCTCGAAGCGCTGGCGAAGAAACCTTTCGATAATCGCTATATGGTACCAGCGCTCTGGATAAAGCCCGGAGATGAGCTGAAAGACGGCAAACCAGCTCTTGGTGTGAATCCCGGTGAATTTTATCTCGGTCATATTGAGGCAATTGAGCGCATAAAGTTGTCGGGTATTGACCCGCTGCGTTCGCTCAATGGCCAGCGTGGCGCCGGCAATGGTGGAAGCTGGATTGCTGGTGAATCTATATTTAATATCTTCGTCAGGCTTACTGCTGCTTATGATCATGATGCCGATGGTGTGCTTGGTGGCGGCAGCGATGATCTCACATTAAACAGCGCTGGGATCAGAGAGTCTGGCACTTTTTTGAAGGCAATTGCCATGCTTGGTTATGTAAAAGCGCTGGGTTTCACTACGATCCATCTTCTGCCAGTTACTGCAATCGGCCATGATGGCAACAAGGGCGAGCTTGGTTCCCCTTATGCAATACGCAATCCCTACCGGATCGAAGAGAGCCTGGCTGACCCGCTGCTCGATATGGGTGTCGAAGAACAGTTCTGCGCTTTTATCGAGGCAAGTCATCTGCTTGGTATAAGGATTATTGCCGAGTTTGTGTTCAGGACAGCCAGCAAGGATTCAGACTGGGCAATCGAGCACCCCGAGTGGTTTTACTGGATTAACGAGAACGTCACTGACCGCACGCCCGGTGAGACTGATCTGAAAAAGGCGGCAAAGCACTACGGCAACCCAATTTTTACGGCTCAGGAACTGGAAGTTATAAATAACAAGGTTAAAGAGGGAGATTTTAACGAGCTTCCGCCGCCGCATGCTGATTATCGTGCGTTTTTCAAGTTGCCGCCCGCGAAAGAGTCGGTAGCGTTAAACTCGAAGCGTCAGTTTCGCGGAGATGGAATAGACGCGGAAACCGGTGAGAAGATATCCGTACGCATACCCGGTGCCTTCGCCGACTGGCCGCCTGACGACAATCAGCCGCCCTGGGGCGATGTAACCTATCTGCGCATGTATGTAGACGAAAATCAGGCTCAGCCGGAGTTTAACTATATTGCTTACAATACTATCAGAATGTACGACAATTCTCTGGCTCGGCCAGAATTGGCTAATCATGGGCTGTGGCAGACTATTATCGATCTGATTCCCTATTATCAGCAGAAATTTGCGATAGACGGGGTTATGGTTGATATGGGGCATGCTGTTCCGGTAAACCTGATGCAACAGCTGATAGCGCGCGCGCGCGCAGTAGACCCGGATTTCGCGTTCCTCTCAGAGAACTTTGAAATAAAACGGGAAAGCGTCGATGCTGGCTATAACGCAGTAGTCGGATATGCCTGGTGGGTAGAATACCGACGCGATGGTATGTATGATCTGCTTAATCACATTGGCAATCAGGGCGTGCCGATGCCATTCTTTGGAGCGGTAGAGAACCACAATACACCTCGTGCTGCCGGTCGTGCTGGCGGTGAGCTTTACAGCAAATACGCCTTTCTCGTAAATACCATGTTGCCTTTTGCGATACCCTTTATCCATTCGGGGCAGGAACTGGGTGAAACCATACCGGTCAATACCGGTCTGGATTTTTCTAATCAGGACCTTGACAGGCTTAAAGGATGCAAATTGGCGCTTTTTGACCTTTGTGGCTACCGGTGGAATGGCGTTCACCCGATGCTGGGCTTTGTAATGCGAGTTCTGAAACTACGCCAGAAATATGCCAGTGTTGTGATGCGCTATGATCGTGAGTCTTTTAGCATGGTTCAGACCGGACAGGCTGATGTTATAGGCTTTATCAGACATGCTGAAAAAAGTCATGTGATGATAATCTTCAACCGCGATTTCAAAAACGAGCTGGCAGGCAATGTGAGTCTCGAGTGGTGTCTGCATTCTGGCTGCAGACAACTCGATAACCTTCTTGCAGACGATTATAATGGTGCAACGTTTCCGGTAAAAGAGCAGCGGTTGCATTACCGGTTAAAACCTGGTGAGTGCTGTTTCTTTGCGTGGCTGGCCTGAAAATTCCAGCCGTCTTTTAGATGGCTCTTATGGTCTTTGGCTATTAGAGCTACTTATCCCGAAACGCTCACAGAATATGAGCTGGATTCTCCTGTCGCAGGATGGCGACGGTCGTTTGAGATCACCGGAATAGGTGATGGGTGATGTATGAGCGATGAAATAAATTTTGACAGGATCACGGAGCTTCTGGACTCTTCTGTTGCCAAAGAGAGGCAGCAGGGGATAGTGCTGGCAGTTCGCGGTGCTCTACGGCAGCTGATTAGCCGAATTACCGAAATAGCTGGCTCAGATGCAGATGAAGAGACTCGTTTTATCGCAAGAAAAGCTCTGGAACGCTTTGCTCAGGAGCAGGCGTCTTCCCCGGAAGACGCTGAATACTCAGAACTCTCAGTTGAGCAACTGCTCGATCACGAAGATCCACATGCCCGCTTTGCCGGTTTAAAAATGTTGCTGGCTGAGAAAAGTAGAACTGGCCGCCTGCTGTTGCTCAATGCTCTTAACGCAGAGACTGTTTTGCAACTGAAGGCGAGTATGATAATTGGTCTTGGCCGGTTTGCCAATCCTGACGACGTTTCGGTGCTGGCACCCTATCTGAAGAATGAGGATGCACGTATCAGGGCCAATTCAATCGAAGCTCTGGCACTTATTGAGAGCGAAGATGCGTATCGTTGTATTATCAGCTGTATGTCAGACAGTGATAATCGCGTTAAGACCAACGTGGTGAAGGCACTGCAGGGCATTGGCGGACAGTCGCTTTTTAACCTGCTCAAAAAAATGTCGCAGGACAACAAACTCTGGACAAGAGCCTCTGCTGTTTATGCGTTTTATCGCATAAAATCACCGCAGTCGCTGGTTGCTCTCGCGCAGATGTCGATCAGTGATCCTGAACCTGAGATTCGCAAACGCGCGCTCGAATACATACAGTCCGAAAAAAACGATGGCAACCCGGCTGCGGCAGTTGTACTCGAAAAGCTTGAACAAAGCCGTTCGCATGAAGAGTTTGTCGCTGCCATGCCTGATGAGCACTCAGAAGAAGCTTCAGATAATGAAATTGCCGGGCTTTTGACGAGTGACGATGCTGCGCGGCGCTATATAGCGCTGAGCAAAATCAACTCAATTGATGCGACTGAATATACTGATCTTTTTCTCGGGGCATTTCGTGATGAACAGGATTCATTCCTCTTGTCAATGATGTTGACCATGGTGCGCGAGAAAAAACTGGCCGGAGCCTATGAGCGTTGCTGCGAGTTATTAACCCATGGGGATGATAGAGTCAGGGCAAATGCAGTAGAGGCGGTTGTCTCGGCAATGTCAGAAAACCGCTCTCTGGACTGTCTTCTGCCGCTACTAAAAGATAAATACAGCCGGGTTGTTGGAAATGCAATTCTGGCGTTGCATTCCCAAAATCGTGTTGATCTTGTGGTTGAGCTTAAGGGCATGTTGAAAAATGGCCGGGAAGCGTTCAAAAGATCTGCTCTGTATGTTATGTCTCAGCTCAGAGAGCCGATTTTGGTGCCTATTGTCGAGAAGATGCTGCACGATCACAACCCGCGGGTGCGTGACAGAGCTTTTGAAATATTGCATGATTACGCAGATGCTCGTGTAACCGGTGCTGTCATTCTTTTGCAGCAGGTAAAAAAACAGGTTGAGCTCGAAAAAAGCAAGGCGAAGTTTTTTGAGAACAGTCTCGACAAGGTTTTTGCCGGAGTGCTTCGCTTGTTGCGATCGATTGGCGGTGATTCAGAGCTGGATTCCGAACGCAAACTTTTCGAACGCAATCCTCAGGCCGAAAAGCAGTCGCTTTTACAGCTCGGGCAAAAGTGTCTGCAGCATAAGATTGTCGATGACAGAACGCTTGAGTCCTTAACCGCAATAGAAACCGAACTCAAACATGTTGAAGAACTGATAAAAGCGGCAGGGCTTGAGAATTCTGATGGCACTGTCAACGAAGATGCCCGGCAAAAATCAGAACAGGAACTCTTGAAAATAGAGCAAATGAGTCTTATGGCGCGGCGCGAATCAGTTTTGACTTTTCTTGCCTTCGAAGTCTACAGTAATCGTGCACATCTCGACACTAAGTCGTCTTCGTTGCTGATGGCTGATCTTGGCAGGGTTGACGCTAATATCATCTCGTACATTCCACAACATGGATTTTCAATGCTGCCAGAAGAAGAAGCTGGCGTGAGTGAATATTTTGATGTCGCAATGCGCCTGTATCAAAAGCATGTAGCAGCTTTTTCAATTTACACTCTGATGCAGTTTTTTCGCTGGGTCCTTATGGGATTTCTTCTGTTCATTGTTTTTGCCCTGTCTGCATCTCTTCACAAAATTTTCGGTGTCTTTTTCGGACTGCTTTTCGTTCCCTATATTTCTTATAAAACTCTGGGGTTGATGGTTGAATGGAAGATCAACATCGCACTTATGGTTGATGACTGCATTCACGGCCGCGATTACAACAAAGAAAGAATTCGTGATAAAGCTGGAGAGTTGTATCTGAGTGTTTTTACCCTTTCGCTTAAAAAACATCTGCTTCTGGGTTTATGGTTTATTATCGCGCTGATAATGAGCGGCACAGTCTTTGCAGCAGGTTCAGTTACCAGCACTTATACGATAGTTACAGACCTGTCAAATATGCTGGCAATGCTGTTGTTGATTTTTGTGTTTGCTTCTGTCTATTTTAAATATCTGCTGGTGGAAGTGGCGGCAGTCTTTGAGCCAGCCCGAGACGCTTTTGAGACGGCGCAGATGCTTTTTTTGCGCGACAGGGGCAAACTGATAATGCTGTTCATTTTTTCTACTTTTATAATTCAGCTGGTTACCGGAACCTCAGTCGAGATTGTGAGTCTGGTGAGCAACGCTTTGCCAGCAGTTGTCGGCGTGATACTGGTAGTGGGCATCTCATTCATTTCTGATATGTGCCTCACGCCGATAGTCTTTTCGACGTTGTGCATCTATTCGCTGGTTAATCTGAAGAAAATTCGTTGATATTCTATTTATTGTTGCCTGGCACGACATTAACCAGAGTTTTGTGTATATGAGCAAAGACAAAACCTGCCACAAAGCCGCCGATGTGAGCGTCAAACGCGACATTGGCCGTGCCTGTCTTGGCCATTGACAGAATGTTGAGTGCCAGGTAGAGGCCGAGCACTAGAACGGCTGGCACATCAAGGCGGCGGATAAAAAACCATGCCGGGCAAAAGTAGCTGGTAATACGGTGCTTTGGAAAAAGAACTATGTACGCGCCCATGACTGCACTGACGGCGCCACTGGCTCCGACCAGGGGCGTGAATGAAGCCGAATTGAGATAGGCATGTGCCAGGCTCGAAAATACGCCGGCAGCCAGGTAGAAGATGGCGTAAAGTGCAGATCCGAACCTCTCTTCAACGTTGTCGGAGAAAATCCAGAAAAACCATATATTGGTAAGCAGATGCATCAGACCGGCATGCATGAAAAGGCAGGTTAACGGCATTAACCATAGGGATAGCTTGGAAGAATGCAACACCAGCAGATCATACATTTCGCGCTCCGAGCTTCCCACTGGGATTTCTTCGGCTTCGGCCATGTCTTTGCTGCTCAAATGTAGCGATTCTGGGCCTATCTGGTAGGTTGGATTTCCCTCAAAAAATGCTTTGGGCACCATGCCGTGGCGGTGCACGAAATGAGCAGATCTTATCTTGTCTGTCTGGGAAAAATCGAGAGACATCTGGTGCAGTTGCACAAGAAAACACAGCCCGATTATTACGTAGGTGATAATCGGAACGATCTTTACCGGCTCGTTATTCTGGTCATGCAGCGGAAAAAACATTTAGTAAAACATCTACTTTTGTCTCTTTTATATATTGCCAGGGCGCGGCAGCATTTGGCTGACGCGCCCCCCAGTAAATAACGGGTCTAAAGCGTGCCCAGTTGTCAGCCGACAGCAAGTCCCGAATGGCGAAGAAGCGCTGCGGTTGTGGCGTCACGCCCTCTGAACATTTTGTATACTTCGGTCGGATGCTTGCTGCCGCCAAGAGCGAGAACGGTGTCACGGTATCTGCGGCCAAGCTCTCTGATAGCGTTCTCGTTTTCAAACCCGGCTTCTTCA
>JAHISQ010000170.1 GCA_018818125.1 Candidatus Rifleibacteriota bacterium
GATCTCAAAATCAAAGAATTTTATTTTGACACTCTGAGCAAGTTCACCCGTCTCGATTTCATACCACTTTATCTTGATTTTTATGGCAAAGCTTCGCAGGCTCGCAAAGATAGAATTCTCGAAATTTTCGGCGAATACTCGATCCAGGAGCTTCTGCCATATTTCTCTGAAAAGCTTGCCAAAGGGAACTTTGATGGTCTGACAGAGCTTTGTAGTAGCTTGTTAATACCTCAGTTTGGCAATGCAAAAAATGAAATTCTCCGCTTTATTTCAAGCATCGCAGACACTCGTTATCGATACAAAGTCCTGCCAGATCTCTTAAAAGAGATCGATCCATACTGTTTTGAGAATGCCCTCGAACTGCTTCGTGACGGCTCGTCAGAAATCAGAACTCTGGCAATCAACTCTTTATCACAGCTTATCAAAAAGACTTTTGCCCGGATGAATGACACAGGCGAACCCAACAAGTTGGCTCTAGCCAGTCTATATGATGCATGGGAAAAAACTATTCTCAGCATGATGCGCGACAAACAACTGCCAGATGAGCAGCGAAAACTTACACGCAGGCTTTTTTACGCTCTAGCCCAGAATCGTCATGCCCTGGTCAGACCCTTTATCCGAGAACTGTTTCAGAAAAATTTTCACGAAACCTACCTGTTTTTGAAAGAATGGCCGTTTGCAGAGCAGTTCAACCTCTTTGAATGGCTGATCAGCAGCGATCCATCATTTGGTTCACTTCTGTTGACAGCTATTCAGGGAAACGTTGACGACAATTTGTGGCGAATTGTTCTTAAACTACTCTCTACTATTGCTGACGCCGAAGACAAAGAACATTTTAAAAACAATCTTGTAGCACGCAACCGTAATATCTCTATCGAAAAATTTTTAAAGGACAACGACGTTGGCGTGCGCGTTGCTGCCATAGAGTTTGCGAGTGAGTGCAAAATAAATGGGCTGCCAGAACTGCTGAAGAACTCCACTAAAGACCCCTCTCCAGAAGTGCGACTTGCGGCATTGCACTGCATGAGTCAGCAGCATTTTCCACAATTCAAAAACTTTGCAATTGAGGCTCTGAGCGATCCCGACGAAAACGTGGCACTTCACGCTCTGCATCACCTTAAGGCAACTATGACGGCGATTCAACTTGCGCCATTGATGGTAAGACTTATCAACAGCAATAATGATAAACTTCGCAGCCTTGCGTTAAGCCATATTGCCGAGCTGAGTAAAGAACGTTTCAAAGCAAACTTCAACAATCTTAATCCCGAGACGAGAAAACTTGCCGCTAAAGTTATACAAAAGCTTGATCAGGGCTTCTCTGAACAGATTATTCAGGACCTTTCTTCTCTAGATCCTCAGACAAGACTGCAATCAGCCCTGCTGCTGGAAAACATTCAGCTGAGCGACAGGGGCAAAGACGCTTTGCTTGCTGCAATGAAAGACCCTTCAAAACTTGTGCGCGCAGCCGTCGTAAAGACTCTCGGCGTCATTGGCGACCCTGATATGATCAAGCAGCTTATCAGCTTTTTTAATGACCCGGATCCTCGAGTCAGAGCTAACACCATTGAAGCAATATCATCACTTGGCGACCGTCAGGCGATTCAGATTCTTTTACCTTTTCTCGACGATGACAACAACCGAATTCGCGCCAATGCCATAGTTGGCATTCGAAAAATCGGCAATTTCAATTTAATACCAGTAATGCAAAAAATGCTCGCGCACAAAGACAAAAACATGCGGGCAAGCGCTCTATGGGCTATGGGCGAAATTCAGGACGCGAATTTTCTTAATTTTATTTTTCAATTTATCAATGATCGTGATGAACTACTCCGCTTTAATGCGGTAAAAGCCATATCACGCATAAACCCGCAGATGTTGTCACAATACCTGCCATCTCTGCGCAAGGATCCTTCTGCCAAGATCAGAAAGCTGGTAACTGAGCTCAGCTTTAAAGTGTTGTAAGGTATTATATGAAGCTCAGCGGGCGAGAATTTCTTCGCAACATAAATGACTTTTTCAGTCAGGCGAACTACGAGACTGAGATGATTTTGATGTTTATAGTACCTATAGGCATACTGATAGTCCTTTTTTTTTATGTTAACAGTCGTCGCACTTCTGGCAACCCGTTCGATTCCATACCTGCTAAAGACATGGAGTTTATCGAAACAGTAAGACTACAGAAGGGTCTCGAAGAATTCGACCGCGACTTTCTGCTCGAAATGGCTATAATTTATCATTTAAAGCCAGAATACATATTTATTGACTTAGAAGTGTTTGTAAAGGCTGAAATCAGCCTGAAAACAAAAATACTTGAAGACAGCTTGATCCCGGAAAAAAGCGCAAAATTCCAGCATCTTCTCAAGCTAAAGGACAAGCTTTTCAAGAATTCCTGATTGCCGGTTGTTTTCGGGATTCGTCAGAAATGCATCCTGTAATGCCTTGTCTGCTCATGTCTGCCTGGAATCTAGCAGTATGGTAACCGGACCGTAGTTAGTCTGTTCTATCAACATATCGGCGGCAAACACCCCTTTGGCTATTTTTCCAGGCCTCAATATTTCAAGTTCAGCACAAAACCTGTCATACATTTCTCTCGCCAATTCAGGTTCTTCAGCCTCAATAAAACTGGGGCGAAATCCTTTCCGGACATTTCCGAAAAGCGTAAACTGAGATACAACCAGGATCTCATATCCACAGTCAAGCAACGACAAGTTCATTTTCCCCTCTGAATCCGGGAAAATGCGCAACCCTGTTACCTTTCGCATCAGCCAGCTCAAGTCCTGATCAGTATCGTTACGGCCCACGCCAAGATAACAAACCAATCCCTCGCCTATCGTCGAAATCAGCTTGTCATCGACCATGAGACTGGCCTTTCTGACCCTTTGCACAACTGCTTTCATTATGTTCCTCCACTCGTGAGCACTGCGGGATACATGGATTCTAAGCTCGCAGACCTTAGAACCCTTGTAAAAGCAAAAGCGCCCATAAAGGGCGCTTTAATGATTTTAGAACGAATTGTCGTCTATTTGTTTCTACCGAGTTTGTCACCAGTCATTTCGAATAGAACCGGGCTCGCGATAAAAATTGAAGAATATGTACCAACTATAACGCCTATGGTTAGAGTAATAGCAAAGCCCTTGATTGAGATACCACCCAACATCAGGAGCGCAAACAGAGCTAGAAGCGTAGTCATAGAAGTATTGATAGTTCGACCAAGCGTCTGGTTTATAGAAGTGTCAATCAAGGCAGCAAAGCTGGATTCCTTTGAGATTTTGCGATTTTCTCGAATTCGGTCAAGAACAACGATCGAGTCGTTGACCGAGTAACCCAGTAGAGTTAGAACTGCAGCCAGAACAGTAACATCAAATTCTATGCCGATGAGTGCAAGAGCACCAAGGACAATCACCAGGTCATGCACTAGAGCAACAATAGCACCCGTAGCAGACTGAAATTCAAAACGATAGGCAAGATAGAGCAGAATGCCAACAACAGAAAGCACAGCAGCCTGCAGACCCTGCTTTTTCAATTCGTCACCAATAGTAGGACCAACGTTGGCAACTTCAAGAGCTTCATCAGAAAATGGCGCAAGGCGCTTGAGATCTGAAAGAATATGATCATGAACTTCAGCATTCTTGGCGGAATCAAGAGGTGCTGCCGGATACTGAATGATGAACTCACGGTTCTGACCGCCGCCAACCGATTGAACGATAATCTGGTCAGAGGTAAAATAGAGGCTGCGCTCTTTTTCGATCTGTTTAAAAATGTCTCTGATCTTAGTTTCATTAGATTCGTCTATAAAACGAACATGCATGATACTGCCACCTTTGAAATCGATACCATAGTTGAGGCCTTTAACAAACAGCAACAGAATCGAAATCACGATCAGCGTGATAGAAATGCCAAAAAAAGTATATCTATTTTTCATGAACTGAAAAGTCATATCGTTACCCTTCCTTGATTAAATGCTGAGTGTCTTGGCCCGGTCACCACTGTAATACATGTCCAGAGCCAGCTTTACGCACACAACTGCAGTAAAGACGTTAGCGATCAGTCCGATACCAAGGGTCGTGGCAAATCCGCGAATCGGACCGGAACCGAATATGTAAAGAATGGACACGGTAAGCAGTGTCGTGACGTTAGAATCGATGACGCAGGAAAGGGCGCGATCAAAACCTGCGTTAATAGCTGCTTTCACTGTCTTACCTGAGCGAAATTCTTCTCTGATGCGCTCAAATATGATTACATTGGCATCTACCGCAAAACCGATAGTCAGAATGAGACCTGCAATACCAGGAAGCGTCAGAGTGCCACCGAAGAACACGAGCACAGCAAAAATAATCAGTGTATTAAAGATAACAGCCATGTCTGCAAGGATTCCACAAAACTTATAGAATACTGCCATGAAGAGCAGAATCAGGATTGCGCCAACGTAGCCAGCGCTCCAACCAGCTTTGATAGATTCCTGACCAAGAGTTGGGCCAACTACCCGGCTTTCGAGAGCAATAAGGCTGGCAGGTAGTGCGCCCGCCCGCAGTACGATTGCCAGGTTTTGAGCCTCTTCAAGACTGAAACGACCGGTAATCTGAGCCATGCCACCAGTAATGCGAGACTGAATTACCGGAGCGCTGTGGACTTTATTGTCGAGAACGATAGCAAGCTGTTCACCAATGTGAGAACCGGTCACCTGAGCAAATTTCGCCGCACCTTCGGCGTTAAATTCGAGATGAACGATCGGCGCACCCATTTCATCAAACGAAACCTTGGCGTATTTGAGGTCGCGGCCAGTTACTTCAGGTTTGCGGACAAGTTTGAACCACATGGCCTGCTGGCGAGCGGTTCCTGGCTGCATAAGAACGATTTCGCCTTCTGGACTGATTGGTTCTAGCTGTGCAGCAGTCAATGCCTGATCTTTAACCATGTGAAACTGTAACATGGCTGTGTTTTGAATCAGCTGCTTAACTCTTTCGGGATCTTTAACGCCTGGCAGCTGGATTCTGATGCGATTGCCTTCCTGTGCTTTGATGCTGGGCTCGGCAATACCATACATATCAATGCGGTTCCTGATGATCTCTACAGATCTGCTGACCGCGTCAGTAATGCTGTCATTTTCCTGGATCGAGTTGAGGTCTACCTGATAGACAAGATCGATACCACCCTTAAGATCTAGTCCAAGAGTAATTTTCGATCTTGGAAAAAGCGAGGTTATGACAAGGGGCAATTTTGAATAAAGCTTGGCGGAAGAAATAAGAGCCTGCGCTTCATCTTTTGATTTGCCGGTCACTCTGATAAAGGCATTGCCGTTTACATAGTCAGGATTAATGACTCTGGCTTCGACGCCCATATCCACGAGAGACTTTCTGGCTGTATCAACAACATTGTTGAGAACATCATCGGTGCGGGCAGGATCCTTGGCGCGATTAAAGATCTCGGCCATGCGATCAACCTGGAACTTAATCAGAGCGGATGCTCCGTCATCCCCTGCTGTGAATTCGAGCAATCGCTCTGGAACAGCGCGCTGCTCGGCCGTGGATATGGTGCCGAAGGCACTATCCCAAACCTTTGTAGACGGTAGTGTATAGAATAGCGAAAACAGCAATACCGCTAATACTACAATGATTTTGACACTATATTTACTCTTCATTTACAGAAACTCCCTTGCTGAGGTCGACCAAAGTAGACACGTATTATATTCAAGCAGACATGGCAAGTCAATGAATATTTGCTGACTGGCAAATTCTGATGCAAAAAAAATACGGCAAGATCGGCAGCTGGTTCAAATTTTTATTTACTTATCAGGTCAGAAAAGTTTATTCTATAGCTTGAAAACGGTTATTTAAAATGCAACTACAAATTCGCAAACTTATAGTCATACTGTTTATATGCAGCCTTTCCTCAATTGTTCTGGCACAGGGGACATCGGGGAGTGGCGAAGCTCTTATAAAAAGGGCTCGTGACCACATCAACCTCTTTCAGTATGACAGTGCTCTTACGCTGCTACGTCAGGCCGCACAACTTGAACCAGACAACTGGGAACCTTTTTTTCTAGCTGGCAGTGCACTGTTGCGCCAAAAGAAAGCTGCCGAAGCCGAGAGCTTTCTGGTCAAGGCTCATCAGCTCAACGCCAATGACCTTGAAGTACAAAAAGCACTGGGTGCGCTTTATATAAGCTTGGCAAAAGATGCGCAAAACGCCGGCAAAACTCAAGCAATGAATGATTACCTGCACAAGGCTTGCCGCGCTTATCCGGGTGGCACAAAAATATGGCAGACACTTCTGGAAACCTGGTGGAACAACGGAGAATACGACAAGATCAAAGAAGAGGGTGAGCTGATTGTCAAGGGTAATAGCACCGCTCTCGACCAGGGTGATGACAAAAGTCTGCAAACCGCACTGGTAATAGTAGCCAAAGCCTACTATCGGGAAAACGATTTTGCGGGAGCTGAGAAGTATTTGACGGTCGCATCTAGAATAAGATACGCCAATGATGATCTTTACTCAATGAAGCGCGAGATTCGCAATAGATCCGAAGAGAGCCTGCGGAAAGTTGTTGATGAGGCTAACAAGCTTTTCAAAGAAGGCAATTATGGTCGGGCTCTTGAACTGCTGCAGACAACCAGCAAAATGCCTGGTTCAAAATCCGGTGAGATCTCTGAACTGATTGAGCGGATTGAAAAAGAAGCAACTCTGATGCAGTCTCTGGCTAAAATCGACGACCTGATCAGGGCCGAAAAGTTTGCGGAAGCTCTCGAACCGTTGCAGGAGATTTCTGCAAACTATCCTGGAGAGGAACGCGTTGGCAGCAGGCTAAAAAAAGTTTCTGCCAGGGTAAACCAGCTTCAAGCTGAGCAAGCCAAGGTAAACGCAGCACAGATTGCAGACAAGAATAAACAAAGGGAATTCAATCGCCAATTCAACTTCTTTTTAAAAGAAGCTGGAGAGAACGAAAAACGAGGCAGCTACGACATTGCGGTTATCAGCTATGAAAAAGCTCTAAAAATGCAACCCGAGAACAAGGATATTCCTGCAAAAATTCAGGAACTCAAGAAAAAGTCCGTTCAGTCCAAACAGCGCCAGGACAATTTTTCGGTCAGTTTTGCCGACTTTGAAAATAGTTTTAAAGTCAACGATTATGCTGCTGCTTATAGCAAGGGTAAGGCACTCATTGAAGAATTTGAAGAACACCGCAGCATTGTTGCCCCGGCATTTGCTGAGAGTTGCCTGCGCATGGAGAAGTTTGATGAGGCTCGCAGCTCTCTCACATATATAGAGACAGTTGAAGAGCACAAGAATATTTACAATTACGTCAAAGGCATGATCGCTTATAATCAGGGTGACAACAATCTCGCGCTCGAACATTTTAGCAAGCTTAAATCAGGATTCAGATCAGATATAACCTCAACCATGTTCTGGATCTACCTTTACAAATTTCAGATGGGCATCTATATAATCATGCTCGCGATGCTGTTTCCAGCCATAAAGACCGGTAAAGAGATGCTGAGCAACTGGAAAAGTACCAGCATGCTCAGAAAAATAGACAAAATTAAAGAGTCCGGCGACTATGTTGCCAATCTAGCCTTTTTGCAGGAACGCTACGACCGCGAGGACATACCAAATTCAAAGCAGGTTGCAGTAATGCTTGCCGAAGCGTTGCTACGAACCGGAAACCCACAACGTGCTTATGAACTGGTTTCTGCACTGCTAAAAAAAGACACTCGCAATCCTAATGCCAGGCGTATCGCCGGCGAAGCCTGTCTTCAGCTTGAAGACACGTCTCCAACCGGCCTTGAACACATTCAGGGTCTGCTTAAAATAGACGAAACTCGCAAAGAGGTTATAAGTTATCTTGCACAGGCTTATATTCGCCAGCAGGCAGACCACAAAATGGCCCAGGATTACATCATGAAGGCGATCTCAATCAACCCCAATGACAATGAAGCAATTGTTTATCTGGCCGACACATACATAAAACGACAGACTTATTCGCAGCAGTCATTTAAAACGCTTGAACGCGCGATCAAGATTGCACCAGAGGTGCCAGCTTATTATGAGGCAATCATAGAAAACCTGCACCGGCTCGATAATCCACAGGAAGCCGAAAAGTGGCGGGAAATGGCCGCGAGCAGGTTTCCGAGCGAACCTGCGTTTTCGGATCAGCCCAGAAAAAGCAGCAGAGTGGCGCAATCACCATCACCAGCCTCACTCGGCAGCATGCCAGATTACGAAAGCATTGGCAACGACGCACCAGGCGGTTTCCCTGATTATGAAAACATTGGCAATAATGCACCGGGCGGCTTCCCTGATTATGAAAACATTGGCAATACTTCCCCCGGGGGCTTTCCTGACTATGAAAATATTGGCAATGATTCGTCCTTGCCGAATATTGCCCCCGCTCCCCTGCCCGATTGGAGCGCAAAGCCGACGCCAAAGCCATCAACTCCGGCGATAAGCGGACCTCAAAAAAGCTGTCCGCACTGCCAGGCAATAAATGCACTTAAGGAATACTATTGCACAACCTGTGGCAAGCCTTTTGGCGGCTGATTTTCGCTGCCAACAAAAATAATGCAAGCACTTGAGCTGCTATAGTATTATGAAAAAAACATTCAAGGAGTCGGTATGAAAACCTTTGTCAAAAACGCCAGGTATTTCTGGGCTGGAGGCGACTCTGAAGTCAAAGAAAACGTCTCTGTGCTGATCGAAAATTCACAGATTATCGCGGTCGGCGACGCTACACAACTGTCATCAATGGCTGCCGATGCCCGAAATATCGACGCCTCTGAACTTATAGTAATTCCTGGACTGGTAAACACACATCATCATTTTTACCAGACCCTGACCCGCAATTTTCCATCGGTGCAGGACGCTAAGCTGTTTACCTGGCTGATACGGCTTTACCCCCTCTGGGCGCGAATAAAGCCCGAAGATTTTGGCCTCGCCACCACCATCGCCACCCTGGAACTGCTTAAAAGCGGCTGCACTACCGCAGTAGACCATTCTTACCTGGTGCCTGACGGTCAGTCAAGCCTTTATTACCAGCAGGTTGAGGCTGCCCGCAAGACCGGTATGCGCTTTCATCTCTGTCGTGGCAGCATGTCTCGCTCAAAGAAAGATGGTGGACTACCGCCAGATTCTGTCGTGCAAACTGAAGACCTGATCATGAAAGAAACAGACGAACTTGTCAACAAGGTTCATGAGGCACAAAAAGGCGGCATGACGAGAATTATCGTTGCACCCTGTTCGCCATTCTCAGTCACCCGAGAACTGATGATTGAAGCAAAAAAATACGCTACCAGCAAAGGCCTGAAAACCCACACACACCTCGCCGAAACCAAAGACGAGGAGGAATTCTGCATTAAAGAATTCGGTGTAAGGCCATTTAAACTCATGGAAGACCTCGGCTGGATGGATGAAAATTCATTTTATGCACACTGTGTCCACATGTCGCCAGAAGAAGTCGTCGCAATGGGCAAGGCTCAAGGTGGAGTGGCTCATTGCCCGACCAGTAACATGCGCCTGGCCTCAGGCATTGCACCTATTGTCGAGATGCTTCAAGCAAACGTGCCGGTCAGTCTTGCTGTTGACGGCAGTGCCAGTAACGACTGCTCGAATATGATGCTCGAAGTGCGCAATTGCATGCTATTGCAGCGTGTATTAAAAACGGCAAACTGTATGACCGCCCGTGAAGCTCTCAAAGTTGCAACACTTGGCGGTGCCAAGGTGCTGGGGCGCGACGACATTGGTCTGCTTGAAAACGGTTATGAAGCTGACCTGGTTGGTTTCAGACTCGACAGTCTGCGTCAGGCTGGCAGCTCAACCGATCCGCTGGCTGCTCTAGTTTTCTGCGCTGTCGACAGCGCCGACCTCAACATAGTGCATGGCGAAACTCTAATAGAAAATGGGCACTTCACACGTTTTTCTGATACTGAACTCAAAGATCTGATCAGACGTCAGAACGAACGCAGCCAGCAGATATATCAAGGCTGAGTCGATAAAGTTGGCTGTGCTCCCGGGGAGCACTTCGGAATATGTGGCTCTAATGGCCAAAGACCATAAGAGCCACATAAAAGAATTTAATGTATACTTGTCAGCTAACAAAATTGCAGGACATTCAAAATACGAGAAAGAGGTTGCAAGAATATGAAGATTATCGGTAACGCTACTGTACTAACGCTCGGAGAAAACCACAGAGTCATCGAAAATGGTGCGGTTGCTTTTGACGAAAAAAAGATACATGCCATTGGCAGCACCGAAGAAATAAAGCAAAGATACCCAAAAGCCAAAGTGAAGAATGTTAAAGGTCGAGTGCTTATGCCCGGTATCGTTAATACCCATATGCACCTTTATTCGACTTTCGCCCGTGGTATTGCCCTTAAAGATGCTCCACCAACCAACTTCACACAGATACTTGAACGTCTGTGGTGGCGCCTGGACAAGTCATTGACCCGCGAAGACCTTTATCTTACTGCTTTAATTCCACTGCTCGATGCAGTGCGCAATGGTGTTACCACATTATTTGACCATCACGCCAGCCCCAACTGCATTACCGGCTCGCTTGACGTTTTGCGCGATGCTTTCCGCAAATGTGGCCTGCGTGGCAGTCTCTGTTACGAAGTTTCAGACCGCGATGGCGTAGAAAAATGTGACGAGGCCTTCAAGGAAAATGCTAACTTCATCAGAGGCCTCAAGCTGGAGAGCGAAACCGATATTACCGCCATGATCGGCATGCACGCCAGTTTCACCCTCTCTGACACAAGCCTCGAAAGAGCTGCTGAACTTATGAAGGCTTTGCAAACCGGCGTGCATATTCACGTTGCCGAAGACAAGGCCGATAATGATGACGCGATTAATCGCGGCTATCGCTCAGTAGTTGACCGCCTGCATCGCTTCAATCTTACCGGCCCCGACAGTATATTCGTTCATGGTGTTCATTGTGATGCTCACGACATCCAAACTCTCGGCCTGACCAAGACCAACGTTATTCACAACCCGCGCTCAAACATGAATAATGCTGTTGGCTGCTCTCCACTCGAAAAAATGATGGAAGAAAAGATCAACGTCAGCTTTGGCACCGACGGCATGTCAGCCTCACCGCTCGAAGATCTTATGGTGGCAAACCTGCTGCATAAACACCAGGCCGGTGACCCACGCAAAATTTACGGCGAAGCCTGGCGAATGTTTACAGTTAACGGCCCTCGACTGGCCAGTAAACTGTTTAAGAAAAAAGTCGGCACAATTGAAGAAGGCGCCGCTTCTGACCTCGTCGTCTGGGATTACGTGCCACCCACCCCGATAACTGCTGCCAACACCTATGGGCACCTGACCTTTGGATTGCCATTCAGTCGGGTTCAAACCACTATTTGCCAGGGCAAAACCCTCATGGATGACGGCGTTCTAACCTTTCTGGAAGAGGGCGAAGAAGAAGAACTCTGCGCAAAATCCCGCGAGCTCGCCAGTTCGCTCTGGGAAAGATTCTAAAAAGGATAATCCGCCCGTGCTACTACTGCCGGGCGGATTTTGCTTTGCATGGCTAAAAAACAGTCTGTAAGAAAAAATGAGAACGAGCAAGAAAATTTCAAGGTAATGCCCTCCGACGAGGTAATTCTTGAACACTTTCGTGCCTATCTGCACGAATACTTTACTGTGCGCAACCCAAACGGAATTGATCGTTTTCTTGCCCAGTCATTTACCGCCTTTGGTTCTGCAGGCAACGAAATCTTCTCAACTCCAGATCAGGCCACTGCTCTTTACAAAGCAGACCTACAACGGTATCCGGGGCAGTTAAGTCTTATCGTAGAAACATTCAAGGCCGAACGACTCAACGATCTTGCCGCTGTCGTCTGGGGACAGGCAACTTTAAATGCTAAAGATGGTCCTGTGCAATTTGCGATAGAGAATCTAAGAACAACTGCAGTGTACAGTCTGATCGACGGCAAACTTATGATCAGCCACATGCACATTTCGTTGCCTCTGGAAGCCGAAAACAAAGAGTCAGAGAGCTTGTTGATCAGCCGTATCGACGATACTCTGCACGAAACGGCCGAAAAATATCGTCTGATTTTTGAGAATTCGCCAGTCGGGATTCTGCATTACGATAGCAATGGAATCGTTAAAGACTGCAATCAGAAATTCTTAAGTATCATTGGCACAACAAAAGAAAAAATAGCGGGTTTGAACATGCTGGCGCTTCCTGACA
>JAHISQ010000171.1 GCA_018818125.1 Candidatus Rifleibacteriota bacterium
CAATAATTGTCAAGGCGATCTGGAAAGTCTAAGGGCCTTGTCACCAATGGGACATGGCAAAGAAATGAATAAGATGCTGCCGAACAAGGGCATACACGCTGATCCCAAAAGCCTGGCGGCTTTTGGTCCAGGTGATGCCCGGCGTTATGGCATCTACGATGATATGAATTAAACGTATTGAAGAAAAGGCTATTTTATGAATACTCAGATTTTAGCTAGTGCTTGACCGAAAAGCATCAACCGGTTGATATTTCAGTTAAAATTGCATAGAAAAAGAACGAAGATTTCTCAGGGGAAGCACAATTTGCTTGCTTTCCTAACTTAATTATGGCATGCAACTTATTGAATTAAAAGAATATGCCAAATATTTACTACTACGCCATAGTAGCAAATACGAGTTAAACCTGAGAAATCTTCGAGGAAAAATACTATGCGAAAAGTCATCGATTTGCAAATGGAATTCTGGAAAAAAGACATCTCTGACATTAAATTTGATCTTCGGTCCCGAGATGAAATTCCTAAACTGCTCATTGGGCTACAATACATATTCATCACGCCGGAAGTTCGAGATGAAGTTTTAAAGGTTCTCAGCGATATAGTGCCGCAGAAAAAACGTGAAGCCGGTAGGCCCGGTATGAATCTATGGAAGATTCTGGTTCTCGGCACCATACGAGTAAACGGCAACTGCGACTATGACAAGGTCCATGAGTTGGCAAATAATCACAGAACACTTCGGTTGATACTCGGGCACGATGAGACAGATACCGATTCCCTCTACGCCCTACAAACCGTAAAAGACAATGTATCACTCCTGACCCCGCAAATGCTTGATGAGGTCAATCAAATTGTGATTCAAACGGGCCAGAAACTGGCGATGGGAAAAAATGACAGCACCCTTAAAGCAAGCTGCGATTCTTTTGTAGTCAAGACCGATGTTCATTACCCTACCGACTCGAACTTACTTTATGATGCCATGCGCAAAATGATCACAGCCATTGCAATAATTTGTTCCGAAATCGGTGTAACCCAATGGCGTCAAAGCCATCATAACGTTTTGAAAGTAAAGGCCCTGCTTCGTAATATTCAAAAGCTCAAGCTTTCAACCTCAAAAGATGATGCCACAAAAGTGCAACGTGAAGCGATCATCGTTGAGGCCCACGAAAATTATATTCAGGTGTGTCATGGCCTAACAGAAAGGGTTATAGAGACGATCACGATTCTTCGAGAAATGGGTTTTGTATCACCGTCTCAGGATTTAAGGCTAACAGCCATTGAGGATTACATCGGTCATGCCCGGCGACAAATCGACCAGATTCGACGACGAGTGATATTGGGTGAAAAGATACCCCACTCGGAGAAAGTTTTCTCTATTTTTGAACCGCATACAGAATGGATCAGTAAAGGGAAAGCCGGTGTGCCCCAGGAATTGGGACTCAGAGTATGTGTACTTAAAGATCAGAATGGCTTTATCCTTCACCACAGAGTAATGCACAAACAGACGGATGACAAAGTGGCTGTAACAATGGTTCAAGAGGCCAAGGACAAGTTCCCTGGTTTAATCAGTTGTAGTTTTGACAAGGGTTTTTATACGCCTTACAATCGAGATCAGTTGGGAGAAATAATAGAGAATGTGATTTTACCAAAAAAAGGTAAGTTGTCAGCCAAAGACAAAGAAATCGAGCATAACGAAGAATTTATTAAATCCCGACACCAACATTCATCAGTTGAATCGGCCATTAACGCTCTGGAGAATCACGGATTGGATCGATGCTTGGATCACGGGTTGCATGGATTTGAGCGCTATGTTGCATTGGCCGTTGTCGCACGCAACATTCAGCTGTTGGGACATTTGATTCAGCAAAAGGAACTGAAACGGGAAAAGCGACGTCGAGCGGCTTAGCAGTACACAATCGACTCCGAGAAAAAAAGTAACTTTGAGGGAGATCTGTGTCAAATTTTCATAATTTTACTATGAAAATTTGATTTACTACTTCCCGGCACTATTTTGAACGGTAGTAATTAATTGAACCCTGATTCATCGCACCGGAATTATAGAAACCATGACTTTTCGGTCAGGCACTAGCTATCCTATCAGGTGTTTCTGGTTTCATAGGTTTTCTATCTATCCTTTCTTACTTTTTCATCATTAATCGTGATAAAAAATCGGAAACTACTGTTAGGCGCA
>JAHISQ010000172.1 GCA_018818125.1 Candidatus Rifleibacteriota bacterium
TCGATATGGCATCAAGTGGCGGCACGGTGACGTCTGTTGCTGAGCGCAGTTCGCCATCGAGGCGCAGCAGAAACCTCTCGATTTCGGAACTGGAAGCGCTCTTGCCATCGACCCGAACAAAAGTGCGTCTGATAAATGAATACATTGAGCTCACTACCAGAATAAGTGAAGAAAGCAATACGACACTGACCAGCACCTCAATCAGAGTAAAGCCTCGCCTTCGTCGAATATTTATTATTTTCTGCTGCATAATTACTAATAGCGCTCGTATCGAATAAACTTATACGGTTGCAGTTCAACATTTCCCTTCAATTCAAGATTTTGCGCCTTGCCTTCAAAGCTCCAATATGCCGTGACGGTAATGTCGGCCAGTGTTTTTGACCTTGAAAAGTCGACCATCAGCCTGAACGGACTGAACTGCGCGTAGAGCGGCGAGTCAGGAGTTATCGGCTTGTCAGCTCCGTGTACGTTGTTAAAAAAGTTTATCTGGGAGCGTGCAAAAAAGCCCATGGGGCGGCGCACAGGAGAGATCTCAAACCGACTGGGGTAGTAGTCGACAGCTTTGGGTTGCCGGAAAACCTCGGCCTTGATCGACTCTAGAACGGCATGTGCAAGAAATTGCGCCTGGATTCGGTGGACGCTCGAACCCATGCTGCGCGATGCGAAAACAAACATGGCGACGATTGGCGCGAGGGTGAAGGAGAGAATTGTAGTGGCAACCAGAATCTCGACCAGAGTCGTGCCAGCGGAGCGAACAGGCTTTCTGGTCATTAGTCAAGCCTGTCTATGCGAATTTTATACCGTTTAATACGTGGCAACATGGTCGAATCCGATTGCGCTCCTGTAGCGGGATTTTCTGCAGCCAATTTTTCGGAATTTGCCTGCGGCTCATTATGCAAGTATACCTCAAAGGCTGCGAACGAGGTAGCCTTCTTCAGGGTCGCCCGGCTTGACCAGGAAAAAGCCATTGCCAAAGTCATCTTTCGGGATTTCGCGCAATAGGCCATGCTCAACCAGTTCTTCGAGAGTTACCGGGTAGCGGCTGACCTTGATTTTGAACTCTTTTGCCTTGCTTTCGAGAGTCAGCATATTCTGGAGCCAGATCATCTTGGTCATTATCCATTCACGGGAGTCATCGTTGTCAACCGATGCCAGTAAACCCTCTGTTTCGACGATTGACTGTTCCAGAGAGCGCCCCTGGGTTGTCAGGTTAGCTGCAGAAAAGCGCAAAAACCGAGGAGCTCCGGGAAATTTTGAGGCTTTCCAGTAATTCTCTGATCCCAATTGCAGGTTGCCCAGTTCCAGGTAATCAAAACCGGTCCAATAGGGAATGCGCCATTCGTTTGGGTTAAGGCGCATGGCTTCTTCGAGAAAAGCGATCGCTTTCGAAAGATCTTCATCAGTCACTGGAGCTACCATCCCGCCAAGAAAGGCAGCCTGCACAAGTTTCGGGTCGAGCCGTAATGTAAGATTAAACAGTTCGAGCAGCAGATCGAGCTTCTCCGACGTGTTGCCAGCCAATACAAGGGCACCACGCATATAGAAATACAGCGCAACTGAAGTTCTGAACGTGCCGCTCAGTCTCTCAACATATTCGGGCTCTGGAACGAAGAACAAACCGCTGCGAATTGCGGGTGTGCCTGAACCAAGTTGAAAGGAAAATGCTATAGTCGTTGCAAACAGTATGATAAAAATTAGCCAGGAGTAGCGTTGCCAGCCAGATTCAATGTTCATGACGCGCAAAAGCCTTCCAGGTAGGGATAAACACCACGGCGATATAGAGCGCAGCATAAATACTGATTTCGAGCAACAGCATGATAGCAACGTTCTCACCATAGATGGCTGAATATTTGAGGTCAATTTTGTCGAAATTGGGTAGTATGTGATAGAGCGCTCTTGATACATTGTCTGGCACTACGGATGGCCCTCGGCGCATCATGGCAAGAGGGTATGCTGCGTATTCAGACGAGAAGTAAACGAAAACCGTCATCAGCGAAGCAAATGTTGATGAGGTAAACAGGTGGCAAAACAGCGAACAGAAAATGCAGATTATGCACAACTTGAGAAAAATCGAATATGCACCAAGAACAAACACCCAACTCCATGCGCCCTCATGCCATAAGACGCCGGCGCAGGCCAGCGTAGCGAGAGACAGATAGGTGCCGATCAGCAGGCAGTTGCCGATGAACCGGCCCAATACGTGATCAAAAGACGAGACATAGGTGAGGTGAATAGCCTGCAGACGGCTTTCACGCTCACGGTAGAAACTCGACACGCAGCCAAATATAATCAACAGCAAACTGCTGATTTCCATTACTGACAGACCAAAACTACGCAACATCATTTCTTTGTGCCCGATTGAAAGGATGCGCAGTGCGTAGGTCATTGCCATAATTGCTACAAACAGCATGCCGACAATGCGGAAGGTTTGCGTTCTGAAGCCCTGTAAAAAAGTGATTGCGGCCATCGAAAATATCTTACGCATTTAAACCTCCGATCTCTTTAAGAAATGCTTCTTCAAGAGAAGAGGTTGCATGCTGATCGAGAAATTCACTCAGGGGCCCGATATATCTAAGCTTGCGGTCATGCAACACGGCAACACGCTGACAGACTTTGGCAACTTGAGCGAAATCGTGAGACGACAATAAAATAGTTTTGCCCTGTTGATTTAGCTCCTTGAGCCATTCAAGCAGTTTGAGTCGCACGAGTGGGTCAAGCCCAAGGGTGGGCTCGTCGAGTATGACAAATTCAGGTGACTTCAGTAACGCAATAGCCAGGCCCAGTCGCTGAATCATGCCGCGCGAATACTCGCTGATCAGCTTATTTCCATCAAGGCCGGTTTTCTGTAATAAAGCATCAACATCAGGGCGAGCACCAGAGACGGCTATGCTCAACAGGCGCAAATATTCGTTCGCTTTAAACTCGCCGGGAGGCAAATAGAACTCTGGCAAATAACCGATTTTCGCATGAATGGTCGTAAGATCGAGAGGTTTATTGTCATACAGGATCGAGCCTTCACTGAGCTCAATCAATTGCAGTATGCATTTGAACAGTGTTGTTTTGCCGGCACCATTCAGGCCAAGCAGTCCAAAAATCTCTCCGCGCTGCACAGCCAGAGACAAATGATTTAGCACGCATACATCACCAAATTTCCGCGTCACATCGCAAATCTGAAGTAGAGGTTCCATGCTGATCACCATTCTCAAAGGTCGCTATTATAATTTACTACTCGGTCAAAATATATCATGTCTGTGTCTGCTGTTCAACTGCAATCAAAAATCAGGTTCCGGCTGAGACCATTTCCGGAAGCAGGCGCAATTCTCGAACTACGTTAAGAGATACCTGGCAGGCGAGCGCGGCGATAAAGTCAGGCGCCGGCTCAAGCTCGTAAAAGAACCAGCTGACAGCTGCATCTTTTGAGCCACAATAGCTAATCATCGCTTTTTGCAGATCCGGCGCAAAGCTGATCTCGTTGTGTGCCAAGCCGGCGATGCCTTCGCCTGTGGCTTTTAACACAGCCTCTTTGCGTGTCCAGCCTCTAAAAAAAGTTCTTTGCGTGTCTGCTTGCTGATATTGTGCCCAGCTGGACTGTTCTGTTGGCGAAAAAAAACGGCGCAGTATTGCGGCTAAATCGACTTTGCGCTCAAGATGTTCTATGTCAACGCCGAGCCGGTTCCCGGCAAAAGCGATTACGATCATGTGCGAACTGTGACTGACGTTGAAATAGAGATTATACAGGTTTTCGACAAAAGGTTTACCATTGGCTTCTGTTTTGATAACAAAAGAGCGTGCGGGCAGGTTTAGATAACAGCTGAGAAGAAAGCGTAGTCCGGCGCGAGCTGCCAGATAGGTCGCTGCACTCTGCTGGCACGCAAAGCGCTCGTAGCGGACCAGTTCGTCTTCTGCCAGAAAACTGCGCAAAACATCTGTAGAATCGGTAAAATCCTTGGCGTCAATTACCCATATGTCTGCTCGCGGCTCTGAAAATTCTATGCTAAAGGCTAATTTCAGCTCATCATGCGTGTGCACAGCGTTCAATCTGCTCTAAAGTTTTTGGCGATACCTGATTGAGGTCGGCATGCAGCACTATGCCCTGACCGCGCAACTGGGTAAGCCGCAGTTCAAGCGCGGCACCATAAAGCATGTTCATAGAGACATCGACAGCTTTGCGATTGGCCTGGTTTTCAAAAAAGCTGCCTTTTGCCCATTCATTGAATGCACCCATGGCCGCGCCACACCAGATCTGAAAGTCGAGCTTACGGGATTCGTCACCGCTTACGGCCCAGCGCGGTGATTTGCCAAGATACCACCTGAAAACCAGCGCCATTTTGTGATGTGGGTCTTTTTCTGCTTTTTCGATCTGCGTCGGGTCGAGTTGCCTGAAAAAATCAGCAGTTTTCTCCCAGATGTTGTCGAGGCTTTCCAGAAAGATAGATTTTTCGAGCATCTGACGGTCGGCAGCCGGAATAGCATCAATACTGTCATGTTTGCGATAGATTTCGTATAGTTTCTGGGCGCGCATGGCAAACATGGTGCCGCGTTTGAGAACTTGGACTGTTACGCCCATTTCGAACATATCGCCAGCAGGAGCCATGGCAATGTCGGCCTGACCAGCCCCGGCAAGCATGACCCTGGCCGCATCAGAAGTGCCAGACTCATTGCAGGCCTGGAGCACCGAGCCGACAACTATATAGGCTGCGCCCATAGCGAAGGCCGCCGCCGCAGATGCCGGGGTGCCAATGCCACCGCCAAAGCCTACACGCAGAGGCATTTCATAATTATATTCTTTTTGCAGGCGGTTCTTGAGAGCTATCATGGTTGGGTGAAGTGATACTGCCGGCCGGTTATCGGTATGTCCACCAGAATCAGCTTCTGAGGTGATATCCTGTGCAACCGGAATGCGAGCTGCCAGTTTCGCCTGTTCTTCTGTTATTACACCAGCTTCGACAAGTTTAAGCAGCATTTTTTCTGGTGGTGGCGCGAAGAATTTTGAGGCAATTTCGACGCGGCTGACCTTGGCGATAATTTTATTGGGAACCACGGTTCTGCCGCTTTCGTCCTGATGAATTCCGGTAACACGGTAGCGCACCAGTGGCAGCGACATGGCCAGAAAGGCGGAAGCCTCTATCAGTCTCACCTCATGCTTGAGATAAAGATCGACGATTTCGTCTTCGAGGCCTTTTTCGTTGGGACTGTGAATCAGGTTTAAGCCAAAGTGCACCGGCTCTGCAAGATTTTTCATGTGCAGAATGGCTTTTTCGACTTTCGCGGGTGAATCGCCGGCGGCACCGATAAAACCGAGCATGCCGTGTCGCCCCAGCGCGATAGCGAGTTCTGGCGAACTGATGCCATGCGCCATCGAGCCGCCGACGTAGGGCAGGCTTAAGCCATGATCAGTGCAAAAAGATGCATCACCGAGGTTTTCGATTGGAGCAGGAGGCAGCAACGCCAGCATTGGAAGACTTTTTACCGGTCTGGTATTGAGATCAAAAGACAGGCTGCCGGAGTTGGTAAAGCTGAGCTGGCCATCCTTGAGTATCACAAATACTGGCTTGCTGATCTCCGAAAGCATTTTGGCGACAGCATCAAAGCTACTGGTCATTTGATCGTGATCGCCCTGCCACCATGCGATATGTTTCTGCTGTAAGACGGCTGGCCAGGCTGCTGCTTTGTCTGAATGGTTCATTTATTGGTTATCCTCATGCTGCTGATATTGGCAAGATAATAACCTTAATTTTTGTAAAAGTCTACAGACTGTGAAGCAGCGCAATAAATCACTGTGGAAGAAGGTGACTGCGGATCAGGGCGTCAAGTTCCGCGCTGCCTGGCTTGTTAAATGGGCTTTCAAGGCAAAATTTGTATCGATTAAATCTGTCGATCCCAATAATAGTCGGAATGTCATACTCAACCTTGAGACTGCGCCCGATCAGCGAATGTGAGTCGATCACGGTTGGTACTTTTGGGTTGAATGTTGTAAAGGCCTCTTCGGATCTTTTGCGGCGATCAGCAAAATATGTACTACTCGGGTTAAAGACCCAGACAGTATCTGCTACAAGAGTGTATTTTAAACTGAGGTGTTCGGCCCATTTGCGCAGATCGTGTCGCAATGCCCACTTGCCGGTTATGAGCAGCAGCGGCTTGCTCATATAACTGCGGTTTGTCCAGGTTTTTCCGTCGAGGTCAACGAGTTCAAACGGGGTAAACTGGTCGCCTGGCGCAACTTTTCTGACATAGAACGGCGGGAAGGGCTTCTCGTTGATTGCAAACACCGTTTCGGCAAGCAAAGTCGACAATGCTGCCAGCAGGCCACAGCATATTATCGCTGAAGCCAACGTTCTCGAATATCTGGTGAAGAGCAGGTGTTTCATTAGTTCAAAAGACTATGCAATTTCAGCGCTTTGGCAAGTATTTTTAAATGTGGTCTCTTGAATTTTAATGTTTCATTGTCTATTGCTTCCCATAAAAAAAAAAGGCATCATGAAACAAATAAATGTTGCTGGAGATGTTATGAAACGTTGTTATTTGCTGATTGCACTGTTGTTTCTGGGGGCTGTCTGCTCACAGCTTGAGGCAAAAGCTTGTATTGGGTGCAGTGCCAAGTTGCCTGACAACGCAAACTTTTGTGCAGCTTGTATGACGCCGCAGCCTAAATCGGTCATTGTTTCAGCACCGTCGAAAAAAACTGTAGATTACCGCGAGCAGGTAATGCAGCTTTTTTCGTTTGTCGATGAGTTTGAAGCTTATTTTCATGACCTCAAATATTTGAATGTGCTCGGCAAAATGCCCGAAGTTAAGACTCAGTTCAACAATGCAACAGGATTTTATCGGCAGCTTGAGCCTAATCTGCCCGAAGAATTGCGCATTCTGGCACGGGTATATGCCGCTAAATACCAGCTTTTTGAAGGTATGACCGGAGTAATGAAGAATCTGCGCATAGACAGCGGTTTCAGGGCTGCGATTGTTAAATCAAGCATGCTGGTTCTGGCACTTTATAACCAGGTTATCGATCAGTTCAGAAATACCAGGCCATTCGGCGCGAGCGAACTCGAACGTCTCAAGGCTCAGCTTGCCAATATTCCCAAACGCACGCAGAAATATCCAATAACTGCCAAATATTTAAAACTCGGTGATGAAAAAGTGCCGACCGGTAATCAGGTCATGGTGCTTGAAATTTCGGGTAATCGCGCTCAGGTGATGCTCATGGGCCCCAGCATGGATAATAACCCGGTCGAAGGTCTCGTCAGTTTGCGTGACCTTGCAAAGCGCACCACCTGGAAAAAAGAAAACATCGAATACTATAAGCGCTGAAGCTGTAAATGAAGTCTTGATTTTATCGCTGATTTAATCAGCTGTCTGCCATTGGCTACTTTTTTGTTCGCAAAGCAAAGAAAGTCCCGGTGGCAGTTTCTATTTCAGATATATGGTATTTTGTCAGGAGATGAGTTGCAGGAGGTAGAAATGAAAAAAGTGCTATTTGTATTTGCTCTGTTGTTTATTACAAGCTTTGGCCAGGTGTCAGATGTCGCTGGCGAGACAATTCAGCTGAAACATGATTTTTTACCGAGCAACAGTTCCATAACTGAAAAGCACATCGGGGCAGCAATTGCTAAGGTGCAGGGCCTTGATAAGACTCTCAAAGTTTTTATTGCAACCGAGAAGGATGTTATAAGAAAACTTAAGAGCTACGATGAGAAGAGCGCAGAAAAACTCAAAGAAATAGAAACTGTTGAATACGTTGCCAGCGAATGTCCGATGTTGTTTATTCTGCATGGATTCAGCGGGAATGGCGCTGACGATATGCGCGGCATGAAGATTTCCAAAGCAAACTTTCGCAAATATTTTTACGTTGACAGTATTGATACAGCCTCGAACATTATTGAAATAGAAGTAGAAAAGCCCGCAACCATCTGGTTGCCTTCTGGCAGCGCCATTGGCACCTCGGATGTTCGTTATATAAACAGCAGAGTCTTTTTTGGGCGTCTGGCTACAGGAACATATGACATCGATTGTTTTTTAAAAACCATTCATATTGAAACTTCAAATTCCAGAAAAGACGCTACTTCCGACAAAATAACCAAAATCGAGAGAACTCCTCTTAGACGTTTTCAGCTGATTTTGAAGTAGTAATCGCAATCTGACTGGCGATCCAGAATGCTCAGTTCCGGCATATTCTCGGTGCCGTCTCAAGATTTTTTGTTTAAAACTGATAAAAGATGCGATTTGAATTGATCAAAATCAGCAGCGAGTCGTTCTGAGAGAATTTCGTGGTCGGCGACGGCCAGCAGGGCAGGGGGGAGATCAATGCTGAGGCCCAGAGTCTGTTCGACCGACTCTTTAAATTTGGCGGGGTGGGCTGTGCCAAGAAATATCCCATGTTCACCGGTGCGCAATGACTTTTTCAAGGCAGCGGCGGCGACAGCTGCATGAGGTTCGGCGATATAGCCACACGCATAAAGTTCGCGCAGCGATTCTATGGTTTGTTTTTCGTTTATTGCAACGCCTTCGAGATCGCCGAGTGACCATTTCATAGCGGCAAAAACAGCCTCTACCCTTGGCCAATTGCTCGGATCAGCTACGTCCATGGCATTCGATGCTGTTGCTACTGTTTTTGCCGGTGCCCAGACTCGATTTTTAAGATAGCGTGGGACAGTATCGTTGCTGTTGGTCGCCGCGATAAAGCGTTTGACCGGCAAACCCATTGCGCGTGCCAGCAGACCTGCGGTGAGATTGCCGAAATTGCCGCTGGGCACGGCTATAACCGGAGGAATGTCGGTGTAAATGCCAGCTACCGCTTCAAAATAATAGCAGATCTGCGCGAGCAGCCTGCTGATATTAATCGAGTTGGCAGAGTTCAGATTTAACGACTGTTGCAGATCATCGTCGACGAAAGCCTTTTTAACCAGCTCCTGGCATGCATCAAAATCACCGCTGACAGCTATTGTATGGATATTTCCACCGAGTGTACAGAACAATTTTTCCTGCAGCGGACTGATTTTGCCTTCGGGATAGAGCACAACAACTCTGATGCCGGGCAGGCCATAAAAGGCGTGGGCAACTGCTGCGCCGGTGTCACCGGAAGTTGCGGTCAGGATAGTTGTTGACTGTCCGGCTGCAAACTCACTTAAACACTGCGCCATAAAACGGGCACCGAAATCCTTGAACGCCAGCGTCGGGCCATGAAAAAGCTCAAGAGTGCTGCGCTGACTGTCAACCTTAACCAGTTTAAGCGGAAAATCAAACGCTGTCTTTACCATTCGGCGGACATTGTCACTACCCAGTTCGTCGCCGATCCAGGCATCGATGATGCGCTGACTGCGCTCAACGAATGGCAGGGATAAAAGCATGTTTAAATCTGTAAGCAGCGGAATTTCTGTCGGAAAGAACAGGCCGCGGTCTCTGCCCATGCCAGATTTGACCGCCTGTGCAAAGCTCACCTGTTCTTCAGGATGTCGCAGATTATAAAGTTTCATATAATTTTCTCTTTGTGGTTAAATCCTGCGGGCACCGGTGCTGTCAATCTGACAGATGTGCACAAAGCCGCAGGGATCAGTGACATAATTTATTTTGAGCCATTGCGCAGCCTTTTGCGCAGTTTCCAGGCTGTCTGTTACCGTAAACATGGTCGGCCCGCTGCCGGATATGCCACTGGCCAGGGCGCCTAGATCGGCAAGCGACTGTTTTGCATTGATGTATCCGGGAATATGAGGGCTGCGATATGGCTCGGCTATTACATCGTTGAACATCGCAGCAGCCAGCTTAGGGTCATTGCGATATGATGCATGAATAAAGCCGCTCAAGAAGCGACCGTATTTAATCACATCAGACCGGCTGTATTCTGCGGGCAACAAAGCCCGCATCTGGGCCGTTGAAAGTGAAGTGCCGGGGTAGGCGACCACCCAGAACCAGCTCTGAAAAGCCGGTATTGCCTCACAAAAACTGCCGGGAGCCTGCAACAAAAGCTGCAGGCCGCCAAGATAACAGGGGGCGACATTGTCGAAATGTATTGAGCCGCTGACACGGCCTTCGAGCTCACCCATCATCGGCAGCATCTGTTCCTTGTCGAACGGCTGATCAAACAGCTCATTCAGGGCAAAAAATGCGGCAACAACTGAACTGGCGCTTGAGCCAAGGCCACTGCCAACCGGCAGATTTTTTTCGAGATCAAGTTTTAAGCCGCAGCGGGCAGACTGCGGCAACTGCTCAAGGAAATATTGAGCGCACTGATAGACAATGTTCTGGACTGGGTCGGTCGGTAATTTGTGCTGCCATGGCCCTGAAATGGCAACTTGAATTTCAGCGTCAGATTTAGAAACGCTAAGTCTGTCGCCCAGGCAGTTGCCGTCAATCGGCACCACGGCAGCGCCAAGAAGATCGAAGCCGACACTCAGGTTGGCAATGGTAGCAGGCGCGTAAACTCTGATGCTCATGCGACGGTCTCTCTTGTCCAGTTAAGAGTTCGCATAAGATCAGCGAACACTCCGGCCGCGGTGACTTCGTTGCCAGCACCATAGCCGCGCAACACAAAAGGAATCGGCTGATAATAACGACTGTAAAATGCCAGAGCATTTTCGCCGCCTTTTACGCTGAAAAGCGGATCATCGCTGCCGACCTCACTGACGCGAACGCGGCAGATACCGTTGTCGATCTCGCCGATGTAGCGCAAAACCTTGTTTTGAGCGCGAGCGTCCCTGACGCGTTGCTCCATGGCAGCATCCGCTTCTGGCAGTCTTTTCATGAACTCTTCGACCGTGCCACCGTCATCAAAACCTTCAGGCAGTGCGCTTTCGACTTTAACATCTGAAAGTTCGAGTTTATAGCCGGCTTCGCGGGCAAGAATCAGTACTTTTCTTGCAACATCCATGCCGCTGAGGTCATCGCGCGGATCTGGTTCGGTATAGTTTTTTTCGCGGGCAATTCTGGTCGCTTCCGATAAAGCAATTCCTTCATCGAGCTTGCCAAAAATAAACGACAGCGAGCCGGAAAGAATCCCTTTAAAGCGCTGTAGCTCATCGCCAGCATAAATAAGGTTTTTCAGATTGTCGATAACCGGTAACCCGGCGCCAACTGTTGCTTCATACAAAAACTGTCGTTTCTGGTGCAGTGCAACATCACGCAACGCTGCGTAATAGGCATAATCTCTGGTATTTGCCTTCTTGTTGGGGGTTACTACGTGTAGGCCGGCATTCATCGCCTCAATGTAATTGTCAGCGACATACTGGTTACTTGTGCAGTCCATGAAAACAGGGTTAGACAGCAACTGTTCTGCGGCCCAGACAAACATCTCACTCAGTTCACAATTCTGGCCATTTTCTTCGAGTTGCTGTTGCCAGTTCTCAAGGTTTATTCCACGGGCATCGAGAAGCATTTTCTGTGAATTGGCAATGGCACAGGTGCGAATCGTAATGTGGTGCTTTTTGAGCATCTCTTTTTGTTGTAGAACCTGATGCAAAAGAGCTTTGCCGATGTTTCCGCAACCGATCAGAAAAAGATCGAGATATTGCTGCACGTCAAAGAAAATCTGGTGACAGCCAATAACGGCCTGCGCCGTCTTTTTCTGGTCGATTACTACCGAGATAGAGCGTTCAGAAGCGCCCTGAGCAATAGCAATAATGTTGACGCCAGCCTGAGCAAGCGCCTTGAAAAATTTAGCCGCGAGCCCACGGCGGGTGCGCATGCCGTCGCCGATCAGCGAAACAATGGCCAGGTTATGCTGCAGCGCGAATGGTTCCAGTAAATCGCTGCGCAACTCAAGCTCAAATTCAGCGCTGAGTGCCTGTTCAGCCTTTTCCGCACAGTCAGAAGCCGCACAGAAACAGATGCTGTATTCTGACGAACTCTGCGAAATCAGTGAAATTGACACACCTGCTCTTGAAATGGCACCAAAAACTCGACTGGCCATTCCAACCATGCCTTTCATACCGGGACCTGAAATGTTGAACATCGTCTGTTTTTCGAGGTGCGAAATCGCCTTGACCTGCATTCCGGTTTTATCGGGCTCATTAGAAATAAGTGTGCCTGGAAACTCTGGCTTGAAACTGTTTTTGATGTAACATGGAATATGATACTGTGCTATGGGAGCGATAGTCTTTGGATGCAGCACCTTGGCACCAAAATATGACATTTCCATGGCTTCCTGATATGTGAGCTGCGCAAGAAAGGCAGCGTCAGGTACAATGCGTGGGTCAGCACTGTAGGCGCCATCAACGTCTGTCCAGATTTCGCAACAGTCGGCATTGATACAGGCTGCGAGAACTGCAGCAGAATAATCAGAGCCATTGCGACCGAGAGTAACCACGCGGCCTTGTTTATCACCGGCCGCAAAGCCTGGCATTATCCAGACCTGTTTTTCGTCGAGCGAAATACTGGCGAATAATCGACGACCCTGCTCAACATCCACCATGGCATCCAGCGTTGGCCCGTAAGCCGGGAAAAGCCTGGCCGGGTCGAGTTGGGCGCAGGTCTTGCCCCGTGCGATCATAAGCTCTTCCATTAGAGCTGACGACATGTATTCGCCACCAACTACAACGGCGGCCGTAATCGTATCGGTGCATTCTCCAAGAAGTGCAACGCCTTCAGCTTTACGTCGCCAGAAATTGAGCTGGGTGTTCAATATTGCCGCCAGCAGGTGTTTCTGATCCTCGGCCAAAACGTCTTCAGCCGCGGCGAACAGGCCTCGCAGCAGTGTTTCGAGTCGAGCCAGGACGCTCTGATAATCCTCGTCATGGCAGGCCTTTTCCATCATTTCCAGAAGGCTGTTAGTAACAGTTGCCGGTGCCGACAACACTGCAGCTACTTTTTCAGTCTGCGCCGCGGCGAGTATTATGTCGGATGCCTGCAGAAAACGTTGCCAGCTTCCTAACGAGGTCCCGCCAAACTTCATTACTTTCATCAGAGTATCTCCTTGCCTTTTTGACCACGGATGGTCTTATGCCGTTGCGCCTCAGGAAAGAAGCGCAACTGTCTACCTGCCGCGTAGGATTCTTAATTGCATTAGCTGCTGTAGTATATTGACTGTGTAACATTGACGCAAGAATAAACTAGTTTTCTTGTGTTGACTGAGTGCACAAAATAGGATAGAAACATGGATGATGTAAATTTGTCGACAGTTTGGCGCAACCGATGATTCTCAGTAGTTAATTACAGCAATTAGACAAGGCATCACAATAATTCAGGAGTCAGTATGAAAACAGAGAAGCGAAAAAACATTGTAAAAGAGGAATTGGAAGAGGTTCAGGTGCCTGAAAAAATTGATCTCAAGGCTGCTCACCGCAAAGTTATGATGGTCATGTTCGGCATTTTTGTGGCCATGTTGCTGCTGATGCTATTTTTGTCAGAACATGTCGAATTTGCCTCGACCGGCGGTATGTGATAAGAGTAACCACAGATTTTATGAATCATGGGTCATTTTGCTTGTCTATGATAGCAGTTTATCAACTGTTGTTCAGGCATGAGGCGGTTTTGCATAAAAGCTATTTGACCGGAACCCATTTAAGAGCCTGTAAAAACGTAAGTATTCTTATTTCGGGGTATGTTTCAGACCTTAAAATCTGAGGTTAACCAGGTTGCCTGTGTTGACCATGGTAGGGGTGGCAAAGATTTCGTAGAGTTTGATGGCCTGGCGCGCGAGAAAACTTTCGCCGGGCATGCGCATTGTCTGTTCAGGCTTCTCAGATTTTGCGGTCAATGGCTGCTCGCGTTCTTTACGCTGCAGAACTTCGCCTGATGACTCTGCAGGTTGGCGAGCGGCAATAGCGGACTGAATTTTTGCTTCGTTTTCGCTGTAAGGATTAATTTCAATCTGCGATGAGCCAGTGGGAAGTGCCGGCGACTTGAGCACGGTGCTCGCTGGCTGGGCAAAAAAATCGGCGCGGCCAAAATCGGATTTTTCGTAACCGCCCGGTTGCAGAAATGAGCTTGCATCTGGCTTATATGCGCGTAGAGCCAGGTCATACTCATAACGCGGGATTGCTTTTACCTCCGCGCTGGGGGTTGCTTCAGCAGTTGGCAGCACCCCAGCCAGCGGATTCGGTAGTTCGGCAGGCATAATCGGGTTGTCGCGCAAGGTCTCTGCGGCAAGCGAGCTGGCTGGGCGCAGGTTGGCATTTTCGGCTGACATTCTGCGCGCAATCTGAGCTGGCTCGGCGACAGCAGAGTCATAACGCGGTGAGTTTCCGGCACGTGCGTCAGGGTTGGTAAATGAAGGCAACGGAGTTGTCGGTGGCGTGGCTGATTGCGGAGCAAGAGGTGTTGTGGCCGGATCAGGTGCAGCTGCGCGGGTTCCGGCAAAGGAAACAGCCTGGTCTGCCAGTGGCAGATACGTATCTCTGCTATTTATTTGATCGACAGGTGACGCTTGCGGTGCAGGCAAAACCGGCAGGCGATGAACCTGACTCTTTACATGAGTCGGGACCTGATTAAAGAAATCAATCTGATAAGAATATTGAATTCCCTTTACTGTTTTTGTCATAGCTATTAATATAGTATCCAGTTTGTGATGTCTTCGCCAGTGATATTATTCAAAGTCAGCGAACATTGCGCGTCAACAGTAGCCTGCCAAGCCGGGCGCAGTTAACTTTACCCACAACAATGCAAGGTGTCAGTATGGCAAAGAAAAAGCCGATTTACCCACAGAGCAAAATGAGATCGGTTAAAGAAGAGTTGCATGGAACCATGTGCAAAGACGATTTTCGTTGGCTGGAAGGCGACGACGATGGCAAGATTACCAGCGAAGTCGCCGATTGGACTGACCAGCAAAATGCCTTTACCAGGTCGGTATTGGATAAGCTGCCCGACAGACAGCAACTTAAGCAGCGCATAACACCACTGCTTGAGCGCAGCGATAACAGTCTTCCGGTTTTTGCCGGCAATAGAATTTTCTATTTTCGCCGCGAAGGAAACAAAAATCAACCAAGCCTGTTCATGGCCGAGCACGTATGGGAAAAAGAGCAGCTTCTGATTGATCCCGAACAGATAGACTCGACTGGCTTGACCAATGTTTCATGGTTTGCGCCCTCGCATGATGGTGGACTGCTTGCCTATGGAATGGCCAGAGGTGGCGACGAAAACTATCAACTTAAGATTCTTAATGTTAAAGACGGCAGCCACCTGAGCGACGAAATCAGCAACAAGGTTGGCGGCGTATACTGGCTGCACGACAACTCGGGTTTTATCTATTCCCGCCTCGCTGATGTGAAAAACCCTTATTCGCGCGAAATAAGATTACATCTGCTCGGCGATAACCTTGCCGATGATCGACTGATATACGCCCAGTATAAAGAGGGGCCGCTGGCAACAACCTGGGGTCCCTATGCTTCGCTTTCAGATGATGGAAAATGGCTGTTGTTGGCTTATCACACCAGTACAAGATCGAACAACCTGTGGCTTATCGACTTCAATGCCTGGCTCGAAAAAGGTGAGTTCGAAAAACGCGAGATTATTGTTGGCAGTGACAGTATGACCCATGCAGAAGTCGTTGGCAATAAACTGTTCATTCAAAGTAACGATGGGACTCCACACGGTCAGATATATGAAACAGAGCTTGCCAGACCAGCTCGCAGCAACTGGCACACCATCGTCCCTGAGCGCACCGATGCTACTATTGAGAACTGGGACTTCACCGGCAACGCTATGATAATAAGTTATCAGAAGTTTGCGGCCAGCGAGCTCGTAAAATATGACCTGTGCAGCCATAAGCTATCTGATGTAAAGCTGCCGGGTCTTGGGTCGGCGAGTGTTTCGTGTAGCAAAGAACACGAAGATTTTTTTATACGCTACGAATCGTTCAACTATTGTCCGGCAATTATTCATTGCTCGGGTGCTGGCATTGCCCAGAAAGTCTGGTGGAAATGCGAGCTCGAAGTTGATCTTACCAACATGCAGGTCGAGCAGCACTGGTATGAGTCAAAAGATGGCACTCTCATCAGTATTTTTCTGGTGCATCGCCAGGGTCTCAATAAAGATGGTAACAATTCGACACTGCTTTATGGTTACGGTGGGTTCGGGATCAGCATGACTCCTGCTTTTTCGTCGCTGATCATACCCTGGATTCAGGACGGTGGCGTTTACGCTGTAGCAAACCTGCGTGGCGGCGGAGAATATGGCGATGAATGGCACCAGGCCGGCATGTTGGACAGGAAAAACTGCGTATTTGAAGATTTCGAAGCTGCTGCCGAGTGGCTTATCGCAAAAAAATATACCACCAGCAAAAAACTTGCAATCAGTGGCAGATCAAACGGTGGTCTGCTTACCGGTGCCTGTATGATGCGTTGCCCTCACCTTTTCAAGGCAGTTCTTTGCGGTGTACCTCTACTTGATATGATCAGATATCATCTGTTTCTGATGGCGCGCTATTGGGTTCCAGAGTATGGCTGTGCTGATAACGAGAAAGATTTTGACTGGCTCATCGACTATTCGCCATATCAGAATGTTTGTCGTAATCGCGAATATCCGGCTCTGTTACTGTATACCGGTGAGAACGATACCAGGGTGCACCCGATGCATGCCCGGAAAATGGCAGCACTGCTGCAGTCCAACGCTGCCAACTCTGAAGATCAGCCGATTCTTCTCTGGGTCGACCGGGACAGCGGACACGGAATGGGCAAACCGCTCAGCATAATAGTCGAGGAGCAAACTGATCAGTGGTCGTTTCTAAGGTGGCAAACCGGACTCGAGACGACAAAATGACGCTGGCTCTATTTGACTTTGACGGCACTGTCACCACTCACGACAGCTTTAGAGACTTTCTGATTTTTGTAACCGGATACCGGATCTTTTTGTGGCGGATGCTCTGGCTCGCGCCCTGGATGCTCGCCTTTGTTTTGCGCCTGATCAGCAACCAGACAGCCAAGCAGAAAGTGGTGCTTGCCTTTTTCAGAGGTATGAGTCGCCGCGAATTCGAACGCTTTGCTCAAGACTTTGTATTAAAAAAGCTTAACCAGATAGTACGCCCGGCCGCTCTCGCGAAAATAAAATGGCATCTGCAGCAACAACATCGGGTTATCCTTGTTTCTGCTTCATTTGCCGATTATCTTAAGTTCTGGTGCAAACAGCATCAGATTGAACTGATTGCAACACAGCTTGAAGATAGCGACGGAGTGCTGACCGGACGTTTTGCCACAGCTAACTGCTGGGGGCCAGAAAAAGTCAGACGCATCAGGGAACTCGTTACACTCGAAAAATACGATAAAATCTACGCTTATGGCGATTCACGCGGCGACCGCGAAATGCTGGAAGTAGCCACAGAAGCTGGTTATCGTGTTTTCTGAAAAAATTGGCTTGCCAGTTGATCGCCAAAGCCTGTAAGGTAATGGCAAAACATAACTATGGCTATATTCTGGATAAGCGATTTTGTTGCAGAGATTTATGCTGAGCGCTTGATGAAATGTCTGGCCAAAGATAAATCGGCCCGTCAAATTTCGAATTATATGAAATATAGACCATTTAGCAGGGAAGGAGTTCTGTCTTGAAAACCAGATACTTGTACATTGCACTGTTTATGCTGGTGCTTTCGTTTGTTTCGACAGCCCAGGCACAAGCTGAAACACCAGCTACCAGTTCAGAGCAGATTGACCCAGACAAAGATATCCACTCGCTGTTTCCAGAAAATCTGTCACAAGCTGAGCGCGAACAGATTCCTTTAAGCGGAAACTCATTCACACCAGATATATATGAGGCAGTCGACGCTGAGATTCGCGCAACACTGAGCACTCTTAAGTGGGAAAGCAACAGTGAATTTAAGGGCTTCGGCAGTCGTGACGCCAAAAAAGGCGGCACTCTTAAATACGTCGAAACTTCTTATCCGCCGTCTTTAAGAACGGTTGGAAAAAACGCCAATTCGACTTTCAACAGTATGCTGACTGGTCTGTGTTACGAAGCTATGCTCGACCTTGACCCGGTTACCTTCAATTACGTCCCCAATCTGGCCAAACGCTGGGCTATTGCCGAAGACAAAGTCAGCTTTTTTTTCGAGCTGGATGAAAAAGCGCGCTGGTCCGACGGTAAACCGGTAATCGCCGAAGACATAGTAAGAAGCTGGGAGCTTTATACTGATCCCGGAATTGAAGATCCATTTTCGATCGACTACTGGAACAAATACGAAAAGCCGATTGCACTATCAAAGAGCATCGTAATGATTAAATCGAAACAGCTCAACTGGCGCGCATTCATGTCTATTGGCTTTATGACCGTATTGCCGGGGCACGTTATCGAAAAAACAGATGGAAAGCTGTATCTGACCGAATATCAGAACAAATTGATGCCCGGCTCCGGTCCTTATGCTTATGAAAGTTCAAAGGTCAACGAAGAGATAATTCTCAACCGGCGCAACGACTGGTGGCAGAAAGATGCGATTAAAAATATTGGCTATAACAATTTCGATCGCCTGCATTTCATTTTTATTCAGGATGAAAATCTGGTCAAACTGCGTTTTAAAAAGGGCGAACTCGACTGGATCAGTATTAACGTAGCTCGCGAATGGCATCAGGAATTTATTCCGGCAATGCTGGGCGAACTCGCTTATGGCTATATTCAAAAACGTAAAATTTTCACACATCGCCCGATCGGAACTTCCGGTATTGCTTTCAATATGCGCAAGCCACCGTTTCAAGACATTCGAGTCCGCAAAGCTTTCGCGCACCTCTACAATCGCGAAAAGATGATGGACAAGCTGTTTTTCAACGAATACGTGTATCTCGATTCGTTCTATCCGAACTCACCCTACGAAAGCCCCAATAATCCAAAAACCAGATACGATCCTGACAAGGCTGTTGAACTGCTCGAAGAGGCCGGTTGGCTGCAGAAAAACCGTGATTCAGATGGCTGGCTGGTAAAGGATGGCAAGCGTTTTGAGTTGTCGATCAACTATGTTCAGAAGAGTTCCGAACGTATTCTTACTGTCTTTCAGGAAGATCTGCGCGATATTGGTATCAAGCTCAACCTCAAGCAGGTTACCTGGGCAACAGACATTAAGGAAGTTGGCGAGCGCTCATTTGAGCTGAGTTCGCGAGCTTACGGCGGCTTGCTCTTTCCCAACCCCGAAAGCTCCTTGCACTCAAAATTTGCTGATCTCAAGAACAATAACAATATATGGGGCTTTAAGAATGCTCGTGTAGACGAGATCTGTGAACAATATCCGTTGATGTTTGATCCAAAAGAGCGTATCAAAGCGGTGCGCGAAATAGACGGTATTGTTACCGGCGAATATCTTTATGCACTGGGATGGTATATGCCTTGCACGCGGCTCCTTTACTGGAACAAGTTTGGCATGCCTGATCAGGTTCTCGACAAAACCGGAGATCAGCGTTCAATAGTTTCGCTATGGTGGTTTGATGAAGAAAAAAGCCGCATACTTCAGGAAGCCATAAAAAACAAAACCCGACTTGAAAAGGGTCCCAATGAAATTCGCTGGTGGGATGAAAATTACCCACCGTCTGCAGGAGATAAATAAACATGTACAGCTATTTTATCCGTAGATTTCTGTTGATGATTCCGACTTTTATCGGCATCACTCTTCTATGTTTTATTGTAACCCGCTATGTTCCGGGCGGGCCGGTTGAACAGGCTGTTCTGCGCTATCAGCAGACCATGGCAAATAGTGGAGAGGGCGGTGGCGGCAGTTCCGGTTCTGATATGCAGCAGGGCCAGATTTCTGAAGAGATGATGAATCAGCTGAAGGCCATATACGGATTTGACAAGAACCCTTTTGAAGCTTATCTCCGCTGGCTGTGGCGTGTATTGCATTTCGATCTTGGCACTTCTGATACCTATGGCAGGCCAGTGTGGGATTTGATTGTAGAAAAGTTTCCAATTTCAATTATCTTTGGCCTGAGCGGTTTTGTGCTTTCTTACCTGATCTGCATACCACTGGGTGTCTGGAAGGCCGTAAAACACGGTTCGGCATTTGACACCAGCAGCTCAATTCTGGTTTTTATTGCCTATTCAATCCCCGGTTGGACCGCCGGCGTGCTATTACTGATGCTTCTCGGAGGGCACGCCTTTCTCGATATTGTGCCTTCTGGCAACAAAGAAAGTGGATTCATTAACGAAAGCTCAAGACTTGCCCTGTTTCTGCAGGATGGCGCACAGGTAGCTGATCTGCCAGAAGAGATCCGCAAGGAATTTCCAAAATTGCGGGATAATCAGACAATTAACTCGAATCATCCGGCATTCAAGCATGTTCCCGCTGACAAACATTTTAAACTCAAAACTGGCAGCCATTCTGATCTGTGCATTGTGGGGCGCGTGCTGGATACGATGTGGCACATGATCTTGCCTGTGTTTTGTTACGTTCTTGGCATGTTCGCATCAAGCACTGTGCTGATGAAAAACTCACTGATGGAAAACCTCGGGCAGGATTACGTGCGCACAGCATTTGCCAAGGGGCTTTCTGAGCGAACTGTTATTTTCAAGCATGCCCTGCGTAATTCACTGATTCCGATTGCTACCGGCCTGGGGCACATGTTGTCGCTTATTCTGGCGGGCTCGTATCTGATCGAAAAGGTTTTTAACATTAACGGGTTTGGTTTGCTTGGCTATGAATCGCTGATTGCCAGAGACTACCCGGTAACGCTGGGGATTCTTGTTATCGGCTCGATGCTTAAGCTTTTCGGTAATATTGTTTCAGATTTTCTCTACTGCATAATTGACCCGAGGATCAGATTCTCATGATAGAAACCTATAAAAAATACGAAACCCTGATTAAAACCCTGGTTCTTTTTCTCGCCTGGGCAGCCTTTTATTCGCTGATGCCTGATATTGGTGCGAAGGGTGTCACGCCCTCATATACCACAGAAGCGATAATATCGCTGGTATTGGCAGTTGGCTTTATCGTTTACATTCTGCCGATACTTGTTGCCGGACTTGACTCATTCAGAATGTTCATTACCAGCCCGATCTTTAAGCGGCGCTGGAGTAAGTTTCGTACACTTAAAAGAGGCTATTACGCATTTTGGCTTATAATAGGCCTGTTTGTCGTATCACTCTTTGCTGAATTTCTGATCAATGGCAATGCCATCATGGTTAAATACCATGGGGAATATCATTTTACCCTGTTCAAGTTTGTCAGTGCCCGCACTTTTGGCATGCGCGGATACGGTATGCCGAACTATCGCATGATGAAAGATGTGTTCAAGGTTCGCAATAACGAGCGTGCCGAGCGCCTCAAGGCTGGAACAGTTACCGATGAAGATCGACAATATGAAAAATGGGGTGAAGACTGGGTCTGGCTGACTCTTTATCCATACAGTCCGCTTGAATCTCTGCTCGACGAATTGCCGACACGTCCACCACATCCACCAACATGGCTGACCGGCCAATGGCGAGAGGCATATGTCGGAGAATCACTCTATAATCTCCCGGATTTTCTGCCCACACCAGAAGAAATTACCAATAATTTTAAGCGCCCGGATTGGGTAAATCTCGAACCCGCTCAGCTCTACCTGCAGATGGCGCAAGCCGGAATGCTTGAACTTAAACCGGAAGTCAAACAGCCTGGCACTTTTCAGCACATTCTAGGCACCGACGATCGTGGCCGTGACGTGTTTTCCCGTATGGTCTACGGTTTCAGGATCTCACTGTCTTTTGCTCTTCTGGTCACTTTCTTCTGTTACCTGATCGGCATAACTATCGGCGCAATGCTCGGCTATTACGGCGGCAAATTCGATATCATAATGCAGCGTTTTGTAGAAATATGGTCAGCGATGCCATTTCTTTACACGGTCATGATATTTGCCGCGATAATGATACCAAACTTCTGGATGCTGGTGTTAATCCTGGTTGTCTTCAAATGGATGGCGATGACTTATTACATTCGCGCCGAATTCTTACGCGAAAAGTCGCGCGACTATGTTTCGGCAGCTCGCGCTATCGGGTGCACCGATGGCGCCATAATTTTTCGCCATATCCTGCCCAATTCGTTGACTCCGGTTATTTCATTCGCGCCTTTTGCTGTTGTTGCCAATATTGGCGCGCTGGTTTCACTCGACTTTCTTGGTTTCGGCCTGCCGGCGCCAACCCCATCATGGGGCGAACTGCTCGGGCAGGGGCTTGGCAATCTGACCAAGCCATGGCTGATTCTCTCACCGACTCTGGCCATGTTCCTGACGCTGCTTCTTGTTTCGTTCGTTGGTGAAGCGATCAGAGAAGCTTTCGATCCGAAGCAGTATTCACGGCTCAGATAACTCAGGAGATAAACCATGGCTAACGAACTTTTAAAAGTAAAGAATCTCAAAACCTATTTCCGCACTGAAGCCGGAGTTGCTAAAGCGGTTGATGGCGTCGATTTCGACGTTATGCCGGGCGAAGTGCTCGGCATCGTTGGCGAATCTGGCTCAGGTAAATCGGTTACCTCACTGTCGATCATGCAGCTGATTCCAAATCCTCCCGGCGATATAGTGGATGGCAGCATCATATTCGAGGGCACCGATCTTCTTGAGGCGTATCGGCGCAAAGACTATGATTTAATCCGAAAAATCCGCGGCAACAAGATTTCGATGATCTTTCAGGAACCGATGACCAGCCTGAACCCGGTATTCACAATAGGCGACCAGGTTGCCGAATCGTTGATACACCACAAGAACCTGACGACAAAAGAAGCGCGTGACCAGGCCGTGAACATGCTCGAACTGGTTGGCATTCCCTCGGCGCGTGAACGCCTGGATGAATACCCTCATCAGTTTTCGGGTGGAATGCGCCAGCGCGTGATGATAGCTATGGCGCTGTCATGTAACCCTTCGCTGCTTATTGCCGATGAGCCAACTACTGCGCTCGACGTGACCATTCAGGCTCAGATTCTTGAACTGATGCTCGAAGTAAAAGCAAAAACTTCAAATGCCGCGATTCTTTTGATCACGCACGATATGGCAGTAATTGCCGAAACCTGCCATCGCGTTCTGGTCATGTACTGCGGCAAAATCCAGGAAATCGCCGATATTAAAACTATTTTCAACTCACCGGGGCACCCATATACACAGGGCCTGCTTGCTTCTTTGCCAAAACCTGGGCAGAAGGTCAGGCGCCTGAGCACGATCGAAGGCATGGTGCCGTCGCTGTTCAATCTGCCAAAGGGCTGCAGTTTCTGCACCAGATGCAGCAAAAAACATGAACCATGCGAAAATGTGCCGCCAGAAATGGTCGAAGTCGCGCCCGGGCACTTTGTCAGGTGCCATTTGGCCAAAACGATGAAGACGGCTGGACAGGGAGATAATATATGACAGAAAACAATAATAGCGGTAAAACGCTAATGGAAGTTAAAAACCTTAAAATGTACTTTCCGGTTTATGGCGGGGTTTTTCGCAGTAAGGTCGCCGATGTTAAAGCGATAGATGGCGTCTCGTTTTCCTTGAAGGAAGGCGAAACCCTCGGACTGGTCGGTGAATCAGGCTGCGGCAAATCGACGACCGGTAAATGCATCGTAAATCTTAACCGGCCGACGGGTGGACAGATTATTTTTCATACCAATAAATACGGAAAAACCGTCGCGAGAGCTGAAAAAACGACTGGCGGTCAACCGCAACCTGTTGATCTGGCGCGGCTCAACAATGACCAGATGCGACCCTATCGCTCAGAGATTCAAATGATCTTTCAGGATCCTTATGCATCACTGAACCCGAGAATGACAGTCTGTGACATTATCATGGAGCCGTTGGCTATTCACATGCCCGAGTTAAGTAAAAGTCAAATGATCGAAAAAGTTGGTTGGCTCATGGAAAAGGTTGGGTTGTCAGCAGAGCAGTCAACCCGATACCCACATGAATTCTCTGGAGGTCAGCGCCAACGCATTGGCATTGCGCGCGCGCTCGCTACACAGCCTCGACTGGTGATCGCTGACGAACCGGTATCGGCTCTTGATGTTTCGATTCAGGCACAGGTAATCAATCTGATGCAGGATCTACAGGAAGAATTTGGCCTGACCTATATCTTCATTGCGCATGACCTTGCGGTTGTCGAACATATTTCTGACCGTATCGCAGTCATGTATCTCGGTAACATTGTCGAGCTCGCCAACGCCGATGAGTTGTTCAAAAGCCCGCTGCATCCCTATACTCGCGCATTAATGTCGGCAATTCCGCACCCGGACCCGAACATCAAGAAAGAGAAGCGTATTGTTCTGCAGGGCGATGTGCCAAGCCCGTTGAAAAAGCCGTCTGGCTGTGGATTCAGGACGAGATGCCCGATCGCGCGCAACGACTGTGCGGTTGAACAGCCGCCAATGCTTGAAGTCTCACCAGGTCACCTGGTCGCCTGCCCATTTCACGCAGCCCAGGATAAAAACTGACTGCCCGATCTCTTGCATTAATTTAATGTGTGGAGGTGTTTTTATATGATGCGCAGATTATTTGTGTTACTGGTTGTTCTGGTTGTTCTGGTTGCACCTGACTGTTTTGCCGAAGACTCAGTCGTCGTGAACTCAATTGAAAATTCGGCAGATAGCGCTGCAGGAGATACTGTCAGCAGTGCTGCTGCGAACACCGAAGAAGCTTCAGTAGAGGCCGCTGTAGAGAGTTCTGAAGGTAATTCAGTAGAAGCCGGCAGTTTCGATGAGAATGAATACATTATCTATGTTCCAGCGGGCCTTGAACAGGGGCATAAATACCCCTTAATAGCCGCATTTTCTCCTTCTGCCGATGCCCGTGGCCTCATTAAAACCTGGGGTGCTCATGCTGACAGGCATAAATGCATTATTATGGCTTCAAAGATTATCAGGAACGGGATGGATATCCCCAATTATCTCATTCAGCTGCGCAATATCATACATGAGACCATTGCTCAACAGTATCCGATAATGCCAGATCGAATAATCGCGCTTGGTACCTCCGGCGGCGGCATGGCCGCACATCTCTTTTCATTTTTCCATCCTGATACCGTTGCTGCAGTTATTACCAGTGTTGGCTATATCCACGAAAACAGCCTTAAGCACAAAGATACTTACCCAAGAGACAAGGTCTGCGCATTTTTGACGAGCCCAACTGATTTTAATTACAAACTGATGAAGGAAGACCGCAAGTATTTAACTAAACTAGACTGGCGAATCAAATGGTATGAGTTCGAGGGTGGCCATCGCACTGCGCCTGAAGATATTCGCGAAGAGGCTCTTGCCTGGGTAATTGAACAGCTCAACGATAGTTGACGCCAGACCCCGTGAACGTCATAATTATGTTGACAGTCCTTACTACCGGGATTACGTTTAGCAGATAAAAGATCATAAAAGTAGTATCAGGACAAGATCATTTGAAAACAACTAGACGTCTATCGGTATTGCTGTTTTTGTGCGCGATTCTGGTGTTGGTGCCAGAGCTTTGCACAGGCATGGAGCGACTGGTAGTTGTTTTGCATTCATACCATCAGGGCTATAAATGGACCGACGATATTGCCCGCGGGATCAGCGAAGTTCTCAGTCATAGCTCGTTTAATGTTGAGTTTATTCACGAATACATGGATGCAAAGCGGCGTTGGGATGATGAATATAAAAAACGCCTCACCAGCGTCATGCAATATAAATACAAAGGCAGGAAAGTCGATGCGGTGATTTTGTCGGACAATCTCGCATTTGACCTTATGCGCGAGATTGGTGATGAGCTATTTCCTGGAGTGCCAGTCTTTTTCTGTGGGGTCAACAACTTAGATCCTTCAGAAATTGCCAATAATCCGAATTTTACCGGTATCAGCGAGGTTGTAGATGTTTCGGCAAATCTTGATCTTATAGTTAAGCTGCTGCCTCAGATAAAAAAAGTAGCTTTCATTGTGGATGCTACGGAAACCGGCCAGATCATTGCTATGCAACTCGAACAGCAGCGAAAACGGTTGCAGGGGAAGCTTGAAATTGAGCAACTGACTAATTTTACCTTCAATGAACTCGAAGAGCGCATACGCAATCTACCTGATGATACAGTTGTGCTCTGGTCAATATTTTCTCGAGACAGAGAAAATGTTTTTGTCGAATTTGACGAGGGCATCAAGCGTGTCGTTGCGGCCAGCAGAGTGCCGGTTTTTATCGTTTGGGACTTCAGCATTGGTTATGGAACAGTAGGCGGTTATCTGACCAGCGGTTACGAGGAAGGAACCAGCGTAGCCAGGATGGTTTTGCGTTATTTCGAAGGAGAACCTCTTAAAAAGCTGCCTGTACGCTTTGAAGCCGTAACCGTGCCGACCTTTGAATGGGAAGCGCTCAAAAAGCATGGAATTGCACTGTCACGTCTTCCTGCAGATTCTGTAGTCCTGGGTCGTCCGGCAACAATATACGAGCAATACAAGTGGTTGGTGATAAGCGGTGTTTCGTTGATAACGGCTTTATCGCTGATCAGCCTCGCTTTATCTTACATGGTCAAAAAGCGAACGCAGCAGATTTCTATTGCGCGCGACCGGGCAGAAGCGGCGAACAAGGCAAAATCACAATTTCTTGCCAATATGAGCCATGAGCTGCGGACGCCGCTTAATGGTGTTATCGGCTTCATTGACCTGTTGCTTTATACAGGGCCTGATGACGAACAACTCAAATATCTTCAGAGTGCAAATACCTCGGCTCATTCTCTCCTGGGAATCATAAATAACATCCTTGATTTTTCAAAGATTGAGGCTGGCAAACTTGAGCTTGATTGCGTTAAAACCGATATTAACAGTCTGATAGAACAGGCAATTACAATAGTGCGCTATTCGGCGGATCTCAAAAAATTGCTGCTGGTGAAAGAGCTTCCAGACAACTTGCCTTGCTGCATTTATACAGATCCGATAAGACTGAGTCAGATTCTCATCAACCTTATCAGCAATGCAGTTAAATTTACCGAAACTGGCTTGGTAAAGCTCCAACTGGATTTTACCGACAAAGGGAATGATAAGGGTAACTACAATTTCAGCGTTATCGATACAGGCATAGGAATCTTACCAGAGGATCATTGTCAGATATTTGAGGAATTTTCACAGGCTGATAATTCGGCTACTCGGCGCTATGGTGGCACTGGACTCGGCCTGACCATTACCAGAAATCTTGTCGAAAAAATGGGTGGTCAGCTTGCTTTTGAGTCGGAACCGGGCCGTGGAAGTAAATTCTTTTTTTCAATCGAGGCGCGTTACGAAACATGCTTATCGGCAGACACCACCTTGCAACAGAAACCCGTTGAACCTATTGGCAAAATGGTACGCATTTTGATTGTCGAAGATGTAAGCCTGAATATGCTTCTGTTACGAGAACTGCTGATCAGATTGGCTCCTGCCGCAGTTGTTAGCGAGGCTACCAATGGAGCCGAATCTTTGGAAAAGTATAAAAGTGATCGACCAGACCTGATATTCATGGATCTGCACATGCCAGATATGGACGGTTACGAGGCCTGCAGCAAAATTCGTCAGTTCGAAAGCGAAAATGGTCTGGCAAAGTCTTCGATAATTGCGCTTACAGCCGGAGCTCTCGCCGGAGAAAAAGACAGATGCCTGGCAGCAGGCATGGACGATTTTGTAACCAAACCGGTTGAACCAGGCACTCTCATTGCAATTATCGAAAAATATGCCTGATTCACATTTATTGAATGTGAGAAACAAAGGACCTCGTGGGTCAGGAATCATTGAAAGACACTAATAAACCACAAACAAACGCAACTGTTAAACGAATTTGTTTCAATGTGCGGATTTTTTTGCTAGATTTGTTAGATGGTAATCCGTAAATTTCTCGTATTTCTACTCTGTGTTCAAGCTTTGACGATAATTTTGTCTCTGCCCCTTTATGCTGACCCAATAGAGCCAATCAAAGTTGAGATCGGCATGTATATTCTCGACATTGCACATCTCGACGTCAAAGAGAGCGAATTCTATGCTGATTTCTATATCTGGTATAAATCACCGGCAACCAGCGACTGGAAACCAGAAAATATCGAATTCATGAATGGCACTGTCGAAAGCGCGACTCCTCTGACACCCACTTTACTTGCGACTGGCCGGAACCAGTGGTCTCAGCGTATTAAGGCCCGGTTTCGCGGCCATTTCAGGCTGCATGCATATCCATTCGATCAGCAAACCCTGCCGATTATAATTGAGGATTCTGAATTTGAGAGCAATAAGGTTCAGTTCATACCCGACCCGGAAAGCTCTGGCGACTTCAGCCTCTGGCTCGAACCCGAAATGACGGTACCAGACTGGCAGCACAATGGTGCTTCGTGCAACGTAGATGTTCATAATTACAAGACCGATTTTGGTCTGGGTGCACAAAAAACGACGAGTTACTCTCGTTTTACCTTTCGAACTTATCTAAAACGGCTATTTTTGCCGCATTTGATCAAGTTTATCATGCCACTGATAATCATCGCCGGCATGGCATACATGGTTTTTTACATCAATGCCAGCGAATTCGAAACCCAGTGCGCAATCTGCGTCACAGCGTTGCTTTCAGCGGTTGCACTGCACATTTCTCAGGCCGATGCGCTGCCTTCAGTTGGCTACCTGGTAATGTCAGACAAAATTTTTATTCTGTTTTATGTGGTCATTTTCCTGGCTTTGGTGCAGACTGTGGTCAACAACAATTATGCCAAGCGCCGACGTTTTGACATGGCAATCTATCTCGATAAAATCTGCCGTTTCTGGTATATTTTCATATTATTTGTCGGAAACATATTGATATTCCTGTTCAGCTAAGGAGCCATTGATGAAGCCACTTTTAGATGTCACAAACCGCATGCCTCTGCCTGCTCTGTTCGGAATGGTTCACGTAAAAGCTTTGCCTGGAACCCCATTTAACACAGATTCTATGGAAAAAATCTGCGCAACCGCCGTAGCTGAAGCGAGTATGCTGCAGAGCGCAGGATTTGACGGCATAGCTCTCGAAAACATGCATGATCGCCCGTATTTAAAGGGCGCAGTTGGTCCGGAAATAGTTGCTGCCATGACCAGAGTGGCCGTCGAGGTGAAACGAAAAGTGGGTAGCAATTTTCCGGTAGGTATACAAATTCTTGCCGGTGCCAACCTCGAAGCTCTTGCGGTTGCTCATATTTCAGGCTGCGATTTCATCAGGGCTGAGGGCTGTATTTTTGGTCATGTCGCTGACGAAGGCTGGATTGAGGCTTGCGCCGGACAATTGCTGCGTGAGCGCACCAGACTGGGGGCCGGCAGAATTCGTATCTGGACAGATATTCAGAAAAAGCACTCTGCACACGCCGTTACAGCTGATCTTACTCTTGAAGACTGGGTACATGGCGCAGATTTTTTTGGAATTGACGGTGTTATTATTACCGGCAGTGCCACCGGCAAGGCTGCCGCTAAAGATGAAGTAAAACGCGCAAAAACTGCTGGCAGGATTCCAATCATTGTCGGTTCAGGCATCACTGCTGATAATGCTGCTGATTATGCGCGAGCTGACTGCTGGATTATCGGTTCCAGTCTTAAATATGATGGGTTCTGGGAGAATCCACTGGATCCGGATCGCCTTAAGGCCATGGTCGCTGCCCGCAAAGAAGTTATGCGCAAATAGCGTTTTTTTGTATTGCCTGAAACTTTAGAATTCAGATATACTGCTTTTAATCGAAGATATACCGAGGTGCTATGAAGAACTATCTGCCAGAGATTCGCAAAACACTCAAACTTATCAATGTTATCGAAAAAAAATACAATATCAAGGCTAACAACGATGTTGACGAGCCTCTGCTATATTGCGGAGTAGCAGATACAAATCTTATAACGGCTCTGGCAACTGAGGTTGAAACCTTTTTTGGCAAGCCCTATAAGCCAGCCGGTGAAGGCGCTTTTTTTAAGAATTATTTTGACAAGTTTGTTCGTGGCGTTGGTGGCACCCGCAAAGACCAGACCCTTTACCGCAAGCCTATCAGCGATCAGGCCTGCATGTATTGCGCATTCTGGCCATGGGGCAGCAAACCGGTCAAGACTTCGGTGCGCATCGGATTGGTGTGTTATGGTGCCGACGAACGCGAATTTTTCACCAAAGAATTAAAAGACGAATTTTGAGAGATTAGGAGTGCGGTAAGAATGTTAAATCAGCTGAAAAAGAATCACTTTTATTTGATCGAAACAGCTAAAAAACTGATTTCGCAAAGATTTAAGGAAAACCGCCATCACTTTGCTGCTGCGGTTAAATCAAAGTGTGGCAAGATATTTACCGGCCTGCAGCTTAAAACCTCTATTGCCGGGGTCGAAATCTGTGCCGAAGCGGTAGCCTTATCTGCCGCCGCTGAAGAAGGCGTCACTGATATCGAAGCATTAGTAGTGGTCAATCGCATCGGCGACGTCATTTCGCCCTGCGGTAGATGTCGTGAGCTCTTTATCGACTACTGCCCGAAAGCTGAGATCATTGTGCCAGGGATCGCCGGCGCCAGAATAATGACGCCTTTTGAACTGCTGCCAGCGCGTGCCAGTCTGCTTAATGAAAAGCGTCCCGCCTGATCCAATCGAATTGCCTCTTGACGGCACGCTTGACCTGCATACCTTTCAACCCCGTGAAGCAGCGGCAGTTGTTATCGACTATCTTGCGGCATGTCGCGAACAGTGTGTGTACAATATTCGCATAATCCACGGCAAGGGCATTGGCAACCTCCGAAGAACCGTAGAAGCGACCTTGAATCGCCTGGGCTGCGTTGACTCATGGCAACCGGCCGGTCACGATGCCGGACACTGGGGCGCCACCCTGGTCAGATTAAAACCTCTTAAAGAGCCATCTGGCCATGAATGAACTGAGTCAGCAGAGTTCGGTTATTGATCGAAAGCTTCATAAAAATCTTTTTGAGCGTCATTTTTATTCCCAGATGCCAGGCTTAGCATTTCTTCACGAATTGGGTGAATTCTACCAGTTTTTCGAGAATTTGCGCAAACCTTTTCTCGGGTAGAAATTCGCAAGGGCATAGTCTGGCAGAATCTTCATTGTGGCTAAAGCGGCTTAGGCCCTGAAAAACTGTTGAGACTGCTGATGCGCATCATCATTATTTCCTGCACTCGCTGCTGAATTTCAGGGCAATCTTTCAGCATATGAAGAAATTGGCTGCGATACAGGGTTAAAAAGACGCAGTGCGATTCGGCGCGAACCGTTGCTGTTCTTGGAATGGCCTGCACCAGAGAAATTTCGCCAAAGAAGTCCCCATCGGTTAAAGTTGCCAGATGGATTGCCTGCTCTGAATCATTTTGTTTCAACACTTCAACTTTGCCTCTGACGATTATGTAAAAACTGTCGCCGATCTCACCCTCTGAAGCGACAATTTTTCCCGGTTCTGCGGTTACGGTTGTGAAAAGGCCGGCGGTGGCCTTCAATATTGCATTGTCAATATTGGCAAAAATCGGTATCGCGCTCATTCTTTCCAGAGTTATGGAGGCACTGCCGTCGACTCCGAGATTAAAGCCGTGCTGCTTATCCCAAAGCGATTTAAAGCGGCCGTTCAGAGTAAGAAGCTCTCTAAAGCTGCCGCTCTCAAGAACTTTCCCGTCTTCAAGGTAGTAAATAGTGTCTGTGTCGACAACTGATGCAAGTCTATGAGTAACGGAAAGGGTGGTGCGGTTTCTGGCGAGCCTGAGCAAGGTTGAGTTTATCGCGGTTTCGGTGCCTGGATCAAGAGCGGAAGTTGCTTCATCAAGAATCAGCAGCGCCGGATTTCGCAAGATAGCACGGGCAATGGCAACTCGCTGGCGCTGGCCACCGGAGAGGTTGCAGCCTCTCTCGCCGACCATGGTCGCGTAGCCTGAAGACAGTTTTTCAATCGCATCATGAACTTCGGCAGCTTTTGCGGCATCTATTACCTCAGCATCACTGGCCTGTGGTCTGCCGAAACGTATGTTTTCCATGATGGTGGTATCAAACAGCAGACTTTCCTGAAATACTGCTGCCATCAGCGACCTTGCCGAATATAAAGATGCCTGACAAAGATTCGTATCATCGAAAAAAACTGAGCCTTGCTGCGGATCATAGAAGCGCATCACCAGATTTAAAATTGTACTTTTTCCCGAGCCGCTTGGGCCAACAAAAGCAACATTCTTCCCTGCCTCAATATTGATATTCAAATCGCGCAGGTTCATCTGCTCTGGTGTGTAGCCAAAAGAAACCTGATCAAATCTTATCTGTCGCTGCAGGCTCTGCAGCTCTATTCCGGGTTTGTCTTCATTGATCGCCGGGCTGTTAATCAGCAGTTCTTCGATGCGCTGTGAACCTCCGGAAGCTTCAACAAGAGTGGGAAAATATTGTGTCAGGTAGGTCAGAGAAGCGCTGAGATTGGCAAATAATGCTTGAAAAGCTGCCAGAGATCCTATGGTCAGGCTGCCGTTGGCGACAAATGTGGCTCCGGTACCGATAACTACTACCTGTAGAATCAGAATGCCGACATTGCCAGAGCATTCAACCAGCGAAGAATAGAATCCCACCCGGGTGATTATGTTGCTCAGACCTGTATTGGCCTGATTGAACTTCTCACTGACCGATCTGCCAAGATTGAATATCTTGATTACCGGCTGGGTTGAAAGACTTTCCTGAATGGAAGTTACCATTTCAGCTTCGGCCTGTTTACGCTCATAGCTGCCAACAGCGACTTTGGGGGTAAAAATCTTCGGACCGATCAGAATCACCGGCCAGGCTATTACGGCAATACTGGCAAGGCGCCAGTCAATGGTAAAAATAAGCACGGTGCCGGCAAAAACGTCGAGCCCAGGCAGGATTGCCCATGGAATAGCTGCTTTTAAAGCGGTTTCAACCGCTGCCAGATCGGTGGTAAATCTCGCCATCAGATCGCCTGTTGAGGCTTTAGCGAAAAAACCGATCGACTGTGAATTCAGGTGATTGAACAACCGAAGACGGATATCGGCAAGAATTCCGGCGGTCATACTGGCGCCGGCACGATTGCGCAGAACTCCTACCACCGATACAACCGCAACCCCTACCGCAAGAGCAATAATGATGTCTGACAGCATTTCTTTGCGACCGCCAACGAGAACATCGTCGAGAATAAAGCCAAAGGCCATTGGCACAGCCGCATTAAAGGCCATTTCTACGGTAAGGGCGGCTAGAATTGCCGCCGCCAGTTTCCAGCGCTGGCGAACATATGGAATTACCAGGAACAGACAGGACAACGTTTGTTTCAATCTATGACTCCATCAAGCTGCATTATAGAATAGTCTGGCCCGTTGCCTTTACTGTTTAAGGCCTTGCTGATCTTTTACAAAGCACATGGGTAATTGCCCGGAGCGGCTCTGCATGGCAGACAGTTGTTGAGAAAACGACATTTCAGGCATCTCGGATCACGGTTTTCTTCGTGCTCTCTCAGCTGGTCAAGGATTTGAGAGTTATGCCAGTAGCTGCTCAGCGAGGGAAAACGCTCCGGCTTGATTATATGACGGCATGGAATCCAGTTTCCGTCAACATCAAGGGCTGCCGTATCTCTGCCGGCACCGCAGCCGCGAAAGAAGCCGGTGTTGCTATTGCCAATCCATGTCTGACTCAGCATCGCCCGTAATGGCGAAAAACAGGCCTCGACTTCGATTATCATTTTATGGTTTTCCTGACGGTATTTTCTGATAAAACCGGCCAGTTGAGCAAGTTTTTCCGGGCAAAGGACCGATTGAACGGTGCCATTCACATCGGGTTTGTTTTCAATAATAACCACACCATTGAAATTGCTCTGCAGTGCCATTTTTACCAGCTCGGGGAAGTCGTCGACATTGTCGTTGCGGGCGACCCAGTTGATAAATCTGTTTATTTCCGTTTTTTCGGCCAGCAGTTGAATTGCACTTGTCGCATAATCGTAACCGTCACGTGAGAGCTGGTTAACGGCCGGGGTTGAACCGTTCAATGAGACGAAAATGCTGGTAACACCTGCAGAAATAAGGGATTCAAGCTTTTCAGGGGTAAAGCTCCAGCCGCTTATGGCGATAGAAGAGCTGATTTTAAGGCTATGTGCGGTTTTTATGAGAGTTTCAATGTGTGGGTATGCCAGGGTTTCGCCACCGCTGAAATTTATAACCGGAATCTTCAGTGCGGCAGCTTCATTAATAGCCGCGATTGCCGTCTGAAGATCAAGGTCCTTGCCGGCTTCAAGATCGCAGAAGCACTGAGGGCAACGCAGTGGGCAGCGGGTAGTAACTTCAAGATTGATTATTTCCGGTGCAGACATTGAGCGCTTTGGCGCCTTTGCATGTCTGGTCTGTTCGATCAGATGTTTCAGTTCCTGAATTAACTCTGGCGTGGCCTCCCTGAATTCCGGCAGCAGCTTCTGTTTAATCAGATGATCGATGCAAATGCCTGTCTTCCCGTCGACCAGCCATTGTTTCAGTTCGTCGAGTCCAGATTCATTAATTATCATTTTGCTGTTTAACCCGCGAGGATAAACCAGCAGCTTTTCAGGCTCGGCTCTCCAGACACTTTCTATGGATTTTGTCATGGTTTTTTGCTCTTCATGTTTTTTGATCAATTGAGAAAACGGAAAAACCAGAGTTTGCAGGTAAACCTTCATTTTAACCGGGCCATTGGCTGTTAATGTCATTTTATAGTGGCAGACACGGTTGATAATCATGCAAAACCCGGCATTGTTGATAAATTCGCTTCTTTTGCCGCACCAGGCCTTTATTATCTCTGCCTTTTCGTTTGAACACAGTCCCTGCTGCTTTAACAAGGCGAGAAACTCATCATTTTTTTCCGGCGCGGTAACATAATTTATACCAAGCTTTGAGGGAACACCCTGTTCGGTCACATCAAAATCTGCAATGAATGGCCCTGCGTTGTATGAGTAAAGGATATTCTGCCATTTCTCCAGATCCGGCGGGCTTTCCTGCCAGTTAACTGACTGTGACCACTTCAGCAGCTCTTCCCATGACATTCCTGAGGTGAAGACGCGCAGCCTGTCCTGATGCCTGGCCAGCATTGAACCGACATGAAACAGGGGTAATTCAGAAGGGAAAAGGCGAACGTTTGCCAGCAGTTGATCGTAAACCTTTTCTGGCGCAGCGTTATCAAGAAAAGATTCAGCAGCAAGTTTTAACAGCGAGAAATCCTGGTTCTCGGCGTTTTTTATTGATTCTGAATCAAAAAAGAAGCAGGGTTCGGGTCTTGATTTTTCGTATGCCGACTGATCCAGTTCAAACCATATTTCATTAACCTTGTCTGGCCACTCATTGCAGAATTTCATCAGTTTCTGCCAGTAAACCGACTTCGTTAACGGTGCAAATGCCTCAGATTTAAATGCTTCGCGCATATGATCAGCTTCTTCGCGCAGGACACGAAATGAAACATCAATCGCTGAGGAAGCATTCTCGAGAGACGTCTCAACGATGTATTCGCTCGCTGAAAAATCCGCAAAAAAACCGGCCAGGCGATTAATTTCAGGGGTGACAGCTTCAGAAAAAAGCCCGACAGGGGCATTTTGCATAATATTTTCAAGCAGGGTGTTAACATTTATTTTCATTTTTCGGGCCCGTTCTGGCGTTTATTTGATGATTCAAGCATGCCTATAACTCTGGGAGCGGCAATTAGAAACCATGCGGCAAATTTTTCAGGACTTTCAAGAAGCTCCTTTTTCAGGTCTGCAAATTCCACCCAGCGAATTTCTTCAATTTCATCGGGGTTTGAACTGATGCTGCCCCTGTAACTGCCTGCATAGACATGGTCAAACTCATATTCGAACATATTGTCAGAGTATTTTTGAAAATAGATAAAGTCAAAAAGCTTTTCAACTTTGCAGTCAATTCCAAGCTCATCCTGCAGTCTTCGGTGCAGAGCCGTTTCAAGCAGCTCACCCAGACGCGGGTGCGAGCAGCAGGCATTGGCCCATAAGCCACCCGAATGGTATTTGTGGGCGGCGCGTTTCTGCAGCAGCATTTTACTGCCGGAATAAATAAAGATCGAGAAGGCCCGATGCAGTTTTCCGGAGCTGTGGGCATCGCATTTGCTGCAATGACCGATTTCTTTGTCATTCAAGTCAACCAGAATTATGGAATCCATTTTTATGCCTGTTTAATGTTAGTGCTTATGGCAATCGCCTGCTAACTCTAATATGAAATGAGCAAAAAGAATATTACCCGCAGGGTAGTTTTAGGGGTGTTGCCCTTTGCTGCTTTCAAGAGTCTGTTTTAATAAGGTTCGGTTGTTGACAGACAATTTGGCGTATATTTTCTTCAGTGTCATTTTGACCGTGTTAACCGAAATGAAGAGAATGTCACCTATTTCCGTATTGGTTTTATTATCTACCGCAAGTCTGGCAATCTGCAATTCTCTGCTGGTCAGCGGCAGGCTTCCCTCTGTGAAAAAGTTTGCCGCAATTTTATCTTTGGCAGTTTTGAGTTCCCGGTACAGCAGCATAATTTTGCTTATAGCGGCCGCATATCCTTTTTCTGAGGAGCATTTTTCCAGAAGGGTCGCCAGATAATCGCAGTTTTCTACAAACGGCATCAGAATGTTATCAGGAACAGCAAGCTCAAGAGCAGATTTAAGAAAGCTCATGGCATCGTCTGTTTTGTTGATCAGCAGATTGCCTGCCGCGCTGAAAATATTTGCATAAATCTGCCCGAGAACATTGGGAAAAATCGATGAAAGTTTGCTCAGCAGCACAGCCTGGCCGATCAACTGAGCAGGTTGTGAGGCAAGCAGCAGATACCGACACTTCAGGATATGGAAGTTTCCGATCGCCGGAAAGCCAAGGCGAAGGCTTGTCTGGTCAGTGGCCATAAACTCCGAAGATATCTGATTAACTTGCCCCAGAATGGCATAAATCCAGATCTCACAAATTTCCAGGGTGTGGATATATTTATAATCATTATCCAGCAGCAGCTTTTTTCTGTGGTTGCGAACCAGCTGCAGGGCAGATTCAAACCGCCCGTTAAACAATTCAAGTTTGATCTGCAGCATTAGTGCACAAAGCAGAACAGAATTTTCATTTGCCGAATCTGCCAGTGCAATGGCTTTTTGCAGCGAAACAGTCGCGGCCGCAAAATCTCCCTGAATAAAGTGCCATTCAGCCTCCATCAGGTATTCGCCCCCGCTGCCATGGCCGTTGGTAATGCTGCTGTAATTGTGTGTGTGTCTGATCAGCAGCTCAACGTTTTCGGCAAGCCTGCCGCTTTCCCGGTGATAAAGGTAAAGAACAGACGGTGAACCGAAAGTCCATCTGCTGGAATCAGAAAAAAGCCGGGTTGGACTATTCATCAGCTTTTTGGCGTTGGTCTGATGAACAGCCATACGGGGAATATTATTGAATACCGAGAGACTTTTCAGCAGTTCCAGCTCTCCCAGAAAATGATTGCGCTGATCCGGGCTTAATTTGTTGCCGGTGTTTACGGCCTTTTCTACTTCATTGCAAAGGCCGGGCAGTTCACTGAAACCACCGCTGAAAACAAGATAATAAGCATACTTCAGCAGCGCCGGTACATGTTTTTTATAAAGCTCTTTCGGGCAACGGCTGAAAAAATCCCGGTAAAGGGTCATCTTCTTACTGGTAAAGGTAATTCCTGGTTCTTCCTGCATCACTTCAAGAAACTTATCATGGTCATTCAAGTGCAGGTAAGTGGCCATGGCTTCAACATGATCGCCCTTGCTGCTGAACCATTCTGCAGTTCTTTTCAAATACCTGCTCTGATCAAGTTTGCTGAAGTCTTCACTTTCGTGGATAAATCTGATGAAGAGCCTGTGGGCATTGAAAATTCCGCTATGTTTGTCGTAATTAATAAAAGCATTCTTCTGCAGCAGCTCATTTAAAAGCGAATTCCCGTTTTTTTTCTGCCAGATAAATTCGATCTGCTGACGGGTAAAGCTTTTTAACGGAAGAATTACCATGCAGAACTTTTGCAGTTCCTTCGAAAAATGGCTGTAAACAGCTTCGTGAATGAGATTAAAAATACTCTTATTCAGTCTGAAACCTTTTTCTCTTTTATATTCCAGCATCTGCAGGTATATTGCGCTTATCCAGCCCCCGGTATCATCCTGAAGCTGAGTTGCTTCCGGTCTGCCGATGGAAATACCGCAAAGGGAAAAATAGCTGACAATATCTTCACTGCTGAGCTTAAGGTTTTCATGATTGATCATGTGAACATGACTCTTGAGAACCAGCTCTTCAAGACTGGCAAAGGGGAAGAATCTTGCATTTAATACGAAATGAAAATTCCTTAGTTCAGACTGCGACAGAAGCAGAAAAAAATTGAACATCGTGTCGCTGCCAAGCATGTGAAAATCATCAATAACAATTACGGCTTTTTCCGGAACAGAAAATCTTTGGAAAAGCTCTATTGCTTCCTGAGCGGCAAGCCTGTCGGTGGGCAAATCAAGCTTTTTCAGTTTCTGAGCCAGCTTACCGTCTATTCTGGCAAGTAACCTGCAAAAATTGGTCCAGAATGCTTCGATTGAATCGTCATAAATTTTCAGCCAATGGCATGGTATTGTTTCGCTCTCGAAGAGTCTGCGCATGGCAGTGGTTTTTCCATAGCCCATTGGAGCCTGCACAAGAGTCAGGGGAAACTGATAAACCCTGTCTATCGATTTAACCAGCTCGGCAGAAAAATACTGCGGGTTCTCGGTCTTTTCAGCAGCAGGCAGCTTTTTTGTCATGATTCTTCTCAGTAACGGTATCAGTAAAGATTATCATGGACTTTTATAATCGACAAGAGAATCTTCAAAACTACCCGCCGGGTAATATACGTTATCAGATTTTTTTATTATACTTCGCTTAACCTGATCTTGATGGCTGGTATGTGTGGCTTCGGCCAGACATGACAAGCTTTGTAAGAGGAATCAGAAATTATTTTTAAAGGACGGATCAAATGGAAAAGAAACTTAAACAGGTAATGGAACTCCTTAACAAGAACGAACAACTGACCAAAGAACTTTTTACTCAGGAAACCCCTGAAGGCGCTCAGAAAGTTCTTAAAAATGCCGGAGTCGATTTTACCGTCGATGAAATCAAACACGTCGGCAAACTCATCAACCAGATGCTGGAAAACAAAGGGCGTGAACTCAGTGAAGACGAACTCACCAATGTCGCTGGCGGAGGAGTGTACCAGAATATTGGGTCTGCTGTTGGGAAGTTAATTGATGGCCTCTGTAATTTAGCTGGCGAAGGTTGTAATTGGGGTGTAAATGCAATTTTGAGTAGCGGTTGGTGAACCTGACTCACCTGTCTGCTAATAACGACTAATAGATTATAGCTATTGGAAACAAGGATTTAACCAATGGATTCAAACCTGAAACTTGAACAGGTTATGGAAATGCTCAACAGGGACGAAAGGTTTGCTAAAAAGCTTTTCGCCGAAGAAACCCCTGAGGGTGCCCAGAAAATCCTCAGGCAGGCCGGAATCGATTTTACTTTAGAAGAAATCAGGCAGATTGCCAGGCAGGCGTGTGAGGCTCAGGAACGCAAAGGTAAAGAGCTGGACGATTCTGAACTGGAAAGCGTTGCTGGCGGTGGAGGCCGTGGCAAGTATAAGTATGCAAATAGTTGGGCTGGTATTAATCACTTTTTTAATGTAGAGCTTCCTAAGTTCTTTCAAGCCTGGTGATTCTCATTTGATCCGAATTAAATGTCAGGGTTGCCCCGTTGTTAGATACTCGGACTGTAGTAAAAATTGAAGTTTTTTTGTTCCTGATTTCAAGATGACTGTGAATAAGAGGGTTGTTTCATGTTCCCGTGAGACACCCTCATTTATTTTTAGCTGCTTTAAAGCGCTTTATTTGGAAAAATTACCCGCCGGGTAATATGCAGAAGAGTCATTTTTGTGTAGATTGACCAATTCGATGCTGTATACTGAAAACTAAGTGAGTGGCGCAAGAGGAGCAAAAAATGAAAAAAGTCCTGTTTATTCTTGGCGAATTGACTGATGCTGATATTGAGTGGATGATTCGTAACGGCAAAAAAAGAACCGTTGCAGCTGGTACCGTTTTAATCAACGAAGGCAAAGATATTGACAGTATTTTTATCATTATTGACGGTCAGTTTTCAGTTAAAGTGGCTGCTTTAAAGAACCAGGTGATTAACCGGATCAGCAGCGGCGAAATACTTGGTGAAATTTCATGCGTCGATTCACGCCCGCCGTCAGCGACCGTCGTTTCAGAGTCTGAAGCAATGGTGCTCGAAATCAACAGAAACGAACTGAACCGCCACCTTAAGGACGACAACGGCTTTGCCGCCAGGTTTTACAAGGCCATGGCAGTTTTTCTTGCCGATCGTTTGCGCAGTACTTTTGCTTTTGTCGGCTATGGTGAAAGCGAGAAACTTGAAGAAAACGTCGAATACAAAGATGAACTTGACAGCGCCTTACTCGATAACGTTTCAATGGCCGGGGCAAGATTTGATACAATTCTGAAGCGTATGAGAGGCTGAAGATGCTCTGGCATAAATCAATTCTCTCTGTTTTGCTGGCTGTTTCTTTTGTTTTTATGATGGTTGCCGTCGTCAGTGCTGATCCAGGGCTAACTATTGCAGAAGTAATACAGCTGACCCTGGAAAAAAATCCCGAGATTCTGCTGCAGAAAGAAACAATACGCAGTCGTCGTGGTGAATTCACGCAGTCTGAAGCCGCTTTTGAAAATATCCTTACCAGCGGCTTAAGCTATAAAGACAACCTTAACCTGCTTAATGATGCAAATCGTGCGGCCATTGGCGGAAGTACGTTTCTGCGTCAGGGCACCACCAGCCTGCAGGCCGCTTCTACCAGAACCGGAAAAAACGGCACCGTGATGCGCCAGAGCATCGGGATCAGCGGTAGTGAGTCCGGTATGGCCGGATCTAAGCCAGAGAACCGCGCCGACGTAAAGTTTGAGATGATCCATCCCCTTGGTAGAAACCGGGGCAAAGATTCACAGAAAAATGTGCAGAGAGATGCAACCCTGCTCGAACTTGATGCTTCAATGGCTGCGTTGCACGCCACCATCAATCAGTCAGTGTTTCAGGCGGTGCAGGCCTACTGGAATTACTCAGCCTATTGTCGGCGCCTGGAAATTTTCGAGCAGGCACGGGAAAGAGCACTCCGCCTGGCTTCTCAAACCGAGTTGTTGATTCTGGCTGATGAAAGGCCCGCTTCAGAAAGA
>JAHISQ010000173.1 GCA_018818125.1 Candidatus Rifleibacteriota bacterium
ATCCGGTTCTCTACGCGCATGATGGTCAGAACCTTTTCGATCCTGGGTTATCTTTTTCTGATCACGACTGGAAAGCTGACGAAGTTGCCACCTATCTGATTCAGGAAGACCGTGTGCGCGAATTTATCATCGTGGCAGTAGCCAACTCGTCCGACCGCGATGATGAATACAATATGTATCGACCCCTTGGAAAAGCCTACGCTGAGTGGTTTTTACGCACCCTTATGCCATCTATTAACCACCGGTATCGCACGCTTACCGGCCCGAAAGACACGGCTGTAATGGGGTCGTCCCTGGGAGCTTTGATTTCTTTTCAGATGGCATTTAATTTTCCCAAAGTGTTCTCCATGGCCGGATGCCTGTCTCCAGCCTTTTGGCTCAGCCGATCCCGCGCCTATCATCAGGTTCGGAATGCTCCCCAAATGTCCCGATCAACGAAGTATTATCTTGATGCGGGAGATATGGAACCTGAATTCGCAGATTCCTGCCTGAGGATGACTGAAATTCTTGCCAACAAGGGTTTCAAAGAAGGCAAAAACCTGATGTGCCATATAGCAGAAGGAGCCAATCACTCCGAACTAGCCTGGAGCGAGCGGGTACATCTGCCTTTCGAGTTTTTCTTCGGGAAATAAAAACTGGACCGCACAAGGTGCGGTCCACTATCGACTGCAAGGGCTAAACAACCAGATAATAACGTATACCTATTTTAAGGATCCTATTTTGCTAAAAATCAGCTTTACGATACCATCCTGATTATGTGGATAGCTTTCGTTCAATAAGATTCTCAGTTCGCCGAAGTCTGAGGAGTGATCGTATACCTGATTTAAACCGATTTCTTTCTGACTATTAAAAAAGTCTTCGATAATTGCCTGGACTGCTTCAGAAAATGTCTGGGTACCCTCAAATTTAAGATCAACAAAAAAATCCACTTTTCCGGATCTGCCTTTTTCGATATTTCTATAATATAAAAAATCCCCACCTGATTTTGTTCCGTAGTGACAGGTGCCGTCTTTGCCCAAGTTCAGATAAAGCTCTTTTTTCATGTTCGCTCCTGCATTGCTTTGATTATTCCAAGATTACGTCGCACCTTGTTAAGAAATGACGCGAATGATAATGATCTCTACAAGATAAAATCACAAGCGCTCTGCCAGGCTTAACAATTTTACGCTGGTAACGTTTAACCAGTTTTGCTTCCCAACCGGAAACAGCAGATATAGAGTTAGGTAGACGATTAACGAAGTAGCTCCGAACTTACTCAGGGAGCTGGTCGGGAAGAAGCGCCAATACGCCCTTATTAACTTCCCAAACTTTTTCGCGTCCAAGAAGCATCTCGACAAGCTTAAAAGCGAAATCGAACGTTGTACCGGGAGCCCGCGACGTAATGATGTGCCCGTCAACCACCACGCGATGCCTATGATACACCGCCCCGACCATTTCCAGTTCGACTCCCGGATGCGACGTTGCATGGCGGCCGTTGAGTAAACCCGCCTTGATTAAAACGGTTGAGCTTGCGCACATTGCGGCCACAAAACGATTTTCCTCGACCATCTTTCTTGTCAGTTGCAACACTCTTGGATCTTCGCCCAGAAGGAAGGAGCCCTCTACGCCACCGGGAAGAACCACCAGATCACATTCTTCTTTCAGAACCTCGTCGATGGTGGTATCCGGAATCATCTTTATATCTCTCGATCCCATAATAGGATCGAGAGTCGAATTCAGGGAAACTGTCTTCACATTAACACCGGCTCGCCTCAGAATATCTACTATTACAGCAAATTCCGCTTCTTCAAAACCCTGTGCCATCAAAACCCATGCTTCAGCCATTGCGATTCCTCCAAAAAAAAATGCGGTCCCAAAGCTCACCCGCTCACTCGAATCATTTGTCTCTCTTCCGCCTTATTTTAACAGAAACCCCTCAAATTTCAAGGTCTTTGCTCCATCGAAAAATAGCGTGAAAAATAGCGGACAAACATCCTGTGATGATATTTGTCCGCTTGATTTTAAACAATCAGAATCCTTAAATCAACGAGTCCGAGAATCATGTCTTTTTCTGTAAAGAAGCGTGCATTTGCGGGTAGCGCGCTTCGTAATCACGCAACATTCCAGATGCTACGCCAGAAAGAAGGATCAGCGCAATCAGGTTTGGAAACGCCATCAAACCATTGGCTATGTCAGACAGGTTCCAGATTAACTCAAGAGGTACGGCTGCACCCACCGGGATCAGCAGAACATAAACAAGCCGATAGGCAAACACCGCTTTTTTGGCGCGTTTTGGATTATCATCGAACATATAGCGCACAGAACGGTCGCCATAGTAGCTCCAGCCAATCATGGTCGAAAAGGTAAAGAAAATCAGCCCTATGCTGACAACATGGTGACCCCAGACTACGTTATGTCTGAAAGCTGCGGCAGTCAGCTCAGCGCCCTTGAGCCCTGCAAACAACGCAGCGTTAGCCGGGTCGAAATAACCGCTGGTAATTATTACCAGCGCGGTCATGGTGCAAATTACAATCGTATCGATGAAGGGTTCAAGCAGGGCAACCATTCCTTCGCGCACCGGTTCAGATGTTTTGGCGGCAGCGTGAGCGATTGGCGCCGAACCAAGGCCAGCTTCGTTCGAGAAAAGGCCACGCGCAATTCCCCAGCGCATAGCCTGAGCCACGCCGAAGCCGAGCATGCCGCCGGCGGCTTCCCGCAGTCCGAAGGCAGAACTAAAGATCATTTTTATTGCCGGAATAAGGTTTTCACGCTGCACAAAAAGAATATAAAGAGATGCAGCAACGTATCCAAAGGCCATTAGAGGCACAACCTTATCTGCAAAACTGGCAATGCGCTTGATGCCACCCAGGATTACTATACCAACGAGGAAGGCAATTACAACGCCAATGCCGAACCGGACCATATCAATGCCACCGATGTTTGGGCCTGCAGTCAGACCGCTTTCGGTTAAATATGTATGCAATGGCGCAGCAACTGAATTGGCCTGCACCATGTTACCTATGCCAAACGAAGCGATAAAAGCAAAAATTGCGAAGAGCATACCAAGTCGTGGCATTTTAAGGCCATCGCGCAGATAGAACATTGGGCCACCAGAAACTTCACCGTCAGAATCAATTTCGCGATACTTCATTGACAGCAGACATTCGACAAATTTTGTACACATCCCGATAAACGCGCTGACCCACATCCAGAATACAGCTCCGGGGCCGCCGCATGCCACGGCCGTGGCCACGCCAGCTATGTTGCCGGTACCAACTGTGGCTGCCAGAGCCGTCGACAGCGCCTGAAAGTGTGTAATTTCGCCCTTATCTTCTGGTTTATCCCATTTACCCGTTATCAGAGACCATGCATGTGTGAAAAATCGAATTTGAACCAGGCGCATTTTATAGGTCAGCCAGATGCCAGTGCCAACGATCATGAACATCAAGAAGTAGCCCCAGACATAGCCACTGGCGATCTCAACGTATTTGCTGAACTGTTCCACATTTACCTCCATGCAATAAAACAATCTATCTCATATCAGTTATCGGGTCGGCGCAAGCCGATACTGAGCTCCAGCTTTGCTATATTTTTACAATCGATCATTGTTGAAGTTGGCACAAGCAAGATTTCGCACAATTTGTGCAGGAGACGCGTATGCAGTTTGCGACAGGAGAGCAAGCAAACGCGAGACACGAAAACGCAAAAAATACGAAGAGTAAGATCTCTCACTGCGGTCAACATATAATGGCAAGATTTTCGACTTTGTGACTTTGCGGCTTTGTGCGAGTATGTTTCTTTCTTATGGGCTTGGTATAATAAAAAAACAGGGGCTTCGCAATAGACATTGGAGCTGTCTGGCCTTATAATTCGCTGACTGTAAATTCAAATTGTCAGGTGAAGTATGCAAAACGAATTAAACTGGAAACATGCTGAAGACGGCGGGTTTCCAATGAAGTTGGTCGAAAAAGGCCTTGATTTCAAAGGAAAAACGGCACTCTTTTTTTATGCTTCGGTCACAATAGCCGTGGTATCAATGGTCTGGGTGATCATGCTGTCAGTGAGGATCATGCAGTTAAGCCGCACTGATCCGAGTATTCCATCCTACTATGTTACCATTGCGATAGTATGTATCGCAGTCAGCATGATCAGTCTGCATCATTTCTATAAGGTTTTCGCAGACCGCAAGGCCTACTTCAAGCAAATCGACATCCTGGATGGCAACGTTTCTTTTGTCGAGATCACCCGTGAGGGTCGAAAAGAGTGGCAGGAAAAACTGCGCAAGTTTGACGGCATCAGTCTGCGACATTATACCCATCGTGGCCGCGAATCGTGGTATATTGCAATTGTACACAGCGACAACACAAAAAGTTTTCCGGTTTTCTCGCCGGGCGAAGCCGACTGTGGAGCGTCAGAAGAAACCAAGCGACAGCTGCTCGCACGCTATGGTAGCCAGTTCAGCCAGTTCAAACTGGCTACCATCTACGAAAAAACAGCTGAAAAGAAGGAAGAACAAACTTGATGAACAACACAAACGAATCGCCAAACAAAAGCAAGATTGTCTTAAATCCAGCAACCATTCTGGCACCGGTGCCTGCGGTTATGGTCACCTGCCAGGGTGCTCAGGGTAGACCAAACATCATTACCGTTGCCTGGGTCGGCACAGTTTGTTCTGATCCGCCTATGTTGTCTATTTCAATACGACCAGAGCGTTATTCTTACCAGCTTATCCGTGAAAGCGGCGAATTTGTGGTTAATCTGGTCGACCGCCTGACCGTTCAGGCTACCGATCTTTGCGGAGTGATTTCCGGACGAGATCACGACAAGTTTCATGAAACAGGTCTGACAATCGGGCGCAGTCAGACACTGCAGGTGCCAATCATTCTTGAATGCCCGGTCAGCATAGAATGCAAGGTCGAAAAAGAAATTGAACTCGGCTCACACAACATGTTTATCGCGAAAATCACGGCAGTGCAGGTTTCACAGCAGCTTGTCGATGACAAGGGTTGTCTGCAGATCAAAAATGCTGCACTCGTAGGCTTTGCACATGGCCATTACTACCAGCTTGGCAAGCAACTTGGCCATCTTGGCTTCAGCGTGAAGAAAAATTGAATAGCACAGATTTACTGGTTATAGGAGCTGGTCCGGCTGGACTAATGGCAGCCATAAAGGCGGCCGACGAAGGCTTGAGCGTCTGCGTCATCGAATCGATGCCCCGACCTGCCCGCAAATTGGGCATATCAGGCAAAGGCCGTGGTAATCTCACCAACACTGCAAAGTTGTCAGATTTTCTGAAACATTTTAATCAGCATGGCCGCTTTCTTAAGGCTGCTTTTGCGACATTCTTCAACACTGACCTGATCGATTTCTTTGAGCAGGAAGGGCTGCAGACGGTCGTAGAGCGCGGAAATCGAGTTTTTGTAGCATCAGGGCGCGCAACCGACGCGGTTAAATATCTTCACCAAGCCATCGATAAACGAAAAATCAAATTGTTAACCAGCACGCCGGTAAAAAAGCTGATAATCGAGAATCAGCGCTGTGCTGGCGTAATACTAAGCGACGGCAAAAAACTGCTCGCAGAAAAAACACTGCTGGCGACAGGTGGGCTGTCTTACCCGCTTACCGGATCTACGGGTGACGGCATCGAAATGGCGCGAGCCTGCGGACATAAAATTATTGCCCCCCTGCCCTCTCTAGTTGCCTTAAAAACAGAAAACACTATACCAGAAAGCCTAAACGGCACAGTTTTAAAAAATGCTTCAGCAGAACTACGCATTGCCGGGAAAAAAGCAGCCGGTGAGTTCGGCGAAATCGCTTTTTTAGATGGTTATCTGGCCGGGCCAATAATCATAAGTTTGAGCAGAGCGGCTGTGCAGGCACTGCATAACCAACAGCAGGTCGAAATTATTATAGACCTTAAGCCCGCTCTGGAGTATGCAACTCTTGACCGTCGCATTCTTCGCGAAATTGAGGCCAACCGCGGCATCAATCTTTCAGGTCTGGTTGCCAAGCTTTTGCCTGCTGATTTGCGCAGCTACTGCCTCAACCAAACAGGTCTGGCCGGCAGTCTTAAAGCTGACCAGATGAATGCCGCACAGCGTAAAGCTTTGCGCACATGGCTTAAGGAACAACATTACAAAATTGTCGGACACGCGCCCTGGGAACAGGCAATAGTCACTGCCGGAGGCGTAGCTACATCCGACATCAACCCGAACACTCTCGAATCAAAACTCATTGCCAACCTGCACTTTGCAGGCGAAATAATAGATATTGACGCTGATACCGGCGGCTACAATCTACAGGCAGCCTTTTCAACTGGATGGCTGGCAGGGCTCGCCATCGCACAGGCTCTTAAAAACAAGAGCACCGCCCGTTAATAAACAAAGGAAAATATTATGAAACTCATTTTACGCCAGCTCGAACTGCCCCTGGATTACACAGAACTGGATCTGCCTGCAGCTGCCATACGCCGTTTAAAATGCAACGACAACGAGATCAAGCAGATTCATGTTGTCAAAAGATCCCTCGATGCTAGGCCAAGACGACCAGCCCCGGTTTTTGTCGTTGCTGTCGAACTTGAAATGACCAGCAGCTTTCGTTTGCCTGAATGGCTGAAAAAAGATGTCGAGATCTTAGATAATGAGCCTGCTGCTGAACCATTCAAGCCCGTCATAAACAAGGACGCTCCCAGACCAGTTGTCGTTGGTGCAGGCCCTGCCGGACTCATGGCCGCCTACCATCTTGCTGTCATGGGTATGCGCCCAATACTGATCGAACGTGGTGAACAGGCAGAACAGCGAAAGACAGCGGTAGACCTTTTCTGGCGAAATGGCACTTTTGACCGCGAAAATAATGCTCTCTTCGGTGAAGGTGGCGCAGGTCTGTTCTCTGATGGTAAATTAACAGCACGCAGCAAAGACCGGCCACGCATTCGACTCTTTTTTGAAACCCTCGTGCAATGCGGTGCGCCACGTGACATCCTGATCGATTCAGAACCTCATCTCGGCAGCGATGTTCTTATTAAAGTTGTGGCAAACATGCGCAAAATAATCGAAGCAAATGGTGGCGAAATTTTCTTTAACACACCATTGACTGATATCTACATCGAAAATAACCATATTACCGGCATAAAATGCGGATCAAAAGAATTCAAGACCAGCAGACTGATTCTTGCGACCGGACACAGCGCTCATGATATCTATAAGCTGCTGCAAACAAAAAATGTTGAACTCGAAAGCAAGCCCTTTGCGGTTGGTATAAGACTTGAAGCACCTCAAAGTCAGATCAATGCTTCACAATACGGAAAATTTGCCGACCACCCACGTCTTAAAGCAGCCAGTTTCAGAGTGACCAGACGGCCCGAGAAAGGTGTAAGATCATGTTACAGCTTCTGCATGTGCCCAGGTGGACTCGTCATTTCCTGTGCCTCTGAAGATGGAGCATTGACAACCAACGGTATGAGTTACTCCAAGCGTGATGGCATCTGGGGAAATGCTGGATTTGTAGTGCCAGTAGAACCCGAAGATTTTTCAGAACTTGCCGCAGCCAGCACTGAACCACAACTGGCAGGCATTCATTTTCAGCAACAAATAGAAAAGGCTGCATTCAAAGCCGGGGGCGGCGACTTTTTCGTGCCTGCTCTCAGACTTAATGATTTCCTCGCTGGCAAAATTTCGACCGAGCTACCGGAAAAGCGTTCCTGTCCACGCTCACGCCCAGCATCTTTCGAAGAAATTCTACCAAAGTTTGTGATCGACACGCTACGCCAGTCAATACCGGGTATGCTGCATGAACTGGAAGGTATAGATTCGAGCAGCTGTATTGTATATGCTGCCGAAACCAGGAGTTCAAGCGCTGTGCGGATTCTGCGCGACGAATCAGGACAATCGACAACTCTCAAAGGCCTGTTTCCAGCCGGCGAAGGAGCGGGTTATGCCGGCGGCATAGTCAGCTCAGCAGTAGACGGCCTCAAGGCTGCAGAACTACTTTTCGGTGTAACTACCTGAAAATCTGGCCGACTAAATAACTCAGGATAATTGCAACAGCCCTCTAATCTTGTCGGCAAGAGCCTTTTTGGAAAATGGCTTCTGGATAAACGAAACTTTGGTGTCTAAGACGCCATGGTCACCAATGACGTCTGCCGTATAACCAGACATGAACAAGCATTTCATTTGCGGGCGTAGACTCTGAAGGCTCCTGGCCAGGTCGCGGCCATTCATTTCGGGCATGACTACGTCTGTCATCAGCAGGTCAATCTCGCCCGGATCTTCTTTGGCCAGACGAGTGGCTTCACTTGGAGTATTCGCCACCAGCACTCTGAAACCAAGATTTTCGAGCAACAGGGCTGTCAGCCTGAGAACTGTGGGTTCGTCCTCAACCAGCAGAATGGTTCCTCTACCCTGCCAAGGTTTCTCAGAGGACTCCTCCGGAGGCAGGCCAGCCTCTTCTTTTTGTCGTGGCAGATAAATAGAGAACTTTGTTCCATGACCAGATTCACTGCAAACACTGATATAGCCGTTGTTTCGTTTGACCGCACCAAAGACCATGGCCAGGCCTAGACCAGTGCCACACAAGCCTTTGGTTGTAAAAAATGGTTCGAAGATGTGGGCTTGAGTTTCCTGATCAAAACCACAACCATCGTCAGCGACTGAAAGACACACGTATTCGCCGGGCAGCAAGCCTGCGCAATCAATGCTGGTTGCATCTTCAATGACGCAGTTGACTGTCTCGATAGTGATCTTGCCAGCTCCCGCGATTGCATCCCGCGAGTTGACACACAGATTGGCGAGAATCTGGTCAACCTGACTCGGATCGAAGCGGATCGTCCACAAATCTGCCTCTGGTCGCCAGATGAGTTGAATATCTTCACCAATCAGCCTTGTAAGCATCTTAAGCATGCCAGCGAGAGTTTCGTTTAAATTCAATAATTTGGGTGCAATCGCTTGACGGCGGGCAAAAGTCAACAGTTGTCGCGTCAGATCAGCTGAACGTTCAGCCGCCTTACGGATTTCTTCAAGACTATCATACAGTGGAACAGCCTTGTTAACCTGCTCAAGAGCAATTTCGACGTGACCAAGAATCACGCTGAGCATATTGTTAAAGTCATGAGCTACACCACCAGCCAGGCGGCCAATTGCTTCCATTTTCTGTGCCTGCTGGAGCTGAGCCTCAAGCAACACACTCTCTTCCTCAGCCTTATGACGAGCCTTGTGGACTTTAACCTCTTCGAGAGCGCGCTGAATAGACAGGGGAAGTCTGATGAGACTGAACTTTGAGACATAATCGGTAGCGCCCAGCTTGAGAAGTGCCACTGCTTTCTCTTCGCCGATAACTGCCGAAACACAAATGAAAGGAACCTCGGGGCAGAGGGATTTAGTCAGGCGAAACGCCTGCTCTCCATTAAAAGCGGGAACCTGGTAGTCAGCCAGAACAATGTCGTAGACATCATTTTTAAGAAACGCAGTAAATTCCGGCTCGTTTAATGCCCAGTCAAGTTGATGATGAATATCTGAATCATTAAGCTTTTCGCGGATGAGTTCCGCATCCTGCGAAGAATCCTCAAGCAATAGAATTCTCACTAGGTCATCAGAAGTCTTACCAGTAGTCATAACTTTCCCTCATTCCGGCGGCAGCTCATTCAAAATGGCCCAGAAAACGCCGATCTGTTTGACCGCATCAACAAATTCAGAAAATTTTACCGGCTTTACCACATATGCATTGATCCCAAGTTCGTAACTCTTGATCAGATCCTGCTCTTCCCGCGAGGAAGTCAGAATAACCACCGGAAGTTTATTCAATTTTGCATCGGAGCGGATAGCCCGCAACACTTCAAGTCCATCCATGCGCGGCATTTTGATATCGAGAATCATCACTGCCGGATTTCCTGGCTGGCGCGTTTTGAATTTTCCTTCGCAACGCAGGTATTCCATAGCCTCAACCCCATCACCGACTCTTGTGACCAGATTGGCCAAATTGTTTTCAGCCAGCGCCTCCAAAGTCAGTTCTACATCTTTAAGATTGTCTTCTGCTAACAGAATCGGCTTCAAATCACGCATTTATGATCTCCTTTGTATTTGATAACGTAAAGTTAAACGTGGCACCACGATTCAGCTCGGCAACAGCCCAGACCCTGCCGCCATGACGACTGACGATACGCTGAACGGTAGCCAGTCCAATGCCGGTACCTTCAAACTCCTCCTCTGAATGCAGGCGGCGGAAAACACCGAAGAGTTGACCGGCATACTGCATGTCAAAACCCACTCCGTTATCCTTTATTGAGAAAATGGTTTCACCATTTTCCTTCCGGGCAGAGACTTCGATACGCGCTATTTCTCTGGTTCGAGTATATTTTATAGCATTATCCAGAAGATTGGCCCAGACCTGCCGCAAAAGGGCTATATCACCATGAACTGCTGGTAATTCTCCGATAATCCATTCGATTTTGCGGCCTGAAAAACTCTCTGAAAAATTTTCCAGCGCTTCATGTAAAACTTTGTTCATATCCATAGTCTCCATGTGCATATCCGCTCGCCCGGTTCGCGAGAATTTCAGCAGATCATCTATCAGAGCAGACATCTGACGAGCTGAGCTGCCAATGATATCTACGTAGTGCTTACCTTTTTCAGACAGATCATCCCGACAGCGGGAAACCAGAAGCTCAATAAAGCCATCGATATGCCGCAATGGCGCCCTCAGATCATGCGAAACAGAGTAGGAAAAAGCTTCCAGCTCTTTGTTAGCTGCTTCCAGCTGGGCAGTGCGGTCAACAACCCTCAGCTCCAGTTCAGAGTTCAATCGCTGAACTTCCGTCTCGGCTCGTTTTCGCTCATCTATTTCGTCTGCCAGTTGTATGTTGGCTTTCTGTAATTGATTTGTTCTGTGTTCGACCATTGACTCAAGCTCTGCATGCCAGTGTTCAATTCTGTTGGCCATATTGTCAAAAGCCCCTGCCATCAACCCAATCTCGTTTTTCCCGCTATATTCGGCGCGAGCGGTAAAATCTCCACTTTCAATGCGCCGGGCCATTTCGCTAAGATTCTCCAGCGGCCCAAACTGCCAACTCGCAGCAAAAGACAGAAAAACTAGCAGAACAGCCAGTCCACTAAGCATTAACAGGGTTGAATGGGCAAGGTTTTCTCTGAGAGGCGCAAAAATCTCCTCTTGATCCATCTTAACAACCATTCCGAGACCAAAATCAGGAGTAATGCGCAAGTGCCTGATTGCTGCGATAACAGGCTCACCACGATAATCCTTCGCAATCATTGTACCTTCCACTCCACTGGCTGCAAATTTTGCCGGCTCGGCTGAAATATAATATGAGAGCGGCTTTGCCCGGCTGCCATCGCGAAGCGGGTGTTTAAGAGGAGCCAGAAGCCTGACGGAAGAATCAAGCAGGACAACTTCTCCAGAACGCCCCAGAGAACCTGTAGAGTAAAGAATATAACTGAGAACTTTTGCCGTGGGAATGTTAAAAACAACCGCAAACCCTTCGGAATTCGAACCAAGTTCATCCGTATCAAAGAAAACCATCCTGACAAAATGAATAACCGAACTGTTCCCAGAACCGGTATCGCTGAAAAATATCATTTCATTCCAATCCGAACCATCGGCGAACAATTCTTTCACAACCGGGCTTTCCGTGTTATTCAGTCCTTCTATAGTAGAAAAGAGCCTCAGACCAGACACGGAGTCAACCAGTTCGATGCTGTCATAACCATAACTTTCGGCAATCAGCTCAAACTTCTCTTTCACCAACAAGCTGGAGCGGGTCACTTCCTCAGAAGTGTATTGAGCAGGCAATGCCACTGCCAGCAAATGATTGCGAAAGTCAGAATAATCGACGATCGTTCTCAGATCCCCCTGACGCTCCTTGAACCACCGAGAAATCTGCTCTTTCTTATCGTCTGCGATATCTGACATCTGTCTGATCGCCTCGGTTTCCTTCTGCCGGTAATGCCCTTCAAGCAGACCAAATGGCAGTCCGTGCTGGTTTGCTGCGATGATCATAAAAAACAAGGCAATTGTAAAAAAGCTGGTTACCAGAAGCAATCTCCAGCGAAGACTGGTCGGCAGAAGACGCTCGAGATACCCGTGAACAGAAGTTGTCGTTGTCATCTCGCTAATCCGGTTCGTATGAATCTAGATCGTAAGCTTGTTGCTGCGCAAGCAAAGTCCTGAGAATCCGGCTGTCCATATTGCGCAGGATCTTTTCCCATGAAGATTCTGCGGGAAGCTTGCCATTTTCATTTAAAAAATTAAACGCTTTGAAGAGAAAACCATTCTGACGAAAATCTGATCTGGGAATTGTAGGAAACCTTGCGAACAAATCAATGCCCTCATTAGCGATGGAAGCAATCTGATCTGGAGTTAGATTCAGTTTTTTGCCGAGCCGCTTTTCTACCGTTTGCGCTGCCCATTCAGCTCCTTTTTGCATATTCTGAACACTTTCGTTCATCCAGCGAAGAGCACGTAAAAAAGATGCGTGCAGCTGTAGAGAGGCCTCCGGATTCCGTTCCGCAAAAAGCTTGCTCTGGTAAAGATAGCTGGAGTTGAGAAAACGATGAATTACAACGAAATCTTTGTTTCTGGTCAGCGCGGCTGAAGGTGTCGGCTCCCAGGCTGAAAACGCGGCAATCCGGTTCTCCTCCAGCGCAGCTGTGAGCTCTCCAATTCTCATCGGAACAATCTGCACATCGGAATTCGTCATATTGGCTGCAGCCAGAACCGTCAACAAGCCCAAATGGGCAGAAGTGCCCACCGGGACACCTATACGCATTCCCTTCAAATCCAACAAATGACCAAACTTTCTGCGTGTAACGATAGAAGCATTTAACAGCTTGGCAATGCCAGTTATGATTGCCTTGTCTTCAGCTGCAATAGCCAGGGTTGGCATGTCACCAGAAATTGCCATGTCAAGCTTGTCCTGTTTCATGAAAAAATTTATATCCGGGCCGTTAAAAAAGGGGTAGAAAACAATCTCAATTCCCAGCTTCTTCAGATTACGCTTGAGAATGGCATCGTGGCTCATGACTTCCCCGATAATACCTTCAGGCGCGGAAAAAGGCTGAGTCCCGAAATAAATATGTTTGCCATCTCTGTTAAACATATAGGTCGAATACAGCGGATGCAATGTCAGGTCAGTGTCCGCCGCAAATACTGGTGGCATGAAAAAGAATTCTATAACCATACCTATCAGAAGCACTTGCACCAGAAATAACAGAACCCGTGATAATCGACAGCGAAAGAAGCGATGACTCTCTCTCAGCATTATTTACTCCTCGACACTAGATCTAAGGCTCTCACAGCCAGTTATAGAAACGTTATAGTTTCCCAACAGCAATACATATCATGAATTTTTATCTCTAATTATTTTCAACTTCTTTTCATGACAAACACAATACTTTTTTCAGTCTGATGCAAGGAGTATTCTACAATTTCCCATCGCATTAAGCAATCCGGATATAAAGACATAAAACAGGTCTGAGAAATCGTAAGGTCTCAAAATCCAATGCTGCAAGTATCGTTGTCTTTTCTTGCCAACAGGAAGTCGACGTATACTCGACCGAAACAGAAGTAGGGCGCTCTTTAGGTGGCTCTTATGGCCTTTGGCCATAAGAGCCACGTATCCCGCAGTGCCCACAAATTTCGAGATGTTGAGATTGAATTATGAGTAAAATCCGGAAAAAAAAGGCCCCAGGACAGAAAGCCTGGGGCAAAGTGAGAGGATCTTTTGAGAGGATACGTGAAGTCGCGCGGGGACGCGACTAAGCGTAAATACAAAAACTGAACTGAGGAAAACCTGGGGTGACTATTCATTACGAAAAATACAGCAGACGTAAGTAACAACCGCTTGCGCGGCGGCACCTGACAGTTCAGTCTATTGTTAACAAAGAGCTGGACATATCTTAGCAAGGATCATGCCAACTCATAAAAAAATAGAACCCTTTATTGATAACACATTTTGAAAAAGCTATAGGTGCAATTTTCACACAAGTGTGTTTTTGGCACGCACATACACAGGTAAAAATAGTTTACTTTATAACTACCTGCAAAATTCTAGAAAATTAAAATCAGCTCAGAACTGGCTTATACTGCTGCTTACGCATCCCGCAGCATTCAACGGTGCGCACCGCTACCTGCCGTGGCAGTTTAAGGAAAACCTGTTGCGAAGCACAATCTTGCAAAACTTTTAGAGCAACCGCAGCCAGACAAAGAATTAGTTCTACAACTGAAAAAGAGCCCTGCAGGCAAAAAGAGGCGTAGATCCAGGCAAGCGCGAGGTTATTGATATTTCCATTGAATTAAGCTGAAGACAAAGGTATAATACAACCTGTTATTTTAGCACAAACACAGCCAATACCAATATTTATCCGGCAAAATTCGAGGCACGGCATGGACCAGCTTTTTTATGGGTTTTCAAAGGAAAAAATGATTTCGCTGACTTTTGTCGACGTCACCGAATCTGCAAAAATCCTTGAGAAACAACACCTTTCCGGCCCGACTGCCGGACGTTTTCTGGGCGAGGCACTGGCAGCAGTTGCACTGTTATCAGCAAACCTCGGCAACGAGGACGAGCGAATCTCTTTACAGGCACAGGTCAGCGGCCAGATTGGCGGCTGTCTGGTCGATGCTTCGCGAAATGGCAATCTGCGGGGCTACACCATGATCAAGATACTCAATGAATTTGACCATTCCGACTCAACTCCTCTTCAGCAGGTGCTTGGCGATGTCGGTGCACTGACATTCCTGCATTCGAACCGCAAAAACGTAATCGCTCAGCATCGGATCACCTGCAACCCGATGAACCTCAGACACGGCCTTGCTAGATATTTCAACGATTTCGAGCAAAAGCCGACGGCCATTGAAATCAGCGTCACCAGCCGCGACCACAATCTGCATCGTGCGGTTGGGATCTGTATGAGCAGATATCCTGAAGGTCAGTCAGAAGATTTCATACCGTTGCTCGAACGCTTTAATGACAAAACCATCGAAAAAGCACTTGCCCATGCGGTCGATATAAACGTGCTCAGCAAGATGCTGGGGCTTGACGACCTGGCAATAATCGAGAGGCGGGTTCTCGTAGCAAAATGTTCCTGCAGCCACGAAAAGGTGATCTATTCTATCTCATGCCTGCCCGTCGAAGAGCTCGAAGAAATTCTTGAACAAAACGAAATACCTGAAGTAATCTGTCATTTCTGCAGTAAATCATACAAGATAGGACCAGCAGAAATCGCGCGACTGCTCAGAGAAAAGAAAGAACGTCAGGAACAGGACTGAATTACGCAGAGAAACACTTGGAGGAATTATGAAAAAGATCTTGCTTGTTGCCATGCTGGCACTGACCCTCTTCACCCCACCCACGATTGACGCCAGCAATGGCGGCGCGCGCAGGGAATTCGCCAACAAATTCACAGTGCTGAAAAAACTGGCATCTCACTGCCGAAGCAGTAACGACAAAACCTCGCTCGCGGCACTCAATGCGCTACGCGATGTCTTTTTTCGCAATTACGACACACTCGGCTTTGTAACGACCTCTGGCAACGTTTTTTCTGACTCGTTTCAAGGACTTTGCGACAAAATAAATTCTGATGTCGATAAAATCTACAACGGCATTACCAATCTCGAAAACTGTCTTAGAGTTTCTGACCCTTATGATATGTCAGACAAATACCTCAACGAAATGTTGCGCTTTCTGCTGATTTCCGAAATTAACATAATTCTTAACGACCAGCAGTTCTTCAGTATGCGCGATAAAATCACCAACAATATCCAACAGAGTAAACAGTTTGTACTTTCCGCCATGTATGTTCCGCTTGAAGGCGCCGCAAACAGCGATCTTTTTGTTCTCGATCGGCTTTCAAATCTTGTCGATCTTGCCGGATACATATACAACGAACAGGTTCAGTGGCTTATGAATTGCTCGTTCACGGTACAGAACCTCGACCTGAACGGCTATACCATCGCCGGAGACTCTGTATTCAAGGAATTTTCCACCAATCACCCACCGCGCATCTATGTGCCTGGAAACACCGACGAATACACTCTGGCAGGCAACAGCCGCTGAGCAAACGCCCCCTGCCCTGCGTCAAAAATCAGCAGCCCACTCAAAGGTCTGAACTTATGTTCAGGCCTTCAATTTTTATACCCTTAAGCAGCCCACCGTCACTGAGCGGCCGATTTTCCGACTGAGCCGTTCGCTCATCGCCTGATCCCGGTTGACCAGACTGAGGTCCTCCCCGCTGACGGGCCTGCTGCATCCGTCTTTCAATTTCCTTGTGCATCTCCATGGCCTCGGCCATGCTGATCTGCCGATCTTTGTCGACGTCAAAACGCTGCATTAGCCTTTCGTATTGCTGGGGGTTATTCTCACGCTCTGATTCTAAATTATTCTGAATGGCGGTATAAATTTCCTGTTCAGTTATAACCCCATCTCCATCGGCGTCTAGATTGGTCGACTCGCCCCGCGGCGGCATAGACTTCCGCTCCTGCTTTCTGTCTGACAGGTTCGGTCTAAATAGCTTTTTAAAATTCTGAAGTCTCTGTCCGGGTTGTTGTGCAACCAGAACCACAGAACAAAAACACATGCAGAATAGAACCCTGTACCTCATTTTTTATCTCCCTCAGCGGTGCGCATATTAATTTCCGGTAATACGGCGGGCCGCACTTTTATTAATTTTTCGTTTTTAATACAAACCGTTCCCTTAGGAGAGCCTGAGGGCTTACTGACAAAGCGCGCCTGAGTCATCGAAACAGATGTAACACCACCATTTCGACCCTTACTGTGCCAGACCGCCGCAGCAGCAGCAACTTCGATCAACGTTTTATCAGGTGCAACACCACAAATCGACCGCAATAACACATGGCTTCCCGGCATACCCCTGACATGAAACCACAAATCATCAGGTGCCGCGACTTTAAGACTGATAAACTCATTATCATTGCTGGTGCGCCCGGCAATAATATAAAACCCCTCCGCCGGCTGATAAATAAATGCCTGGCGGCGCAGAGAACTTAAGTCTTCGATCATATTTCAATCCTGCATAAATTTGCACTGACCTGGCAACTAGTATAATATAAAATTTTACTTATAACCAGCAGGCGGAAGTCCCATGAAAATTGTCACCTTCAATGTTAACGGAATCAGAGCGCGGCTGCACCAGTTGCAGCAACTAATTGAGAAACATCACCCGGACATTATTGCTGTTCAGGAAATTAAATGCGTCAACGATGCTTTTCCTTACGATGCGATCACAGAAATGGGCTATCAGGCAGAGGTTTTTGGTCAGAAAGGGCACTATGGAGTTGCACTTCTGTCGCGCCAGAAAGCGCTTAACGTGCAATATAACTTTCCTGGCAGCGACCAGCAGGCACAGCGCCGATTGATTGTTGGCACCTATATCGATGAGCAAAAACGGCCACTGATAATACTGAACGGCTATTTTCCGCAAGGTGAAAGTCGCGACCACCCCGATAAATTTCCAGCTAAGCAAAATTTTTACGCAAATCTGCTCGACTATCTCAAATCAGATTTTAAACCGACAGACAATCTGCTTATCGTTGGCGACATGAATGTTGCACCAACTGATCTCGACATAGGCATAGGCGAGAAGAATGCACAGCGCTGGCTAAAAGCCGGCAAATGCGCGTTTCTGCCAGAAGAACGAGAATGGCTGCATAAGCTGCTCGACTGGGGCACGCTCGACCTATATCGCGAGCTTCATCCCGAGTGCAACAAATGGTTCAGCTGGTTCGACTACCGCTCCGGGGGGTTCGAAGACGACCCAAGGCGCGGCCTGCGTATCGACCTGCTGCTGGGCACAACTGCCCTGCAAAAACGTTGCGTCAGCGCCACGATAGACTACGAGATCAGACGCATGGAAAAGCCATCAGATCATGCACCTGTTGTAATTGAGCTCAGCTGACTGACATTCTGATCATTCGCCGTGGCAAATATCGTAATCTGGGCAACGACCTTCAGAGGTCTGGCATTCCAGAAGTCCCTGAGATTTACCGACGCAGGCGACCTTCATACCGGTCTGTCGACGCGATTTGCGGTTAAGCTCGATCTTTTCCTTGCGTAGTTCAACAACTTCCTCGTCATTGAGTCGTTTTGCTGGATTTAACATATATCTGTAATTCCTCCTGAGTTGCATACAGTAATCAAGTCCGCATAGAGTAATCCTTTCCGGGTATTTTTTCAACATCATTCAAACAAAAAAACCAGCAAATTTCGCGAAACAGGAATGTTGAATGTGTTATAATTTGTCAGCCTTCAGGCTAAAAGACTTCATTATACAGGCTGACAGATGACAGAACTCGTGCCGCCCTTTCTCGAAGACTCTCTTGAAACCATACCATGCAAAAATTCGTGCCGCGCACTCGATTTTTTGCAGCAGATATACCATGCCGCACCAGTAGGGATGGTCGTGGTCGATGAGAAACTTGAAATCATCAGGCTGAACAGCAAGTTTACCGCCATGCTCGGTCTTGATTCCAAATCCTGCATGGGCATAAGAATTATTAAAATTTTGCCAACCCTTGCCGCCCGGCTGACTGTACTTATAAGCAACGTTTTTTCAACCATGGCCCCCGACCCGGAAAATGAATTTTCTTTTCACCTCAACGGCGAGCGAAAAAGCTGGTCTATAGTCGCCTATCCGGTGCGCGGCTCAGGCGAAGACAAGGCGGCCAGTCTGATAATACACGATATTACCCAACTACGCAGCACCGAAAAGAACCTTGAGGAAGCACTGAATAAGGTAAAAGCGCTCGAAGAAAAACTTCGCCAGGAGAACCAGCTGCTCAAAGTTGAGATCTCGCGGGAATCAGAAAGTTCGCACATGGTTGGCAGCAGCATGAGTTTTCGCGAATCATTGAGCCAAATCGGTCGGGTAGCACCAACTGACGCCACCGTAATGTTAACTGGCGAAACCGGCACAGGAAAAGAACTTGCCGCGCGCGAAATTCATCGTTTGAGTCGGCGGGCCGGGCAGCCGATTATAGTTGTTAACTGTGCTGCTTTGCCGGCGAATCTTATTGAGAGCGAGCTTTTTGGGCACGAAAAAGGCTCTTTCACCGGTGCAATTGCACGCAAAATTGGACGCTTCGAAATTGCCAGTGGCGGCACTATTTTTCTCGATGAAATTGGCGAAATGCCGCTTGAGCTTCAAAGCAAACTGCTCAGAGTGCTTCAGGAGCACCAGATCGAGCGCATTGGCAGTCACAAACTGATTGATATTGATGTTCGTGTAATAGCGGCTACCAATCGCATGCTGCATGAAGAAGTCAGAGCCGGGCGATTTCGCGAAGATCTGTTTTTCAGACTTAACGTTTTTCCTGTACATCTGCCATCTTTGCGCGAACGAGGCAATGACATCATCGAAATCGCGAATGATTATATGAAACTTTGCACACGCAAGCATGGTCGAAGCATTGCAAAAATCTCACCTGATTCCATTCAGCGACTGCTCAATTATAGCTGGCCCGGCAATATTAGAGAATTGCGCAATCTCGTTGAACGTGCCGTGATTTTGTGCCAATCTGACACACTTGAACTCGAAATACCTTATTCACATCAACCAACGACCATTGCGGAGCAAATTCTGCCGCCAATTCAAGCCGCCACACTCGACGAGGTGCAAAAACTGCACATTTTACGAATTCTTGAGCACGCTGCCTGGAGAATTCGCGGAGACCACGGAGCAGCCGAAATGCTTGGACTAAAGCCAACTACGCTAGAATCAAAAATGAAAAAACTTGGCATCCGCAGAAAAAATCACACCGATCAAGCAACCTTTAACGGGCACTAACTTTTGCATCTAGAGCGCTTTTCCAGCCAATTCAACATCATGGCATGCGACTTGCATATAAATAAACGTCCGCATGTCATACCGCAAAAGAAAGACTCAATCAGCGATGATTATCCTGTTCAACATAGTATTAATCTGGGTAAGATTCATGATGTTTCTCTCTGCCGTAAAACAAGCTGTCAGAACTGGTCACAACCGACAGGCCAGCTATCGCTGATAATCACACAAACAAACTTCTACCATGCGGGGGCTGTTTCGCAAAACGAAACAGCCCTTTTCATGTACACACGGTTGCTGTTTATGAAAAATGGTTTACCAGCTAACCAAAGTGTTTTATAGTATTGACATGAACAAAACATTGCTTGCTCTGCTATTTCTTTTAGCGCTTACCTCCGGGCTACATGCCTGCAACCTTGGCATGCACGAATGGGAAACCTCAATGATCATTGATTTTCCTCTGGCCGGGCCATTATTACCAGCTGCCGAGGTTAATATAATAAATGACAGACTTGGGGCAAAAGACGCAAACATTCTTCTCTGGACATCCGAATCGTTTTCAGAACTTTTTTGCACAATGCTCAGCAAAAACTTACTGCCAGCACAGTGGCCAGTAAAAATACCATGGCTCTTCACCAGAGTCAGCCAATTGGACAAAACGCAGACAGATACCATGACACTGCTGGTTAACCCCTATAAATACCGGCTCAGAGTGATGCTTTTTAAGGACAAACTTTCTGAATATCGCTGTCAACAGCTTGTAATCATGCAGGAAGGGCGCCTGCGTCTGGCACGCCCCAACGCCAGCCCTCCCCTTGCCGAGGAATACACTCCGCGCACATGGCTGTCAATATACTTTTTTGACCAGCCACTTCCCCAGCGAATCATGAGCATAACGTTTTCTCCGATATATGGGCACCCGCATGAAATCCTACTTAATCTGGAATTTATCGAAAACCTCTTGAATAACAATCTGATCCAACGCAGACCTTCAGACTACGTTTCTCAATATCCCGACGGGTTTCCGACCCCGATCGATTAAGGCCCTGCTGGAAATTAACCTCGCGATTTCACATTTCGTCAAGGCGTGCGATACACGTCGTAACGTCCATGAAGATCATATCGCTCCGGCACCACCCCTGGGAAAGTGTAGCCCCATGTCGCCGGCGCGCTATCCGTAGGATCAACCGGAAACTCAACCAGATACCTGGGTGAACCAGCAACTAGGTCATAAACACTTGCGGTTAAAGGGTAAGAACCTTTATCCGCACGATAATCCATCAACGCTTTTTCGAACGTATGCAGATTGGCGCGCATAATCGCGTATTTGCTCTCATTCACATAATCACCATAATATGGCACTGCAATACCAACCAACGCGGCAATAATTCCGGTTACGATTATCAGTTCAAGAAGTGTAAAGCCTTTTCGATTACCAGTCTTTGTAAAATGTTTCATCTATAGCCTTATTCCATCCATTTACCCCGTCTTCAGGAAATCTTACATCGTAGACTCCTGCTGTATAGTTGATTGCCTGATGCATCTGAGATTCTACCCACACACCGTTAGCGTCGCGAATATCCCAAAAAAACTCATCGTCTGATCTCCCAAAGGGATTGCCAACACTTCCAGCCGACAGAAAAGGACCAGTATCAGCACCATTGCGCAAAAGACCTGTAGGAATTACCTCGGTCAGACTTGCAACTGACAACGGATATGGATTTCCACTGCTGTTTCTGGCATTGACATAAAAATCAATTGCCCGACGCATATCAAAAAGTCTTTGTCGAAGCAATTTTTCCCGCGACTTAACCTGCACAATATCGAGGGCTGGCAATGCAAAATACGACAGAGCCATGAAAATTGTCAGAACCGTTACCAGCTCTATTAAGCTGAAGCCTCGACGTCGCAAATCCGACCTCCGACGATAGTCTCACCGTGCATCACCATTTTTTATACCCTGATTGTTGTCTGAATTGCAACAAATGCCGATATACTGACCATGATGCGCCAGAATATTCCTGCACAACCCGATAATATGCCTGAAATCGGAATTAAAGCAAGCTGCCTAAAATGTGGCAGAAACAATCCACCCACCGCAAAATTCTGCGGCGGGTGTGGCGCAATGGCCAGCGCAGACCGTTCATCAGAACAGGCCAGGATGACGTTAGAAAATATTAAATCGGGAATCCTGGCGCGTAAGAACACTGACCGGCGGGTTGATTCCAATAAAATCCATACGTTACTGACAGCTGAGAAATTCGATGAAAGGACTGCAACAACCAATTTTGCTGACAAACCGCAAAATAGAGTTTTAAAGATACTGTATAAATTGCCTCTTAAATGGCGTAAAAAACTGGCGATGGGATTGTTCGCATTCCTAACCTGCCTTGTCGTATTTTTTTTGAATGGGCTGACATCTGCTTATCAGCCATTAGGCGCCAGGTGGCTTGATTTCAGGGCATTTCTTTCGCGCAGTTTTGAACTTAGCCATTCTGAACTTGATGATATCTTCAACGAAGCCCTCAAAATGCCGGCTGACCCAAAACAGATTATCACCCCGCAACATGCTGATCAGATCGAAACAACTCTAAAATCAATCTTTCAAAAACCAGACCTGAGTATTTTCCCAAACCCGTTTTTCGAGACTCCAGTCAGAGGCACATATGTAGCTGGCCATCCTGTAAATTTAAGGTTTGCAGACATTCCACCCAGTCACCCATTTTACACAGCACTGGAACCTCTACTTGAACTGGGAATAAATTTTGCAGACAAACAGAATCGAGTAAGGCCTTACGAGCCGATTACATGGAAAGACTGGCAAAACTCAGTCGATGACCTGTTCAAGCTTCTGATGATAGACCCCGATCTGTCTGCCGAAGTCGCTACGCAGCGCCAAGGCTACATGAACAATATTGATGTTCGCAACTGCATTGAACACCTTCGCGAAAAACTGTTCATCAAAAGCAATAAACAACTGGTCTGGAGTCAGGAAGTTTTTTACCCCGGACGTCTGGAAGCTTTTGCAGTACTCTCCTCAGTCGTTAAAGAGCTTAATACCAACGAGTAGTACAATCCCACAGAGAAACATACTCGCACTAAGCCACAAAGGCACGAAGAATATCATCTCGAACGAATGTGAGAGATCTCATAAACACTAGATTTCTCCCTTCGGTCGAAATGACAAAAATGGCGGTTTGGCCATGGATGGCTTTATGCAGTTGCGACAAAGGAAAGGAGCGCAATCTGCTGAAATGACAAAAATGGGATTTTGTGACTTAAGTTAATGGCAGTGAGGATTAGGTGCCCCACTTTTGAGACTAGTATTATAAGCCCTGATAGTTGTCGGCAAAAACCGCATCGTCAGAAAATACCTGACGCAGCTGCATGTTAATTTCCTGATCCGGCTCTGCGCTGATGTGGGCTATTTCGTGCGCTTCCATAAAATCCCGGGCAAATACCGAAATCTGATGAAAGCCAGGTCTTACACCCTTAAGAGCAAAACAACCATCAGCGGAAGTTCTGGTCGCCCGGTTGCCAATTTTCACCAGAGCCTTGCCGACTGGATTGCCATTATTCAGATTGGTTACAGTGCCATGACAGCTGGCAAACACCGGCTTTAGCGACAGAATTAGCGGACCATTCCGGTATCCGGCTCTATGTCGAATTTTCAATGCCTCATAATTTTCCGTATAAGCTGTTAAATCGACAACTGTACGGGGTATTGCTGCAAAGCTGAAGAATCCGTCCTTATCTGCTGTATACTGCTTGGTCGCTGTTATTATTACTGCACCTTTAAGGGGCTCACCATTCAGAGCATCAACCACTCTGCCCTGATAGGTCGTGAGCATAGAATCTTTACTCATTTCGTCAAGTCCCTCATCTGCGAGGGCTTTATCTGTTCGACTAATCGTTACTACCGGATCCGGAATAATTTGTGCCTGTTCAGGCTTAGCAACGCGTACAACTTTGTCGGTATTTTCGCGCATCCATAGATCATTTGAATGCTTATGCTGATTACGCTCTTTTATCTGAGACAACCGCGTTCTAATTCTTTCTCTCTCTTCATCAGAGTCATTCTTCGAATCACTATTCTGAGCCAACAGTCGTTTGTTCGCAAAATCAGCATAGTTCCTTTGTAGCTTTATCATGCCTATAGAAGGATTGTTTGCTTTGATCAGCATTGGTCCAGCTTCACGATATGACGAATTGCGAAAGAAAATCGAGCCTGCTTTGCCGGTCGTGAAGTCTGGCTCTATCAGCCCATCTTTACCGATCTGATACCAGTCACGACGGTTGAACGAGTAGTTCCACTCCTCTACTTTAAGCTTATGTATCGCGCCTTTAGGATACAACCGCGCCACTTTCCCATCAAAATTCATTATCAGAAGATTGCTGCCAAAGTAGTCAATAAAAGCGCTGCCGATGCTTCTCAATTCTTTTGTTTTCATGATCATATCCGGGATCAGGCACCCACTCTTGAACTGCTCCAACGCACCGATACCAGCCAGTCCCGGCAAAAATTCACGCAGCCAATGTTCAGACACAATATCTTCCAACGTTGGCTCAATATCCAGAATCATTGGCGATTGAACCAGATCATCTTTGAGAGCCAGCAGCATACGACCAAAATAGAACAGTCCTTCGCCGCGAGTAACTGTTGAGTCTTCATTCCAGGAACCATCAGGAAGGCTACTAATAACACCTCGCGCAATCATTCCACCAAGCCCCTGCGCGACACCATTCTCTTGCTTTTTGTTAGCAGCAACCGCTGTCGGCTTTAATACCGGCTCCAAAATACGCAAAACACGCCGCATCTCACCCATAAGATCTTTTACTCTTACCTGATCGGTATTCTGCATTTCCTGGCGGCCGTCTGAAAAGCCAAGGAGTACCGCGACTAAAAAAACCGCCAGTGCAACACATACTTTGCGATGCTGGCTGATTAATGCTTTTATGTCAATTCCTATCATCAGGTATCACCCTTGAATTTCCTGCAACATTGTCGTTGTATCGTATAGCTGAATCTATACCACCTGACCCGACCAATGTCGGAGTTATCAGAATTACCATTTCGCTCTGTTCTTCGCGATTATCACGATGTTCAACCCTGCGCAAAAGATTACGCAACAATGGAATCTTACTTAACAGTGGGACTGGAGTTCGTTTCTTATCCGTTTTTTTTCGAATCAATCCACCGATTACAACAGTTTCCTTATCTTTTATTCTGACCATGGTCTTAATTGAGCGACGAGCAGTATGGGGATGACCTTCAACCAGTTTAATAAGCTCAGTCAGATCTACGTCTACCTGCATACTTATTTCATCATCTCTGTGTATGGTAGGTGTAACATTGAGTTTGATACCTATTTCAGAAGTTGTCCAGTTATCACTGGTTCTTGCTGCCAGCGAAGCAGACGCTATTGGCAGATACTCAGTCACTGTATTTTTTATCGGAATCTGTTCCGAGATATCAATTGAAGCTTCTTCTCTATCCATGCAGCGGATAGTAGGATTTGCAAGTGTTTTAACATGCGAATTCTCGCTGAACCCGCGAAAAGTAGCAGGTACAACTATTGTCGACGCTTTGATGTTTCCAATATCGCTCACAGCAGCAGTCAAGTCGTTTGGAAATTGCAGTCCCATTTCGTCGAGATCACTGCGCAATATTTCGATCAGTTTAATATGAATAAGAGCCTGCCGGGTAGGCTCACGATCAAGATTGCGTATGATGGTCATCGCCCTGCCAACCGAACTGGACGGCCCACTGACCAGAAGCATGTCAGTACGCTTATCATGAGCGATACGAACCTTATCTGATTCGCCCAAAGCCTCATTCACCATAGTCATGAGTTCGTCTGACTTTGTATTCAGAGGATGAAAATATTCTCGCACCTGCCCTTCGCCAGCAGTAAGTAACTTGCTTTCTGTGCTTTTGATTATACTGAGCGCAACATCAACGGCCTCTTTATCGCCTGTCAAAATCATGTTTCCCAGATCTTCCTGAATAGCGACCCGACTGGAAATTTCAGCAGGCATTGCCTGTTCCAGCAATGTTTTCAGTTTGTCGAAAGGCACGTCAACTCTTACTACTCTTACCACTTTGCCTTCGAGACCCCTGGCTTTTTCAACTGTCATTATCATCAACGTCTTATCGTCTATCAGCTTAACAGTAAGGGCATGAATCTTGAGCAACGTTTCAAATGCTCGCCTTATACTGGTTTTCTGCAGATAAATATCAACCGATCTATTCTTTATCTCATCTAAAGAGCTATCTAAAGCCACATTCAGTTCACCAATCTGCCCAAGCGCGCGCAAAACATCGCCCAAAGCCAGACTAGACAAATCTGCGCCCTCGACCGTGTCAGCATCAGAAATTCGTAGAATCGGGTTCTGGCGGCGACTCACCCATATATCACCATCTTCGAGAGTAACCGCTGCACCAGCCTGAGCCGCAATCTTCTGCATTGCATCCATGAGGTCAGCCGCCGCGACATCCAATGAAACTCTTATTTCAAGCGGGTCGCGAAAATGCACGGTCTTTTTCATCTGTCTCGCCAGTTCAAATAGCAGGCCGCTTGCCACTGTATCATTTACGCGAATATGCAGGTCTTTACTGTTTCCAGACAATAACAGGTCAGGCTCATTCCCGCCAAGAGCGCTGTTGTATGGTTCAGATTTCGGCTGTTCCTGCGGAGAGTCAGACGCCGGGTCAGATTTGCCACTGATTGGAGATTTCTGTGCAATTTCAGGTTCTCTTGCCACAGGCGAAATCAACGAATAAGACGAACGCTGGTCATTCTCTGTCGCGACCTTTTCACCAAACAATACTTCAATAGTATTGCCAAGAGTTCTTACTTCCGCATCATAATTCCTGCGCATAAAAAATGTCGCACGCATAACCGGAGGCTCGCTGGAAATCTGATTTAAGCGCACGAGCTTAACCGGACCCTGTGGGAAATTCATCAAAAATGGATTCACATCAGCTGTCGCGCCCAGGATATCAAGATAAAATAGCGGCAGCGCCCCTTCGCGCGTAAGGATTGTCTCTACGCTCTGACTGAACGAGAGCATAAGCCTGCCCTGAGAAGCGACACTGTCTGGTTGTCCCGGTACAAAGTCGATACGCAAAAATTTGCCGACCGGGCTTTGTCCATGGACATTCTTGATGCTGATCACTGCCAGAACAGATAAAAACAATAGCAGCACCGCCAGCCGCCAGACTGACCTGCCGTTTACCGCTTTGTTACTAAATTCATATATTTTCACACCTCTCTATTCGGCAGGAGCTGCAATTTATTTCACTATTTTCAACTGATAATTTAACTCGCCGATCTGCCGATGTATTGTCTATAATATCTCTGATCTACACTGAATAAACGGGAACATCATGGCCAGATTAATTGCTGCTACCGCTCTTAAACGTCCACTCGATCTGATTGTCGAGGAGAAAAAACTGCTCGATCCACAGACTGTCGCCGACCTCAGAAAACAGGCTTCAGAAATCGGCATATCATTCGAGGAAATTCTACTTGCAAGCTCAGGGCTGACAGACGATACGATCTTTCCTGTGATTGCCGAATCATACGGCCTGGATTACGACGTGATGACACCCCCGCTGGCCCTCTCTGACTTGTCAGAGAGGCTTGCAACAATATGCAGTAAAGAGAAAATTATTGTGATTGACCAAAACGAGAAGGATCTACTGGTCGCAACAGCTCACCCAGCCAAAATACGAAGTCTGAAGCCGCTTCTGGCGGCGCTAGGCTTCAGCACCAGCTTTGTGGTCACACTTCCTGCTCGAATCGAAAGTTTTTTGCCGCAACAGCCAGTAGAAGAGCCAAAAAACGAACTATATTCAGGCATAAGTTCGCTTGCTTCAACCCTCAAGAGCAATGAATCCGGTGTTCGTCGGAGCGAAGACAAAATCAGCGACATTAACGCAACCTTCGATACGCCTTCTGTGGTTGAACTGGTTAACAAAATTATGATGCTGGCTGTCAATCAGAATTCAAGCGACATTCATGCAGAAACGACCCAAACCGGAGCAAGAATCAGATTCAGAATCGACGGCGTGCTGATAGACCGGCTTGAACTCGACACTCAAACCGCCGCATCATTTATATCGCGCCTGCTCATCATGGCAAAACTCGACATAACCGAGAAGGTGATGCCACAGGATGGCAGCTTCAAAGTAATCTGCGATAATCGAGATGTTGAGTTTCGTATCGCCTGCATGCCCGGCATATTTGGGCAGAATATAGTTCTCAGACTGCTGTCCGGTGCTGAAGCGGTAAAGCTTGAACTCAGCAATATCGGCATGCTCAACGATGAGCTGAGAATAATATCCAATACGACCAAGTTTCCGCATGGCATGGTTCTGGTAGCAGGCCCGACCGGAAGTGGTAAATCAACAACTCTTTACGGCGTGCTCGAAGCGATCGCCGACCCGAAATTGAAATTCATCACGATCGAAGACCCGGTTGAACGCAGAATCAACGGTGTTCAGCAGATCCAGGTGCGCATCAACCGGAACGAACCTGAGCGCTCACTGACCTTTGCACGAGGCCTCAGAACCATTCTTCGCCTCGACCCCGATATAATTCTCATCGGCGAAATCCGTGATTCAGAAACGGCGCAAATCGCAATTCAGGCCAGTTTAACTGGTCATCTCGTGCTGTCTACCATTCATGCAAACTCCGCGGTTGAGACATTGCGACGACTCGAAAACATCGGGATAGATTTCCATCTGCTGATGAGCTCGCTCAATCTGGTTTTTGCCCAACGCCTGCTGCGTAAACTCTGTCCTGAGTGCAAAACCATGCGGCAGGCCAACGAAAAAGAAGCCCTGCTGCTCAAAGAACTTCGAGCCACAACAGTATACCAGCCCAAAGGCTGCCCAGCCTGCATGAATATGGCCTATCGCGGCCGCACCGGCATATTCGAATTTCTGCAGATCAGCGAACCAATTCGCGATATGGTTGCTCAGCGAGGACTTACCGAAAGCATGCATTACATCCGTGAAAGCCGCCTGCGCACTCTGCTGGAATCAGCACTGATTAAAGTTGCCGCTGGCGAAAGTGATTTCTCTGAACTGGAAAGGGTTTGTGGTCCTTGCCTCTAATTGAAAACATAACTGAATGGCTTCTGACTGCCAACAAAACCTATGTACTCGAAATTGGCAGCAGCAATCTGAGGTGGGCTTACGGCGAGACTAACCGCCCAGAGCCATCGCTTCAGCAATTTCGCAGTTGCAGGTCGCCGGAAATGATGCTTTCAAGTCTTCAGGATCAGTATCAATTAGACAGCACAACACTGTCAAAAATGCTCAAACCACTGGCAGATATTAAATACGGAATCGAAAAATATGCAACAGTAATTCTACCTGATCAGGCATTTCATTTTGGCTCGATCAGCGTTCCGGCAGCCGCCAGCAAGGCTAGCCTACTCCCCTTGCTCGAACGAGATGTGCAAAAGACGGCGTTTTTGCCCTGTAATTCATACGTTATTAAACATGAGGCCAGCAAGAAAAGTGACGGCCGTTTAACGGTTCAGTATTGCGCGCTGCCTGCCCGCATCTTTGAGAGCATCAGCAAGGCTTGCGCACTGGCTGGAATCATTCCGGTTTCAGTGCAGCCATCATTTACCGGTCTGTTCAGATTGTTAAATCGCCATCAGATCGCTAGCGAACATCCCTCTGTCTTTTTACACATCGGCAACGAAAGCGTCACCATGGGAGTCTACGAAAAAGCGGGCATGAGAGCAGTTAATCTTATTGAATTTGGCGTTTCTAATCTTTTAGATGCAGTCATGACAGGCATGGGAAGCAATGAAGACATTGCCTGGCAAACACTTTTCCACGAACCACTGCTGCTCGAAGATCCCAGCGCTTCAGCCGCACAAAAGGAGATTCCAGCGTTCAGTCTGGTAGAACCGATGTTAGCAGATTTCCTTCAGAAAATTTATGGACTGCTTCTGCTCTTTTCATCAGAACACCAGCAAGAGAGCGGCTATTCAAGAATTGTCATATCAGGCGGTGGCGCACTGCTGAAAAATCTTGACAGGCTGATCACTTTTAATCTTGGCATTCCGACTACCACAGTCAGCAGCGAACTGGAACACCTCAAAAAGCATCTCAATCTGCCCGCACGTGAAAAGCTTGAAACACTGGCGCCGATTCTTGGAAGTCTTATTCTGCAGCCAACACGAAGAGATCGTTTTGACAGGGTGATGGCAGCATGACAAACTCATTTGAATTTCTTCCTGCAGACGATCGCAGAATAAGAACACCAAAAATATCATTGGCAATATTTCTGCTCACGGCGTCGGCTTTTTTCGTCGGAACATTTGCCCTGCACAGCTATTCTGTAGGTCTCGAGAAAGCCTACCATGAAGCCAGCGGCCGTGTAGAAAAAGAAACAATTGGATTTATCAGCCATGCAGCACAGTTGTTGCCAAATGTTGCAGCAATAAACGACCTGAAAGAAAAGACCCAGTATCACAACCTGGAAATGGGCGACAAAACCAGCGTTTGGACAAAGCTTTTTAACGCTCTTGACGCAGTAATGCCTGAAGATTCTGTCATTCTCGCCATAGAAAACCCGAAAACCGGCAAGATGTCTTTTGCTGCTACTGACCGACAGTTCAAAATCAGAATAGCACTCACCAGTATCGATGCTGCTAATGCAATCTATATGAAGCTCGCTGCGATTCCGGCAATCGAGTCATTAAATTTTACGCCGCGCGTCGAGAAACAACATCAGCCGCAACAAAGTCTTAATGTCGATCTTGAATTCACCTTTAACGAAACCTATGCAACTTCACCATAAAAATACCATGCTGTTTATTCTGGCCTGGGCTGGCATACTTTTGCTGGCCGTATTTGGCATCTCCAGGCTACCTGGTGCATGGCAGGAAAGTTCGCGCTTATCAGAGTTATCTTCAAGGCTGAATAATAGTAAAGACCTTGAAAATCGCATGAACAGGTTTCTCGAAAACATAAAAACCCAAGCTGCTGGCATAATGACAGAGATTAGCAAAAGACAGAGTAAAATTGAAGCCACAACATTTAGTCGCTTAAATGCAGACGAGATCAGTGTTTTCATCGACGATCTACCAAAACTTTTTGCCGATGCCGGAGTAACCGTAATAAACTTGGGTTATCGCGCCCGCGAAACAATAGAACAATTTATTGATCTGCCGTTCGATGCCCAAATACAGTGCGACTACACCAGCATGCGTCACCTGCTGCATGCGCTCGAAAAACACAGCGCCGGAATCAGAATTGAACAACTCGAATTCGTTAATCTCGATGACGATCAACACCGCACACGCCTAAGGCTTCAGTGCAAGGTAAGGTTCAAAACTGTTGAATAAAAACGAGAATAATAACAAAAGGATAATTGCAGGTGCGGCAATATTTGCAGTGCTGATCGGACTGAACCTGTTAGTGCGCTATTCGCGCAGTTCCCGATCAAATCCGCCAACCCCTGCAGCTTTAACAACGGCAATACCTTACCCGGCCAGCATACCAACCACTTTGCCAACAACAGCAACGGCTACAGCACAGAGCCTACCCGACACAGAGTCTCTCATCCCTGGCAGCGAACAGCAGATGCTGGCGCTAACTGGCAAACTTGAAGCATTAAAACAGGAACTGCAGTCTATTGAAAACCCCTTTGAACAGCCTGATCTGCGTGTTAATCTCCAGCTTGCCAATTACGACCGCTTTCGCTGGAAAATCCCAGTTATCGTGTCAACCGAGACAGTTTTATTGCCGCCCGAGCCTGAGATTGCAACAATCGCAAAAGCACTCGAAATTCTTGGGAGTTTCAGGGTACGTGGACGCAACAAGCTTCTGATAAGAGAAAACCAGAAGGTTTTTCTGGTAAATGAAGGCGAGGAAGCTATGCCAGACAGTATCATCTTTGAAAGGCTCGCCACTGAGAGTTATATGGTATTTGACAGTGGTGGAGCAACCCATGATCTAAAGCTGAAACATCCGCAGGATGACGGAGTAGAAAAGGCAATCAATATTTTAACAGGAAAAAGAACGCAGCAGCCTTCTTTTGACATGCAGACAAGCGAACCAGCTACAAACTCAGAACACCTGCTGAACACTGGCGGAAGGTAGAAAACGGCATGAAAAACTTCAGAGTAAAAGTTCAAAATTCAGATGGCTCTTTGGATTTTGTAATGATCAACGCCGAAACGAACCGCGAAGCGATGGATCTTGCCGAAGTTCGGGGTTACAATGCGGTTGAGGCAACAATTGAGACCAGCAAAACCAAATTTTTCTCAGGCCGGGTGCCAGATTCAGAGCTTTATCACTTCACCAGGCTATTTGCCACACTTACCCGTGCCGGCATACCAATTCTTGAGACGCTTGAACTGCTGGTAAATCGCATTGCCAATGCCAGTCTACGGGCTGCTCTGCAGGATATCGCCAGCAACATCAGCGACGGCACAGGTATCAGAGCTTCATTTGAGAAACACCCTTTGATATTTGAGCGTTCATATCTTCAGCTGCTCGAAGTCGGCGAAGAATCTGGCAAACTCCCTCAGGTGCTTGAGCGACTCACCCTATTGTTACGCAAGCGTATTCAATTGCGCAGCATGATTATCAAGGCTCTCACTTATCCAGTTCTGGTAATGGCTCTATCATTTGTCGTCGTTGTCGCAATTCTGGTTAAAATCGTACCCAGATTTAAAGATATCTACGCGCGTTTTGGTGGTGAATTACCGGGAATTACAAAATTCACGCTCAGGTGCAGCGACCTTCTGGTCAATTACTTCCCCGTTTTCGCTGCAGTTATCATACTGTTTGTGGCCATGCTGTATGCAGGCAAGCGCACTGCTGTTGGCAAGCGCATCTATGATCGACTGGTGTTGAGCTTGCCGCTGTTCGGGCAGATGTTTCATACCTATGAGATCGCAGGATTTTCAAAAAGCTTTTCGATGCTTGTGCATAGCGGCATTACCGTCACCAGCTCACTTGACCTGATCAGCCAGTCAGTTGATCGTATTCCCATAAAAAATGCCATTTATGAAGCAAACGAGCTGATCAGAACTGGCCGACCGATGGCCGAAAGCTTTGACAGTCAGCTGCCATGGTTGCCCGAGCTTCTCAATCGTATGGTTGCTGTTGGCGAACGCAGCGGGAATCTGCCAGAAATGCTCGAGCATGTGGCCGATTTTTACGAAGAAGAATTCAACAATAAGGTTGAAACCCTGGCATCGCTGATTGAGCCAGTTTTGATCATATTTCTCGGTGTAATCATCGGCGGCATCGTGATATCGCTGTATCTGCCGATATTCGGCATGGCGCGCCTGATTTCGCAAAGGTAGTTCAAATGGAGCTTCTAGAAATTATAAAACTGATCCGCACCCAAAAACCCGCGCTGGTGCAACATGCACTCACAGTCTGGGAAAAAGACCACCCAAATCAGCCTGAACCCCTTATAGAAACAATAAAATTCGCAGATGCTGCCCTGATCGGCCCCGCGCTAAAGCTTGCGGCCAGGTATCATCCAGTTGCCTGCGCACCCTTTATCACGCAGTTGTTCACCAACACTGATTCAAAAGTTCGCAGGCTCGCTGTCCAGGCAATCAATGAGAAAATGACAGCCACTTGCCAGGAAGCTTTGATCGACCTGCTGGCCAAAGAAACCGACGTATTTGTGCTGGCCTCAGCCATGAATGCTGCTGCGAAACTGCATCTAGACGTAGTTCACCTGAAACCATGCCTTAAACACACCGATATAAGAGTCAGAGCAAATGCCGTAAGAGCGGCGGCGGTATGTAGCCCGCAGCAGATACAGGAAATGCTCGAACCCATGCTGCAGGATAAAGCTCTGAGAGTACAAAACGAAGCTCTCAAGTCTCTGGCTCAATTCATTCCCGAAGACGAGCTCGAAAAGCTTGTTTACAAGCGCCTGCAATCAGAAAACGCTTCCACCAGAGCTGCCACCGCTTTCATTACTGGTGAATTACCACTTTCGATGCGTCTTGTTTTTCTCATGGAAGCTTTGAAAGATAAAGATGCGAGAGTGGTAAGCAATGCCGCCCGATCATTGTGCAGAATTCATGACCCACTCGGTGTCGAGGCAGTTGTTGCTACTTATCTTCATACAGCAGAGCAGCATCTGGCAAACACTCTGCTTCGACAGTTAAAGCCGGAGGACCGAGGCATAATCGTTGAACAGGCAGAAAAAATCGGTAAACCCGGCAGAATTTCGGCGACTCAACTGAGCAGAATTGTAGCTGCAGCGGAGTTTTTTAGCGATTGGGAACCACTTCTCCCCTGGCTGATGGCAGCAGTAGATCGTGACGAAAGCGAGGTTCGGCTGCAGGCTCTACGTGTTGTCTACCTCAGGCTTGATTTTTTTCGCAGCAATATAGAAAGAATGCTGGAAAAGGCACAGTTGAGCGGCAACAGCCCAGAGATTGCCATGGCTCACTTTATCAGATGGAAATCCGGCATCACCAGCGAGCTTGAAAAACTCAAACTGATGCTCTTCTCTGGCCGAAAAGACGATATAGCAGCTGTAAGCGATCTGTTGAAAACTGAAAACAGCATCCTGGCTCGACGACTTCTCGAAGAAGCCAGTAAACGCGGCATTTACATCGCCGACACTGCAAATACTCTACCAGAAAAGCCCATCAAGCTGCCAGAAAACTAGCGGCGATTCACCACTCTTTGTAGGGTATGCCGTTGAGGCCAGTTGCCGGTAAAACGGTATCTGGGCAGCGAATATCAACGATAGTCATGGTAGCGTCAACAAATGCTGATACTGCGTCGGTGATGACAAGAATCTCTTCGCTGGTACCGTTACTGCCGGTCAACTGCCAGCGTATTTCTCCCGCCATCGGATTCAGCGCCAGGCGCCGCAGATAAAAACTGCCACCCGGTATCGGGCGTTTAGTATTGATCAACTCAGCTATGGTTTTTGGAAATCTTGGCTTTTCGAGCACTGGTATCGCCGGATTCTGATAAGAATCTTCAAAAAACTTGTCCAGTGCGGCCCGCATCTCTAGCAATGCATAGCGCATTCGCTCTTCTTTTTCGCGTTGGGAGACTATCTCGGCGGTATGAAAAGCCACCAGTGAACCCAGCAAAATCAGTGCCGATACAATAACAACTTCGACTAGAGTAAAACCGCTTTTTTGTCCGATCACTATTAAAAATCAATTTTGTCAGCTGTTTTGGCGGGAAAAACATCTTCAGGTCGCCGGGAAACCGACAGCGCCCTAAAATCTTGAGCAACTACAGTTGATAACACACTAACAGTGCCTGTCGTGGGGAGGACACCACCAAATTTGGCTCTAAACTGTGTATCGGAAATCTTCTGCACTGAAGTTGATGGTATAGGTCCAGCAGTCACAGTTACATCTGTGTTCCCGAGCGTGGATACTTTCCGAGAAAAGCTGACATCCATCGTGGTATCATTAATCCGACTAACACTGCTGACAAAGAAATCTGGTTTCCAGCTAACCATAATATCATCTTTACTGGGATTTCTATCCTTAAGTGTATCATCAGTAGAGCTATCATCTTTCCCGTTAGGTCCCATGGAATAAACAACTCCAACAGAGCTGTCAATTTTATAATCATTTCCCCACGGGTCTACCGGGTTTTCCTGGTCTGAAAGCAATCTGTAATCCTGTAAATATTTGCCGATCAACGGCAATAAATCACTACCGACAAACATCTTGGGCTCAAGCTGGTCATACATTGCCAATGCCTTTTTAAAAGTCTGCAGATCTGCCCCAGCAGCAGTGATCTTAGACTGGCTGACATAATCCTGATAAAATGGTAATGCCAGAGCGACAAGAGCAGCGAGGATCCCCACTACAACCAGCAGTTCCAACAATGTAAAGCCTGATCTTGGTTTATTCACTTTATATCTGTTAATAGGTTTCGACTACCTTCCGTCAACTGGCTTAAGGCAGATATAACTACCCGTCAACCCGCCTCGAAATATATCACTGCATTGGTAATCGGCACAGCCCTCTCAATTAATTAGCATGTATAATAAATTATTTGCAGCAGATTATAACAACTGTTGCAACATTCCGCATAGCAAATTTATCTAATGAGCATTCGGTGCGCCCGAATGTATTCGGTCTCATGCTCGTGCTCACATGAATAAGAGCAGACTCGAAGCCACAGAAAGAGCGCGAAATCAAACCCAATATGACACCGACAAACCTTGGTTATTAAGAAAACAAGAATATTTTTCACTGAGTAACTGCAGCGTTTGAACTCTAACCCTGATTGGCTGTATTATGTATATATGAACAATAAAAACGGTTACGTTCTGTTAGGTATGTTGCTGTTTTTTACCTTTCTCGGACTGTCGACTTCGATATCAGTTCTTGAGCAGGACACCCGCCTTAAACGCTTCAGTGAAGAAGATCTTCGCCAGGATCTTGGCGCGATAAGACGCGGCATAGATCTTTATCGCTACAAATTCGGCATGAGCGATCTTTCTCCCCTTGAAATTGCTCTCAACAACGGCGACATTGATCAGGTAATTGCAGAACTGACCAGTAAAAATTTCGTCAGATCCGGCGTCGCCAGCGGCTCGGTGCCATGGCGAAAAAATCTCAGAGGGTGGCGCATAATTAGCAATTACATTAAGAACCCGAGTTTTGAGATAGACAACGGATTGCTGCTGGTTGAAGTAGCAACAGCAACGACATGGCGCGGCAATTTCACCGCCAACGATGGTGTCCCAGATGGCTGGAATCTCACATCTGACGGAGCTGAGCAACTGGTCAAACTAGATGAAATCGCAACATATGTGCTCAGCTTCTGGGCCAGAGCCGTAACAACGACCAGTCGGGCCCGTGCACGAGTCAAGAAAATTTTCCCAGTAGAAGAAGGAATCGCAGCCAGCGATATAACCGCAGATGCACAGGTCTGGAAAAGATATTTCGGCAATTTTCAGATTGACACGGTGCCGGCCGTGATCCGAGTTGAACTCGTTCAGGCTGGAGCCAGCAGCAGCGACACCGTATACATCGATGGGCTGATGCTCGAAAAATGGAACCCGCCGCCAGGCACGCCACCAACCGTACCACCGTCACCATCAGCCTGGACACATGATTTTACCATTACTCCCACAGCTACCGAAAGTGCCGTTCAAAAACGCCTGTTCAAGGAAATGATTCCAGATGGCGCCAACCCTGCCAGCTTTTCATGGTGGTTCCAATGGTAAAGCAAACCTGTCAGCAGACAGGTTTGCATGCCGGCTTTTATCTTCGGCTGATCGGCGTTATTTGAAAAATCACCCGGGCCTCTATGACTGTGGTGTCCGAGTATCCTCCCACATCCCGTGGGGGACTGCAGATATCCTTCTTCTGTCAGCGACCAGTTGCGAAAGTTACAAATAATGCTTTCGAACTGGTTCAGGGCGTTACCAGCTTGAGAGAACTACCGCGATTGGCGTCCTGAGATATAGTGCGATCAACACCATATTTGTTCTGACCGGTATATTCGTCGTAGGTATCGACCGGGTAAACGCTGTCATCGCGAGTGCCTGAGGCAACATTAGAATTGGAGAAATAGTCTATGCTTTGCGTCGCGCTACCAAGGTTTCCGACACCATCCTCAAATTTCATATACACAGTATTCGAGCCTACCACAGGAATAAGGGGCCAGCTGATCGAAGCCGGATCCCAATATTCAGAACCAGGATAAGCAGGGTTAGTCCAGGTTATCCAGCTTGAATTATCATTGCTGATATAAGCAGATTCGATGCCGCTGAGGTCATGCAGAGTTATTGTTATGTAGACCGTAGAAGTAGCTGTTGTGGTATCACCAAAGTCTTCGCCAGGCCGGCGGTTAATATAAAAGGCCTGAATCTGAGGGTCTGGCGGGCTCATATCGACTCTGATTCCGTCTGAATATGAACCAATTGTGCTTTCCCAGCCAGCACGATCTTTAACCTTTATTCTAGCAAAATAAGTAAAGCCGTCTACGCCGCTGGCAAAGGTGTAAGGCGAACTTGTTCCACCAATGTATTCGTTTTTCACCAGATCAGAAAATGCAGCATCACGCGCAATCTCGAGATAAACATCAGTAACCTCCGAAATTGCGTCTGAATGGGTATAACCAAAATCAATATTCTGGTCAGTCGAGACAACATAGTTCGGATCATTGCCTGGAACATTGTCGGTGGTTGCACCTGCTACCGGCGGCGTCAGATCTATGCTGATTCCGTCGGTAGTAGAGGTAGCAGACCATTCGGAAATATTTCCAGCAACGTCTTCATATTTCGCGCGGGCGTAAATCGTGATGCCATCTACATCAGGAGCCGTGTATATATGTGCGCCAGTAGTATTATTCAACCAGCTTTCAGCCAATATAGTCGCAAAGGTATCCGAATCAGATATCTGCACATAAACGTTCTTTACTCCTGACTGGCCGTTGTCTGACAATGTGGTTGCAGTAAAATTAACATCCGTATCTCGGCTCCAGACGTGGTCAGGGTCATTGTTTAACAATGGAATGTCATCGGTATAGTTAGTCGCAGTTGGCGGGTTTGAATCCTGAATCGAACTTACCGCTGCCGAATAACTGCTGATATTTCCGACCAGATCCTTTGCTCTGACCCTGAAATAATAAGTCGTGCCGTGCACCAGATCAGTAAAATTGTAGATGTTCCCGGCCTGCCAGCCCGAAGAAAGCGACCCGGCAGGAAATGCAACATCAGTTGCCAGTTGAAAGTCATAGGTAACCCCACCAGAGACCGTATCCACAACGGCCGAACAGGTCGCTAGATTGGCGGTGCCAGAAGAATAAGTCGGCTCAGCCGACATAACCGGCACAGGCGGTGCCAATGAATCCTGAATCGAACTTACCACAGCTGAATAACTGCTGATATTTCCGACCAGATCCTTTGCCCTGACTCTGAAATAGTAAGTCGCGCCATGCACCAGACCAGTAAAATCATAGCTATTAGCGGCCTGCCAGCCCGAAGACAACAACCCGACAGAGAATGCAGCGTCAGTTGCACACTGGAAATCATAGGCAACCCCGCCGGAGACAGGATCTACAACAACCAAACAGCTTGCCAGATTTGACGTTCCTGGTGTATATGCAGGCTCTGCCGTCATGGCCGGCACAGGCGGTGCCAATGAATCCTGAATCGAACTTACCGCAACTGAATAACTGCTGATATTTCCGATCAGATCCTTTGCCCTGACTCTAAAATAGTATGTCGTGCCATCCACCAGACCAGTAAAAGCATAACCGTTAGCTGCCTGCCAGTCCGAAGACACCAACCCGGCAGAGAATGCAACATCAGTTGCACTCTGGAAATCATAGGTAACCCCTCCAGACACAGGGTCTACAACAACCAAACAGCTTGCCAGGTTTGACGTTCCTGGTGAATATGCAGGCTCTACTGTCATTACCGGCACAGGTGGTGCCAATGAATCCTGAATTGAACTGACTGACGCCGAATAACTGCTGACATTTCCGACCAGATCCTTTGCTCTGACCCTGAAATAATAGGTCGTGCCGTGCACCAGACCAGTAAAGTCATAGCTGATTCCGGCCTGCCAGTCTGAAGACAACAATCCGGCAGAGAATGCAGCATCTGTTGCACGCTGAAAGTCATAGGTAACCCCTCCAGAGACCGTATCTACAACAATAGAACAGGTTGCCAGATTGGCGGTTCCCGAAGAATAGGCAGGTTCAGCCGACATAATCGGCACCGGAGGTGTCAGCAGGTCTACGACAATGCCATTGCTGTAAGAGGGCGTGTAAGTGCCACCATTGTTATAAACTCTTACGTTAATGTAAAAAATCTGGCCATGGGTCAGATTCAACCCGGTGGCAGAATAACTCAGCGCAAGCCCCACGCTGGTCCAGGCGACTACGTCAGTGGCGCCGGAGGCTGTACCGGCAGAGAATTCATAACGGTTAAGACCTGAATCCAGGTCTTGACTGGCTGTCCAGGTGGCCGATAATTTGGTTTTGTCTGCCGTATAATCACCCTCGTCGGTGATAAAGAACGGGTCGGGCGGAGTCGGATCACCACCCTTGATACCATCTGAATATCCGACCAATGACATGCTGCCGGCACCATTAACGGCGTAAACGCCGAAGTAATACTGAGTTATTCCGCTCAAGTCGAGCGTCAAACTCGCAAAAGTGTACTCGGTCACATTTCCAACATTAATCTCGGCCGCCACATCAGTCAGACCCTGAGCTGTACCAACCCGGACCAGATAATATGTCACTCCTGTCTCCAGATCAGAACTTGACCAGGTGGCGTGTAACTTGTCAAGAAATGGCGAATACTCGCCGTCGTCAGTCACAACCGGGGTAGATGGCACTGTAGTGTCCACACAGGTCGTCGCCGAAAAAATTGCGGATTCGTTCAAGAGTGAGTCTCGATATTTAACCTGAACGGTATGAGTCGCAAATGCTGTACTGACATTCCAGGTATAATTTGCAAACGGCTGCCATGCAGAAAAAGCACCACCATCAAACGCAAGCGCCATCTGCGGCACCCCACTGCCGTCATTTGCAAACAGGTTGAGAGATAGCGTTGTAGTTGCGCTGAGCGGTGCTGGGGCAATGGTCACACCGCCAAGCGGCCCAGTTGTATCTAATATAATATCATCGGAGAAAACCCCAACATTACCTACTGTATCGCGATAGCGAACATAAACGACTTTACTACCGTCTCCAGCTGACATTGTCCAGCTTATAGATGTCGCATAGGACACCCAACCGCTCCAGGTGATGTTATCATTGCTGAATGACATGTCGGCAACGCCCTTGGCATCGCTGGCAGAAAGAGTCAGAGTAACCACCGGGTTAGCGGTTCGCAACGCAGCGCCATTGACCACGATAGTGCCAAGCGGCGGCGTGCGGTCAACTTCAACAGCGTCACTGACCAGACTGTAGGCACCTATGTTGTCAGCACCATCAACAGTACGCACCCTGAAAGTAAATACCCCCTGCGGCAGATCTGCAGTCAGGAAATTCGCAGCCGTGCTGGTCGCCAAAAAGGTATAAGCGCCACCATTGAGACTATACTCAACACTGTAGGCCGCGATACCGGAATTACCAGGATCTGTCGAAGCAACCCATAAAAGATTGAACGCACCGTTGTTATTGAGCACGTTGTCAGGCATCGGCTTTCCTGGAGCAGTCGGCGGGTAGCGGTCAATAAACGTCAGCTGCTTGTTAACCATATGGCCGCCAATTTCAATTGTAATACTGGCAACGCCTGCGTTGCTCGAAGAAATTGAGAATGCAGCCTGCCCAGAAGAGGTTGTAACCTGATGCCAGTCAATCAGAGCATAAGCGTCAGCTGGCGACAAAATGCCTAGACTACTGATTACATTTATGCAGGTTCCATTCGGAACCGGATCACCCGCGTTACCAATTACAGAAGTGGTACAGGTGGTGGAAGGGTTCGGAGTAGCCGGTTCAATGATCAGAGTTGTTGTGCCTAATGTGGCACTGAAAGCAGGAATCTGAACAAAATTTACACTGCTGTCAGTGCCACTGGCAAGTCCGAGCACAGTACGAACATTGGCAAGCCCTGTCGAAAGACCTGTTGCCTGCAGGCCAAAATAAAGCACACCGCTGGCATCTGCCGCCACCTGATGGCCATCGCCCGGAATACCGTTAGAATCTGCAGGGGTGAATGAGCCTCGGTTAGTCAGGGCTGTCACTTCGGTACCGACTTTGATCGGGTTGCCCTCTGTGGTAAGAATCGGGTCGGAAACATAATTCGCGGTATGAGGCGGATACAAACCAACATAAAGCTGCGTGCGTGAAGGCGTCAGCGTAAATGTGCCAAAAGCAGCCTCATAAATACTGCTCGCCGAAGAATATGTGCCTTGATTGAGCGCATTATCGATGAGCTTGAGAAATACTACGTAAGAACCACCCTTTATTGCTGGTTGAACCGGAACTGCCGCAATCTTACTTATCCCATCATTACTCGGGAAGTTGGGGATCTCGTAACATATTGCGTAGGTAGCGCCATTCACAAGACTTGTGCCAGAAACATATTCGGCAGCGATTGTGTCAGCACTGTTAACAGTAATTTTTCCTTTAGTAACCGGGTATTCGAGTTTACCAGCTACCAGCTTGGCAAACCAGATTTCAGTATTCAGCGGCAGCGTGTTATTGACATGGTCAGTAGCTGTCGTATCAATGCCATAGACGGTAGTTGTCAGCGATGTCGCTGCCGCTACGCCCTGCCCCAGATTCTTGTAAGGAAAAATCTGAGCGCGCGACGGATCCATGTTCGGCCCGCTACCAGATGAACCATCCGCCAGGTTCGGATCAAAAACAGTTGCATTAAAGCTGGGTAAGGAGTTGGTGACTTCGCCATCGCCCGGGTTAACTATCGTAGGAATTGGCGGTGTCTTATCAAGTTTAAAGGGATAAACATGAACAGCAGAATTCGCAGTTTGCCTTGCGCCATCGACCAGATTCAGCTCATAATTGTAAGTACCTTCTGCTGTCGGAGTTGACGCAGGCTCAAACCTGAAACCGTATGACATGTCACTTGTCGCATAGTCACTATAAAGTGTTCCTGCCAATGCTGTTCCACTTGCATTCTTAAAACTTATCGAACTACCTGTGACGGTTATGTTAATGAAAGATAAATTAGAACCATCAGAGGTATCTCTGGCCTTAACTGAAATCTGGCTCGGAAAAGGCCTGGCATCCGCACCAGTCAAGGTGTTAAAACACGACTCCGTCGGATAAACGTCATAGGTTATCGGCGGCGTTGTATCGCCTTTTATCCAACGATAATAATAATATGCAACATTACGCGGCTGCGTTGTCGAGTAATACCCGTTAGCAAAGGTTCTAACCTGAAAAACCTGTGTCCCAGATGGCGCAGTCATATTCAAAGGTATGATCGCCTGAGTATTGTTTGGCGAAACGTTTGCAGATGTAATCACTGCACCATCTGTAGCAACAAGTTCGATGCGCTGGTCAAAAAGCTCGGACGGAACCGTTACTCTTACAAGAATATCGTTACTGTTATCAGTTATGATACAGTCGTGATGGCGTATTGCGCCGCCATCGGCGCCATACAGACTGGAATAAGCAAGCCATACCGGGTAAACAATCGCAGTATTGCCGGCATTTACAAATTCTACGGCGGTTGGAGGACTCGGAGCCGCATTAGCAGAGTTCACGTTAAATTTTATATTAAAGTAATTGCGGCATATTGCCCAGTCCTGGTCAACCAGCTTTTCAGACGTTATTCCATTTACCATTGTTCTGAATGGAAATCTGAATGACTTATAATTACTCAGTCCGTCTGGACCCATGGCTACTGCTATACTGTAGCCCCAAGCAATAGCAACCGTGCAGGCTCTTGAATCATAACCTTTTTTTGCAACAGGTTGAGGTCTATCGGCCTCATATAAGGTACCATATATAGCAGGAGTGTTGAACAGAAGAGCTGGCGGATCAGAAGTGTTGTCAACCAGCAAGGGATCATTAAAAGCGGGATCAATCATAAACGCACCGGAGGCAGCATTCCATGTAAACGGCACCAGCGCCGAAACTGGCGGCCAGACGCTCCATGGGTAAGCCTCCTCATTATAAACATAGATTGTCTTGAAATTACATTCCGGCGGCGTAGATGGCGATGGAACCCCGACAGCAAGACCAGGCTTGGTATTATCTATGACAAAATCAAAGGTGTAGCTTCTCGTATTCCCAGCCTTGTCAGAGATCTGATAGGCCAGTCGGTAGCGATTGCCTGTCTGCAGACAGCTCTCCCACGCTGCCGGTGGTTCGAGACGAACTCGATCAGACGATATAACCAAAGTCTTTGAGGCCACCGGGTTGTTGTATGGCACGATAGCTGGCAGGATATTGCCGTCATCATCAATATCAGTAAGAGTGGCCTTGGCAGAGGTGATATCATAGCCAGAACCGCCAGTGTCACTCAGATAAAAGTCGATATTGGTCAGGCGGTGATCGCTCGCAGTGGTCGTGCCCATATAGTATTCAGAGCGTATGAATGCGCTAGAATCGTAAATGGTTCTGCTCATAACTGGCAATGCTGTATCGACAACTATAGAAATCGTCGATGAAAAGGGGCTCTCGGCAAATCCGTTGTGAGCTTTAACTTTGACTGTATGTGAGCCAGCGGCAAGATTTATCAGAGTAAAAAACACGCCACTGCTGTCAGAGATAATCGAGCGCAGATAAACGTCATTTACGTAAACCTGAATAAGATTTGAAGCTTCGGACATACCACGCACTTCAATGTTGCTGGTAAGATTGGTCGGCACAGGTATACCAGGCATGGCGTTCTTGCTGGCAATTTTGGTAATAGTCGGTGCATTTGGTGGGGTTACCGCGCCCGACATGACCACCTGTATTCCGTTCGACCAGGCGCCCCAGAGGCCGATATTACCGGCTTTATCTTTGACTCGAACTCTCGCATAATAGTCTTTAAAACCTAAGCCTTCTGTAAAAAGATAGAAATTTGCTGTTGGAATCCAGGGTTGTTCGACCATGCCTGTGAGATCAGGAGTTATCGAAACCTGAATCTGCACTTCACCAACACCGCTGCGATCATCAGTCGGGTTGAAGTAAAAGTAGATATTTGGATCACAGCTAAAAATTTCGTCAGGGTCGTTGTTGCCAGCCCCGATATCACTGCAGGAAACCGCTGGCGGTGCTACAGTATCGACGACCATGTCAGCTGAAATGGCTGAATAAGCTCCAATATTGCCATCGGCATCGACAGCTCTGACACGATAGCGATAAGACCCGTCAGCCAGACCGGAAACCGTTGCCGATATCGTGGCAACCGCTGTCACCTGCATCCAGGCATCACCGTTGGCAGACTGTTCGAGCTGATACTGGCTGGTGCCGGCACCGCCGATGTCTATGCTTGCATCCCATGAAACCACAGTTGAACCAGTGTTTGAATACTGTGGAGTACTTATAATATTTGCCGGGGCTGGTGGCGGATACTTGTCGAGAAAAGTCACCAAAGTGACATTATTTTGTCCGCCAATCTGCATAGAGATATTTGCAGCACCCTTTGTAGAGGCTGATATCATTATCGATGCTGAGCCATTCAGTGCTAAAGACTGAGTACCAGGCAAAACCAGGTCACTGTCGGGAAACAAAGTGCCGAAAGTTGTAGAAAAGGTGGCGAGAGAACCGTCTGGAACAGCCCTCCCCAGCTTGCCGAGGAAGTCAGAAGTTACCTGTGTAAAAGGATTTGGCACTGCCGGTGTGATTTCCAGCGTGGCACTCTGCGGTGTCAATGAAAATGCATCTATGCGATAAATCGGCACAGGCGAGCTGGTACCAGAAGCCATACCAATAACTCCGAACACAGACACAGCACCCTCTGCGCTTGATTTCATCTGGAGACCAAAACACGCCTGCCCACTACCAGAAGAAGCACCATTGGCACCAAATAACACCTGGTGACCATCACCCGGAATACCGTTTGCATCTGCTGGCACCAAATTGGTAAGTGTCGAAGGCATCTGCACCAATGACAACGGTTGCCCATCGATCACCGGGTTCCCTTTACGAGTCGTAACTGGCGATGTGGTAAAAGTTCCTACATCTGGCGGAGACAGAGCCGTAAACAAAAATGGCTTGTCAAAAGTATAGGTAATCAGGCCAACCGGAACCTCAAGCGGGCTCGAAGTAGTAAAAAATGTACCGGCATTCCCGGCACGGTCGCGCGTAGTAACCCTTGTGACATAGGTGCCATCGGCAGTAATCTGGGATACCGGCACCGCACCAACACGGTCAACACCATTATTCGAGGTAAAAAACGGAACTGAATACAAAATAACGTAAAAGATACTTTTTGTGTATTTAGTCGGATAATCAACTGTAACCTTTCCATTGCCAAGATTCGCGGAAACAGTGCCGGCAAAAGTCGTCGAACCATATTGGCCGACTGATGTAGTCCAGATCTGAACAGATGCCCCGTTCAATAGTTTGTTGCCACGATGATCAGTGGCAAAAGCCTCACCGTCTGCCAGATCAAAAATCCAGGAAGTGTTGTTATTCGTAGTAACTTCAGACGGCAATGACAAAAGTCGGAATGGAATTATCTGCGGATTGGCAACGTCGATATCTGCCCCCGAACCCGCTGTGCCGTCTGGCAAGTTGGGATCAACAATTTTGGCATTAAAACTGGTAAACGTATTCGACAACTGGCCGTCGGCTGGCACCATTTCGGCCGCTGACGGATATGCGTTGTCCATCTTGAACCAGCGGCTGCCATCATCGGTAAGCATTAAAAAATTGTCTTCGAGCCTGACTTGAACACGATAGGTGGCATCTGGCAGTGCAACTGCCGACAAATCAACCAAGCCTTCGTAAGCCAGCTTACCCAGATACGTCCATGAGGTTAACGGAATTGCTTTTTCCACGCCCTGACCGTTGAATAGAGTCACCTTCGATGCTGGATCGCCCTTCAGGTTGTAGTAGGTACTCCAGGCGCGCGACCCAGCATAATCACCAGACCAGGTCTGTGCTTTTATCATTATCTGTGTCGGCTTATAGGCATTTCTGCGGTAAGCCGTGGCAGGCGCGGCCGGTGAAACTATTACATCATTGAGCTGCGGAGGATAGGTGTCGTTGTGATGCTCGCGCACAACCCTTCTGGCAGGCGATTTACCAAAGCTGTTGCGGGAAAGAGCAGCCAAGGTCTGACATTCATTTGCGCCCATTTCAAGTCCACGAAAGTTGATCAGACTGAAGCTGGTGCCATTGCTCACCCCGGCAATCATGTCATGAAATAGCTCTCCGGAGTCCCAGACGCCGTTGTTGTTAGAATCATACCAGACATCGCCATCATCATAAATCCCGGCAGTGTTCACCTTGCTTTGCCCATTTGGCAACACAATCTGGCTCAACTGAGGTGCCCAGGTCGTGTAATTGTAATCACCCCAGCCGATCTGCACTGTTTGAGGCGTAGACATCGCCGTCACCACGCCAGTGTAGTCTGGCCACAGCCTCGACCCAAAAATCTGATGTTCAGCTCCGTTGTAAGGCGAAACCGACTGAACCATGTTGGGAGTGCCATTAAGCGTGACCACATTTATCGCAGTTGTATTAAACCCAAAACACTCGTGTGATTCACCTGCAGAAACAGCAAGAGTGATTGGACCTGCTGGCATAACATTTACATAAGTATATTCGAAAGTATTGTCCGCCAGATTGAGAACGCCATACACACGATAACGGCTAAAAGTGTTGTCGCCGACATAGGCTGAATACCAGCCCTTGTCAAGTTCGTTGCTTTTCGTAACAACACCTCTGATCGAGAAAGGGTTATCCGTAACTGCCATGCCTGAAACATATGGCCTCCAAACCCCGACATCCTTGATGTGAGTTATCGTTGGGCCAGGCATCCGCGTTTGATGGACGAAAAAAGTCTTAACATCACTACTCGTGTTGCCAGCAAAATCTGATACCGTCACAGTAAGTCGAACTTTTCTATAGTTATTATTTACCAGAGACCAGTCGCTCGGAAAAAAGTTGATCTGCGAACTACCATCATTAGAAATCGTTCCCGGAACAGGGCTCCAAACTGGAACAACCAGATTCGGGTCACCTTCAGTCGGCATTACAGCGTAATCACAAGTATACTGAGCAGTCGAGAAATCTACCCCAGCACCAGAGTCAGAAGAAATAGCGTAAAGAAGACCAACCTGACACTGAAAAAGAGAATTTGATCGACAACCAGAGTTACCATACCAGATCGAAATGCCAGGCCCGGCCGTATCAACAATCACCGGCACTGCCCCGCTTAGTTCGCTTATAAACAGGCCATCATAGGCAAGCGCAGCATAGCTGTAGCTTCCCTGTGCCTGCGTTACAGGAATCGACCACTCACCTGTTGCCGGAGTAGTTCCGGTTGCAACCTGAGTGGCGCCGCTGAAAAGCCTGATCTGAGTGTCAGCTTCGGCGTTGCCTCTAATCTCAAATGTGTTGGTGTTGGCATACATTGTCTCGCCAGGTGCTACCAGCTTGGCATCAATGTGGGTAATAGTTGGAGCGTTTATCGCAAAAACAACTGGGGGAGCCATAAAAACCATACATACCAGAAGCAAAAATGCCACACAAAGCGTACAACATAAATGACGACTGTGTGCAATGGCACCACAGCCAAAGGTCAGCGAGGTATCCCTGCGCGGGAAGTGCCTCATAAATGCCCCCTGTAGACCAACCAAAGTCCCTAACTTAAGCATAGAAGATTTTATGTATTATGTAAAGACGCAATAGATGGGAGATCTGGTTATGTTTTGGCGAAATTTCTTGTGAGACTATTGACACCTCGTATAAGCGGTGGTATGATTAATTCTTCCCAAATTTTAGATGGATCACGTTGAGATTGAGATATATCCTGCCGTTAACCGAACTTTATTATGTGATTAATGCTGCCGGGTGGCTTAAAGCCTGAGCAGCGGGTGTTTTGTGTAATTTTACCCCCGCAGTCCTTGCGGGGTCATTTTTTTGTAGAATGAATTTTAATATTTATAGAGGTAGATAATGAACGAACCACAGGAAAAGATAATTGATAAACACGAAGGCGAAATTGAACAAATAACCATCACACTCCAGGATGGCAGCTTACATAGACTCGACAAGGGCAAATCAATAATGGAGCTGTCTCGTCAGCTCTCGACACAATCCGACCTTCCATTTATCTGCGCGAAAGTAAACAACGAAGTGCAGAGTCTCGACTTCGCTCCTGAAATGGACTGCCAGATTGAATTTCTTACCTATAAATCACCGCAAGGACGTGACTGTTACCGCCGCAGCATGACTTTCGTTCTGGCTCGAGCCACAATGGAACTCTACCGCAACGCTCGCCTTGCTATCGACCATTCGATCGGCAACGGCTACTTCTATGATCTCTTTACCGACGTACCAGTGTCTGAGCATATTCTCGGCTACATAAAAACTAAAATGCTCGAAATTATCAACAAAGACGAGGCTTTTGGCAAGAAAACCATGACCCGAACCGAAGCGATTGCACTGTTCAACCGCGAAGGATACCCCGAAAAAGCCAGACTGCTCAAAAACCTCAACACCGACAAAGTCGGCATTGTATCCTGCTGGAAATATATCGACCTCGACCTTGGTGCTATGGTGCCCTCTGCAGGCTACCTCAAAGTCTTCGACCTTAAACAATATGCTCAGGGATTTGTGTTGCTGTTTCCTGAGAGCGAAGACCCGTCTATTCCGGCCCAGATCCGCCGCCAGCCCAAAATATTTCAGGCTTACCGCGAAAGTAAACACTGGGGCAAGATCCTCGAAGTTAACAACGTCGGTCGTCTCAACGAAAGAATCAAAGACAGTACCATTTCTGACTTCATAAAAACAGCAGAAGCACTGCATGCAAAAAAAATTCAGGAAATCGCCGACGAAATCACCAGTCATTCCTCGGTCAGGATCGTTCTTATCGCAGGACCATCGAGCTCCGGCAAGACGACCTTCAGCAAACGACTGTGCACCCACCTCAAGGTGAACGGACTGCGCCCGATGACCCTCTCGCTCGACAATTATTTCCTCGATCGCCAGCACACACCGCGTGATGAGCACGGCGACTACGACTTTGAATCAATATACGCTCTCGACCTTGAACTCTTCAATCAGCACCTCAAGGAACTGCTTGATGGCAAGGTCGCACAGATCCCTGAATTTGACTTCCATACCGGACATCGCAAGGATAAAACCGACCCGATGCGCATTAACGAAGACCAGATTGTGATCATCGAAGGTATTCACGGCCTCAACGACGAACTGACCCGCTCGGTTCCAAGCGATTGTAAATATAAAATCTACATCAGCGCCCTGACTCAACTGGTAATTGACGACTACAACCGTATCGGCACCACCGACACTCGCCTGATCAGGCGTACAGTGCGTGACAGCAAGTATCGCGGTTATTCTGCCGAGAACACATTTAGCCGCTGGGCTTCTGTAAGAAGAGGTGAAGAACGCAATATCTTCCCGTTCCAGGAATTTGCCAACACGGTATTCAATTCCGCTGTTCCTTACGAGTGGGCTGTGCTGCGCCCTATCGCCGAACCCCTGCTCCTCGACATTCTGCCAGAAAGCTCATCATACACTCAGGCCCGGCAGATACTCAGAACGCTCTCATTCTTCGCACCACTGGATCCAAAAGAAGTGCCACCAACCTCTATCTTGCGTGAATTCATCGGCGGCAGTTCGTTCCAATATTAAAATACTATAATGAAAGCTGTAAATATGTTGCCAGAATCAAGATCTTACGCAACAGATTTATGCGCTTTTAAATAAAAAAATGGCAAGACTGGCGGCCAAATCGGTTAAACTCAGACCCCTACTCGAACGGGTTTTAACTGATTTTCCGCCAGTTGCTCGTACCGGCGCCGACCCGATTCAGTTCCCACGCTGGTTCTTCAACAAAAAGCGACCAGCTGCCGAAATCGAAGCAGTAGCGCTGTTTTCGGCTATGTTGGCGTATGGCTCGGCCGCACAGTTCATAAAAAAAATACAGCAAACTCTTGATGCCTGCAACTGGCAATTTTTAGATCTGATCTGTGACCCTGTGCAGACAGCAAGATTTGCCTGGCCTGCATACCGTTTGAGCACCGGCAATGAGATCGGCATTTTTGCAAGCGCAGTCGGCAATTTGATTCGCCAGAACAAAAGCCTCAAAACGGTTTTTCTCAAAGGTTTCCAACCAGACAGCAGCATAAAAGACGGACTTGTTGCCCTGCGCCAGAGCATTTGTCGCGAAGCAGAAAAAATATCAGGCCCGCTTTCTCGCGGCACCCGACACCTTTTGCCTGACCCATCAGCGGGCGGCTGTGTAAAACGCTGGCAGATGTTCCTGCGCTGGCTGGTACGCCCTGAAGATGGCGTCGACATGAATATATGGCCAGAAGTTTCACCATCACTGCTGCTGATTCCGCTGGATCGTCACATCAGCCGCATAGCCCGCAATCTTGGTCTTACCTCCAGAGCCAGTGACGACTGGAAAACAGCTGAAGAAATCTCGGCCCGGCTTGCGGAGCTATGCCCCGAAGACCCGATCAAATATGATTTCTCGCTATGCCACCTCGGCATTGCCGGTGAGTGCACTCATGGCAAGGATCAGAGCCTTTGCCAGCGCTGCCTGCTTGCATCCGTCTGCCAGGCCGCAAAACCCGGCAAAAATTGACATGCGCAGACCCGAAGAGTAAACTCAAAAACGGAATCTTACCCGATGGAGAAGCACAATGCTCGAAATTAAGGACTTTTTTAGCCGGCTGCCCGAATTTATCTGCCCAGAGCTTTTTGCAAGCGAACTCGAAGGCTACGCCACGATCGAAAACATCTGGGATATCTTAAAAAGAATTCAGGCTGGCTTTACTGCTAACTATGTAAAGCCCGGGATTTATGGCACGGTAGAAGAAGGTGCCTTTCTGCGAGGTAAAGACATCTATATAGGAAAAGGCTCTGTCGTAGAAGCCGGCGCTATGGTGTGCGGACCGGTTATCATCGGCGAAAACGTCGAGATTCGTCATGGTGCCTTTGTTAGAGGGCATGTTATCATTGGCGATGGTGCTGTAGTCGGTCACGCCAGCGAAGTCGTGCGTTCAGTTTTTCTACCAGGAGCCAAGGCACCACATTTCAACTACGTTGGCGACTCAATTCTCGGTTCCAATGTTAACCTGGGGGCTGGCACTAAACTTTCGAACCTTAAAAATGATGGCTCAAACGTGCGCACCCGTATCGGTGAACATGTTATCGATACCGGCATTCGCAAATTTGGCGCAATTCTCGGCGACAACTGCCTGCTCGGCTGTAATTCAGTCACCAACCCCGGCACCATACTTGAAGCGAACTGCATGGTCTACCCCTGTGCAAGCATCCAGGGGCACTTTGCCGCAGGTTCGATCATCAAGCTCCGCCAGGATCTGATCACGGCTGTAAGCCACAAACTCTAGTTCTTTGCCACTTGGGCGAAGCGTACCAACGAAGCAATCTCGAAAATTGCAGAACATTACAGAGACCTCGTCAGTTAAAACTCGATACCTGAACGGGCTTTGACGCCACGATCAAAATAGTGCTTGTGTTTAACCATTTTGGTAACAAGATCAGCCTTCTCAAGCAGATCTTTGTCTGTACAACGTCCGGTCAGGACGAGTTCAAGCTCTTTGGGGCAGGTGTCGATAAGTTCTTCGATCGCCTTCTTTTCCAGCAAACCATAGGTCATTGTAGTCAAGGCTTCGTCGAGAACCAGCAGGTCAAGGCGCTTCTCTGCTATAATCGCGGTTGCAAGCTCAATACCCCGCGCAGCTTCGACCCTGTCTTCTTCAAGGGTTCCAAAACGAAAACTGCCATCTGGCTTCATGCGCTCAAGGCCAGTTATATGGTATTCAATACCAAGCCTGTCAAGCACAACCAGCTCATTATGCCGGTATGTTTCGCTGCCTTTGTCAAAAAAGACAACGCCAACCCGGCGCCCGGCGCCATAAGCCCTGATCAACAGGCCTACCGCTGCAGTAGTCTTACCTTTTCCATCACCAGTGTATGCATGAATCATAATTAAAACTCTATATCGAATTCCGTGCCAAACAGCGGGTCTTCTTCGAAGGTCGGAAAAGACGGCTGTCCAGTCTTAGCTGCCGGTTGGGCCTTAGTTTCAGTTTTGGTCACCGGAGCAGTGCCGAACAAATCTTCTTCAATTGATGCCGGATTTGCAACCGGTCTCCCGGCTGCCACAGCCGCAGATGTAGGGGTAGTTGATGGTCTTGCCGCAGCAACAGTCTGTTGCGAAGAAGCTTCAGATATAGCTGCAGCGCCAGACTGTGCGGTGGTCGGCGCTGATCCTGTTTTCACCGGTTTCGTAGTACTTGTTTGCCGACCATGATCAACATATTTCTCGGGTGCCGGCGGCGTTTCGATCTTGACCGTTTCTAGAGGGCGCGTGCGCTCACCGGTCATGTCCCAGATCGTATAGACTGGCTTCCAGTCTACACGGGAACCCCTGACCACTTTTCGCATGATAAAAATATCGCCGGCCTTATTCGGCAGCAGAGTTGCAACAAATGGCCGGCGCCAGTAACCACCGGTATCCTTGCGCTTGAAATCCATTACCACGATATAAAAGCCATTCTGATATACAAATCGCTCAACTGCGACCGGCTGGTGATCAAACAGCGACGAACCAGGAGCCCAGACCAGCAACATACACTTTGTAAAATCTATGGCCGGCGTCGCTTCGTCAGCATTGGCCTTCTGCCAGAACTTTTCGAGGTCATAAAGATCGCGAATAATAAAGAAAGGCCGCTCTGATTTATACATGCAGTTATCGCCGCGCCACTCGCTATAAACGTCGAGTTCGACTGTTCTCTGCGCGATGACGCTGGCGGGCTGCATAAGCAGCATTGCCGCAATAAAAAACAAAGCGATCCGGCGCATTATCTGATCTCCAGACCTTCGGTAGTCGGATAAATTTCGAGGCCATTAAAAACTACGATAGCCTCAAGTATTTCGTGCCAGGGACGATCACGCAATGAGCAGTAGAGGGGAAGAATAACCGGTTGCTGCCAGCTGATTCTTACATTGGTTGCGAAAGCGATGCGCTGCAAGGCTTGATCAAGAGGCTTGCCGTCGCTGATAATAGTTCCTTTGGCATTGAGTGCGGGGAACCATTCACCAAGTGTCCGGCTGCGACTATTCTGAATCCTGTCCATCAGGTGCTTCCAGCCAGTGCCCTGAACATGGACCGGCGCAACAAAAATAAGGCCGCGGCGCGGGTAAAACCGGTGATGTGGCGAAACGACCTGATCCATCATGGCTTCCATACCGCGAACGTGACGGCGAACCTCATTTTGAGAATCCGTAGCATAATGACAGATATAATCCTTGCGATAGGCCAGACCAACCATGCGGGTAATTTTCCAAACTGGCAGAGATTGAGTCCAGATTACGTCGGTGCGATCCTTGTAGGCCAGTTTAGAAGTAGGCAGCAGCACATGATATTGTTTACTGTTGGGTCGATAGAGCACAACACTGTCGTGTCTTATAGCTACTACTCTGAGATCCGTCCCAACCATATAACCAGAAGTTACCAGCACTTCGTGCCCCTGCCATTTAAGCCAGGCCGCACCATCTTCGCCAAAACTTACCAGACCCTCGACTTCAATTTCATCAGGGTTGGCGATCAGCAAAGCCTGCGCCGTAATCGGCAGTATAAGAGCCAGGGCGCAGAATGTAAAAATTTTCAGCCAGAAACAAGCCTTGTTCATCGAATAAATCCTTTCACATAAATTGCAGCTAAAACAATGTAACATATTTGACAAATTTATTATAGAATGAGCGGTCAGGCAATAGTCCTGTACAATTAGAGATATTTCTGCTCGGAGGCACTCCAATAATGAAGCTAGATCTTTTATTTTCTGTAGTAGTTGCACTATGCCTGCTGGCTCACACCGGAAACTGTGAGATCACCTCCCCGCCTGCCGCCAGACAGCAGCCTAAAACCACCAAAATTCATGGAAAAACACTTTCTGACCCTTATGCATGGCTCAGAGATCGCGAAAGCAAAGAGGTAATGAGCTATCTCAAAAACGAAAATTTTTACACTTCAGAAATCATGAAGGACACTGAAGAGCTACAGACTTGCCTTTTTGAAGAAATGAAAAGTCGCATCAAGGAAACCGACCTGTCGGTTCCACAGAAAATCGATAGCTACTATTATTACAGTAGAACCGAGGAAGGTAAGCAGTACCGCATTCACTGCCGCCGTGCCGATGAAGAGAGCGCGCCCGAAGAAATTATTTTCGATGAAAATAAATTCGCCGAAGGAACCCCATATTTTGCAGTTGGAGCGCTAGAAGTAAGTCCAGATCATAATATTCTGGCATATTCGATAGATAACAGCGGCAACGAGAAATTTGAACTGGCCTTTGTTAACCTGATTACCGGCCAGACCTACGCTGATAGAATCGCCTCGACTACTTATGGAATAGAGTGGGCAGAGGATAACAAGACGATTTTTTACACACTGATGGATGACACCGGGCGAGCCTGCCTGATCAAAAAACACAAACTCAGCTCCGATGTGGCTGACGACAAAGAGGTCTATCTAGAAAAGGACGGACAATTCTGGACAGGCATTAGTAAAACCCGCGACCGCAAATATCTTATGATCAATTCAAGCAGCTCAACCTCTTCTGAATACCGCATACTCGAAGCCGACAAACCAGACGGTGAATTCAGAATGTTCAGAGCCAGAGAGAAAGACATCGAATTTGGACTGGTTCACCAGAATGATTACTTCTACATTCTGACCAATGAAAACGCTGTAAATTTTAAAATCATGCGTACACGCGACAACGAAACTGCACCCGAAAAGTGGCAGGAATTCATCGCAGGACGCGACAATGTGCTGATAGATGACATTGATGCCTTCGCTGACCACCTGGTTATCAGCGAACGCGAAAATGGTCTGCAGAAGTTGCGCTATTTCGACCGCAAGAGCGGTGAATTTAAGTATATTCCATTTAACGAAGCTGTTTACAGTGTTACCGTTGACGACAACCCTGAATACAAAACCTCAAAGATACGCTACCGCTATACCTCGCTCACCACACCAGACTCAATCTTTGATTTCGACATGGACAGCGCAACATCGGAACTCAAAAAGCAGACCGAGATACTCGGCACCTTTGATAGCACCAACTATCAATCTGAGCGTATTTTCGCCAAGGCCACCGACAATACGCTGATTCCGATTTCGCTTGTGTATCGTAAAGACATGCGAAAAAAATCGCCAGCCAAAACCTATTTTACTGGCTATGGTTCCTATGGATCATCTTTCGACCCATATTTCTCGTCAATCAGACTCACATTACTTGATCGAGGCTTTATCTATGCAATTGCCCATGTCAGAGGTGGCCAGGAAATGGGGCGCCCATGGTATGACAACGGCAAACTGCTCAAGAAAAAGAATACTTTCACCGACTTTATTTCCTGTGCTGAACACCTGATCGAGCTGGGTTATACCGACAAGGATAATCTGGTAGCGAATGGCGGCAGCGCGGGCGGCCTGCTCATGGGAGCTATCGTCAATATGCGTCCCGACCTTTTCAAGATTGTTGTCGCCGATGTGCCATTTGTCGATGTCATCAACACCATGCTCGACCCGAGTCTGCCGCTGGTAAGAGAAGAATACGAAGAATGGGGCAACCCTGAAATTAAAGAGTATTTCGACTACATCTATTCATATTCGCCATACGACAACATCAAGGCTCAGGACTACCCCGCCATGCTGGTTACTGCCGGCCTGAATGACCCGCGCGTATCTTACTGGGAGCCAGCCAAATTCGTGGCCAGGCTGCGCACTTTGAAAACCGACAAAAATCTGTTGTTACTTAAAACCAATCTCGATGCCGGTCATGCCGGGGCATCCGGGCGATACGACTTCATCAAAGAAATCGCCTTTGAATACGCCTTCATCTTCAAGATTCTCGCGGTGAAATTCTAACCCAGACTATCTGAAATAAAGCATCAGAACCGGCCAGGTCACTCAGATCAGGCCGGTTTTCTGGTCGGCACTTCTTACATCGATAATTTCATCGAGCATGGTCATGTGGAAAATTCTGAACACGCCTTCGCTGCAGTTGATAACCCTGAGTTTCTGACCAGTTCCGCGTTTTTTAAAACCATTGCTATACCAGACAAAGATTGCAAGACCTGCGCTGGCTATAAACTCAACCTCTGCGAGGTCAAAAACAAGCGTCCGCATTTCTTCGGCTCTTTTTTCGTCGAGCTCCTTTTTTAACGCCTTTAAGGAAATCTGATCCAACTCACCAATCAGCTTTACCAGCATGGTTTTGTTGTCATCTTGAGATATTGAAATTTCAAGAATACTGCTCATTTTTCTTACCTTATAATTTCTGACTTATCCGAGCAAATATCCTACCAACCCTAAAAACAAGCCAGCCAGCGATATGAAAAACGGCTGGCTCCATTTCTTATAGTCTACCTGAAACGCGCAATATCCACTGTAGATAGGGGTTGCAATCAAAGCTATCACGCCATCGACCAGATCTTTTTTCAGCGCTTCGCCTGTTGTCCAGATAAGACTCATCATAAAAAGTAACAGCCCGATAAGCAACAGCAGCGAACCCATTTTATTCAATCTCCTGATATTGTTTCTTGACTCAAATTAACATATAAAAACAACTAATGCAAAATCAACAAAAACGCCCCGCGTCAAAGCAAGATGGCGGGGGTTTACCGGGACTGTCATTTCTGGTATGTTAACTGCGATGACATTCTACTGACTGAGAGAAAAAAATGACCGCTCAGCTCGAAAAGATCTTGATCAAACCGGCTACAAGCATACTCGATACCCTCAAAGTTATCGACGAAGCTGCTTTTGAGATCGCCCTCGTGGTGGACGAAGACTTTAAACTTCTGGGAACTGTCACAGATGGAGACATCAGGCGCGGCATAATTCGAGGTGCTGACCTGCAGAGCCCCATTGCTGATCTGATGAATCGTCAGCCTGTTGTCGCCGGGCAGAATACCACCGACGACGAACTGCTGTTCATGATGACTAATAGATCCATCAAGCACCTTCCGGTAGTTGACCGCAACAATCGAGTGATCAAGCTGGTGCAGCTTAAAAATCTCATTGCGCGCGAACCGCGCGCCAACATTGCAGTTATCATGGCCGGCGGACTTGGCTCACGTCTCGGCAATATCACCCGCGAGATCCCAAAACCGCTACTACCAGTCGGGAACCGCCCAATCATAGCTCTGATCGTTGAACAACTGCGCCGACACGGCATTGAGAAGATATACATTTCGATTAATTACCGAGCCGCCAAAATCAAAGATTATTTCACCGAAAACCCCATCAAAGGGGCCAATATCAGCTATCTCGAAGAAAAAGAATTTCTTGGCACCGCAGGCTCACTCACACTTTTACCAGAGCGTTCAAAGCAATCGTTGATTGTTATGAATGGCGACATTCTCTCGCCGGTAAATTTTGGCAACCTGCTCGATTTTCACGCTACCGCCCGCAAACCAATGACTCTGTGCACACGCGAATTCAATTTCCAGATACCTTATGGGGTTCTGCAGATGCGTGGCGACAATCTCGTTGATATTGAAGAAAAGCCGACGCACAGCATATTTATCAACGCCGGAATATATGTATTGGAACCAACCCTTCTTGATCTTATTAAGCCACAGCAGAGACTCGACATGACTGACCTCATTAAAGAGGTAAATGCTTCAGCCGGTGGCGTCAGTTGTTTCCCTGTCTCCGAATTCTGGCTCGACATCGGCAGCCCAATCGATTATGCCAGAGCTCACGAAAGCTTTGCCGAGATTTCCAGCCATTATGAATAAAACCAGCACGCTAACCGGCAAAAAAGTTGTGGTAACCGGCGCAGCTGGCTTCATCGGCAGTCATCTGACCGAAAAACTGCTCGCAACAGGCGCTCAGGTTACAGTTCTGGTCCGCTATAATTCAAGATCGGAAATTGGCTGGCTCAAGCAGTGTGCAGAAAATAAGAACCTCAAGATTGTCAGTGGTGACATTCGCGACCCATTTCTGGTCAGAAATCTCCTTGAAGGCGCCGACACGGTTTTTCATCTGGCAGCGCTGATCGCCATTCCCTTTTCATATGTTGCACCGCAAAGCTACGTGGAGACCAACATAAATGGCACACTCAATGTGCTAGAAGCAGCAAAAACCCATAAACTGGGCAAAATAATTTTAACATCCACTTCCGAGGTCTACGGCACTGCGTTGAAAGTGCCTATCGACGAAGATCACCCGCTGCAGGCACAATCCCCCTACTCTGCCAGCAAAATCGCAGCTGACATGATGGGAAAGGCCTACGCCTGCTCGTTTGATCTGCCGGTAGTGATCGTTCGGCCATTCAACACTTACGGTCCCAGGCAATCTTTAAGAGCGGTGATTCCCGCAATTATCAGACAGGCACTCGATAGCCACCAGGTTCGACTTGGCGATCTGCGACCGGTGCGCGACTTCAATTTTGTCGGAGATACGGTAAATGGCTTTATTGCAGCTGCCGCCAGCAATTACTGCAAAGGGGAAATTTTTAATCTGGCAACCGGCAGCAGTGTCAGCATCGGCGAAACAGTTGAGCTGATCGGCAAGCTTATGACCAAAGAACTGGAAATTGTTCACGAAGACCAGCGCGCACGACCAAAAGACTCTGAAGTAATGGTCCTAAGAGGCAACTCCGACAAGGCGAGAACCCTGCTGGGCTGGCAACCGGAACATTCCTTGGAACAGGGTCTCAAGCAGACGATTGATTGGCTCGAAAAGAATCGCCATGAATATCTGCAACCGCAAAAGTTCCATTGCTGATATGGGTAGTGGCGTCACCTTAACTGATTAACCACAGATTCACGGATTAACACAGATTTTTGAAGGGAGAAAAAGTGCAAAACCAGTTAGAATACACCACCATCGTATTTTGGACTGCTCTGTTTTTTTCTGCCAATCTGGGAAATCTGAGTAATCTGCGGTTGGGGGTAATGATATGTTTTTAGATAATTTTAAACAGCAGCCACTTATAATCGCCGAAGCCGGGGTAAATCACAACGGCGACATTGAGCTGGCGCACAAACTAATCGAAGCCGCGGCTCAGGCCGGTGCCGGCGCTGTAAAATTCCAGACTTTCAAAGCTGAAGAATGTGCCGGCCGCTTTGCTGATACGGCAGCCTATCAAAAGGGCTGTGCCGCCGAAGATCAGTTCAAACTACTGCAAGAGCTCGAACTGCCTTTTGCGGCATTCGCCGAGCTGAAAAGCCACGCTGAGCAACTTGGCCTGGCTTTTTTGTCAACACCAGACGGCACCGCCAGCCTTGACCTGCTCTGCCGGCTTAACCTGCCGGCAATAAAAACGGCATCCGGCGAGGTGACCAACCTGCCTTTTCTGCGCGAAATTGCAGCCAGAAGAAAGCCTGTTATTTTGTCAACCGGCATGAGCAGCCTTGGTGAAGTTCAAAAAGCTTTCAACACTCTACTGAACGGCGGTGCCAGCGAAATCATACTTTTACACTGCACCAGCGAATATCCCGCGCCTCCAGCAGACTGCAATCTGCGCTGTATACCTCTATTGAAGCAGACTTTTTCGGTAGCAGTCGGCTTTTCTGACCATAGCGAAGGTCATGAGGCTGCAGTTGCCGCAACCGCGCTTGGAGCACAGATAATCGAGAAGCACCTGACCCTCGATCGCGGCATGACCGGCCCTGATCATGCCGCTTCGCTCGACCCTCGCCAGTTCAGCGAAATGGTAACAGCCTTGCACAAAACAAGCTTGATGTTGGGCAATGGGAACAAATCAGCGGCAGCCAGTGAGCAAGCTAACCTGGTGCTGGTTCGGCGCAGTCTTGTTGCTACGGCAGATCTGAAAGCCGGCGATGTTCTGACGCCAGAAAAAATTTCGATTAAACGGCCGGCGGGTGGTATTCAACCTGAGCTTTTCGATCAGGCGGTTAATCGGCGCATTACGAAAAATCTCTGCGCAGACGAGCCCATCACTTGGAGTCACCTGGGAGAGGTTGTGCCTCTTTGAGTTTTGAATTTATAACAGATTTAAAAAGATGGCAGCAGCTATTCGAGACACTGCCTGATTTTTGCGGCAAAGTCTATTATCAACCTGATTACTATCGTGCTTATGCGGCAAATGGTGATGGCCAACCTGCCGCCTTGTATTTTAAACAGGGCACAACTGAGATTTTCTACCCGTTCCTGCTCAGGCCAATACCAGAGTGCATTGGTGGCAAAGGCTTCTTCGATATGCAGACCGCATACGGATACGGTGGCCCGGTCATTTTTGGCATAACGCCGAAAACTGCGACAGAATACTGTAAAAGCTATACAGAATGGGCTGACAACACAAACATTGTAGCTGAATTTGTCAGATTCAACCCGCTTCTCGACTCCAATCTTACTGCAGAAATTTATAAACTGGAGGTTAACAGAAAAACGGTCAGTATGGACTTGAGCGAAAATTTTGCGAGTATTCTCCAGCAGTCAGCTTCGGCAAGGCAACGTAATTATCGCAAGGCAGTCAAAGCCGGCCTGAAATTCGTGACACTGCCGGATCTTTCATCCTTTATCGAGATGTATCGACAGACCATGCAACGACTGACTGCCGATGAATATTATTATTTCTCTTCTGAATACTTTGCTGTGCTGGAAAGTTTACCAGAGAATTCACGCCTGTTTGCCGGCGTCGAGAATAACAACTGCGAGCTGCTGGCGACAGGAATCTATCTATTAGACAGGCAAAGCGTCCATTACCATCTTGGTGCTTCCACCGGTGCGGAGAAAGAGCTGCAGCCCAACGCATTTATGATGCTTGAGGCAGCAAGACACACAGCGCAAGCAGGAAAAAACGTGCTGCATCTTGGTGGCGGACTGTCGTTTGCTGAGGATGACGGTCTGTATCGTTTTAAATCGGGGTTTTCCCGACAGCGCCATGACTTTTACATTGCCCGCAAAATCCATCGGCCACAGCAATACAAACAGTTTTCGGACGCATGGCGTGCCATAACTGGCAAAGAGCCTGGCATTCTTTTGCATTACCACGAAGGATTACAACATGCAGACATTTGACAAACAATGGAACCATGTCCACAGCACGCGCAGCTGGGGGCGCTACCCGGCCGAAGAACTGGTCAGATTCATGGCTCGCAACTATTACAGCAAGAATCGCGCTCAGGTGCAGGTTCTCGACCTTGGCTGCGGTACCGGTGCCAACACCTGGTTTTTATGCCGCGAAGGCTTTAGAACTGTGGCTTTTGACGGCGCTTTTATCGCAACTGCCAAAGCAGCAGAAATGTGTGGCGAGCTTTCAGCGACAGCTTCTTTTCTGCAAGCAGATGCAGGACTGTTGCCCTTCAAAGATAACGTCTTCGATGTTGTCGCGGACATTGGCGCACTATCGGCCAACAGCAGTTCTGGCGTTGCTCAAATTCTCAAAGAAATCAACCGGGTGCTAAAACCTGGCGGCCGGATTTTTTCTTCGGTATTGTTCACTCAGACAACCAGCGGATTTAAGATGGGCGAGAAAATCGACAGTCACAGTTATCGAAACATTGAAAGTGGGCCGGTAGCAGGTCTGGGCACCATTCATTTTTTCACCCGGCCAGAAATAAAAAGAGTCTGGCGAAACGCCGGCTTTGTAGAACCTGTAATCGACGTGATTACCCGCACCGATTACGGCGGCAAGCTGCGTGTAAGCTTTTACACTGTCACAGCCAGCAAACCCGGGAGCTGAGACATGTCTGATCAAAGTGTAAAAATCGACAGAAACAACAGTATTTCGGTTGTGTTGATCGAGCCTGATATTCCGCAAAACACTGGCAATATTGCGCGACTGTGTTATGCAACTGGCTGCGAGCTTGTATTGGTGAGACCACTTGGCTTCAGGCTTACTGATGCGGCCTTACAACGAGCCGGCATGGACTACTGGAAAAACCTGGATCCGGTCATTCTTGACGATCTTGAAGATTTTTCTGTCTGGGCTTCTAAGCGCCGAATCTTCTATCTCTCAGCGCACGGAACCAACAACTACGCAGCAATCAGTTACCAGGCCGGTGACGCACTGGTATTTGGCTCTGAATCAAGTGGACTGCCAGCTTCGCTTCTGACAGTCGGCAAAGCAGCAGACAGCCTGATTACTTTGCCGATGGTTGCACCTGCACGCTGTATAAATGTGTCTTCTGCAGCAGCGGCGACAGTCTATGAAGCGTTAAGACAAATCAATCACTGGTCGTCATCTATACCAGGCAACATAGGTGATGGTGATGGTGATGGTGATGGTGTTGCTGAGTCCTGACCTGGACTGGCAAATTCTTCCTGAGCCATGCTCTCAATCTCTTCATCCATGTTTTCGCCCATCTCTCTGGCCATCTTTTTTGCCCAGTCAGCAAAAGTGCGTGGATCATTCTCGTCAAGCCCCGATAGTGCAGACGGGTCGGCCAGGTTTTCCATAATTTGTTCTTCGCTGCGAATTGTCTTAACCCTCGACACCAGCCTTTGACTGCTGGTAGCACCACAATACTGACAGGCCTGCTGCTTATCGCGGTCGTTGATTCCACAGAGAACTGTGAATTTTTTTCGGCAACTGCCACAGCAGTATTCATAAAGAGGCATGTTTTTGACCCCCTGAAAATTGTTTCATTGCCAGCGATTATATGGTAATCTTTGGTGGTATATCAAGACAATTAACACCAGGCTGAGGAAGCTGAATGAGTCGCTCGCCCAAAGAACTGATCAAAAGCACCGACGAAGCACTCTGGCGTGAAGGGCTTGCGGCCCTGCTGATAGATCACACTCCAGAGTCTGGCGCCGCCATTATTGGCATGCTCTGCGACAAGGCCTGGCACAAGCGTGAGGCTGCAGCCAAGGTATTGCTCGAATGGGGCAATGAAATCGGCGAACTGGTGTTGCAGAACCTCAACGAACAAAACCATGACCAGTTTTACTGGCTACTGAACGTTCTTGGGCAACTGGGCGACGAAAACTCACTTGCTGCAGTCAAACAGATCCTGCACCATCGCGATTCAGAAATGCGTGGCTACGCAGTCAGAGCAATCGCAGTCCACCGAAAAATTGAAAACGCACGAACTCTTTACCCGTTGCTTGGTGATGCAAATTGGGCAATCCGCAAACTGGTCTTCGAACAACTTCTTAATTTTGGCGATATCATTCTCGACGATCTTCGCAAGATTATCAACACTCCGTCTAAAGTGCCAAACCACAGCGTTATTGCGTTGTTTGTTAAAATCGGTAAGGACGATGTCATTGAAGAGCTCAGAAAAATCTTTGTTGATGGTAGCTTTGCCCTGCGTTTCTCAGTAATTTCGGCGCTTGGCGAACTCGGCACTACTGCGGCAATAGATTTTCTGATCAATGGTCTGGCTGACAATTCCTGGGCAATTCGTCAGCTTGCTGCCGAGCAACTGCTCAAGCTTGGTCCGAAAGTTTTCGAGAAACTCACCTCAGCGTTCAGTCGCAGTGACTCTCTGATCAGGTATGAAATTATCAAGATTCTCGTTGAACTGCTCGGCGACAAGTCGATGCCGCTTATTCAACGCCTGCTCTCGGCAACCGACCAGGAACACAGACTCCTTGCCATTGAAAACCTGGCACGTCTCAAAAGTGACGAGGCAACAGCAACCTTGCTCAAATGCCTTTCAGACAGTGATCGGATTGTATCTGACTATGCCTCTGAATGCCTGGCACAGAAGCCCAACCTGAACATTGAATTGCTACTACAGCATCTTAGCACCGAAGATGAGAATCTGAGGTTTCAGATTATCAAAATCATCGGTTCTATTGGTGGAATGGCTCTTACGCCGATTATAAAAATTATCGAGAATGGCACCAAACAGGAGCGTCTTTTCCTGCTTGGTGTTCTGCAGAAAATTGCACCACATCCCCAGCTCATTGATGTTCTGATCAGACTGCTGGGCGATGTAAACTGGCCGGTGCGCAATGCCGCTGCCAACTGCCTGGTTAATTATGGCGAAGCTTCGGTTACTGCAATTGTGAGAGCTCTCAACGACACATCAGAAGACGTTCAGTTCTGGTCGCGCAAGGCACTGACAATGATAGGTCCCAAAGCCGTCTTAACTCTTAAAACCATTCTTGAAGAAAACACTGACCCCTCACTTATGCCGCATATTGTCTCGGCACTGCTCTCGATGAATCACCCGGAAGCCGTACCAGCAGTCATCAGATTTCTCGAAACCAGCGATGAATACAGAATTCAGTCGGTATTATCGTCGGTTCCGAGTATCACATCAAAAGATGTAGTCAACACAATACTCAATCTGCTTACACATACAGATGAAAAAGTCTGCCGATGGCTCTCACACCTCCTCAAAAAGGCTGAGGCTAATGCTTTACGCCGCACCGTGTTTCTTGGGTTCAGCCACTCAAATGAAATGGTGCGTTTTTATGTGGCTGAAGCGGTATCTGGCTGGGACAACCTCAGCGAGAACGATTTGAAGGTAATTTCACGCCAGCTGCAGGTAGAAAAGTCCACCAAAAATCTGCGCAGCATGGTAATAATTCTGGCTCGACACCCATATCTATCCATAGTTAAATCGTTGCAGGAATACCTTGAATCCTGTCAGCCGACAGTCATGCTTGATCTCATGCTGGTCAGTGCGGCTCAGAAGAGACCTGACTACCTAAAAATGCTTGATCAGCTGCTGAATGCCCATTCAGAAGTCATCACCCTCGACGATGTTGACCGTGTCGGTAAAATCCTGAGCTATGTTTATCAGGATCACCCGGAAGGCCTGGTTCAAGGTCTTAGATCGCCAAGCAAAGCTTATCGCCTGTGTTGCATCATAGCTCTGGATTCAATAGATGACCGCCGCATAGCTTTCTCGGTAATGGAAAACCTGCTACCCGACGAGGAAACAGACGTACTTGCGCATGCAGTAAAAACTCTGGCACGCTACTTTTTTCACGATGACTTCAGGCTTAAGGGAGCAATTACCGATTTTTTCCTGAGTCTCGGCAAAATGATTACCGATCCGCTTAGCGAATACATTGAAGAACTCGAAAACGATATTGACCGCAAATCTCTGGTAGATATGATCGAAAGCGTCGGCGGCACAGTTGACCCAGCTATCTTGAGAGCAAAAGGTGAGGCAAAAGTGGTTCTTTCAGACAACCACCTCGACGAGGTTCTCGAAAAACGCCGCCATGCACTCGAAGAAATCGAGAAATACGACGAGCTCATAAATACCACACACACTCTTGATCTCTCGGTCATGTTTACTGATGTTAAGGGTTACACTGCTTTCAGCGCGAAGGCGTCATTGTCAGAAGTCATGTCAATGCTCAAACAGCACGACGAAATCCTCAAACCAGTATTTGAAAAGTATTCTGGTGACGCTCTCAAGAAAATCGGAGATGCGTTTCTTGTCGTTTTTGAGAATCACAACAACGCCATACTGGCAGCTATCGAGATTCAACGCAAACTTAGTGCCTTTAACTTGTCGGTACCGGAAGACCGCCGACTGGCCATCAGAATTGCCATCAACAGCGGCTCAGTAATTAGAACCGAAAACGATGTACTCGGTGACACCGTAAATCTGGCATCACGACTGGAAGGCGTGGGAGATGCTTTTGAAATCATCATTTCAGAGTATACTCTCGAGAAAATCAATCGCCAGATTTTTGAAATTGAAGTTCATGGCGAACACACATTAAAGGGCATATCCCACCCGATAAAAGCCTATAAGGTTAAATGGTAATTTGCACGTCCACCATTTTCTTAAGGGTAAATCTGACGATCAGTGACCTTTGACCTGAGGTTTATCAGTTATCACCGGCTTGCCGACTCCGGGTTTGTCAACTTTGGAAGCATCGGAAGCAGACCCAAGCCTGACGCCATGCTTGCCGGCAGAACGTTCCTCAAGACGCTTCTGAAAATCCTTTTTATCTTCAGCGTGTTTAAAGCCATCTTCATAGGTGATTTTCTTGCTAATGACAAGATCTTCGAGACACTGATCCATGGTTATCATCCCGTCTCCGCGCCCCGTCTGCATAATCGAAATCAACTGGTCCGTCTTATCTTCCTTGATGCAGCGCCTAACTGGAGTTGAACCGACCAGAACTTCGTATGCCAGTATTCGTCCGGCTGAAAGATAGGCAGGAACAAGTCGCTGCGAAACAACCCCGCGCAAAGTGCCGGCAAGCTGCATACGCACAGATTGCTGCAGGTCACCGGCAAAGCTACCGATAATTCGGTGAATAGATTCATAAGCGTTTATAGTGTGCAGCGTCGAAAAAACCAGATGGCCGGTTTCTGAGGCAGCAATAGCGAGAGTCATGGTTTCGGCATCGCGCATTTCGCCTACGAGTATAACATCCGGATCTTCGCGTAGAGCGCTGCGCAGGGCATTTGAAAAAGAAAGTGTGTTAGTATGCAATTCTCGTTGCGTAACAACACTGCGCTTGTGCTGATGCACAAATTCGATCGGGTCTTCAATGGTTATTATGTGGTCGTATCTGGTACGATTAACAAAATCTATCATCGCTGCCAGCGTAGTAGACTTACCCGAGCCAGTAGCGCCAGTCACCAGAATCAACCCGGCCTTATGGCAACAGATCTTTTCCATGATTGACTTATCGATAGAAAGCTCATCGAACGAAGGCACAGTATTGGGAATAATACGAAAAACCCCTGCCATGCCATTTTTCTGCATGAAAACGTTCACGCGAAACCTGGCGCAATCAGAAATTTCGTATGAAAAGTCGAGTTCCATACGCTCGTTAAACTCGCGCTTCTGAGCGTCATTCATTATTGAGAAAAGCAAGAAGCGGCTTTTCTCTGGTGTGATCGTCTCAAAAGTTGTTCTGATCAACTCACCATGAATTCTTATACTTGGCGGCAGGCCAATGGCAATATGCAAATCCGACCCGCGCTCTTCGTGAAGGTAATAGAGCAATTCCTTGAGGTCAGTGATGTTTTCTTTAGTAAACTTGCGCCGCAGTACCCTGGTTTCGACGTTCTCTGGTCTAAGGGAGTCCAGGGTAATCTTCTCGTTGCGCAAAACCGAATCGAGCTGGTCTTCTGAGAGTTTTGAAACCAGCGAAATCATACGATCCTTTTCGACGTCAGTTGAGCTGTCGTATAAACCCAAAAAAGACGTAACACCAAAATAATCGCGGCGCTTAAGAATCTCACGTGACCACCAGGCAATATCAGCGCTCTTGTCAAATGCTGCGGCGACCAGTTCTTTAAGGAAGGCCTTGCGAGGCTGGCGCGAAAGATTTTCAACTATGGTGTGTCTGATCGAGAGATCTTTGTCGTCGAGCTTGAGCAAAAGCAGACCGGCAATCAGTTCAAATTTCTGTAATTTTGAAATAGCTTCAACAGCGCAGGTACGCACAAGAGTGTTCTTTGAGTTATCGATCATAAACAACAAAGGCCGCAAAGCTTCTTTGGAACCAATAACTCCAATAACCTTAAGCACCTGTATTATCAACTCTTCATCTTCGGTGTCAAGGCATGCGAGCAATGCATCGACAGCATGTACACCAAGCTGAGAAAGAATTCTGTGCGAATACTCCTGAATAAAAACCGATTCATCCTTGAGATATGGCAACAATTCATGAACTACACTTGGATCTCGAACTTCACCCAGCGCAGTAAGTAGAAAATACTTCGCCTCCTGAGTTGGAGCCCCAAATTTTTCATTGAAAAGCTTGATTACGTCAAGCCCCATAACCTTG
>JAHISQ010000015.1 GCA_018818125.1 Candidatus Rifleibacteriota bacterium
ATAAATTGCCCGTGTGAAGACCCCGGGGTTCAGATTTGGGAATGGCAGGGACGTAAGGTTGGCGAAAAAAATCCGAGTCAAGGAACCATTCACCTTGCGTTTCGCTCTTTGAAAAATGACATTTTTTATTTTCGGTCCTGTGAAGTACTTTTTTCATTCTCTTACATAGGAAATGGATCCCAGCTGTCCCTATGTATTTGATTAAGAAGTATTTGCGACATAGTTGTACGAGTAACAGTGGTTTGGTACTTCCAAGAGGCTGAGGATATCTTCCTGCAATTGGTTCAACCTGGAAACAAAGCCGTAGGTGTTTCCATCGGGCAGGGGAAGATTGCCTTTCACAACATATTGGAATTCGCTAAAGAGATATTCCGTTCTTGGATTGCGGACGTCTTTTCTGTTGGGCATGAAATTGTCCAGGCCCCTGTTTCTTTCCTCTATATTTTTTCTTGCTGTTCTTTCGATAAGGACGATGACTTGAAGGGCGGTTTTAAATAGCATCAGAAATGCTTCGATACGTTCGGGTGTCTGCAGGTAGATAGGTTCAAGGCTGAACCCGGATTTGGCTCTCCGATTGGTATGTTCTATTTTGTATTGGTTTTTGTGAGCCATCATCGCATCGTGAATCGAAAATTCTTCCCTTGGTTTGTTGGTAATCAAGGGATAGTATCCGCATCTGTCAAGGGCTTTGTCGAATGAGTTCTGTTTGAACTGTAGTTCTACTTTGAAGTGGTCAGTCACGACAGCGACTTGTTCATTTTTCTGGTTTTGTGAGGGTCTCCCTCTCTTGGTGTTCTTATAGGTAATGATGGGATTGTTGCTGATATGAAATTCAAAAAAGTCCGAAGTATTTCGTTTTGTCAAGATGGATTGACATGCCGCATCTATCGCTTCTTCTGTTTTGAGTTTACGCTTATTGAGCTTTGCTTCCAATTCAGCGAAGTCTGATTTTGTTTTTTCCACATGGTTTTCCAATGTGCTGCGTTTCCTATTAAAAAGGCCATGGTCATAAAGGAAGATCATGCGAAAAAGATAGTCTTTGTTTTCATTGGTAATGGTAAAAGGAGTCTCAAAGCCCCGGTTGAGTTTCTCTTTATAGGGGAGAAGGGTTTCTTGGCTATGGTTGTCCAATGCATCGTAAAAGGCTGTTTTGTACGATTCATACATGGGAACCGGTGCGACAAAATATCCTTCATTGTCGTGGATATGGGCCATATTTTTTGCGGTAACGACCTTGGAATCGGCTACGTAAAGAAAATCTCTGTAGCCTAACAAATCAATGAGGTTATGCCACTGCTCCAAATAAGTGGTCACATCTGCCGTGTTGCCGCTGTAGGCCTTTTGAAATAGAGGAAATGCACTGTCGGAACTTACCGCCAAAGACCAAACAAGTTGTTTTAGATCGTCCCTGTGCTTCTTGCTGTGCCCAAAGGTGATTTTGATGCTGTTCGCGGTTCTGTTCTTGTCGCATTTTCCGTAGACGGATGCCGAAGTCGTGTCGCCATGGCATATGGTGTTTATGATCTGGAATATTTCGATCATCGCCTGCGTCAACAGGGTTTCCAAATCGCCAATGCCAAAGTCAAAAATAGCGTCCAAGGTATCGGCCAACCGGTCGTCAAAATATTCCCCGGGGCCTATACCGGGAAAAATGATCTCCAACACGGTAGTTTCAGTGGCAAATTTGCACAGGCGATAGAGCTGAAGCACTTGAAACAGGATGCCGGTGATCATGGCGACGCTGGCCTGACCGTGAGAAAGAACCTTCCGTCTCGGGTCAAGAGGAACGTTTTCGTCAATGATTTCGGCGATACGGCACTTTTCAAAGTAGTGCTTCAATATCGGACCGAATCCGACTGCTTTCGTTTGGACATTATCAATGACTGTTTCAGCCATAAATGTAACCTCCTTACATGTGTGGAAGAGTAAGGTAGATTACAAATGCTCAAAAGTCTAACGCCGTAAAACCGGATTGAATCCAGATAGAGCCTATTTGCTCCTTTTATCTTTGACTATCGCCATTTATTGTAGATTTTTATCAAATTTCAAATTTCCAAACTCGGCCCCACTAACGAGCGAAATGCAAGTTGTAACCCAGTAGTTAGCTGATAAGACGTTGCTTTCTTCCAGGACGAGTGCTCAAAAAAGTATCCATTTTTATTTGACCACGACGAAGTGGGTTTTTGG
>JAHISQ010000174.1 GCA_018818125.1 Candidatus Rifleibacteriota bacterium
TCGGATTCGCGCTTTCAGAAACGGCCAAGGGTTCTGGCGATACCAACTTCCGACTCCATGTCGTAGATACCCGACCTCAGCTCCAAATTGGGGCAGACGGCGGCCAAACCATGCGGATGAGCTTTTCCAAAATGAGCGCGAAGGCTCTGGGGGTAGAAAACCTCGATCTCACCACTATCGATGGGGCTCAACGCTCCATAGGCAAGATCAACATGGCTATCGATAGAGTTTCCGCAGAACGCTCGAAACTTGGGGCGTTCCAAAATCGTCTGGGATACACCATCAGCAACCTTAATAACGCCCAGACCAACCTGATCTCCGCCGAATCCAGATTGCGCGATGCCGACATTGCCGCGGAGATGATTGATTTCACTCGAGATCAGATCGTGTCCCAGGCGGGAACGGCGATGTTGGCCCAGGCCAACCTGGTTCCTCAGGGTGTCTTGCGGTTACTTCAGTAGGAATCGAGGTAAGCAACCGGTTCAGGTGTTTTTCAATAACTCCAGCAGGCCAACCGGGTATAGTGGCGGTGTTTTGGAGTTGATAGCACTGAGATTGAGCCAGATGGCGTTAAAGGGTTCACCGTTGCTTTCACAAGCTTTGAAGCTGTCTACAGCATAAAGAGCTTTGTCTGACAGTTCAGCATCATAGACAAATACAATCTCGTGCCCTTTTTTGCCGTCAAAAGTGAACAGATTTTCTAATACGCCGAGTAGAAGCGGGTTTTCTATTCCTGAGCCAAGTTCTTCTTCAATCTCACGGCGCAGAGCCACTTCACTTGATTCGCCAAACTCGATTCGACCACCCGGCGGACAGTAAAAAAGCTGCTGCTTCGTCGGATCAAAGGCATCGCCGACGAGAATTTGGCCCTGGTTACGAAAGACACAGACAACCTTGGCTCTGATGTATCCGGTTAATGGGTCATTCGGCATGTCTGTTTCCATTTAGCCCTCCTTCAGTCGGCTGTCGATGTGGTGAAATACTGCGGTGAAAATATCTCTAACCTCTTCGCTATCGGGAAGGAATGACTGCAGCATTTTGAGATAGCCCCGCTCCTTCAGTCGGCGCAGTGTGGGCAGAAAATTAATGTCATACACCCAGCCGACCTGGAGAAGTTTGAAATCATTGAGATTCTTCAGGCTATCAAAAAGGATGGTTTTGCCATTAATAATATTTTTGTAAACTTCCGGTGAAATGCCGGGTGTATCTGCAAGATCGAGTTCGAGACCTTCGTTGTTTACACCGGCAGCCTTCTGGCGGTAATAATCGGTCACTACCCACCAGATGTCGAGTTTGTCAGCATCCCGCAGCAGACGAGAATGCAGCAGAGATCTGTCGTCTCCGTCATCAGCCAGTATTGCCCGGTTATGCAGCAAAATGGATCCAATAATGAGGTTCTGCTCAGATTTGTCGAGATGCGATAAAACGCTTTTATCGCGCAGAATCTCGACGCCAAAGGCGGCATGATTGATTGATCTTTTGTCGGAAAAGGTTCGGTAGCGCTTGAATTGTTCAAATCTGCCGACATCGTGAAACAGTGCGGCAATCTCGGCCAGGCAAAGGTTTCGTTCGTCAAGTCCGAGATCTTTGCCGATATTGACAGCTGCACGACAGACCCGCTGCGTGTGCTGATACTTCAGATCTATGTTTGTCTGAATTGCGGGGTCATCAGACGCAAAAGTCCCGACGTAAGAATCAAACCAGTTCTTAAAATGCGGAAAATCAGTCGAAGTAAGTGTCGTCAGAGAATCTGCACGAACAGGAACTTTGGGAAAATCATCACCATGCATATATTCACCTGCCAATATCTCTGAACGGTCTGACTGAAGGTTCATTCAATACTGCTTTCAAGTAACGCTTATTTTAAGGCTTTTTTTCAATTTTCGCAATCTGGCTGTGCCAGGTCGTTTTAAAAATTGTCTCAAGAGATTGACAGCTTATAAGTGCATACATATAATGCGTAGAAAGTTGCAATGCTGACGAAACCGTTCATCAGGAAAGACTTGGTATGGTCATTTCAGCTGATGGGATTTCAAATTATCGACGCATAGTTCAATGTTCAGAAACCAGAGGTCAACTTGAAAAGAAATCAACCAGATCTTTCGCAGCATGAAGTCAGCCTTGGTCTGCTAGCCAGCATCTTTCCGCAACTTGCACCTTTAGCACGCTTTATGGGCGTCGGCAATGTTACCTATACCCGCAGTACTGCTTTTATTGGCATTTTAAAGCAGCTTTTTCTTGTAGCGGTTGCCTCTATAATATTCTCTTTGGCTATCACAGCAATCGATTATCTAAACAAACTGATTGGTATCCCGGAATTAGAAAAATCTATCTCTAAACTTTCAGGCACTCTGTTTGCACTGCCGCTGATGCTTTTTACTCTGGTTGCTCTGAATAATGCTTTCGACCTCTTTTATCTGATACTGACTGGGCATCAGTTCAATGCCGCCGGAGAAGAGCTCAGATCGGTCAAGATCTTAGTTCTTGCGGCCAGCTTTGTTGGCAGTATGGCTCTTGGCGTCGTTCTCTGGGTAAACGGCGGATCTTACCTCGAAAAACGCATGGGTCTGCATAAAGAACAAAAAGAATATTTCAGCTACCTTGATCAGGGGTGTGATGCCTGGAACAGTTACATTACGGCCGGCCCTCAGCACAACATAGACTTCAGCTATACCGACCTGTCAAATCGAAATTTCAATGGTTTTTTCTTTAAATACGTCACCTTCAAATACGCCAACCTGACCGGCACCGTCTTCGAAGACTGCAACCTGCAAAGCGCCTGGTTTGAAGGTGCAATCTGCCAAAAAACCAGCTTTAAAGAGTCGTACCTTCGTATGGCTGATTTTACTGAGGCCGATCTTACCGACGCCAGCCTTGAAGGCGCATATGGTGAAAAGGAAGACTTTAAAAGGGCAAATATAGACCTGCGCGAGCTCGAAAAACTTCGCTCACCTGTCGATTCACGCTGGCATAATTCCTCATGGCAGGATTACCATTCCCCCGAGTGGCTCCGTGAAAAGGGCTACTACATTGAGTCCAAACCCACAGCAGAAAGCCAATTCTAATTTAGAGCAGACACATGATCAGGTTTATTGAGTCAGTCGTCTATTTGTGGTAATCTGCAGGCGATAAAAATGGCAAAATCTTCAGTTGAGGTTTGTTAATGCTGGTAAAAAGCGTAAATTTCAGGGTAGCAATGCTCCTGGTGTGCCTGGTTCTGGTAACGTCTACTTCTCAAGCCGATGTTGGCGTTAAAATTGATTATGTAAACCGCTATATTTGGAGAGGCTTCGATCTGAACCCTGACAATCATTATGTGGTTCAGCCCTCTCTGGATTATGCTTTTCCTGAAAGCCGCTGGTCAGTAAACGTTTGGCACAGCATTTCGGCTGAAAACAGCAAGACGAACGAAATAGACCTGACATTCAACTATAATTTTCCTGCCTGTAAAGACATATCGATGTCGGCCGGTATTATTCACTACGGATTATATTGGGCTGACAACTACAACCAGGACGACAACACAAGCATTGAAACCTATTTTTCAGCCAGCTGGGACAAAGTCGCATTGCACCCGAAACTTTCTTTCTACCATGACTGCAAAAACGGCAATGGCCTGTATACGCAATTGTCTATATCCGAAGAGATCGCTCTGTCGAAAAAGCAGAACCTCGATATTAGCTCTTCTTTAGGTTACAACCAGAAGCAATGGATCAACAGAGCCGGTTTCAGCGATTTGAGCCTGACCGCCTCATTGCCCTTAACCAGCGGCAAAACGACGATAACTCCATTTGCCGGCATTTCATGGCCGCTGATGAAAGAAATCAACCCCGGTGTCGACAGAGAATACTGGCTTGGGCTCAGTCTCGGATTCTAATAATGAATGCGACCTGTTAATCCTGCGCTGATTTAAGCCTTTTTTCGATTGCTTTTGCCCACTTGTTTTGGCACTCCATCTTTATTGAAGAGCAGCCGTTAAAACTCGAAAATTCGCTTATGCGCCTGGCAACAGCACGAACTAGATTCTCTTTATCGCAGGACTTTGCCGGGAAATCTGACAGGTGGAGATTTTTTACTATTAACATCCTGTCTGAGCGATCGGCTTTGGCGTCAATTGTTCCGATCAGATCTGTTCCCGCAAGAATCGGGCACGAGAAATAGCCGAACTTTCTGTTGGCCTGCGGAACATAGCATTCGAAAACGTAGTCGAAGTTAAAGAGCCTCTTGACGAAATCACGGCGTATCATCATGTTGTCAAAGGGCGAAAGAATGTGCACCTTTTGCCCGTTTTGCCCTGTGTTCCCGCCATATTCAAAGTGAATTGACAAAGAGTTTTCCAAAACTGTTTTTAGAGCATAATACTGATCTGCAAGATTCTCGATCTTGAGCAACTGGACTTCTCCGGCACCAATCATTTCATTAAGCACGCTGGTCGCTGTTGTTTTGTCTTTGATAAACCAGAGCAGATCAGCTTTATTTGCTACTCCAAGAGTTCTAAAAACGCGCATCAAATAGTGCCGGTGGGTTTCTTCATGGCTCGGCATCAATGTTGAGGGCTTTTCCCCGGTGAGCGAAAATGCGCGTTCGGTAAGATCGTAGTAGCGCTTGAAATTTTTGCGGTGTGAGATCATGAGTTCGCCCTGCCAGTAGAGCACCTCAAGGATCTGCTTGGCAGGTTTACGCTCCCACCATCCACCGCCCTTGAAATCAGGCGGGGCCTCAAAATCTGAAGCCGATACCGGTCCTTCCGCCATAATCCGTTTGCGGATATCTTTAACTAACTTTTTGTTATTAGAAAGGATCTCCCGGCAGTCTTCGCGTTCACGAAACGTCTGCATGAGCGGAAGCGAAAATCTGTAATCACTCATCGGAAGATACGACATCGCATGCGCCCAGTATTCAAAAACAGCCTTCTCGTTACCATGGAGATTACTGAGGTCGTCAGGTGTGAACTCCGGACATCTGGACCACAGAGTGTGATTGTGTGCCCTCTCAACCACATAAATTGAATCGATCTGGATATAGCCAAGGTGGTCGATGATCTCAGACATTGAACCGTTGAAATCAGAAAGGAACTGCTGTCTGAGGATGATTTTACGGGCATTGGAAATAGAGATAAAGTGGCTTGTCATGCGAAATTTTAGCACTGCTGCCCGGTCAGGTCAATTATTAAAGAACTAAACTGAAAGCTAATCTTGACGGGGAACGAATTCACGGATGAGAGTCTGTTTGTCGGCGTCCCAAAATTTTACTTCAGGGAAACAGTCGGCGACACCAACATCACGCCCGCCATTGTCGCTGCCCGAAACAATTATTGAGTCGTCTGCAGCGAAAGTAATGCCTCTGACGTGCGAACTATGACCGACCCAGGACTTAATCAGCTCGCCACTGCGCAGATCCCATAGTGAAATACGACCAGACACACCTCCAGCAACCAGTTTCGTGCCATCATGGCTGAGAGAAATCGCACGAATCCAGTCTTTGGTCTCGGTCACCATCTTTTTTCCGACACCATTTTCATCAACAATATGGATTTCTGACGAATCTGCACTTGTAGTCATCACTGCAAGCGACTTTCCGTCGCCAGAAAAGGCCAGAAGACGAATTGTCCCGGAAAGCTCAAAAGGCGTGAACCAGGCTCCCGTATCTTTTTGGGTGAGCTCAGGCAGATTATAATACTTTAATTGTGAGCCAGTCCCACAGACTAATATAGGAAAAAGCGGATGCGCCGCCAGTTCGGCACTGTAAATACTGTCCCCGGGAATCTCGACAGTTTTAAGAATCTCGCCATTTTCAGCATTCCAGCAGCGCATCAGAACCCCGGGATCTTCTGACAGAGCTCCGATGAGAAAGTGGCTGTCGTGCGAAAAAGCTGCCGAGCTCGGGCACTGATGTGCCTCGAAGTCATCTGAATCACGTTCTCCCAGAAAATCAGGCGGCCAGAATGGCCCGAACCTGATTTTGCCAACCTGCTTCGCTCCAGGCAGATCCCACAGGGTTGTATGACAAAAATCGGAAGAAGGCACAATCGCAACAGCGCGGGTTCCGTCGGGTGAAACCAGTGGCACGGCAATTCTTCCGGCAAACAGGTTTTCGGATTTAGTTGGCGACAGTTTTTTTACGAATTTCCCTGTCTCAAATTCCCAGAAATAAAGCTCACCGTTGCGATTGACAGTGACAACGTGCCTGCCATCAGGAGTAACAGAAAGTCCCCACACCGCTGTCCTCATCGCCTCATAATGATTTGTCTCTGCCGACTCCTCGCTTGCAGATGCGAGAAGTCGACTATCCGAAGTTTGGGCAAGAATATTACCTGAAGTGAAGATTCCATAAAGAATCAGCGCTAACAATTTCCATCCAATTGTCTTCATTACAATTCCTTTTATACTTAAACTGTGAGCAAAGGCTCCGACAATCTGAAGCAGTATTTCACCCGAGCGTAGAAGTGTTCGATCCTGAGGTTCTGAACAGGCTGCTGTAGACAGCCTTAATACTGTGTCCAGCAAAAGATCTCCACGCAATATTAAACCAGATTGAGCAGGCAGGCGCAATGCAAATTATTTTGGTTTGGAGTGATCCTGACACATGGTAATATATGCCTGTTTTGAACTGACTTACAGAATAACCCCGTTAAGTTGCCTGATGAAGACATGCTGATATCGCCCCCCGCCGTATGAAGATAAGAGAAACAGAGCACGTGCTTGAAAACAGATTTTAATGACAAAGGCAAAGCACCGAACAAAACACAATACTACTTCGAAGCGAAATAGATTCGAGGCAGCACTGCTGACAACTGTCGAGCTTCCGACAGATGGGGTTCAACGACCGGAACACTGGCTGGCAAAGCTGTTATGGCCTGAGTTCGAAGAACTGCCGGTTGGTCTGATGTCTATTACTTTAATTCTCATGCTTGCGCTTGAGAAGGACCTGCAGATGTTTGTCATGGAAACACTGGCCGGCTCGTTCAGTCCATTGCTGGTTATTCTTTTTTTCAATCTCATCGCTTTCGGCATACTGGCTTTGTATCATGTTTTTTCAAAAGCCCCAAAGAGTGATCTTGAAAAACGTGGCATGATTGGGTTTGCAGTCGTCTGTTGTGCCACTTCTGGGCTTCTGGGCGGATATCGCCTTTATCTTGAACAAAGCTCTTGGCTGCAATTATTTGGCATCTGGAATGTGCTTCAGGGCGTATCTCTTGTAATTTTATTCCAGACAAAGGCTCTCAACGAAAAAAGCATGTCTGATCAGAATGCGCCACTGGCTGGCACCATAGCCAACTTCATCCTTGTTGGCTCCCTTTACGTAATTCTAAAATACGGCTTTAATCTGCATTATATCGACAATTTTTCCATCTGTGTCGCATATGCCATGAGCGTTTCTTTGTGGGTTTGTGACTATATATACAGCAATAATAGAGAGTGAGGTAATAAGCTATGTTAAAAACTATCAGATCTGCCGGGTTTGTTCTTCTGCTTGTTGTTTTTATGACTTTAACTGTTAGCGGTTTTACGAAAGACGATACCCAAACAGACACGCTGACAGCAAAGGGATTTCTATGCCTGCAGGATCTCGTGCCAGAGATCATACCAGATGTCAGATACGCAACAACCAATAACTTCACGCATAAACAGATTTATGATTCTGATCGTCTATACCTGCTTGCTCCGGCAGCCAGACAGTTTAAGATGGCAGCCAGATACCTGAAGATCACCAGCAATCTTTATTTCCGGGTATTCGATGCTTATAGACCGCTCTCGGTGCAGAAAAAATTCTGGGCGATTCTGCCCGATCCGAATTTCGTTGCTGATCCGAAAACCGGTTCACGTCACAATCGTGGGGCGGCAATTGATCTTACTCTGGCCGACAGCGAAGGCAATGCTCTGGAAATGGGAACAGAGTTTGACGACTTTACCAGTCTGGCAGCATGGTCTGCCGAAGCCATTTCAGACGAGGCCCGGCAGAATCGAAACAAGCTGAAAGAAGTTATGGAAAAATTCGGTTTTAAAGCTCTACCATCTGAATGGTGGCATTTCGACTTTGTCGAGCTTCAGAACACAGTAAACCTCGACATCCCTATTCCGCCAAAAAAGCAGGATGCCGATAGCGCTGACAACCAGTTAACTTGCCCTGAGCAAAATTAGTTCTTAACGCCAGTTTATGGATTTTGCAGTGGTATGTTCAATTCTTCTGTGCCGGCTACTGCGAAAAGGCCATTGGAAATAATTGGAATCCTTGTGCCATCAGTCTTAACCGCGCTGATCTCTGCCAGCATATCATATGGAAGCGTGATATCAATGTGCTTATGAGTATATGCCTGCGCCGGGTCAGTTTTACGCAGAGAGCTCTTTTCATTCTCTGTTGAAATAATGAGTTTCTTAGACAACAGAGAATGATGAGCACTGTCTTCTTCGTAGGAATAGCAGGTATCACCAATAGCAAAGTGTGGCCCCATTTTCTCAGTTATGAGAATGGGCAGCAAATGATGAATGTCATACTTATGTGCCATACGATAAGCCTTGGTGTTCGTACCTATTGCGAATTCGCCAATCGGAAGAGATTTGTTCGGTTTTAACAGGTTGTCGAAAATGTATTTGCGATTTTCTGATTCTTCCGAAAAGTTGCTGCAGCTGTATTCTGTAATCATTCCATCTTTAAAGTTCAGTTTAAGATTGAAAAAGCGCAAACCAGCCAGAAATGTGTCAGCAACGTGTAAGACGCCTTCTGTTCCTGTAAGTTTCGGAGTTGTAAACACTTCTCCGACAGGAATATTCACATCGGCCACGCAGTTTTCAAAAAGCGTTTCCCGACTTGGATCAGCGATTTTCTGGAACTGCACCCTGAGGTCGGTTTCATTACCGTCAACGCCTTTGATATGAACATAATCAGCCTGGTCAAGAATATCGATCATGAACTGCTGAATCTTTGCATAATGCATGTTGTCGAGCATGTTTAATTCAAGCGTATCTGTAAAGATAGCAGCAAAATTGTCACCAATTTCAGTCGAAGGGAAAGCTATCATACTAAAGCTGGTCTCTTCGCGTGGAGCTGTCTGGTAAAACAGTCTGGTAGTTTTACCCTGCATTTGATGCTGGATCTTATCCTGCTCTTCACTCATCGTAACAGTTGTGTTCTTAATAACCGGAACAAAGGGTTTTTCGCCGAAAAGCAGTATGACCAGCGGGCCGGCTTGAAGCTTAAGTTGTTTTTCCATTTTTGCAAGCGCATCACTGATTATTGAAAAACGTTTATCTGCATATTGCTGATCGAAATATAGGCCCATACTGAAGCGCAAATCGTAGGAATATTGCTCATTGGCGCCTTTTACTGCTGGCGCACCGACCGATGCGGTTAAACCAATTGCAGCTAATTCCTGCATCATCATTAACGCCAGTCTTTCCATGCCCATCGGGTAAATTACACGGGCATATTTCTTTTTGCGATAATCCTGATTTTTTCGTTCAAAACTCTGTAAATAGGCATTTACATGGTGTTTTGCGATATTCCGCAAATCAGATTCGGGGTAAGCAGCGATAAATTCGGCCATTTTTAATATTTCTGGTTTAACATAAGCCCCGAAGCGATACAGGTAGCGGACATCCGCAAAGTCCGAGCTTTCCAGGATATCCTTATATAGAGTGTATTCGGGGTCGTGTGAACGATAAAAATGAAGAAGCGTGCTCATTTCCATGTTGCTGAAAAGATATGATTTATAGGCATCAAGAGAATTTTCAAAGCCGATATTACCGTGCTGCCATAATTCATAAAGGTTCAAAAACAGCTTGTTACATTCACTCATTTCTGTGTAATTGCCTATTCTTGCAAAAAAGCAGGAATCACGCAAAGCCGAATAGACAAGAGAAACTAACTGTCCAGTCTGCAACCCGAACTTTGCCGCAGCATAATCCGGGTTGGCAAAACAGATTTCATAGCTATCTGCACCAGGAACAATTTCAGCAAAATAGCTGAGATTGTTCTTTTGCAGGTGCTCCAGTGAGAAGCTTCTGAAGCTTTGATCCTGCTCAAGCATCTGCTCGAATTCAGCTCCGTTAATTATTATGTCACGAACAGCGGCAAAAAATTGGCCCCAGGCTTCTTCGGTTGATATATCAAGAGCACGGATAGTCTGTAAAGTATCGGCCCAGGCCCCCTTGCCTTTTTTCATCCATTCATTGAGTGTAGTTTTGATGTCTGACATGTTAACTCCTGCTTGCTTTAAACTGATTCTATCTAGTCTTTAATCTCTGGCAATAATTTTAAACTGGCATTTCAGAAGAAGCATTGTTTTTACAAGGTCAATGCCATTCAAAAATTCTGCCAGGAAAAGTCAAAAGCCGACTATTCAAGATAGCTGAAAATTCTGGGAACATTATACTATTGCTGTCAAACCTCGGCAAATGTTTATGCGAATCCCTGCGAATAGAGCCCCGCCTAATTCTTATGGGTAAAGCACGATGTCGTCGTCAGTGCCAGACTGCCCATCGGGGCCAACGCTGAAAAGATGAGGAGCAGAAGCGACTTCGTAATTAAGAAGCCCTCCTGAAAATAGATCGCGTGGTGGTTGAACAGGTGATGTTGAAACTTTAAGCCAGTCGCACAGTTCCGCAAGACTGGCCGGAGCGCTGCCGGTTTCGGCCTGATAGGAAGCCAGCGCCGCAGCAAAACCCAGTGTGTGCAGATACTGACGGCCTTTAGTGTCTTTTATCCATATCTCGCCCCAGTCATAATCAAAATATATCAGCGTCATAAAATTTTGCAGCTGAAAAGGCAGTAGTAGTTTGCCGTAAACTCTGTAGCCCCATCCTTCAATCGTCATGGACGCTACACCTTTGCAGCGATTGAGGTCGACAAGAATTGCAGGAAAGGTGGCGTTGCCAGCTTCAAAACTTTTGAGAACCGGCAGCGGAAGTTCGAACAGAGCCAGACGGAGTTGCTTTATTTCTGGAGTTTCAGGGTCAGGGAAAGGGGCCTTGCGTGATGTCTCTGCGGGCAAGTCAGCGGCCGCGAAACAATACTGCTTCAGTTGCTCAGACCAGCATGCATCCTCGGTCTTAAGTAAGGTTGCCGAGGTTGGCAGGACTGTCTCCAGCTCTCTGACGAAGTTTATCAGTTCAATTGCGGATTTTCGTGAAATCTTTCCGCGCGACTGATACTCTCTCAACGTATCAGCTGCAAAATATCTATATGCCGCGGCTGCTCCCGTTACATAACCTGGAAAAATCTCTGCCTGTGCGCCCTCAAGCTCAGCGGCGCACAAACAAAGTCCGCGCACAAGGCCGAGAATGACATCTTCCCTCTCTATGGTCGGGGCGAGGCCGCGCCAGAATCTGCGACGATTGCCAGATTCTACTACACGACGGTTAGAAAGCTCGACTTTTATGGTTCCGTCTGGGGGCGATTCGGGCTGTGCTGCAATCATAGTCGGATCAGCCGTTGTATCAATCAGAATGCGTTCGTAAGATGCTCGTTCTTCTGCTGGCCAGTCCTCTATTGCCTGCGTCAGACTCGCCATAAACTCGTTACCATAGCTTGATTGTTTAAACAGGCTTTCAAAACGCGGGGGCGGGTCAAGAGCGGCCAGACGACTTGCAGACAATTCAGATGCCGGTGTCCGCGCCTGCTCTTTTGGATCAGGCCGGTCAGCCATTTCGACAGCTTCAAAAACACACAAAACAGTCACAATCAATATTGGCACCAACATCATGTCTAGCGCGGGGTTGCGCCGTTTTATGGTTGCTCCCTCAGGGATAATCACTGCGGACAAGAATCTGTGCATAGCAAACATAATAGTGCTGAACAGAATTAAAAACAGGGCTACGCGAACTAATCCTGATGTAAGCTCCGATATTGCCGCCAAAAGAGAAAGCATAAAGATGAGAATGCCGAGTGTTGCTAGAATTGTTTTTACTGTTGAGATCTGCCAGCCGCGTTTAACGGTTTCCGATTGTTCAACCAGCGGCAACCCGAGTCTGTCGGTTAATTCTCTGATCAGTCCCTGTTGATCAATAATGTGATCAGGAAGAAATCTTTGTTTGTTGTCAATTACCAGAGCTAACATTCTGGGTGTAAAAATACTGCTGGTATTCGCAGGCACAACTGCCTGTAGACGCGTTTTTTCGATGATAGCGCGACTGTAATAATCTTCGATGACAATGCCTGCATCAGAAACCGCAATGAAGAAAAAGCTCTTTGCCTTGGAAAATTTGAACATGCGATGCTGTGAAAAGCTGACTACAGTGCTGAAAAAAAACAGCCGGCTGATAACCGCCCAGTCAGGGAGATAACCGAATTCGAACATCCAGTTGTATAGGAAAAAGAGGTTGGCGAGAAAAACCAGCACATCAATCCAGAAGGTAAGGCGACTCGCCTTTGCATGCGTTGCAGCAGCCAATTCTGGGTCCCGTCTGAACACCGCCGGCTCTTTTGTCGGGTTCACCTGTTCGTCAATCGCGATGAAGAGTGCTAAAGCGACGTCTGTTGGCAATCTGGCGCGAAACAGCATCAGGAAGTGCTTCGGCGCTGATTTCTGCGGGCAACAACGGCGTCAGAATGAACGCAAGTTGCTCAACACCTGGGTGACCGGCCGATTCAAGGCGAACAATGGTCTCTAACCACTTCTCGGCGGCAGAGACACTGATTACTTCTGCGGTGTTTACGTAAATCAGCAGTTCATTCTTGGGATCATCGAGCACAGCGCGATCGATCAACATGCGAACCCAATAAAAATCTTCAAAAACGCTGATTTCACAGGTTTGCTGAATCGGCCACCCGTAACCGGGCTGGTTGACAATAATATTGGCCGGATTTGCGTGTGGCCAGCTTTTTATCGGCAGATAAAGATTGATGGCATAAAGTTCGCCAGGGGTGTTGCCCTGATAGCGGTCAAAATATGCCGACACGATCGGCTTATAATTAAAATCTTCGACTGAGAGCCGTGGTTGTTTATCTGACAGTCGGATCATGGCTGAATAAGACATTATGCCGGGTTTTACGGATATTTCATGGGTCTGAGCAAAATAACCCGGGGCTGAGGCGGAAACCTTGATGACTTTTCCTGATAGTCTGCAGGTGACATGGGGATTCGGTATGACCTGCGTGAGACTGGTGCGAACATCAACATCGATAAGATAAGGGCCGGCCTTATACTCAGCGCCCAAAATGTCCATAGGGAACCCGAGAATAAAAGCGAACAGCAACAAACATGAAAACGCTGTACGCAACCGGAAAATTACCATTGGGCCGGTCATTCGCTGTTATTTCCTTTCGCCAGAAACCATTTATCTGACAAAAATTTTACCACGCCCGGCAACGATAAAACAAGCCTTTTGGGCGCCTGAAAATCATTTTTTCTATTTATATAATCATGAAAAATATTACGCATAATATCGATCGGAGCTGCTTCTGTATGCTTGAGCACTTATTCTTACCAGGAAAACGTTTTTGTTGTCGATAATGTTGCGACATAGCGACTTAATATGTTTGCGCTTAAAGTTGCTTCTAGTTGCAATAACCATTATCATTTATATGTAAGTGTCGGAAAAAAAACAAAACAGAACTGCCAGCTTTAACCCTGACTGCCTTTGGCAAATCAATCTGCAGAGAGTTTCTGAAGAATCTTAAAACCTGAATATGAGGCTCAATTTGAGCTGACATAGTCTCTTGAAAGACTGTTAGCTTTATGCTGGAGCAAAAGTTGCAATTTCTCTAAAAACATGCAAAGGCGGAAAATGCCAAAAGATCGTTACAGAGAGCTTTTCGAAAGGTCTTCCGATGCTATCCTTATTATTATCGGGGATAAATTTGTTGATTGCAATGACGCTGCAACCAGGATGCTCCGCTATAAAAAGAAAAAGGATCTTCTTAATGCGCATCCTTCGCAATTGTCTCCGGAACGCCAACCTGACGGTCGTTTGTCTTATGAAAAAGCGAATGAAATGATTGCTGAGGCCTTTAAAAATGGCTCTAATCGATTTGAATGGGAGCACAGGCGAGCAGATGGCGAAGTTTTCCCGGTTGAGGTGTTACTTACTGCCGTAAAAGAAGCTGATTTGGATACTCTTCATGTTGTATGGCGTGAGATTTCTGATCGCAAACAAGTAGAAAAATCCCTCCTTCGACTCACCTCTATTATTGCCTCAACAAGCGACATGGTTTTAACTGCAACACCTGATGGCAAAATTCAATTCGTGAATGATGCTGGTTTAAGAATGCTTGGATGGGAACAAGAAAGCCTGGCAGACCGAAAAATTTCTGATGTGCATCCTGAATGGGCTTTGAAAGCTGTTAACTCTGGCATTCAGGCTGCAATCAGCGAAGGAATCTGGACTGGAGAATCGGCGGTTATTGGAATTGACGGGCGTGAAATTTTTGTTTCACAGGTCATAATGTCGCATAAAAGTTCACATGGTGAACTGGAGTCTATTTCGACCATCATTCGTGACATTTCTGATCGCATAGAAGCTGAGAATAATCTTCAAAGCAATCTTCGTCTGCTCAATTCAATTATCGAAAATCAGCCATCCTGCCTGAAGCTGGTAAAATTTGATGGAACACTTCTTGATATGAATCCCGCCGGACTAAAAATAATTCAAGCAAAGTCAAAAGAGGAAGTGATTGGAAAGAATGTTTATGATCTTGTTCTCGATGTTGATCGAGAGCGCTATCGGAAATTCAATGAAAGAATTTGCCGCGGCGAAAATGACACATTCACCTTCAGTATGTATGCCCTGGATGGCTCTATTCATCAACTGGAAACGGTAGCTGTACCTCTCTATCTTGGCTCTGAAAAAGGCACTGTCCAGCTTGGAATTTCAACAGATATCACCCAGAAACTTTCTTATGAAGTCGAAAAGAAAAAACTTGAAAGTCAGCTTAATCAGGCCCGAAAAATGGAATCAATTGGTACGCTTGCCGGCGGTATTGCTCACGACTTTAATAACATTCTGTCGGCTATAATGGGCTTTGCCGACATTGCCATGATGGAATCAGAGAATCCCGTGAAATTGCGCAGAGACCTTGAGGAAATTTTAAAAGGTGCCAACAGAGCAAAAGAATTGGTTCGGCAAATATTAACTTTCAGTCGAGAGAGTCCACAACAAATTCAGTCCATCAAAGCTCAAATAGTTGTTGAAGATACATTGAAGCTCCTGCGTTCAACGATTCCAACGACAATTGAGATTCGAACAGATATTAATCCAGACTGTCAAACAATTCTGGCAGACCCCACTCAGATTCACCAGATTGTCATGAACCTCTGTACAAACGCATATCAGGCAATGAGAGGAAAAACAGGAACATTGGCTGTTTCATTACAACAGGTAACGTTACATCAGTCTGATGTCAGCCACAAAATAAATATGAAACCAGGATCATACATCAGGCTCATTGTTAGTGACTCTGGTATCGGAATGAGTAAAGAAATTCAGGATAAGATTTTTGATCCCTATTTCACCACAAAAGAAAAGGGCGAAGGAACAGGGCTTGGCCTTTCGGTAGTGCATGGAATTGTAATAAGTCTTCTTGGTGACATAACTGTCTATTCAGAAGAAGGTATCGGAACAACCTTTAACGTCTATTTACCTGTGATTGGCAAAGCTGTAAAGGAAATACCAGAACGTGAATTCGCTATTCCAGCATCAGAAAATGGTGAACACATCCTTCTGGTAGATGATGATGAAGTAATCGTCTTTATGTTAACAATAGTTCTCGAACAGTTGGGCTATCAGGTAACTTCGCTGTCAAGTAGTCTGGATGCCCTTGAAATGTTCAAACAGGATTCGGGGAAATACGATCTGATAATTTCTGATATGACCATGCCGAAGATGACCGGAGAAAAGCTTATTAAGCAAATACTGGCAATCAAACCGGAAATTCCAGTAATTTTATGTTCAGGTTACAGTGAAATGATGGATGTGGAAACAGCCAATGCTATGGGAGTTTCTCACTATATTCTTAAACCAGTTACAAGAAAAGACCTTGCCGTGGCTGTCAACAAAGCCTTGAATGGTGTTTGACTTTCATTTTTCCTGCAGGGATTACAATCCGACATATTGCCGTAGACACTAATGATAAAGCCGTTTTTGCAGCTTATCAGACTGCAAAAAACGGTTTTATTGCAATATGCTCCGATTTCAGATTTTCAATATTTTCATGAGGCCCGTCCATAGCCCGTTTAAAAGTTTATTGATAGCTTTTATTAAATCCTTTATTACTTCAACTGTGGTGCTTACTACAGTGCTTACACCTGATGACTGAGGCTGCTGCCCCGCCGGCGTTGTCACTGAAGATCCTGACTGATTGCCACTGACGGTTGAGGTTTGTTCTGTTGCCGACGTTGAAGATCCAGACTGATTGCTGGCAATGTTGGGTGTTTGAGGCGCCGGAGTTGAATTGCCACTTTGGGTGCTGGCCTGTTTTGTTGGTTTATGCTGGAATACGCGGTCGAATTTTTTGACATACTTTTTGGTTTTGGGGTTGTAAGTTCTTACTACAGCCTTTTCTGGAGATAACTTAATGGTATGAACCCAGGACGATTTTGGTTGAACACTGGGGATATGTATTACGGTAACCTTACCAACCTTGTTTACCGGTGAAAAGTAGTCTTTTGTACTCGGGCTCATGTGCAGATGCCCGGCAACCCAGAGAAAAACCTGTGGATTATTCTGCAGAATATCGTGGATCTTGCCTGCCGGCTGGGCAGTAGCGTGCGGAATCGTAAGCCCGCGCTCTTTTTCGTAACTGCCTTTAAGCGGAGCATGGCAGAAAACAATGGTCGGAAGATCACGATTTTCTTTAAGAGTTTGTCTCAAAAACTCCAGAGTGCCATCTGAAACCTGCACCAGCAGTTTTTCTTTCAGCTCGTCGTCTGGAAGAAAAACTAGCAGATGACCACCAGCTTTTCGCGTATAACGTAGAGATCTAAGTTTCAGAGCCTTACGGAACCGTTCCAACTTAGATTTCTTCTCGGCCGGGCCAGCAACAAGTTTTTTGTTATTCTTGCCAAAATGATCGCGATATCTTACATCGTGGTTGCCCGGAACTGCCAGTATCGGCACAGAAAAACGGCTTAGTGCCTGAATAAGTGTTGTATATTCATTTTTTGAACCAATTTTTTTACACAGGTCACCTGTGATTGCTACTGCATATATATTGGGCAACGAATTAATGGCTTTAACAGCTGACATAAACATTTCATAATTTTCGTCTCTGATGTGAAGATCGCTCATAATTGCGATTGTGCATGTATCATTGTCTGCTTCGTTCTTTTTCTCAAAATAGAGAATACCTGAGCCAGAACCAACGTTAGAGGCGCTTTTCGACAGATCAACATCATTCTTAAGCTCGAATGGATTAATCTGTTGTGCGTAACTTGCAGATGAGCTCAATAAAACCAGAAAAATCAGAACAATAAAAAATGATAAAGCCTTCTGGTTACAGATCATGTAATTTCTCCAATCATTTGATTACTGTCCAATACTACCGTATTATGTGAATAAAAGTTTATACAAATCAATACTCTTCATGTTTCACACCTTACTTTACTCATACGATTATTTGCCACTAATACGAAACTGCTAATACAGGCATGTTAAATCTTTGCAAGACATCTACGACATATCCGTGGTAAATTTGCCGTCGAACTAAACTGGCGGTAACATTATGGAACAGAAAAATTCATTAACGCGACGCATTCTGACCGGGCTGGCGCTGGGAGCTGGCACCGGTCTGGCGATGTCATATCTTCCCTCATGCAATTTGCGTGACCTGTGGCTCAGCGGTCTTTTCGACCTGGTTGGCGGTCTGTTTATCAACTCGATTCGCATGCTTGTCGTGCCCCTGGTTTTTGTATCGCTTTTCTGTGGAATAAACAGTCTGGGTGATATCTCGCGCCTTGGCCGAATCGGCGGCAAAACCATGGCTTTTTACCTGCTCACAACAGGCCTGGCTATTACACTCGCGCTCATTGTTTCGGTGGTTGTGCAACCGGGCCAGGGCCTTAACATGGCTGAACTCTCAAAACATGAGCCAACTATCGCTTCCCGTCAGTCGATGGTGAAAACATTACAGAACATCATTCCCAATAATCCGGTTGCCGCCATGGCCGAAGGAAACATGCTGCAGATAATTTTTGTGGCACTTCTGACCGGAATCAGCGCCACCCTGGTCGGCGGCCGCGCCAAACCGGTTGTCGACCTGTTTGAGTCAGCCAATGCCGTGATCATGAAAATGGTTATGTTGCTTATGCATCTCGCTCCCTATGGCGTATTTGCGCTGATTGCAAAGACCTTTGCAACGGTCGGCCTTGATGCCATGATGCCACTGCTTAAATATACGCTGACGGTTTTGTTTGCACTGCTGCTGCACATGACTCTTATTTACATGGGCGCTCTCAAGCTTATCGGCCGACTCAACCCGCTCAAATTTTTCCGCAATTTTCTGCCGGCAATGAGTGTAGGCTTCTCGACCGCGAGCAGCAACAGTACACTGCCAGTAACGATTGAGACTGTCGAAATGCGTTGCGGCGTTTCAGGCAGTGTTGCTTCATTCTGCCTGCCCCTTGGCGCAACCATAAATATGGACGGAACCGCTATTATGCAGGGCGTCGCCGTTGTTTTTATAGCGCAGGTTTATGGTATTCCCTTGCCGCTCAGTTCATTTCTGACCGTTATTTTGACTGCCACCATGGCATCGATCGGAACTGCCGGGGTACCGGGAGTTGGTCTGATTACTCTTTCCATGGTGCTTGAGTCAGTCAATCTGCCGGTGGAAGGTATTGCGCTGATCATCGGTGTCGACCGTATTCTTGACATGGCGAGAACCGTTACCAACATCACCGGAGATGCTGTCTGCACTATACTGGTCGCCAAGTCAGAAGGTGAGTTTGATGCCACCGTTTATAACGCCAACAATTCGAGCGAGTAGGTTGCTGCCTTCATAAGCAAGATAAAGGTGAGTTAATGAAAGTATTCCTTACAACGTTTATTATTTCACTGACGCTGATTCTTGGCAGTTACTACCTGATAATCGAATATCAGAAACCATTGCGGTTTGATTTGCTCGAAATCAAAGACCTTGAAGCTCTTGGGCAGCTGGAAGCCAGACAGTATCTTTTCACACATAAAAGCTTCCTGGATGCCATTGCTAAGGATGATGTTGAAGCTGTCAGCCTGTTTGTAAAATCAGGTATGAAAACGGAATTTGCTATAGATTATAGTTACAAAATATCCGATAACAGTCCATATCTATTTTATGCCAGTCAGACCTTCATGCTTTATAATCCGGTTTCACTGGCAATAATAGCTGAATCCGGGAAGTCACTGCCTATTTTACTGGAGAGCACAGAAAATTTTGGTATTTTAAACAACCTGACTTTGCACCCATATTCAAAACTTAAAGATAAAAATTCGTTTGACCTGCTGGCTCTCGCCATCAGAACTGACAACCTTGAGTTGTTGCGTACATTGCTGAAGGCTGGCCTTAAGCCAGAAAAACAGATATATCTTGTCGTTGCTATGCATGGCAGAAAAGAAAATGAAAAAAAATCGCCAAACGCTCATGAAAGATATTTGCCAAACGCTCAAGAAAGATATTTGCCAAACGCTCGTGAAATATCTTCGCTAGAGACTATTGAAGAAACCACCGCTTTTTTGCGCGCAAAAGCCGAGATTATCCTTGAGTTGATAAATAGCGGGCAAAACATTGAACAGCGAATTCCGATACCAATACCTATACCGACAGCAATTGAAATGTATTTTTTGATTGCTGGCAGTGAAATCAGAGAAAACCTGATTGCCAGAGTCAAAGATCCCGCTGTAAGAAAGAAACTGCAGGCAATTTCGGATAAAATTATTGTAAATCCGCCCCCAAAAAAATCAGCTGAATGAGATCTATTTTGCTGATTACTTAAGGCCTTTAACCGGAAAAGTTGCGCCGAACCGAAATCAACTCGGCGGCAATACTGACTGCGATTTCCTGCGGGGTCTGGGCGCCGAATTTGAGACCAATCGGAGTACGAATTCTTGCCAGTTCTTCTTCGCTGGCGCCAAGATGGCTCAGTTCCTTGAATAGTGTGATAATTTTGCGTTTGCTGCCAAGCATGCCAAGATAGGCAAGCGGGCGTTTGATTACGGCGGAGATGGCGTCGAGATCGTCACGATGACCGCGAGTGCATATTACGACATACTCGGCTGGGGTCAGCTGCAGATCAGCAAGAATGTCTGGAATCTGGCCGCAGAGAGTCTCGACACCATCCGGGAAACGCGATTTTACAAGCATATCCGGGCGATCATCGATTACCCTGACGGCGAAGCCAATACGTTGCGCAACCCATGCCACTTCAATGCCGACATGTCCAGCCCCTGCAATAACAAGACTGGGGCTTGCGATCAGGTGTACCGCGTAAAATTCCACGCCAGATTGAGTTGGAACTTCAAGAAGCAGAATAGCTTCATGTCCTTCTCTTGCCTGCGCGCTAAGCAGTTCAAGTTCCTGCGCCCGCTCTGGTGCGACTGAAACCAGGGCAGCCGTCATTTCGCCGCCGCAGATCATGCCGTCACGAACGCTTACATCATGGTTTAGCGCCAGAACAGTTTTGAGCGAACCACCGCCGAGTAAAAGATCCCAGGCCTGACGGCGCACTGCAGCTTCGAGACAGCCACCCCCGCCAACTGTGCCAATCGAGCGACCAGCCTGATCACAGGCCATCATTGATCCTGTTACCTGTGGTGTCGAACCACTGGTCTTAACTATCACACAGAGAACCGCAGCACGCCCAGCAGTTAACTCATCAACAACATGATAAAAAGGTTCCAGCCCGCCTGAGGCAACGACATGCTGCACGCCTTCGGGTAATCTCAAGCTATGACTCATTTTTCCACCTGATAAAAAGATGCGATCCGCCAGATCATAATACTTGAGCCACGTAAGGATAACAATCCGGAACAGTCAAATTTTACTCGAAAATTTCCACACTACATGTTAAGATTACCCGCAAACAACTGGCACCCTACTAAATCTGGCGCCCTGCAAAGACAGTCTCAGCAGCAGAATCTGATGCTTCGGCGGTCAACGCGGGCGACAGGCGTAAAGTTATTTAGATTCTGAACAGACACAGGAAGGTCGGCATGAAGCGTATAGAACCAAAATTTGAACCACTGGCGATTGTAGGCATGAGTTGCCTGTTCCCCAAAGCTCAAAGCGTTGAAGATTACTGGGCCAACATCAAAGAAAAGGTTGACGCAATAACCGAAGTGCCGCCCACACACTGGAAAGCCGAAGATTACTTTGACAGTAATAAAAAGCGCACAGACCATGTGTACAATGCCACTGGCGGTTTTCTCGACCCGATCGATTTTACCCCAGGCGAATGGGGAATCGCGCCATCTGACCTCGATTCTATCGACACATCACAGCTGCTAAGCCTGGTTGTAGCACAGGGCGCTCTCAATGACGCCGGCTACGGCGCAACTCGCGAATTTAACCGTGATAACGTCAGCGTAATTCTTGGTCTGACTGGAACCCTTGAACTGGTTGTTCCGCTGGGTGCACGACTTGGTCACCCGATCTGGCGCCGGGCAATGCAGCACGCTGGCATTCCCGCCGATATCACCGAAGAAGTTATCAATAGCATCGGCAAAGCCTACGTCGGCTGGCAGGAAACCTCGTTTCCAGGTCTCCTCGGCAATGTTGCCGCCGGCCGCATCGCCAACCGCCTCAATCTTGGCGGCACTAACTGCGTGGTAGACGCTGCGTGCGGAAGCTCACTGGGCGCCATCAATAACGCAGCTCTCGAACTCTGGACCGGTAAAACAGACATGGCGATTACCGGCGGAATCGATACTTTCAACGATATTTTCATGTATATGTGCTTCTGCAAGACGCCAGCGCTTTCACCGACCGGCCATGCGCGGCCCTTCAGTATCGACAATGACGGAACCATTCTTGGTGAAGGTATCGGCATGGTTGTGCTAAAACGTCTTTCAGATGCTGAACGCGATGGCGACCGCATCTACGCCTGCATTAACGCTGTTGGCACCTCAAGCGATGGCAAAGGCAAGGCCATATATGCCCCAAGTTCGGCTGGTCAGAAAAAAGCCCTGATCCGCGCCTACGATATGGCCGGAATTACTCCCCGCGACATCAGCCTGGTTGAAGCACACGGAACCGGAACCAACGCCGGTGACGAGGTCGAAACCACAGCACTCAAAGAAGTGTATGGAGATGCCGAAAACGGCCGACCATGGTGCGCGCTCGGCTCAGTTAAGTCTCAAATCGGTCATACCAAGGCAGCTGCCGGCTCAGCCGGTATTATTAAAGCGGCGCTCGCGCTCTATCATAAGGTTATTCCGCCGACAATCAAGATTTCGCAACCGGCAAAGGGTGTCTCTGGCGAAAACATTCCTTTCTATCTGCCCGACAAAATCAGGCCTTGGATAACTGACGATGCAAGGCCTCGCTATGCCGCGGTCAGCGCGTTGGGGTTTGGTGGCAGCAATTTTCATGTGGTCGTTTCTGAATATAAGGCCGAAAAGCCTGGCGACGACTGGAAGCAAAGCGTCGAACTGATAACCATATCCGGTAAAACCCATGGCGATGTCGAAAAACACCTTTCAAGCCTGACCGCTTGCAAAAACGCGCAGCAGCTACGCAAATTTGCAGCAGAGTCGCGTCACAGCTTTGATGCTGATGAAAACTGCCGCCTGGCCTTTGTTGTCGAATCAACCAATGACATCGACAAGCTGGTCGCTGACATTAAAGGCAGTCTGGCCAATAAATCCGACTCTTTCACCTTACCAAACGGCGCATACTTTGCCACTGGCAAACAGAAGGCAGCGATTGGCGTTATTTTTCCCGGGCAGGGTGCGCAGTATCCTGGCATGAGCCTTGATCTGGTCTGCGGTAATAATGAAGCATTCGCAACCTTTGTCGAAGCTGATCGCGAAATAGCAACTCTCGATGGGCTGGGCAACCATCTCGTTGATTATGTGTTTCCGCGTCCGACCTATAATGCCGAGAATGACAAGGTCAATGACGAAAAGTTGCGTGCCACTGATATCGCACAGCCTGCCATCGGCGCAATTGCACTCGGACAATATCGCATGCTCGAAGGTTTTGGACTGCATGCTGACGGTTTTGCCGGCCACTCTTACGGAGAACTGGTCAGTCTCTGCGCAGCGAAAGTATTTGACAGCACAACCTTGGCCAGGCTTTCCCGCAAACGCGGTCAGCTCATGGCTCAGGGAAGTGGTGATCGTGGCGGCATGATCGCCGTTGCCGCCGATAGAACTGCAGTCAAAACAGTAATTGCCGACGAAAAGCTCGATCTCGTTGTCGCCAATCACAACTCACCTCAGCAGGTGGTTCTCTCTGGTAAAACCTCTGAAATAGAACGTTCCCGCGAAATTTTCAAGCAACGCAAGATGCGCGCAACTGTGCTCAACGTAGCCGGGGCTTTCCACAGTTCTTTTGTTGCGGATGCCGCCGAGCCTTTCCACGCTTTTCTTGCCGGCGAAAAAATGAATAAGCCGGCAGTGCCGGTTTATGCCAATACAACCGCCGCACCCTACCCTGCTGACATCGAAGGAATCAAAAAAATACTTGGCTTTCAGCTTGCCAACCAGGTGCGTTTCGTCGAAATCATCGAAAAAATGTATGCCGACGGCATAAGAACCTTTATCGAAGCCGGCCCTGGCGGTAAAATCACCGGCCTGATCAAAGCCATTCTCGAAGGCCGCAGTTGCAACATAATTGCTGTTGATTCTTCTGCCGGCAAACGCTCTGGGCTCACTGACCTTGCCAGAGTTCTGGCACAGCTGAGTGCTCTTGGACATCGACTGTTAATCAACCGCTGGCAGAACGGTGAAATCTGGCTGTCTCAACAGCCAGCTCCGGGCAAGCCTAAACTGACTTTCCCGCTTTGTGGCGCCAATTACAAATCAGCTGCTCATAAAAAATTCCTTGAAGAACTTGCAAAACCTGCACCAGTTAAGCTGACCACCAGCAAACCAGACGCTGCTACACCAAGTCTGGTAACACCAGCATCGATTCCGATGGCGACACCCGCTGTTGCGGCATCAGCAACAGCTTACCCTCAGACCCGGACAGGTAATATGAGCAACAATAACAACTATCCGCAAAATCCATCGTTTACAGCTCCGACAGCGTCTAACGACGCTCTCAGACTTTCGCGCGAAACACTTTCGGCCTTGCAGCAGTTGCAACAGCAGACTGCCGAACTACACCGCAAGTTTCTTGAAGGCCAGGAAACCGCACAAAAAACGATCATGGCATTAATCTCGGGTCAGCGTATGCCGGCCACGACATCATTTTCAGCTCCAGCACCGGTTTATACCCAGCCTGCCGAAGCACAAATCATGCAGCCGCGAGTTCAACAACAGCCTGCCGCCAGCTATAAGGCATCTGCCTCGGCACCGGTTGTTCAAACAAAGCCCGTTGTAATGCCAGCCGTGGTTGCAGCTCCGGCACCTGCTGACACCAGCCGCATTCAGGCGGTATTGCTCGAAGTTGTCAGCGAAAAAACCGGTTATCCGGTCGAAATGCTCAATCTCGACATGGACATGGAAGCAGACCTTGGCATTGACTCAATCAAACGTGTAGAAATCATGTCGGCCATGCAAGAGCGTCTGCCCAATGCGCCCGTTGTGCAACCCGACCAACTTAGTAAACTTCGTACTCTGGCTCAGATTCTGCAATATCTTGGCAGCGACTCCAGAGCATCTACCGCAGCAGCGCCAGCGAATATTGCTGCTCCAGCCGCTGCCAACAGCAGTCGCATTCAGTCGGTATTACTTGAAGTCGTCAGTGAAAAAACCGGTTATCCGGTCGAAATGCTCAATCTCGACATGGACATGGAAGCAGACCTCGGCATTGACTCGATCAAACGTGTCGAAATCATGTCAGCAATGCAGGAACGCCTTCCCGACGCGCCAGTTGTGCAGCCTGATCAGCTCAGCAAACTTCGCACCCTGACTCAGATTCTGCAATACCTTGGCAGCAATTCTGGAGCATCTGCGACTGGTTCTGCGCAAGCGAATGCAGCGGCGCCAGCCGGACAAGGCAACAACACAGCAAATATTAAGCCGGTTTTAATCGAGATTGTCAGCGAAAAGACTGGCTACCCAGCTGAGATGCTAAATCTCGACATGGACATGGAGGCAGACCTCGGCATAGACTCAATCAAACGTGTCGAAATCATGTCAGCGATGCAGGAACGCCTTCCCGACGCGCCAGTTGTGCAGCCCGATCAGCTTGGTAAGCTGCGCACTCTCTCTCAAATTCTCGACTATCTCGGTTCTGGCAGCAGCAATGCGGCGGCGCAAACGGCAGTGGCAGCACCAACTGCGATGATACCAGGCATGAATGGCATTCTGCTCGAAGTTATCGCCGACAAAACTGGTTACCCAACAGAAATGCTCAACCCCGACATGGATATGGAAGCCGATCTTGGAATTGACTCAATCAAGCGGGTCGAAATTCTTTCTGCTTTCCAGGAACGGGTGCCCAGTGCGCCGGTCGTACAACCTGGCGACCTTGGCAAATTCAGAACTATTGCCCAGATTCTTGAATACCTAAATGCTGGCAATGCTACAACTCCTGCACCAGTAAAGACTCTACCTGCCACACAGCCGTCTGCACCGGCAAAAACCGAGTCGGTCCCCGCAGTAAAAGCCTCGGCAGAGCATTTTCCGATCAAAAGAACAGTATTAAAGGCATACGAACTTGACAGCACTCTGACCACACCGATTAAGGCGCTCAAAAAGGGTGACAGTCTGATTGTTGTCGATGATGGTTTCGGACTGGCCGAAGCGGTCTGCGAACAATTTGCCGCCGCCGGCTTCAAGCCCTGCCGACTTAAACTCAAAGACGTGGTCAACGCACAGTTCCTCAACGATGCCAAAGGCTTCATACTGCTTGCGCCTTTGCCAGAAAAAGCTTCACATAACCTCTGGGAAAAAGCCTCTGAAGAATGGCTTAAAGACTGTTTTATTGCCACCCAGAAAGTTGGCATGGCAATAAGAGCCAACGGCACTGGTCTGATTGCGACGGTTTCGCGCCTGGATGGCGCCTTTGGCCTTGAATCTCCAACACGCACCATCGACCCGATTCAAGGCGGCCTCGCTGGACTAAGCAAGACCATTACTCATGAATGGCCCGAAATGAATGTTCGCGCAATCGACCTCGATTATCGCTTTAAAGATGTGCAAGGCGCAGCCGAAAAGCTGGTAAAAGAATTGCTGCACGAAGGACCTGTTGAAACTGGGCTGACCCGTTCATGTCGATATGGTCTACGCGAAGTTGAAGAACAATTGGCAGAGCAGCCTGGCTCTCCGCTTCTGCATCAGGGCGAGGTTGTCGTGGTCACTGGCGGTGCGCGTGGTGTTACTGCCGAAACCGCGCTGGCAATGGCAGAAAAATACAAAACAAACATGGTTCTGGTTGGCCGCTCGCCCGAGCCTCGCCCAGAACCAGCCTGGCTTGCCGATGTAACCGCAGAACCGGCAATAAAACAAGCCATACTTGCGAACAGCGGCAAAAAGCTCACACCAAAAGAGCTCGAAGCAGAATTCAGATCGGCAATGGCAAACCGCGAAGTGCTCAATAATCTAGAGCGCATTCGCAATGTCGGAGTCAAAGCATTCTACCACTCCGCTGACATTCGCAATGCCGAAGATATTGCGCGAGTAATTGAACGCTCGCGCCAGGAAGTCGGGCCGATCTGTGCCCTGATACACGGCGCCGGAGTTCTACGCGACCGCCGAATCGAAGACAAAACCCGCGATCAGCTCGACGATGTCATCGACACCAAGATTACCGGCCTGCGCAACCTGCTGCTGGCAACTAACAAAGATGACCTTAAAGCAATTATTCTGTTTTCGTCGTTTTCCGGGCGCTTCGGGCGCACCGGACAAGTCGATTACTCCATGGCCAACGAAGTTCTGAACAAGGCAGCACACAAACTGCGTATTATCAAACCTGAATGCCGGGTACTTTCGTTTAACTGGGGGCCGTGGGACGGCGGTATGGTAACGCCGGCTCTGCGCAATGTCTTTCTGTCGGAAGGGATTGGCCTGATTCCGCTGTGCGATGGCGCATGGCAACCGATAGTAGAACTAAGCCAGCGCAGTTCTAATGCTGTTGAAATCGGTATAATCGGCGAGATTACCAGCGTAGAGGCACCGCCCCCCGGAAAAAAGTTTGACAGGGCGTTTGACTTTGAGCTGAATCTCAAAGAAAACGCCTGGCTTAAAGACCATGTGATCAATGGCGACCCGGTGTTACCCATGGCGGTAGCGACCGAACTGCTGGCTCACGCTGCTACTCTACGCAACCCGGGCCTGCAATTTGTCGGCTATAATGATCTGCGTGTTCTCAAAGGCCTTGTTCTCAAAGGCGAAAGTCTACCGATAGTCATTTATGCCTCCCGCCCGCAGAAAACAGACGAAGGCTTCATGGTAACCTGCGAGATTAGAAGCAACCATGGCGATCGTGAAATGGTAAACGTGCGCGCCGACGTTCTTCTTGCTGAACGCCTGCCGGCCAAAGTCCCGTCACCTGAACAGGTAGACGCACACCTGATTTATCCGGACTCAATAAATGAGGCTTATCAGAACCATCTGTTTCATGGTGAATTTCTCAAGGCCTTGAACAGCATCGCCGGCTGGTCAGAAAGCGGTATGGTCGCAAGTTCATTTACTGCTGTCGACCCGACCGGCTGGTTTGCCCGACCGCCGATGTTACGTTGGTATACAGATCCGCTCGTTGTCGATGCAGCCTATCAGCTCATGATTCTGTGGACAACTCAGGCCTGCGGCGCACCTTCCCTGCCTGGCTATGCCAAACGTTATCGCCAGTATGCCAGTGGCTTTGGTTCTTCACCGGTAACCATTTCGGCCAATACCAGGCGCAGTGGCGCGATGATGGCCGCTGCAGACATAGACTTCATAGATGCCAAAGGCCAGCTGATAGCCAGACTTGAAGGCTATGAATGTACTATGAACGAAAACCTGCGCAATGCTTTCAAACTTAGATCTGTCGCTGGAGCCGAAAAATGAGCGACGCCGCCCACCAGAAAAAACCTTTTGCCATAGCAATAACTGGCGTCGGCGGTATTTTCCCGGGTGCTGACAATCTTGATGAATTCTGGCAGATGATCGCAGAGTCGAGAAGCGCCTCTGAAGAAGTGCCAGACGGACGTTGGCCAGAACCTGCTCTTAAATATCATGATTCCAGACCGGGCACACCCGATAAGGTGCTGTCTTCGCGTAATTGTGCAATAAAAAAAATACCGCAGAATTATAAACATTTGCAGATCAGCCATGAGCTCATAGAAAAACTCGATCCGCTGCTGGCCATAACCCTGCAGGCCGGACGCGATGCGTTCTTTGATGCTGTTAACGCAAATCTCGACAAAAACCGGGTTCAGGTCATTCTGGCAAACATAGTTCTGCCAACAGATACTGCCAGCGCCATTACACGCGAACTAAATCTTAGAGCACTAAAAAAACAGCTAGGCAAAAGCAGCTCTGTTGAAGAAGAATCAGAGATACACCCGTTGAACCGGCTGGCGGCAGAATTACCGGCCACTCTTCTGGCAACTGCGCTTGGTCTTGGCGGCGGCGGTTACACCCTTGATGCAGCCTGCGCTTCTTCGCTTTACGCGATTAAGTTGGCCTGCGAAGAGCTGACAGCCGGGCGTGCCGATGCAGTGCTGACTGGTGGCGTGTCGCGACCTTCTTCGCAGTTCACGCAGATGGGCTTTTCGCAGCTGCATGCACTTTCTAAAACCGGAGTCTGTAGACCTTTCGACAAGTCAGCGGATGGTCTTGTCGTCGGTGAAGGCGCCGGCATATTTCTGCTCAAGCGCCTTGAAGACGCACAAAAGTCTGGCGACAAGATTTACGCGGTAATCCGTGGTATCGGTCTTGCCAACGACGTTGGTGGCAGTCTGCTGGCGCCTGACTCAGAAGGCCAGATGCGCGCCATGACCCAGGCATACCAACAGGCTGGCTGGCAACCACACGATGTTCAACTTATCGAGTGTCATGGCACTGGCACCCCAAAAGGTGATTCCATCGAGTTTTCAAGCCTTAAACAACTCTGGAAGGATGAAAAGGCATCGGTTGCCAAATGTGTTATCGGCTCAGTTAAGTCAAATGTCGGACACCTGCTCACCGGGGCCGGTGCTGCCGGGTTGATGAAGCTCCTGATGGCGCTTAAGAACAAAGTTCTCCCGCCCCAGGCCAATTTTTCACAGACCGACCCGACAATGGGCATCGAAGCCAGTCATTTCGAAATTCTTCAGAAACCACGCCCATGGAACCCGACCGCGGCAGATCAGCCCCGACGCTGCGCTTTGAGCGCATTCGGGTTTGGCGGAATAGATGGCCATGTGTTGCTGGAAGAATACAGCGAAAGCTCTGTAGAAGCTCAAAAAGCCAGTCATAAAGAAGAAGCATCGGTTGAACCGCTGCCAGAAATCGCTATCGTCGCGATAGAAACCAGAGCAGGCACATTGCCCGATCTCAAAGCTTTTCAAAAAGCAGTTATTAATTGCGAACCGGCAATCAGGGATCTGCCTGAACATCGCCACCCATTTAACACCGGCGAAAAATGGCTCAAACAAGGCGCTTATATCGACGAAATCGCCATAACACCTGGCGAATTCAAAATCAGCCCTAAAGAAATACCAGAAATTCTACCACAGCAACTGCTTATGCTGCAGACTGCCGATAGAGCTTTGCGCTCGCTCAAATTTACCCGTGAAGAAACCCGAAACTGGGGCACCTTTATGGGCATCAATCTTGATTTTGCCAGTACTAATTTTGCCAGTCGCTGGGCAATTGAAAAAGATGCCCAGCTTGCCGATCTTGATGATTTAGATGTGCAGAAACTTGCTGATGCGATAACTCCTGCACTGAACAACCCAAGAACGGTTGGCGCACTCGGCGGCATTGTCGCCAGTCGCATTGCCCGCGAATACAACATAGGCGGGCCATCGCACACTTTTGCGAGCGGCGAGAACTCTGGGCTTTCCGCTCTTGAAGCCGGCGTGCGCGCCCTGCAGCGCTACGAAATCTCGGCAGCATTGGTCGGTGCCGTTGATCTGGCCGGCGATTTGCGCAACCTTAAAACCATTGATGCCCTCAGACCTTTCTCACGTAAAAACGGTTCAGTGCCCTTCGACGAAAGCGCCGACGGTGCATTCCCAGGCGAAGGCGCCGTAGCTCTTGTGCTGAAGCGCAAAGAAGATGCGCTGCGCGATGGAAATCGCATTTTTGCGATGGTAAAGGGCGTAGGACGTGCTTCTCTCACCTGCCCCGGTGATTCTGCAGCGGCAGTAGATGCTTACAGTCGTGCCATGCAATCTGCCTGGAAAGATTCAGGGCTGAACATCTCAAACATGGGACTTCTCGAAGCCAATGGCAGCGGCAATCCCGATGAAGACAAAATAGAAGCCACTGCGCTGGCAGCGACTCTACCGGCCAAAGATCAATCGCCACAAGATCGCTTTAAAAGCAACGATCAGCTCTGCGCTATCTCTGGCAGCAAAATGGTTATCGGTCATACCGGCTGCGCCGCCGGTCTATTTGCTCTAGCCAAAGCTGCAGTGTGCATTTATCAGCAGATTCTGCCCAGTTATCCCGGCTTACAGAAACCAGTTGCAAAACTGCAACAACGCGAAGACTTCTTTTTTACACCGGCCGAACCGCAATACTGGTTGCGCAACCGCATCCAGGGCCCAAGAACCGCTGGCGTAAGCAGTTTCAGCATAGACGGAAACTATTACCACGTAGTTCTGCAAGCTTTCGAAAACGAAGAAAAGCTAACTGAAGAAGTTAAGCAACTCAATGAAAAGGCGCGAGTCTACCCGGCCGGCGAGCCTGAAGAGAATCTGTTTATTATTGGCGGCATCAATGCCTGTGATGTACGCGAAAGACTGGCAGCGCTTAGAAACATGTCTGAACGGCCAATCAAAGAGCTTGCCCGCGAATATTGGCAACACTACGCCCCCAGAGATGATGCAAAGTCCTTTGCGGCAATTGTCGCTGATTCAGGCGCAACTCTGCAGCGCCGAACCGAAATCGCGCTGAACCATCTTTACAACCATGAAAACAAACCGATGCCTGCAGGCCCCGAAATACAGGATCGTATTTTCTACAACCCTGCGCCACAAGCGCTTAATGGCAAGGTCGCGTTTGCCTTTCCGGGGTCGGGCAACCATTTCCTCGGCATGGGAACTGAACTCGGCCTGACCTGGCCCGAACACCTGCGTCGCCTGGATTCTCAGTATGATCTGCTGGCTGCTCAGTTTGCGCCGCGCCTGACGGTGCCATGGCGACTGAACTATGCACCAGGCTGGGAAGAAGACGCCATGCGGCAACTGATCGCCGACCACAACTCACTGGTTTTCAGCCACGTTTCGTGCTGTGCCCTGGTCAGCGATGTGGTCAGAAGCTTTGCCATCGAACCCAATATAATCATGGGTTACAGCCTCGGCGAGACAGCCGGAAATTTTGCGACCCGCACCTGGCACGAACGTGACGAAATGGTGCGCCGCATGCGCAGCTCAAACCTTTTTACCAGCGAGTTGATCGGCCACTATAATTCAGCGCGCAAACACTGGGGGCTTGCAGACAGTGAGCCAGTTGAATGGTATCTCGGGTTAATTAGCAGCCCGGCCGAAAATGTCGAAAAACTTCTGGCGGATTTCCCTCAGACTTACGTTCTTATCGAAAACACACCCGAAGAGTGCGTGATAGGCGGCAACCGTGCGCAGGTTGAGAAACTGGCCAAAGCGATTGGTAAAGCTTTCTTTCCGCTCGAAGGCGTTTCCTCGGTGCATTGCGAAGCCGCTCTGCCCTCTGCCGAAGCCTATCGCGCTCTACATCTCTATGACTGTCATCCACCTGAGGGCATGACATTCATCAGCAGCGGAAAGGGCACTGTTTTTACGCCGCAGCGCGAAGTTTCTGCCGATTCGATCAAGGCTCAATGTATTGGCCGCATCAACTTTATCAGGTGCGTAGAAACAGCTTATGCCGAAGGTGTTCGCGTATTCCTAGAAATCGGACCGCGCGCCTCGATGTCGCGCATGATCAGCAACATACTCGGTCAGCGCCCGCACTTTACCAGATCAGCACTGCTGTATGGCCAAAGCCAAACCAGCGCTATGCTGCGATTTGTCGGAAATGTCTCTGCCGAAGGCATAAAGGTTGATCTTACACCGCTTTATCGCCCTGCCGCAGAGCCTGCAGCCATTGCCACCAGTAGAACAGCTCCGATTATCGTTAAGGTTGCTCACCAGATTTCTGCCGATAAACTGCGACAACTCAACAGCTCAACGGAGCCCGCCACAATTCATGTCTCACAGGTTTCAGTAGCCAGCAGTGCAAAACCAGTCGAAAGAGTCATGTCTGCCGATAGTTCGGCTTTGTCGGCCTCGTCATTCTCAACGACAACACCGGCTCAGCCCCTGCCTCCCTCCCATACCCCGCCCCACACTCTTCCCCTCACGCAGATGCAGCAACCGATATCAATCAACCAGCAGACACCAGTCTCAGATGGTTCAAACCAGCTGCTCAACGAATGGATCGCGGCACAACATGAAACTGCCCGTGCACACGAAGTATTCCTGCGTCTCAGCGACCAGCTGAGTCAGGCACAAACCAGACTGCTTGAACAACAACTCCAGATTATGCAGGGCTTGCCGGTTGACGTTGTTAACACCGCCTGGTTCGAACAGCAACTGCCTCAGTCAGCCCAAACCTTGGCAGCACAGAGTTCAGCAGCGCCTGCCAGAGCGCAGCGCATGCCATCACCATACACTGGCCCTCTGTTCATCGACTGGCCAGGTTCAATGGAATTTGCCGTCGGCAAAATCGGCAAAGTTCTCGGCGAATATTTTGCGCCGATAGACAACCACCCGACCCGTGTGCGCCTACCCGACATACCTCTCAACTTTGTCGACCGCATAGTTATGGTCGATGGCGAAAAGGGTTCGCTCGGTAAAGGCCGCGTCGTTACCCAGCACGATGTCTACCCTGACACCTGGTATCTCGACAACTACTGCATGCCAACCGGACTCGCTGTTGAAGCTGGCCAGGCCGATCTATTCCTGTCTGCCTGGCTTGGAATCGACTTTAAGACGCATGGCGTTGCCAAATACCGTCTACTAGACGCTGTTGTTACCATCCATGGCCCCCTGCCCCGCCCCGGCGACACAATTAATTACGACATTCGCATCGATCGCTTTATTAGACAGGCAAATACTTACCTGTTCTTCTTCGAGTTCGACGGCAGCATCAATGATAAACATCTGATCACCATGCGCAACGGTTGCGCTGGCTTCTTTACTGATCGCCAGCTCGCCGATGGGAAGGGAATAGTGCTGACCGACGACGACACCCGGCCAGATCCCCGCCCCAACCTGCCTGGGCGTCAGAATCTTCCCGCCATGCGTATCGAAGCCTTCAACGACTCCGCCCTCGCAGCCCTGCGCCAAGGCGATCTCGCCAGCGCGTTTGGCAGCGAATTTGCCGGCCTGGGCATCACGCCGCAGACCATTCCTTCAGGCAAAATGGCAATGATCGACCGCATTACCGAAATCGACCCGAACGGCGGACGTTTCGGTCTTGGCCGCATCAAGGCCGAAATAGATATTCCCGAAGATGCCTGGTTTTTAACCCAGCATTTCTGCGACGACCAGGTCATGCCCGGCACTCTGATGTATGAATCCTGCATGCAGTCTCTGCGCGTGTTCCTGCTACGCATGGGTTGGATCGCTGACGCATCGACCTCAGCTTTCGAGCCGGTTCTTGAAGTAAAAAGCCTGTTGCGCTGCCGAGGTCAGGTAACACCGGGCGTCAAAAAAGCGCTCTACGACATCTCGATCAAAGAACTCGGCTACAACCCTGAACCTTATGCAATTGCCGATGCTCTCATGTTCGCCGATGGCAACCGCATTGTCCAGGTGCTTGATATGAGCATTCGCTTGACCGGCGTAACCAACGCCGACATTGAGGCACTGTGGCACCGTCGAAGCCAGCATTCGGCATCGGCGGCACCCATACAATTCATCAACAACGAAATACTGCCGGCTGTCTTTACCGGCCAGCAGATTCTCGAATATGCGATCGGCAAACCATCTCTGTGCTTCGGCGAAAAGTTCGCCATATTCGACGAACAGAAATTCCTCGCCCGCCTGCCCAACCCGCCCTATCTATTTGTAGACCGTATCACTGCTGTAAATGCCGAATCGCTGAAAATAAAAACCGGCGGTACAGTGCAGGGGCAATTCGATATCAGTCCAGATGCCTGGTTCTTCAAGGCTAATCGCCAGACCAGCATCCCATTCGCAATTCTGCTGGAGTTCCCGCTGCAGGTCTGTGGCTGGTATTCGTGCTATATGGGCTCGGCCTTTGCTAACGATAAAGAGCTGCACTACCGGAACCTTGACGGCTCGGCCACTCTTTACGAAGACATCAACGTCAACAGCGGCACTCTAACGGCGACTGTCGTTTCGACAAGGGCTGCCAACTCCGCCGGCATGCTGATTCAGTCTTTTGATATGCTGGTAACGCAGGGAGGACGCAAAATTTACGAAGGCCAGACCACCTTCGGCTTCTTCGCGAAAGAAGCGCTGGCCAACCAGGTCGGCTTTCGTGGCATAGAGCTTTACGAGCCTTCCGCCGACGAAAAACTTCGCCACATTGACTTTCCTTTGCCGCTGGCGACACCGCTTAATCCGCAGGATAACCGCGTCGATGCGATGAACGGCCTCAGCCTGCCGGGCAAATGCTATCTGATGCTCGATCGCATCGACTGTTTCGTGCCCGATGGTGGCCCAGCCGGACTTGGCTTTATCAGAGGAATCAAACAGGTTGATACTTCAGAATGGTTTTTCAAGGCACACTTCTATCAGGACCCGGTCATTCCAGGTTCGCTCGGCCTCGAATCATTCATTCAGCTGATGAAAGTAGCTGCCATTCATCGTTGGGGGGGCGAGCTTGCCGGCCGCAACTGCCATTTCGAGCCGATCGCGCTGAACCATAAACACACATGGTCTTATCGCGGTCAGGTAATCCCTCAGGATAAACTCGTCACTGTCGATGCCTGCATTAACAGAATCGATGACGCTGATCATCTGATGGTTGCCGAAGGTTTTCTCAAGGTAGATGGGCGTATAATCTACAGCATGAAAGATTTTGCGCTCAGAGTTGTAATTGATGCCTAAGTTTGTTATCCTTCCCAAACCACAACGAATATTATGAAATTTACCCGAGTTTTCCTTGAAGCCATCGGCTATGAGCTGCCACAACACATTGTTACTTCGGCATGGATCGAAGAACAACTGGCTCCTCTGTACCGCAAACTGTATCTGCAGCCGGGTCAGCTCGAAGCATTGACCGGAATCCGCGAGCGCCGCTGGTGGGGTAACGCGCATGTTAACGCTGTCGAAGCAGCTAAAGCCGCAAAAAAAGCACTCGCCGAAACTGACATACCCGTTGAAGACATTGGAGCAGTGGTTTATGGCGGCGTTTGTCGCGACAACTACGAACCGGCTACTGCCTGCCATGTTGCCGCTGAACTTAAAGTTCGCGCTGAAACTGCTATCTGCGACGTCTCTAATGCCTGTCTTGGAGCCTTAAGCGGCATTATTGATATCGCCAACCGCATTGAGCTTGGACAAATAAAGGCCGGCATTGTTGTTGCCTGCGAGACCGCCCGTGAAATTACCCAGATCATGATTCAGCGCATGCTCGAAGAAGGCAGCATGGAATTCTTTAAGCAGGCTCTTGCCACCATGACCGGCGGTTCCGGTGCCTGCGGCATAGTGCTCAGTGATGGTTCATACGGCCATAAGGGGCCGCGCCTCGCCGGCGGCGTCACTCTCGGCGCACCAGAGCACCACCGGATGTGCAGATGGGGTGCCGACCAGCGTATACCTGCCCGCGCTCCACAGATGATGGAAACCAACGCAATCGGCATGCTCAGGCATGGCGGCGAGCTGGTTCGCAAAGTCGGCGATGCATTTTTTCGCGAACTGAACTGGACAAATGACCAGCTCGACAAAATAATTTCGCATCAGGTTGCCAGCGCCAATCGTGATGCCATACTTAATAATCTCGGTCTTACTCTCGAGAAAGATTTCTCGACTTTTCAGTTTCTTGGCAACATGGGAACGGTCTCACTACCGGTTACTGCAGCAATAGCCATGGAACGCGGTGTTCTTGAAAAAAACCAGAAAGTCGGCTTTATCGGCATCGGGAGCGGCCTTAACAGCATGATGCTCGGATGGGAATGGTAACATGACATTCAACCACGCAGAATACAAAGATATCTACCCCTTTGCCCCTCACTATTTGACCCACAAATCTGGCCTAAAGCAGCACTTTGTCGATGAAGGCTGCGGAGAACCGCTGGTAATGATACACGGCAACCCCAGTTGGTCGTTTTTATATCGAGACATGATCAAAGCCTTTTCTGGGGACTTTCGCGCCATAGCGCCAGATCACATCGGCTGTGGCCTTTCCGACAAACCCGGCCTCGACTCTTTTGGCTATACGCTGCGCGAACACATTGATAATCTCGAAGCACTCATCGAAAGTCTGCAACTGCAGCAACCAATTAATCTCGTCGTTCACGACTGGGGCGGAGCCATAGGCATGGGCTATGCCACCCGCCACCCAGACAAAGTTAAACGCCTGATAATGCTTAATACCGGCGCATTCAGACTGCCTGATAACTGTCCGTTTCCGTGGCCGGTCTGGCTGTTCAGAAACACCGACCTTGGTGCCTGCCTGAACCAGACTTTTAACGCCTTTTCATTTATTGCCAGCCACACCTGTTCACTCAAAGGCATGAGTCGCAAGGTCAGACATGGCTTCAGAGCGCCCTATGATAAGCCGGCAAATCGCATCGCCACCACCAGATTTGTTCAGGATATTCCGCTGACTCCTGACGATCCGTCATATTCTGAACTGGTAAGCATCGAAGAGAATCTGCATAAACTCGCCGATAAGCCGGCGCTAATCTGCTTCGGGCGCCTGGATTTTGTTTTCACCCGTCATTTTTACAACGAATGGAAAAGGCATTTTCCGAAAGCGGCAGCACACAGCTTTCACGCTGGACACTACGTTCTTGAAGACGCAGGCGCAGAAATTTTCGCTCTGATGCGCAAGTTGTTTGACGCCCAAGCCTGACTACAGGAGACAAAATATGGCTGAACAGCAGACTCAGGGCTATAACATGGCCACCTTTATCCGCCAGAAAGCCGCAGAGACGCCTCATAAAAGGGCTGTAGTAGTTCCAAGCAGCAGAAACCAATACGGCCGTGTTGCCTATACTCAGATTACCTTCAAACAGCTTGAAGAAGATTCCAACCGTTTTGCCCGCGGCCTCAACCGTATCGGCATCGGACGCGGCACCAAGACAGTGCTGATGATAACACCAGGTATTGAATTTTTTATCGCTTTTATGGCGCTATGCAAGGTTGGCGCAACTCTGGTGATGATCGACCCCGGCATTGGTATGAAAAGCCTTAAAACCTGTATCAATGAAACAAAGCCCGAAGCTTTTATCGGTGTCAGTAAAGCCCATGCCGCCCGCGTTCTTATGCGCTGGGCACCAGAGAGCATTAAAATTCGTGTAACCCTCGGACCCAGGCTTTTCTGGGGTGGCCATAAGTTTTATGATCTGCTCGGTAACGATGCCTCGCCCTACGAAATCCAGATGCTGCCCCGCGACGAAATGGCCGCACTGATGTTTACGTCTGGCAGCACCGGTATTGCCAAGGGCGCGGTGTATACTCATGGCATCCTTTGCAGCCAGGTGCAGTTCATCCAGGAAACCTATGGCTTCACGCCTGAAGATGTTGATCTCGCGACATTTCCGCTTTTTGCACTGTTCGACGTTTGCCTCGGCATGACCGCAATAATTCCAGATATGGACGCCACCAAACCGGCGAAGGCCGATCCGCGAAAGCTTATCGAAGCTATCAACGACAACGGCGCCACCTCGATGTTTGGTTCGCCGGCGCTGATTGATACGCTCAGTCGCTGGGGTGTCGAAAATTCGGTGACGCTTGGCTCGCTGCGGCTCGTTTTGTCATGTGGCGCACCCGCCCGTAACGATATTCTGCAGCGCTTTCACCGCATGTTGCCCGAGAACTGCGAAATTTTTACGCCATACGGCGCCACGGAAGCGCTACCGGTCAGTTCCATAGGCAGTCGCATGATTCTTGGTGAAACTGCAGCGATAACCGATAACGGTGGCGGCACCTGCGTTGGTTATCCGAACCCGCACGTGCAGGTAAAAATAATTAAAATCAGCGACGAGCCAATTACGCAGTGGAACGATGACCTTGTCGTCACAGTCGGTGAAATTGGTGAAATCGTTGCCAAAGGCCCGATCGTAACCCGAGAATATTATTGTCGCCCCGAAAACACGATGCTCGCAAAAATTGCCGAGGGCGACGAAGTCTGGCATCGTATGGGCGACCTCGGGCGCATCGACGAGCAGGGTCGCATCTGGTTCTGCGGCCGCAAATCGCACCGTGTCGTCGGCGATAATCAGGTCTGGTTCTCGGTTCCATGTGAGCGCGTGTTCAATCAGCATTCACATGTATTCAGAACTGCGCTTTCCGGAATTGGCAAAAAGGGTCACCAGGTTCCAGTAATCTGTGTCGAGCTCGAAAAGAATGTTGCTGAAGTTAACACCGAAAAACTGATAACCGAACTCGTTCAGATTGGCAGCAAACACCCTCACACGGCCGCAATAAAGCACTTTCTGATTCATCCTGGCTTCCCTGTAGATATTCGCCATAACGCCAAGATTACCCGCGAAGCTCTATCTGAATGGGCCACTGAGAAGCTCAAAGGCCGTATTTAACAGGAGATGAGTGATGAATAACCAGATCAAAGAACTGGTGACTGGCCAGATCGCGCTGGTAACAGGCGGGAGCGGCTTTCTTGGCCGTGCAATTGTTAAACAGCTCCTCGACAAAGGACTCAATGTGCGCATTCTTTGCCGCAGCGACTACCCCGATCTTATAGAAGCCGGCTGCACAATTTTTCGTGGCGAAGTTTCTGACGCTGAGCTCGTCGACAAGGCTGTTCAGGGCTGCGACCTGATTTTTCATACCGCAGCCAAAGCCGGTGTTGAAGAGCCTTATTCAGAATACGAGCGCATCAATTATCAGGGCACCCTCAACATTCTCAATGCCTGCCGCAAAAATCAGGTGAGCCGACTTATCTACACCAGCTCGCCGAGCGTAGTTTTTTCGCATGGCGACGTTGAGGGCCGTGACGAGAGCATGCCCTACCCTGACCATTACGATGCATACTACCCAAAAACCAAGGGTATGGCCGAAAAAGAAGTGCTCAAAAGCAACTCCGACAAACTTGCCACCGTCGCACTCAGGCCACACCTGATCTGGGGGCCTGGTGACAACCATCTTGGGCCACGACTGGTTTCGCGCGCACGCGCCGGACGTCTCAAATTCGTTGGCGACGGTAAAAATAAAATTGACACTGTTTATATCGACAATGCTGCTGATGCCCATATCCTCGCGGCCGAGCGTCTGTTTATCGGAAGTCAGGTCGCCGGAAAAGCATATTTCATCACCAACAGCGACCCACGCCCGATTTCCGAGATAACCAATCTGATTATCGGTGCTGCAGGCTGTGCACCGGTCACCGCTACAATTTCACCCAGAATTGCCTGGTTTATCGGTTATACCTGCGAAGTATTGTACAAGACGCTCAATATCAAAGGCGAACCGCCGATCACACGATGGGTCGCCGGCGAACTGTCGACTGCGCACTGGTTCAATATCTCCGCAGCCCGTAACGATCTAGGCTACGAACCTCGTGTCAGCATAGAAGAAGGCATCAAAAGACTCCGCGAGTATTACAAAGAACAATAGTCTAAAACATTGTCTCAGATGTATTTGACTAGCTGTTTATGACCATTTACTTTAGATGTATTCAGCGATATGGTACTGTATCAAATACTGTGCTGAAGGCTCGGTATTAACTTAAGACTTAGATAAAACCCGGTGGAGGTCTTTGTGAAAAAATTCAGTATTTTGTTGAGTTTGGCTTTTTTCTTCTGTTGTTTTGCTGATACTGCTTCGGCAGGCTTGTTCAATAACCGCCACCGCCGCAGCGGCGAAGAAAATGCGCAACTGTTGATAAAAAGCATGAAAGATAAAGATCCCGGCATTCAGAAAGTGTTTGATAAAGCTGTTGCCTGGGCTGTCTTTCCGAAAATTAGCAAGGCTGGTATCGGTATCGGCGGCGCTGGCGGTAACGGGCGAGTTTACCGCAAAGGCACCTTCATCGGAACTACTACCATGTCTCAGATTTCTATTGGGTTTCAGCTCGGCGGGCAGATTTACGGCGAAGTCATCTTTTTTCAGGACGATTTTACTCTCGATAAATTCAAAAATGGTAAATTTGAGCTCGGCGCCAACATTTCAGCGGTAGTTTTTGATGTCGGTGCAGCAGAAACCGCAGGCTTTAAAGACGGCACCATGGTCTTTGTCATACCTAGTGCCGGACTGATGTATGAAGCCACCCTCAGCGGCCAGAAATTCACCTTCAAAGCTAAAAAATAGTTCCACCGGCATTCAATATCATATATCTTTATTGGCAAAGCACCCGAAATAAAAATTTGTGCCACAGCCGGTGGCACAAATTTTAAAAGGGACAACTCGTATTAGAAGACCCATTGAAGCCAAAAGTTTTTAAATCAGATGGACACCCTGTTTAAACGCTACACGGAAAATAATCGGATTATTCTGAGTGCCTGGGAAGATAAATTCGGAAAATGGAACCGCATCCTGGTGAACTGGTAACATAGATGTATCCTTGATTTTGCTTAACAATTCCATAGACCATTGCCAAACCTAACCCCGAGCTCTGCCCGAAACGTTTGGTCGTGAAAAACGGTTCAAATACCTTCCCCAAGTGCTTATCATCCATCCCACAACCGTTATCGCCGACAGAAAGCATGACAAAATCGCCAGGAATCAACCCTGGACTGTCAACACAATCAAGACTCGAAAACACCACATTCGCGGTTTCTATTGTCACCCTTCCATTTTGTTCTATGGAATCACGTGCATTAGCACACAAATTTGCAAGAATTCTGTCGACCTGCCCAGGATCAATTTTAACATTCCAGACATCGGAACCAGGCACCCAGGCCAGTTCGATATCTTCGCCAATCAGGCGATGTAACATTGTAATCATTCCGGATATCTTTTCATTTAGACTTACGTCCCGAGGTACCGCATCCTGTTGTTGAGAGAAAGCCAAAAGCTGTTTTGTAATCTCAGCAGAACTCTTGGCCGCTTTAAGTATTTCTTCCAGGTCAGCCAATATTAAATTCTCTGGAGTAAGCTCTCCTATCGCCATTTCTGCATATCCGATTATTACGCCAAGCTTGTTATTGAAATAGTGAGCAACACCACCCGCCAGGCGGCCGATTGATTCCAATTTATGAGAGTGCTCCAGCTGGAGTTGTAGTTTTTCTTTCTCTCTTTCCGCTGTCTTAGCTGCAGTGATATCTTCGTAGGTTCCAAGAACACCCATAATATTGTTGTCTTGATCTCTGAGGGGAATTTTGCTGGTCTTGACTATCTTAGTATCATCTGAAGTCATTTGTGGCTCTTCATAATTGAGCATTTCAACACCGGTTTCGAGAACCCACTTATCATCAATTCCGTATTGTACCGCCCTAACCTTCCAGGTCATTTGCGAATCATCTTTGCCGATAATTTCAAGTGGTGACGCAAAGCCGGCATCCTGAGCAAAAAGCTTGTTACAGCCAAGATATTTCAGGTTTTTATCCTTCCAGAAAACCCGAACAGGTATATTGTCGAGAACTGCTCTAAGCATCCGCTGGGATTCAAATAGGGCAGCTTCTATCTGCTGTTTTTTTTCTTTGAGTCGAAACGAGGTCAAGCAGTCATCGAATCTTCTTGCCAATATACCGTACAGTCGCCTGGTTCGATCATCGATCAGCAGAGCTTGTTCAAAAAACAGAAGACTCTGCTCAGAAGTATTTTCGTTGAACATAATCACCATTCTGTTGTCGTGATTTTCTATACTTTGAATTCTATTGAGAACTTCTTCCAGCGAGTCTATGCCAAATGAAACAGCAAGCTCCCGGCTCGGCTCTATTCCTGAGACAACGGCAAAATAGGTTGTACCAAAGAATCGGGTGACTTTTTCAATAACCTCCCAGATCAATTGCTGTTTAGTTTCTGCCATTGCAAAAGCAGACAACTCGTGAAGAATGGTTAATTCGGCAATTATGCTTGAATCGGGCATGGAATTGCGCTGCTTAGGCAAGTGTTTTCCTCCCGACTGATACCACTGTCGTTTTATTGTGAAGCAGTGGCACAGAACCATAACTCCCGATTTCACCAAACGTAAGAGCGCCTAAAAACGGTGCTTTTGAATCAATAACTGTCTGCAGAGCTGCTATTTCTTCAGGAAAGCGATTACCAAACAGGAGAACTCTTGAGATACAATCAAACACCAGAGAAAACTCATGATCTGGAAGTTGACTTACTGCACCTTTCGCAGCAAGAACCGCAGTGTCAATCAGTTCATCGATTTCGCAATCCATTATGCTGCCAACAGAATGTGACGGAATCTCGGTTACGAAAGTAATACTGTCGTCATCATTGACGCCGAGAGGATCTCTGATGATGTAGCGCCCGGCAATATCAGGAAACCCAAGAGGATGCATCATTCCAAGAACTTTGAACTCCTCTTTCGAGCCGCAGCCTATCAATTTGCTATAAGCCTGATAGGCAGGGATAGCGTTTATCTCATAGACAATCTTTCCCTTCGCTCGAGTCACAACAACCGGACTACCCACAGGATACCAGCCATGACCGACACCTATGCTGAAATCTATGCCTTCGATAAGTGCCACAGCGACAGCATCACTGGCTACCTCTACCTCTGTAAACTGCCAGGTTTTGAAAAACTTCAAGTTATCGCCAGCGCCGCCACCAATGTAATTGAACGACGGGCCAAGCTTGTTATAAAGACCACGCAACATTTCGGAAAGGTTGGCCTGAAAACCGTCAGGCAGAACAATTGCTGTGCCTCTTTTTATTCCGCTTGCCAGCAGGGTCTCTGCAATTCTTTCGCCCGTCGCAAAGGGGTTGGCGCTAAGTTCTTTTTGTATAGCGGTTGTTGCAGAAAAATTTCCACTCAGAGCACAAATGCCCACGCCCTGTTTATGTATTCCGGCATTCGTAATGATTCCGGCGCAACAGAAACCTACTATTTTCGTTTCATTTACTACTGACTTGATTCCCCGTAAAACCTCTTCAGGATTATATTCATCAGTAATGAAAACAATCATCAGTCGGGGTTCTCCTGAAGTTTCGACAGCCGATAACGCGGCAGTTCTGCCGGCAAGCTCAGATTCAGTTTCGAGAGAGAACGCTATTGCAACCTTCATACACCCTCCTTGCTAGACCAGAACGTCGCTATATTTCACCCATCGTGTAGTGTCTTAAAAGGAGTTTTCAGCAGCTTCACTTAAGAATAACAGATATTTCTAAACCCTGTAAGTTTGCTGCACAAAGCCTGGCAATAGAGATTCCGGCTTGTGAGGAAGCGCTCTGAAAAACGGGCGGGTTGAGTTGTAATGTAAAACCAGCTTAGCATAACTGGCGCAATGCACGCAAAAATGAGGAACCTTCTGCACTGCTACTATTCTTATCTTTTTACAGCGCTTCAGACACACAAATCTATTGCTAAAAACAGCGTAGACGATTAACTTTGAAGTATAGGATAAAGCAATGGATATAATCACACAGGGCTTACTGGGTTCTACTGCAGCACAGGCCGGTTACAGCACAAAAATCGGACGGAAAGCCGCGTTTTACGGCTTTGTAATTGGGCTTCTGCCAGACTTTGACATACTTGCCGGAATGTTTGGCCCCTGGGCCTCACTCAAGTATCATCGCGGACTAACTCATTCCTTTGTTGCTCTGACGTTGCTGTCCATACCAACCGGTATGCTCTGCAAACGCCTTGCGCGCTCAGATGTTGAACAGAAACACTGGATAGGTCTGGCATTTTTGAGCATGATCACCCATCCGATTATCGACTGGTTTACCGCATACGGCACCAGCCTATGGTGGCCATTCAACGATCGACGCTATGCTATCGATGCACTCTCAATAATAGATCCGGTTTTTTCGTTCCCTTTGCTGGTCGCGACTTTGGCAGGACTGTTCGCCTTTTCGACACCAATGCGTCTTAAAAAACTTGCAATAGCTGCATTGTTAATCTGCGCCCTTTATGCCGGTTACGGCTATCACAACTCACAATCTATGGTGGCCATGGGCATAGAACTTTTCAGAGCAGAGGGCTTTGAGCCAATCGAAACTCGTGCCAATCCAACATTCATGAACATTTCTGTTTTTCGTGTTGTCGGATGCGATGCTGCCGGCAATATCATGGCGACCTATCTTAAAACCGCGTCAAAACAGCCGCTGACCCCTATTTTCCTGCACAAATCCGATACCGACGAATTTGCTCTAAAGGCCATGCAGCACGAGCACGCGAAGCTTTTTAAATGGTTTGCCATGGGCATGCTGCAGGTGCAAAGCATCGTTGCCCCTGACGGCAAACATAAAGTATTGCTCAACGACATGCGATATGGCTTGATGACCGCTCCTGACAAGCCATTGTTTTCTGCCGAAGTCGAATTTGACCTTGCCGGAAATGTAACCGGAGTTACCCGCCGCCATGCCCGGGCATCGGCCAGCTTGAATGAAGAATTCAAAAAAACCATGGCACACGTTTTCTCTGGCGAATTTCAGACCATTGATGCTGACCTGGGTGCTAAGTGACTATGGAAATAATACTGGCCAAAACCTCGGGCTTTTGTATGGGCGTAAAACGTGCCATGCAAATCGCTCTCGACACTGCCGGCAAATCAACTCAACCTGTCTACACCTGCGGGCCGCTTATTCACAACCCACAGGCCGTTGCCTACTTAAAAGACAACGGGGTCGACTCGGTTGCTGACTGGCAAAACATTAAAGAAGGCACAATCATCATTCGTGCGCATGGCATGCCAAACGGCAGCATCGAAAAAATGAAAAGCCATGGTCTTGGTGTGGTCGATGCGACCTGCCCGCATGTCGTCACCAGTCAACGTCAGATAAGAAAATACAGTGAAGAGGGTTATTTCGTTTATATCATTGGCGATCCACATCATCCCGAAATTCTAAGCCTGCAGAGCTTCGCCACCGACAACCACAGCCTTATCGCTAATTATGCCGAAGCAGAAGCTGAAATGCCTCCGGCAAAAATTATGATAATCGCTCAGACCACCTATAACGCAGTCGAATTTAATAAGATCGCGCAGTTACTCAAATCTCGTGCACAAACGGCCATTATCTGCGATTCAATCTGTCAGGCAACATCAGAGCGCCAGGAAGAAATCAAGCAACTGGCTGCTGAAGCCGATGCCGTCGTGATTGTAGGCGGCAAGGACAGCGCCAACACCCGCCGACTCGCCGAAATAGCACAGTCTTTGTGCCCGCGAACTTATCATGTTGAGACCGATGAGGAACTGATCGACAAGGATTTTGCCAGTATCAACCGCGTGGTAATCTCAGCCGGCGCCTCAACCCCTGATTTTATAACCCAAAGAGTCATCAATTATCTGAAAAGCTTGTGATTCTGCAAAGCCACTTACAGAAAAAAAGCGCGAGTTTTTACTATTTTTTGCGTCAAATCTATGGTTGGCCGTGCTAATCGTTAAAAAAATTCACATTTAATAAATGAAAAGCTATAATCTCTTTCAGAGGAAATAACAATGAAAAAACTCTCTGAACGTTTCAATAGTTTAGACTCCGGGTTGATTATCGATCAGATGTCGGGAAAATTCTTTTCCGCCAATGCAGCAGGACTCCTGATATTCCGTGGAATCATCGCCGGGAAGAAAAAGCAGCAGTTGATAGATTCTTTGACCAGGGAATTTGATGTAGATGCTAAGACCGCCGCACGCGATGTCGAAGAATTTATTGTTGAGCTGCAATCCTTTAACCTGCATGAAAATTAATCTTGCCGTTTCTGGACTGAACGCATCTGACAGTCCCGGCCCAGGCCTCGGAATAATAAAGTGCCTGCGCAACCAGAGCCGGTTTGACATCCGTATCATCGGCCTCGCCTATGACGCGAATGAAGCCGCAATTTACGTCAGAGAGGCGTGCGACGAAGTCTATCTGATGCCATATCCTTCTGCCGGGATTGAAACATTTCAGAAGAGAATTCGTTATATTGTAGAGAAAGCTCAGGTCAATTTTTTCCTGCCCGCTCTAGATTCAGAGTTAACAAACTTTCTATCCATGGAGCAAGAGTTTTTAAGAATGGGCGTCAAGACCTTTCTCCCAACCAGAGAAATGATTGAAATGCGCTCTAAAATCAAACTCCAGGAGCTGTGCAAAAAAGCCAGACTTAAATACCCGAAAACCATTGAAATTGGCAATTTTGATCAGCTTTTTTCGGCCGCCAACAAGCTCGGTTACCCCTGTCTCGTCAAGGGCATTTTTTATGAGGCTGTGGTGGCACACAACGAGGCAACCCTCGAAAAAGCGGCACATTCAATTTCCTCGCGCTGGGGCTTTCCACTCCTTCTTCAGCAATGGGTTGCCGGAGAAGAGTTCGATATCGCCGTCGCAGCAGATGGCAAAGGCAACATTCTCGGCATGACTGCCATGAAAAAGATGCAGTTAACCGAAAAGGGAAAAGCATGGGGCGGAATGACTATTCATTCGAAGGGTCTCTTCGAATGTGCCCGTCGCCTGGTAAAACATCTGCAATGGCGGGGGCCCATGGAAATTGAGATCATGAGAAATGAAAAAACAGACGAATACTATCTAATCGAGATCAACCCACGCTTTCCCGCCTGGATTTTTCTCAGCCACGGAGCAGAGTGTAATCTTCCCGAAATACTGCTCAGGCATGTTTATGAGAAGATTCCATCCGGACAGATTCCCATTATTGCGAAACCAGGAACCATGTTTCTACGGTATTCTCAGGACATGATTATTTCCATGTCTGAATATGAGCGTGTCATGATCATGGGTGAGCTTAACCGTGACTCCGCGCCAGCAACAGGAAAACCCAACAGGAGAAAACAGCGTGAAACGTGAGTATCAGAAACCCAGAATCAGGCCGCACATCGAAGGGCCAATGAATAAATTTGGCTCACCCACAGGATCTCACAAAGACTCTATTGATGGAATTAAGGTCGATACTCTGATAAAAGAGTTTGGCTCACCACTGTTTGTTTTTTCTGAGCGCGCTATCCGCGAAAAATACAGGCAAGCAGTTGGCGATTTTTCTCATAAATATTCGCAGGTTCAGTTTTCATGGTCATATAAAACCAACTACCTCGATGCAATTTGCAGAATTTTTCATCAGGAAGGCTCATGGGCCGAAGTAGTTTCGCTCTTTGAGTATGAAAAAGCGCTAAAACTCGGGGTACCTGGCGATAAAATCATATTTAATGGGCCATACAAGCCCTATGAAGCTTTAAAGCTGGCTGTCAAAATGCAGTCAAAGATCAATGTTGATAATATGGAAGAGATTTTCAACCTCGAAAAGCTCGCTACAGAGATCAGCAAGCCTATTGATCTCGGGATCAGAGTTAACCTTGATGCGGGTATTTATCCGGCCTGGACCCGCTTTGGATTCAATCTTGAGAACAAGGCTGCTTACTCGGCTGTTGCAAAAATGCACTCTACCGGGAAACTCCGCCTAAGAGGTCTTCATTGCCATCTCGGCACCTTTATCCTGGAGCCAAAAGCATATAAGACAGCCATTCAGAAGCTTGCTCTCTTTGCAAAGAAGTTGAGAGACGATTTTGCCATCAAAATCGAATATATAGATATCGGCGGCGGGTTTCCCTCCACAAACACTCTCCACACGCAATATCTACCGGGAAGCCAGACCAACCCTGGCATTGACAAGTTTGCCGAAATGATAAGTGAGGAACTGCTGGTCAGAACAGATTGCTTTTCCTCGCCACCTCTGCTGATCCTTGAAACCGGAAGAGCACTAATTGACGAAGCAGGCTACCTTATCTCAAGCGTCGTCGGGACAAAACGACTGACTGACGGTACACAGTCTCTCACGCTTGACGCGGGCGTGAATCTTCTGTTTACCTCAACATGGTACAAATACAACATCACTCCTGCCCAACCCCATTCGGATTTTCTCGAAAACACTGTTATTTTCGGCCCTCTGTGCATGAATATAGACATTGTACGTCCACTCATTCAGTTCCCTGCCCTGTCGCCAGGCGAACAGGTCGTTATTCATCCGGTTGGGGCCTACAACGTTACTCAATGGATGCAGTTTATTCAATATCGACCTGCCATTGTCCTTATTGACGAACAAGGCAAGACTCATCAGATAAGAGCCAAAGAAAATCTTGAGTACATGACCATGCTAGAGTCGATCCCAGAGCACCTGCAGGAAAAGAAACAAAACTCAAAAACCAAAAAGAAATGAGCAGGTTTCTGACTGACAGAGTTAAAATCGTATCTTCTCAAAAAAATGGAGGAGATTCCTCACCCGGTGAGCACTGCGGGACACGTGGCTCTAATTGGCCAAAGGCCAAAAGAGCCACCTCACATTCGTTCGGAATGACAAACAGGACTGTCATTTCGGCAGGTTGCGCTTCTTTCCTGTGGCGCAACTGCATAAGGCCATCCTTGGCCAAAACAGAAGGGAGAAATCTCTCAGTTAACCTGAACAGATTGCGTTGCAGGCGCAGTGATTTGCTATGAAAGTATCTTTTGAAGCGGCATTAAGACAATGTCGGGAAATTGTTCTCTGGTATAGCGGAATTTTCTTTTCGCAGCGGGTTCTTCCCGGAATTCTGATTATGTTTGCAGCGGCCGGGTCGGCCGACTGGGGCATATCATCGCTGCTATGCCCGTTCCTCATGATTTTCTGGGGAAGACTATTCGAGTTCACAGATGAAGACATCAAAAGCGGCGGATACTTTGCCAATGCCATTCTCTTCGGGCTATATCTGGGCAACACATTTTCCAGCTTTTCAACTCTGGCTGTGCTTGGCTTCACAGGCAGTTTTCTGTTGTTTATTCTCACCAGATCGTTGAATCAGGTTCTCTGGATCAGATACCGACTGCCTACCTGCTCATATCCGTTTGTTCTTATTGTGTTTCTGTTTACCATTCTTCACCGGCCAGAAGGACAACCAGACGGAAGCTTTTTTCTCAAAGCCTGGTCATATTCTGGCGGCAGAATCGACATTTTTTTTCAGAACCCCGACACCCTTAGCTGGATAAACAAGCTTGCCTACGAATTCCTTGGGTTTGTTTTCTCGGTCGGCTCGATTTTCTTTCAGAAGAAATTCTTACCCTGCTTGCTCGCAACAGTTGCTTTGGCGCTGACTTCGCGCATCATTACCTTTATGGCAATTCTGGGGTATGGTTCATCCAGAATTCTAATGGCAATTTTTCCCTTTTTCACCGGAGGATATCAGGTTGCCTACGGCTTTAATGCGGTCCTCATCGGCATAACTATTGGCGGAGTTTTTTTTGTTCCCGGAAAGAAAGCGACATTGCTGATGATTGCATCACAGATCATTGGTTTTTTTCTGGGGATTTTCTGTATCAATCTGACGCGCCTAAGCGGAGGAGACTGGACTGTTTTGCCATTCAACCTTGTTTTGACCGGAATCCTGCTGTCCTTGCAGGGAAGGAATCCACAAGCAAAGCCGATGAGGCCGGGAATGGACTTTGCGACCCCAGAAGAAGCAATCTGCTATTACAAGCGCTACGAGGAAAGAATATTTCTGCATTCTGTTGCCTTTCCGGTATTTGGTCGCTGGAAAATCGTTCAGGGCTTCAATGGCAACGAAACTCACAAGGAATACTGGCGATATGGAGTCGATCTGGCTGCGGTAGACGAGTCAGCAAGCCGTTACCGATCTACAGGAATAAATATTGAGGACTATTATGCCTTTAACGCCCCGGTCCTTTCGCCGGTGGAGGGCGTAGTTTCGGCTGTCTGGGGCGAAGTAGACGACAACCCGCTTGGAGAGATGAATCTGGCTGCTCCATGGGGAAACTTTGTCATAGTCTACTCAGCCGGGATCTATGTGGGCATGTATCACCTGAAAAAGGCATCTATTCTGGTGGTTCCTGGTCAGTCAGTATTTGTAGGCACCCCGCTCGCAAGGACAGGCAATTCTGGAAGAAGTGCTCTTCCCCATCTGCATCTTCAGTTGCAGCTAAATCCTGTTGCTGGTGCGGCCAATATAGCCTTTTTATTCCGCGATCTATTGGTCGAGAAACAGAACGCCGCCGTCTTTTATCCATTTTATAAGCCTGAAGAGGCGCTCGTTGCGTCTTCTGTTCCTCAAAACGACAGTGTTCGCCAACTTCTGTTCCCGCAGAATGGCGAGTGCTGGCATCTTGAGATAGAAGAAAAAGGAGCGAAAAGAATTATCAACTGGAAATTCGCGTATACCCTTTATGGTAACGTCATAGCGACCTCTGAAAACGGCGAGGAAATTGAATACAGTATTGGTTTGAAGTGCGTAGAAGTGATAAGATTTTCCGGCAAAGGGTTTTCGCCGCTGAACCTTTTTGCAATAAGTCTCTCAGACATGCCCTTCGCTCTCAAACACAACCTTCAGTGGCAAACTGTGCTTTTCGGGAAAAATGCTTACCATTTTCTCAGCTTGCCCAAAAAAATACTTTCATGGGTCGCAGGCGACATTTTTTCAGCAATGTCATTCAAAACTGCTTTTGAGGAAACTCTTGAATTAGAGGAGACGTCAGGGACCACTTTGTCTATTGTCTCCAGTTTTTCTCCTCCCTCCATACAGAAAAATAAACAAGAAGCGCAAGTTTTCTTTAATTTTGGCCGATGTGGATTTTTGTCCATATATGTAAAAAGCGATCAACACACCCTGTTAAAAATAGAAAAAATCGCTTCAAATCAGTCTTGAGGTAATTATGAAGCGGCTTTTTAATACGACAATAATTCTGCTGATTTTTACGATGTTTTTTTCGACAACATCATTTTCAGCGACAACTGGCTGGGAGCCGATTCTGGCGCAAAACCCGCAGAATCAGACAGCTCTCTTCGCCATGGCGAAAACATTGAATGTGCCCCCGGAATTGGTTAACACCAAGCTTTATGTCAACCGACTAAGCCGGGATTTTCGGACAACATTCGCATCAGAAGAAACATTTTATGAGCTGGTCGCTTGTTATGAGGCGCTGGGCGAGTTTGAAAACGCCAGAAAGGCTATTGCTGGTTACATCTCAGCCCACCCACAGATTGCCAGGCCACTTCTGAGCATGGCTTATGACTACTATCTGGAAGGGAATTACCAATATGCGCTTGCATGGTATGACAGGGCAATTGCCCAGTTCCCAGGTGAACTGGATGCCTTTCACGGGAAAATGCTCACCCTGATTGCTCTAGTACAATACGATCAGGCTCTGAAAATCGGCATGTACATTCTGTCGGTTTCGCCCAACAACTATTTTGCTACTCTCCGGGTTGCCAACATCCTTTATGCCCGCAAAGATTTTCATAACGCGTTCAAATATTACTCAATTTTCTATGACAAAATTGATAATCAGCTTGGAATGGGGCTTTGCTTCTTTAATCTCAGCGGTTTTAGTCAGGCGGCACCACTGCTACGGGCTGTTGCCAGCTATTATCCACAGAATCAGGAGCTTCTTGCTGCCCTCAAACATATAAACCGCCTCGAAATCGCTGGCCTGTTACAGCAGTTATCTACGGGGCAGCTCCAGTTTCGGCAATCTGTGGAAGTTGGTCAGAGAGTGGCCGAGCTCTATGAACTGAACGGAGAATTTGAAAAGGCTGCTGATCTTTTATGGCAGATAGTTTCCCGCCCACCCCTGTTAAAGGAACTTTTACGTATAGCTGCAGACTACGCGGCGGCAGGAAAATATCAAAAAGCAGGAAACACTTACCTCAAAGCAATCCCCATTTCCACCGATTCCTGGGCCACAAGCCTGGCAGCGGCGAACAGCTTTCTGCTTGCAGGAGACACCTCGCAGGCAAGAAATATACTGCTTAAGCTCCAGGAACAAAACAGAACGAATGAACTCTGGCCATACCTGGGACGCCTGTATTTCCAGATGAAAGACGTAGTTCAGGGCAAAAAATATTTTAATCTTGAGGGTGCAGGAAGCGAAAAATTAGCCGGCACCATGATCGATTCGAGAGCAACTTATATCTATGCCGTCGACTGTTACCTCAATGCCGGAAATTATTCAAGAGCGAAGACAATTCTTGATCACATAAACTCTTTCGCCCCTGGCATTGATCTGGACAGAAAATACATTCGCTATTTTTCCGAACAGAAGGATTTTTCAGCAGCAATTTCGCTCTGCTCAAAATTTCCCGGTGATCCGCTGGTACAAAACTCCAAAGGCTGGGCTTATGTTGGCCTTGGTGACATCCGCAGTGCCGAAAAAACCTTCCGAAATGTTCTACGCCTGTATCCGCAAAATGTCGGAGCAAAAGCCGGCCTTGATTACACCGACAAACACCAGCCATGGGAATTTTTTCTAGGCTATACAGGCACAGACTATAATAGCTTTCAGGATGATCGGGGTCTAATCACCAACACCTTACGCTATAGCTACAAAAAAACGACATCAACCCTCTCCTACACCCGCACAGACGTCAATAATCTCAGCGCAGGTGCTACAGACTTCAACGAGAATCTTTTTGGCGGAAAAGTCTATTATCAGGCGAGACATAATCTGGGCCTGCAACTGCATCTGCTGAAATTTTACAATGACGACGCAGCTACTGATGGTTCCACAGTCGTTGGCGGAAAAGTTTTCTGCTACCCCGATTCCAGCTGGCTTGTTGGTGCCGGCCTCGACTTTTCACGCTATAACAGCTACAAGGGATTTCAGCTCAGCCCCTTTGTGGGATATCAGTTCAACAAACGCTTCCGTGCCGATCTGAAAGCCTTGTTTACCTCTTCCAGCGGGCGAATGATGCGAGCATCACAATCTTCTTCGGCAGGTGGTGGCGTAATCAAAGCGACTTACACTCCGAATGACCGGTTCATGTTATCGCTGGGCGGATTGTTCGGAAAACGCAGACTGGGTGTTGATGGCGAGAACCTGTTTGCTTATAACACCCTCGATTTGTACAAGAATGGCGGCTTTGCAAAAATTCTGTATACCTTCAACGGCAGATGGAAAGCATATCTTGGCTATTCCGTTGACCAATTCAGCAGTGAAACGCGGTCAGCAGCGAACGAAAAAGCGGGTGTCATGCTGGCAGACCCAGATCAGACAAGCAAAAGACTGACTACAGGAGTAATGTTCCAATTTTAATGATGGAATGTTGAACTTCAACTTATTGCATGTGAGCAAACGATGTAATAGACTCTACTGATTGAATTACAAATGGAGGCTCTATGAAAAAAATATTATTTGCATTGGCTATTTTGGCGCTTTGTTGCGGATCTTTGATGGCAGTAGAGAAGGCTTCTTCTTTCAAAGCAGAAGTTCGCAATGTTCAACCCTTCACCTACATGTGCCTGGAAGGTACAGGCCCTTACGCAGGATTGCCGCAGCTTGAAAAGTCCTTTCTGGCAAAATTCAAGTCTTCCGGTCTTAAGGCTGCAGACAAAGAGATTACCGTCTACTGGAACAGTCCGTTCTATGTCGCGCCCGAAGATCTGGAATGGGATATCGGCTACCCGGTTGCTTCCAATCAAACTGATAAAGCCGGCTTGAAGGCTAAAAAATTCGAATTCAACAAAGTCGCTGTCGCCATGCACGTTGGTTCATATGAAACCACATATATAACCATCAATAGCCTTTATAAGTGGATTGTCGAGAACAAACTCGTTGTTCTCGGTGGCCCATGCGTTGAAAGGTATTTCGATGCCCCAAACAGCACAACTCCAGATTCAAAAAAGAAAACCGAGATCTGGATTCCTATTCAGTAGAACCTGGGTTTCCTTTTACCAGATCACTAGAACATAAAGAGACGCGAGCAATCGCGTCTCTTTAATTTACTCATCTATAGAGCCAAAACAGTAACATCGGACAACAGCAAGATCGAGTTTGAATCAAGCTGATTTCCACTGGTTGAATGGCTGCAGACCGCGCAAGACAAGCATCAACACTAATGCTTTAAGCAACACATAGAATCAGCAATTACCATTCAAATGGTCGGGTTATTTATTTTACCAGTAGCTTTGATTAATGCTGGGTTTGAGACGGGAAAAACGAGGGTAAAGGTGCTGCCTTTTCCTGGCGAAGATTCAACTTCAACCCGGCCGCCATGGTCATCAGCAATTTGTTTTACGAGAGCCAGGCCAAGCCCGGTACCACCGACTTCCTGCAAAAGAGTGCTCTCAACGCGGAAAAACTTTGAAAAAAGTTTCTGCTGATCTTCAGCAGAAATTCCGATCCCGTTATCCTTCACGATTATTCTGTAAAAGCCTGAGTCATCAGGAATCGTCAACGTCACGTAAATACTCCCGCTATTCGGGGTATATTTCACCGCATTGTTCACCAGGTTAAGAAGGGCCTGGTAAAGCATGTCCTGGTCAAACACCGCGACAAATGAGGGTTCTGGAATCTCAGCCTCAATCGTCTGCCCTTTTTTTTGCGCCTCTGACATTACCATCTGAACGGCCTTCTGTAGAAGTTTCCCAGGTTCGGCGGCACAAAAACGATAGACTTTTTTCCCCGATTCCATTTTGGACAGATCAAGAATGTCGTTGATCAGGTTGGTTAAGCGCTCAGCCTCATCAAGAATCACCATAAGATACTCACGTGTCGTTTCGGGGTTTTCCGTTTCGCCGTCAAGCAGCATTTCGGCATAAGCTCGAATTGATGTAAGTGGCGTGCGAAGCTCATGACTGACATTACTTACAAATTCTGACTTAACACGGCTGATCTCGCGCTCAAGAGTAGTATCACGGCTCAGAATCATTGTCGCAACAAACTCGTCTGAACTGTTGGTGATTTTCCGGGTGTAAAATGAAATATTGCGCCTCACCCCTCCCTTTTCATCTAGAATTGAGATTTCACCCGTGTCAGAAGAGAGGTTGCGCTGAACCTCATTATAGCCCGAACGATCGATAATCTCACTCCAGGTCATATCTGAAACCAGATCCGCAGAAATCTCAAACAGCTCGGAAAATGCAGGATTTGCGAAGACTGCTTTCATTTCACGGTCAAACAGGGCAATCCCCTCTCTGGTGGTCTCAAAAATAGCGCGCAGTTTAACACGCTCGTCCTCCAGCATTTCCCTGGCCTGTTGCAAAGCCTTATCCGACTCCTTCAGCTTGCCCTCAAGAGAGTCCGCCAGTTTTGCTGCCTTAGAACTGATAGCCGGGAAAAAAGTCTGGTAGAATCCGAAAAAGAAGAGCCATGCGAACAGTATCGAAAAACCATGATTTACCAGCTCTATAGGCAAACGATTAAGATTGCCTTCGGTTGCTCTGAAAGCCTTGTCAATCGAATTCCAGAAGCCCAGAAAAGTCACACAAAGCCCCAGAATACCAGCCCAAAGATGCCGCCTTCTGATGCCGAAGCCGAGCGTAAGAAGAATTGCTCCAAAGCCTATTATGCCCAAAGAATACCAGAGCGCCTCTGAAAGCTTGAGGGCAGAGTAAATGAAGCGAATTTGCATGTATCTGAGAGGCCCGACAAGAAGTCCGACAAGGGTTATCACTAAACCGGGAAGGATAAAAAAATAGCTGAAATAATCAACCCATCGATCGTGGTTGATGTCAGTCCAGTTTTTGAACAGCCTCTCGCGAAGTGCTCTGAAGACGCGACCACCAGTAAGCAGATAACCCACGGTAAGGGGAAAAGCAGCTAAAAACCAGTTGAAAAACAGCAATGCAAGGCCCAGAATAAACAGCCACCAGCCCAAATCCTCAAGCCTTGATTGGTTATCCTTCAGCATCCCGTCTCTGGGATTATACAGTCTGTTATCACAGACAACCAAAACGATCGCCAAAAGCAGAAGATGAGGTATATGCGTAAAAACAAGCGCAAAAAGTCCTGCAACAAACAATGCCAGCCCTAGCCAGCCAGCCTTTGAGTGCAACCTGTTTTCCCGTGGTAGTAGAACATCCCCAGACTCTTCCATGTCGCTAAGATATCACACCACGCGCCTCACGACCAAACAATAAATTTGACGACAGCGGGTTTCCATGCTGGAACGAACTGTGATAGAATTGTCACGGCAAACAAATGAAAAATGGTGCAAAATGGCTTTAATTCTTGTGGTGGAAGACGAGAAGAACATTGCAAGGGCTGTCAAGGACAAGCTTGCCCGGGAAGGCTTCACGGTAGAATCCGTTTATTCAGGAGAAGAAGCACTTTCATGCCTTGAAGAAGGTATACCGGCCTTGGTCATTCTGGATGTTATGATGCCCGGGATGGGTGGTTACGAGGTCGTTCGCCGAATCAGGGCCGACAAGAGAATGCAATCTGTGAAAATCATGCTGCTAACGGTTCTTCCAGAAGAAGAAAAAGAATCTGACATTGAAGTTGACGCCTGGCTGAGAAAGCCCTACAAAGGGTCAGACCTGATTGAAAAAGTCCGGGCGCTCACGGCACCAGCAAACCCACCCGCCACATCCGACTAACCGCCCGGAATTAAGGAAAATCATAAGGAGGCTCATAATGACAGAGAAAAAAATACTCGTTGCCGATGATGAACCGCATATTCTGAGAATTGTTAAAGACAAACTTTCCAACGCAGGATTCAGTGTGATTGCGGTAACAAACGGCGAAGAGGCATTCACTGCCGCAAAAAGCGAAGCTCCCGATCTGATACTTCTTGATGTTATGATGCCAAAAATGAACGGCTTTGAAGTCTGCAAAAAACTGAGACAGGATGCCTTGTTTAAATCAACCCCAATTATCCTTCTTACTGCGCGGGGTCAGGAGTCAGACATGAAGACCGGTTTCGACGCCGGTGCAACCGACTATATCACCAAGCCTTTTAGCCCAAGACAGCTTCTTGAAACGGTCAAAGCCAAACTTGACATTGGTAATGTAAAAACCCAATGACCGCGCCACTTAAAAAACTTATCAACGGGGACAGGATCAAAGCTTTTCTTTCCACTCTCGGCGGAAAGTATGAACTTCACGTTGAATCGACTGGCAACGACCTACTAATAGATCTTTCCAACGACATGACAGTCTTTCTTCGCTGCCCTGTCGAGGTTGAACCCTCTCAAACGAAGATCGTTTCCGACGCATTGACGGGAATGCTCTTGCTTGAATATGAGCTTTGTGACCTGACAAACGAGCTTTCAGACGTGTATGAGGAATTAACCCTTTTATACAGATTGAGTTCGGCGTTCTCAGGCACTCTCCAGATTGAGCGGATACAGCAAAAAGCTCTAGAGGAGATAACCACAATCCTTGATGTCGAAAGAGCTGGGGTCTTCATGCTCAACGAAGCGGCAGATGAGCTGATTCTGGTAGCCGGAATCGGATTCGCTCCATCCGACATCGGTCAGGTTACATGGCCCAAGGGATCTGACACGGCCTGGGATGTGCTGCAAAACGGCACGCCTGTTTTTTCTAACTTCGATTCAGCCGGTAACGGCATTGAGCTGGGCAGAAAAAATCGCCAAACGCGCCTTTTGGTTGCGCTTCCGTCAAAAGCGGGCATCATAGGAGTTCTTGCCGTTTTCCAAAAAGGCGAGAACGAAGAGTTCGACTCTAAAGACGAGAAACTGCTTTCGGCGATCGCCCAGCAGATGGGTGGAATGCTTGAAAACGCCGGGTTATATCACGAAGCCCAGGAACTGTTTCGAAACACTGTCGAGGCACTATCTGCAGCAATAGACGCAAAAGATCCCTATACGCACGGTCATTCTCGCAGAGTAACTAATTACTCTGTTGCAATCGCAAAAGAAATGGGTCTTCCACAAGATCAGGTCGAAAACATCAGAATTTCAGCGCTATTGCATGATATCGGCAAGCTCGGGGTCTCTGAAGCAATTCTTCGAAAACCCAGCAGGCTGACATCTGAGGAGTTCGAACAGATAAAGCAGCACCCAGTCATCGGGGCTGATATCATGAATCATGTTAAGAAACTTTCCCGGTTCTTGCCAGGAATGATCGACCACCATGAAAAGTTTTCAGGCGGCGGCTACCCGACCGGAAGATCCCAAGAGGAAATTTCCCTCGCGGGAAGAATAATTGCGGTTGCCGACACCTTTGATGCAATGACCTCAGATAGGCCATACCACGAAAACTGCAAAGGCAAGCCAGACGATGTCGCGCTCACAGAACTGAAACGATGCAGCGGCACCCAGTTTGAACCAGCCATTGTCGACTGCTTTTTAAGAGCTTACGAGAAAGGCGCCGTCAAAAATTCCAAATAGCCACTCCAAGCAAAAAACAAGTGTAAGCGCTTAGCTTTTCCATGGCTATATCCATTTTCCGGCTTAAACCGCGGTCACCCGCGTCTCTTTGCTTTACTCAAACTCTTTGCAAGAGAGATATCGAGAGCATCCCAAAACCAAAGCCGGGGGCAAACTTATGTTTGCCCCCGGCTTTGGTTTCGCGAAATTAGGTTTACTGTTTGCCGTTTGAAGGTGCCGGATTTTTGATTTTGCCGGTTGCCTCGATGTTAACAGTGGTTTTCGAGCCATCCTTAGCTTTCTGAGAGAAATCGGCTTCATGTTCGTTAAGTATGTGAATCATGATTTCGAGTTCTGAATTACCGTTGGTTATGAACAGCTTGAGAAAAACCGCGCGGTCCTTGAGCATCTTGATCGAGGCAAGCGCGACTTCAACAGTTATACTGTCACTTTCGTAAAGGTTTATGATTATGGCAAGAGCCGTTGCTACGCCTTTGGCTGTTTCAATACCACGAATCATACTTTCGAGCTCAGCATTAACCTTGTCGGCTTTGAGCCACACAAATTCATCATCAGCCGGGCTACCCTTAGCGGAATCTCCACCCTTACCTGAATTGCCGTTATTACCAAGCGTTGCAAGCTTTGTGACGATCTTGCTGTAACCTTCGAGAACCGATCGTAATTTAGCTTCATCAAAAGCCATGGCCTGCACACTGCAGACCAGGCTGATCAGTATCATTAGTCCTATTATCTTATTCATAACTTCCTCCCTGTGGGAACGCATACTTTAGTTGTAAGGAAATTATGACGAGGTGTCCAGTGTTCTCAGCCGAATATGTTTGCCATGCTTGCCGCCATTTCGTGGGCAATTCGTGACAATTCGGCTTTTTTCTTTTTCAAGAATGTCGGCACATTGGCTTTGCTGACCTTAGACAATTCGCTGATCTTTTCAACGAGCTCGCGAAGGGTCAATTCGTAATTTTTTGGGGTGCGCGGAATATCAACCATGGCATGCATCTCAAACTTCACGGTTGCGATGCGAAAATCCATTTCGTCGAGAACATCAAACTGCTCGTTGATCTTGCGATCCGGATCAAACTTCTGGTCGCTGTCAGCTTCGCCTTCGATAAATCTAAGATAGTCCAGCAGTAGTTCTTCCATGTTTCCTCCAGAGAATTTTGAATATTAGAGTTCGTAAGGGGTCAGACTTTCGTAACCGTCTTCAGTTACAACTATAGTCTGCTCGAATTGTGCAGAAAGCGAACCATCGCGGGTAACTGCTGTCCATTGATCGTCAAGCACCCGCAAAAAGCGCTTACCAAGATTTACCATCGGCTCAACCGTAAAAACCATGCCAGGAACCAGAACTATGCCAGTGTTGCGGCGGCCAAAATGCGGCACATCAGGTGGCTCATGAAAGACCTTGCCAATCCCGTGCCCGATAAATTCGCGCACAACAGAGGCGCCCTGCCCTTCGGCATATTGCTGAATCTCAAACCCGATATCGCCAATCGTGTTATCAGGCTTGACTGCAGCCAAAGCCAGCTTTAGTGACTCACGAGCAATATTCACGATCTTGTGCGCATCAGGACTGCATTCACCAACAAAAAAGGTCATGTTGGCATCGGCGAAATATTCGTCTAGAATCGAGGTTACATCAACGTTGATGATATCGCCTTCGATTAAAACCCGCTCAGAAGGGATACCATGACAGATAACCTCGTTGACCGAAGTGCAGATACTCTTCGGAAACCCTCGATAATTAAGGGGAGCCGGCCGTGCACCATTCTTAATTGTGTAATCGTGCACCAATTTGTTAATAGCGTTCGTTGTTATGCCTGGTTTAATATACTCTTCAGCTAATCTGAGAGTATCAATCACCAATTTGCCTGCTTTTTTGATCCCGGCAATATCTTTGGCAGTCTTGAGCTTGATCCGATAATTGTTCAGATAAAGCTCGGCTACACTTACGTCATGGGCAGATCGAACAAACATACAGCATCTTTTGTATTTCAGCCCACTTCCGCAGGGGCAGAGATCGTTGCGGCCAGCCACAAGTTCTTCTTTCATCAATTTCTCCTGAGTCTTTATATGGCCAGAAACCATCTATTTAATGAGCATTAAAGTATACTCTCAAGCCTTACCATAAACAAGTATAAAATGCTTGCGATAAAACTCATTTCCATCTAGTATAAACCCTTATCTACATCAACCTCGGAGGTATCTGATGCGAAAATGGCGCACCGAAGATTCTGCTGAACTATACAACGTTGAAGGCTGGGGAGTTGGCTATTTTGGCGTTAACAAAGCTGGCAATGTCACCGTTATGCCGCATCGCAGACCGAAACAGGCAGTAGACATAAAAGAAATTCTCGACGAGATTACCCTGAAAGACGTTTCGTTTCCGGTTCTACTCAGATTTCCAGATATCCTCGACGAGCGCATTGAGACTATTTCGAATTGCTTTAAAAGCGCTTCCGAAGAATACGGTTTCGGCGGCAACTACTACACTGTTTACCCGATCAAAGTTAATCAGCAGCGCCCGGTTGTTGAAGAAATCGTGCGCTACGGCAAAAAATTCAACATCGGCATCGAAGCCGGATCAAAGCCTGAACTGCATGCAGTCCTGGCGCTTATGGATAACCCCGAGGCCATAATCGTCTGCAACGGCTACAAAGACGAAGAGTTCATTGAACTCGCTTTACTTGCCCAGAAAATGGGCAAAAGGGTTTTCATCGTTGCCGAAAAATTCAATGAACTCAAGCTGATCTGCAAGCTCGCCAAAGTTCATAAAGTAAACCCGAACATCGGAATTAGAATCAAGCTGGCTGCTTTTGGCAGTGGCAAATGGGAAGATTCAGGCGGTGACAAGAGCAAGTTTGGCCTGACCCCGATAGAACTGATCGAAGCTGTTGATATGATGAAAGAAGAAGATATGATCGACAGCATCAAACTGATTCACTGCCATCTCGGTAGTCAGATTACTAACATACGCAAAATTAAACGCGGCCTTAAAGAAGCCGCTCAATTCTATGTGCAACTTCATAAACTTGGCTGCAACCTTGAATATGTCGATATCGGCGGCGGCCTTGGCGTCGACTACGACGGCACGCGCACGACCATTTCGAGCAGCATCAACTATTCGATTCAGGAATATGCTAACGATGCTGTTTCTGCCCTGCAGGATGCTGCCGATAAAAATGGACTGCCACACCCTCACTTGATAACCGAGTCAGGGCGCGCACTCACCGCCCACCATTCAATTCTGGTGTTCAATGTTCTCGAAACCACTTCGCCGCCACGAGTAGACTTTTCAAAAATAGAAATCAGCAAGAAAGATCACGAACTCGTATGCGATATGCACACGATATTCGAATCTCTGACCGACCTGACCATGATTGAAGCCTGGCACGATGCCCAGCAACTGCGCGAAGAAGCTCTTGATCTGTTCAACCTCGGCATGCTCGATCTCAAATCGCGGGCAAAAACGGAAAAACTGTTCTGGGGCATCGCACACGAAGTTAGAGACCTGGCCAGACAGCAAAAGCACTCGGAAGAAGAGCTGCGACAGCTCGATAAAATTCTTGCTGAGAAGTATTTCTGTAATTTTTCGCTATTTCAGTCGCTGCCAGATGCTTGGGCAGTTGATCAACTGTTTCCGATCATGCCGCTGCACCGTCTCGACGAAAAACCGACACATCAGGCAACAATTCAGGATATAACCTGCGATTCAGACGGAAAGATAGACCGTTTCATCGGCAACCGCAACTTTAACCCCTGCCTCCCCCTGCATAATCTCAAAACCTATGAGCCATACTACCTTGGAGTCTTCATGGTTGGCGCTTATCAAGAAATCCTTGGCGATCTGCACAACCTCTTTGGCGATACCAACGCCGTTCATATAACTGTAAACGACGATGGCAGTTACGATATCGACAAGATCATCGACGGCGAAACCGTTGCCGACGTGCTTGATTATGTGCAGTTCAATGCAAAAAAACTTGTGCGCACCATGGAAACATGGGTTGCTGCGTCAGTTAAAGAAGGCAAAATCACAATTGTCGAAGGCAAAGAGTTTTTGGCAATCTACCGCTCCGGCCTCTATGGATACACCTATCTCGAATAGAATTCGGTAAAAAAAAGCCTCGCTGACAGATTATCTGCAGCGAGGCTTTTTTATTGATAATCAGTCTGGTTGATTTTTCTGAATCTTGGCCCAACCGTCTTTCAGCGTTAACGTGCGATTAAACACGAGATGATCGCCAGTTGAATCCTGATCCATGCAGAAATAGCCCATACGCAGGAACTGAAGCGCAACGCCGACTGCGACATCAGCGAGAGCCGGTTCTAGAACGCAATCGCTGAGAACTTCAAGTGACGCCGGGTTGATTTTGTTGATAAAGTCTTCGCCTTCTGCAACCTTTTCGGGGTTTTCCTGGTTGAAAAGATGGTCGTAAAGACGTATCTCGGCTTTTCGACCCAGCGTGGCAGAAACCCAGTGCAACGTACCTTTTACTCTGCGACCATCCGGAGATGACCCGCCACGACTGGCGGGATCGTATTCGCAGTGCAACTCAACGATATTGCCGGCGGCATCTTTGATCACGTCTTTGCAGGTCACGTAATAGGCGTGTTTAAGTCTTACTTCTGCGCCCGGTGCCAATCTGAAATACTTTTTCGGCGGGTCTTCCATAAAGTCTTCAGATTCGATGTAGAGCTCTTTGGTAAAAGCCACTTTGCGGGTACCGGCAGTCGGATCTTCGGGATTGTTATCAGCATCGAAAACTTCGACCTGATCAGCCGGGTAGTTTGTGATAACCAGCTTGATCGGACGCAAAACCGCCATGAAACGGAGAGCATTGCGATTCAGGTCGTCGCGCACACAGTTTTCCAGCATCGCGAATTCGACAGTGCTGTTAGCCTTGGCAACGCCAATGCGATCACAGAATTCACGCAAAGAGGCTGCTGGATATCCGCGGCGGCGCATTCCCGAGATGGTTGGCATGCGCGGGTCGTTCCAGCCCGATACTTTCTTTTCCTGCACAAGGCGCAGCAGTTTGCGTTTGCTCATAACCGTATAAGTCAAGTTCAGGCGGGCAAATTCATACTGATGAGGCTTAGCTGGCAACGGAAGGTTTTCAATGAACCACTCATAAAGTGGGCGATGATCCTGAAATTCGAGAGTACAGATCGAATGCGAGATATGCTCGATCGCGTCAGACTGACCATGTGTAAAGTCATACATCGGGTAGACGCACCATTTGTCGCCAGTGCGTGGATGCTCGGCATGCAGAATGCGGTATAAAACGGGGTCGCGCATATTGATATTGGGTGCAGCCATGTCTATTTTGGCTCTTAGAACGCGTTCTCCGTTCTTGAATTCACCGTTTTTCATTCTGTTGAATAAATCCAGATTTTCTTCGACGCTGCGATCACGCCATGGCGAGTTTTTGCCAGGCTCAGTAAGAGTGCCGCGACTTGCCCTGATCTCGTCAGCAGTATGGTCGTCAACATAGGCCTTGCCAGACTTAATAAGTAGAACAGCCCAGTCAAAGAGCTGGTCAAAATAGTTGGAAGCGTAGTATTCGTGTTTACCCCAATCGAAACCAAGCCATTTAACGTCTTCTTTTATAGCGTCAATGTATTCCTGTTCTTCTTTGATCGGGTTGGTGTCATCGAAGCGCAGGTGGCAGCGCCCATTATAATCTCGAGCCAGACCGAAGTTCAGACAAATCGACTTGGCGTGGCCAACGTGCAGATAGCCGTTAGGTTCTGGCGGAAACCGGGTTACTATTTCGCTGTGCTTGCCTGATTCAAGATCGGCATCAATGATGTCACGAATAAAATTTGAGCTTTTAGGTGTTTCTTCGACACTCATAGGTGTTCCTCATGCTTGGATTTGCTTGGCAAAATGCATGCGCGATTCTAACACAATCAGCCCTTACTTTCCACCCTGTGATTTACTCTACAGACAATGCTATCTTAATGGAACCGCAATAGAGCTTGAATGGTTGCTTAGCGCGAAAACCAGATTAGAGCTTCCTGCATTTACGGCATTGATAATGCTCTCTCATTCCTTTCAGTTTGTCTTCAAACATTTAAACCACAGCGTCAACCCATTCGAATGTATGGGCTCCAATTTCTCCTTCCATATTGAAACATTAGGCTCCATGAAAATCTTCGCGAACTGGCGGTGCTTTTATTTGTCGATGTCAGAATCGGAAAGATTATAGGTATGAAATGCAAACGCTTGATTGTCCGCCAGGAGCCGAATTTAAATCAAAAACCACGGAATCGCGATGCTTCTCGTATCACATAAGAAGCTGATCCAAGAGCTTCCATTCAGCTCGTCATATCACAGGGGCTTGAATCATTTTCCAGGATGTATGATTAAACGAACCCTGACAACATTGAAGCAAGCTTTGAATCCTCTGTAGATTAATTACAAGCCGAATCGAGACATATGGAAAAAAATAGCAGCACAATTTTCGGTCTTGTTCGAAACAGAAGTTTCCCATATAATTGAAAAATGAGGTGACATTTATGCAAAAAACTCTTTCTATAGTCATTTGTCTGACATTGCTTTTTCAGATATGCACAATACCGGTAACGGCTAAAGACCGCACAGCACAAAATACAGCACTGGCAAAAATTGTTACTGAAGATTTGATACCATTGCAGGTCAAAGAATCAGGTTTATACAAAGTTAATTTTGAACTGATACTTAACTACGCAGTGCTCTGTCAGATGATGAACTATCATCCGGATGAGGACATTCTGGATGTTTACCCTAATACCAAATTTATTGATCTGCCCAAATTCAAAAACAGAATGATGATTATTGATGACGCAGGCCGTGACGAACGGGGATTAGGCATTCAGACGGTTGTGTTTCGAGGTTCTGGTCACCCGCGAAATTTTCTGGTCGACCTGAATTTCAGACCATCCAAAGCAAAAGAACTCGATTGCCGGATTCACCGCGGTTTCCTTAAATCAGTTCGAGAAATCAATTTAACTGCAACGAAGCTACTTGATAAAAACCGAAAAGTACGTCTGGCGGGATCATCGCTTGGTGGTGGTCTGGCAGTGGTTTATGCCATGTTTCTGAAAAAACAGGGTTTTGATGTTGATCAGATTATAACTTTTGGGCAACCCAGAGTTACCGATGAAAAAGGACGAAACCTGTTCAACAGCCTTCCTCTCGTGCGCGTAGTAAATCGCACCGATGCTTTCCCCGCAATCCCCCCTCATCAGCCATTTGGGTATTCTCACTTCGGAACTCAAATTCTTCTTTATGACGAAGATGAATACAGCATTTATGACCAATATGTCCTCGAAAAAATTCGACCAACCAGCAAGGTCGCCAACTTCATTTACAAAGTTTCCAACAAAGACATTTCAATTCCAAATCACTTCATAAATCTGGTTGCCTCACGTCTTGAAGGGTATGTAAAAAAAGGCGTTATGTACAGGCTTTTCGACCAGGGCATTCTTCCCGAAGACAAACAGTAAATCCATAAGACTTTTCAGCGCCTGCCCATGAGTATTAGCTCTCACATGGGCAGGTTTTTCTATATACATACCTATTTATTGTTTCCACTCATTTCTTTCAAAGTTTTTGCATAGCCGTGTTACCTTCATTACTGATTCGCTCTAACATCGTGCACCTGAATAGTCATGCCAATGGGTATCAAGCCTGATTGAATTCACCAGATTAGTCGTATCTAACAATGTTTGGTTTGTAAAAATTAATCTGCGACTTGCTTTTCAGCGAGGTTTTTTCTACAATTCAACTATCTTAACAGGAGAATGCCCATGTCAGGACAAGGTTCATCAGGAAATGTAATTGCAGCTCTTTCCAGCTTTTTCATACCCGGCCTCGGGCAACTGATTCAGGGCCGCCCTTTTGCCGCTTTGTTTTTCTTTGTACTCAGCGGCATCATGTGGGTATTTCTGCTCGGCTGGCTGATTCACCTGCTTTCTGTTCTCGACGCTGCCTGGTACA